>NZ_JACVZC010000179.1 GCF_016658545.1 Pseudomonas sp. S37 | reverse complement strand
GGGCCGCTTTGCGGCCCATCGCGACACAAGGCCGCTCCTACAGGGGATCTCGACAGGCCTCGGGACGCGGTGCAGGCAGCGAGAATCTGGTTTTTCTGTTTCACTGTCAGCATCCATTGCGAAGACAAGAGTCAGCCACATGACCGAGGCGCATCAACGGGGCTTGGCCGCCAGAGCGGCCCGGCGAGCAGCAAACAGTCGTTCGGCCTCCTCATCGTCCATCACTGGCGTAGTGTCTTCCAGGCTGGTCTTTATCTGCTTGTGGAACCAGGCCTCATAAGCAGCGGCTTCATGAGCGCGTTTTAGTGCTTGGGTGCGGTCAGGCCGTTGATAGGTACTCGTTTGCTCAGGGTCGTAAGTGCTTGCGTCTACCTCGAAATGGTCGATCCCCAGTTCAAGCAGGTAAGCCACCAAGGTCTCGAGTTTCTTGAAAAGCCTGATATTACCGCTGCGCTGGGCAGTGAGTACATGCTCCTGGTGGTTGATGTCGACCTGAACGGCCCAGCCCCCTGGCTGGCCGACGATATGCGTGGCGTTGACGCGCCCTGAATCCGCCATACGGCTCAGGTTGGCATGGTCGAGATGTTGAGTTGGCATGGGTGTTTTTCTCGGATTCATCAGGACTGGCCATGCTATGCAATCTATAGTTGATTGCGACTATAGGCCTTCCGATCTTGTTGTGGGAAGCTTCCTTTTTGATTGCAACCAACTGTGGATAACTCATGACCGAATCCCCCCAGCGCAGTGCCTTCTCCCACTTCCACCCGATCCTCACCCGCCCGCAGGACAACGACCTGAATGGCCATATCGCCGGGGCCACGGTGCACGGCTTCTTCGAAACGGCTATCCAGGCGTTCCTCGTCGAGCAGGCCGAGCTGGACCTGCGTGACGGCGAGCTGGCGGCTTTCGTGGTCAGCTCGGCGGCAGACTTCTATGCATTGCCGGGCTTCCCGGACGTGCTTGAAGTCGGGCTGGGCGTAACGCGCCTGGCGGGCAGTACGGTGGAGTACCGCCTGGCGCTGTACCGCCCGGGCGAGCCGGAGGCATGTGCGGCAGGCACGGTTGTGCAGGTGTTCATCGAGCGTGCCGGCGGCCGGCCTGTCGCGCTTCCTGAGCCCCTGCAGGTGATTCTGTCCGGCCTGGTGCTCGAACAGGCATAAAAAAGCCCCGCTGGCGGGGCGGGGCTTTTACTGCCAGGTGCGCTGGGCACTCAGGCATCAATGGCGCCAGTGACGCCCGTGCTTGCGGTGGCCGTAACGGTGACCGCGGTCGTAGTGGCGACGGTCGTCGTAGCCGCGACGGTAGCGACGGTCGTCATGGCGCTCGTCTTCGTCGGCCTTGTTGCCCATGTAGTTACCCAGCGCGCCACCGGCACCGCCGCCAGCTGCTGCACCAATGTAGCTACCGGTGGTGCCACCCACCGAGCGACCGACCACGTTGCCGCCTGCAGCGCCCAGCGCGCCGCCGATAGCGGCTTCACCGCGCTGGCGCTTGTCGGCGCCCAAGGCACCGCCGGCTGCGCCACCCAGGCCGGCACCAATGGCGCCGCCGGTGCTACCGCCGATGGAGTTGCCCACCACGGAGCCCAGTACCCCACCCAATGCGCCGCCAATGCCGGCTTCGGTGGTGCCGCCTGCCATGGCCACGCCGCTGAGCAAGCTGAAAGACAACAACAGAATCGAGGAGTACTTCTTCATCAAGAGAGCCTCATAGGGAAGACGAGGCGAATTTGAGGCTAAGCGAGGTGGCTGGCAACGGAAATCCGACGAGTAACACGAGTTGTACACAATTCTCTAAGTTACTGTATTTACTGTGAAACTTTATCGAAATTCGGCTGTCTGAGACCTTTATGACAAAGCCCTGAACCGTTGCGGAACAGGGCTTTTTTCGTTTTTGCGCTGGGGCTGCCGACCTCTTCGCGGCTAAAGCCGCTCCTACAGCTTCAGCGCCACCTTCAGGCCTGTGGTGTACCTGTGGGAGCGGCTTTAGCCGCGAAGAGGCCCTTACAGGATACGCCCGTCGTCCTGCGCCCGCTCCAGCTTGATGGCAATGAACTTCGAGGTTGGCGTATGGCTACCATCGCCAATGCTCTCCAGCGGCACCAGCTGGTTCACCTCCGGGTAATACGCCGCCGCCTGCCCAGCCGGGATATCGAATGCCAGCAGGGTAAAGCCATGCACCCGGCGCACATGCTCATCCCCCCATAACGACACGATGTCGACCTTCTGCCCCGGCTGGAAACCCAGGCGGATGATGTCGGCTTCGTTGACGAACAGCACCTCGCGCTGGCCGCGCACGCCGCGGTAGCGGTCGTCCAGGCCGTAGATGGTGGTGTTGTACTGATCGTGCGAGCGCATCGATTGCATGATCAGGTCCGGCAACTGGCCACTGGCACGCACACGCTCGTCGAGCAACGTATCGGGCAGCAGGTTGGCTTTGAAGTTGGCGCGTCCGCTGCTGGTTTTCCATTCGCGGCTGGCTGCGCTGTTGCCCAGGTAGAAACCACCCGGGTGCTGCAGGCGCTGGTTGAAGCCGCTGAAACCGGCAATAGTGTCGCCGATCAGGTCGCGGATGCGGTCGTAGTCGGCCACCAGCCAGTGCCAATCCACCGGCTTCTTGCCCAATGTAGCGGCGGCGATACCGGCAATGACCGCAGGCTCCGAGCGCATTTGCGTCGACAGTGGCTTCAGCTGGCCGTTGGAGGCGTGGACCATGCTGAACGAATCCTCGACCGTGACCGCCTGCGGCCCATCGGCTTGCAGGTCGATGTCGGTGCGGCCAAGGCACGGCAGGATCAGTGCCTGTTTGCCGTGGACCAGGTGGCTGCGGTTGAGCTTGGTACTGATGTGCACAGTCAGCTCGCAGTTGCGCAGCGCCTGGGCCGTGCGCTCGGTATCCGGCGTGGCCTGGGCGAAGTTGCCGCCCAGGCCGATGAATACCTTGGCCCGGCCATCGAGCATGGCGTGGATCGCCTCGACGGTGTTGTGGCCGTTGTGCCGTGGCACGGCGAAGCCGAAGCGTTTTTCCATGGCATCGAGCAGCGCCACGGGCGGGCGCTCGTTGATGCCCATGGTGCGGTCACCCTGCACGTTGCTATGGCCGCGAACCGGGCACAGGCCTGCACCTGGCGCGCCGATGTTGCCGCGCAGCATCTGCAGGTTGACGATTTCCTGAATGGTCGGCACCGAATGGCGGTGCTGGGTGATGCCCATGGCCCAGCACATGATCACACGCTTGCCACGGCAATACATGTGCGCGGCCAGCTCGATGTCGGCCAGGGTCAGGCCGGACTGCGTCTGGATGTGCTCCCACGGCGTGGCGTCCACCACCGCCAGGTATTCGTCGACGCCATGGCCATGTTCGGCAATGAAAGCGTGGTCGAAAACTGCCGGTTCGCCTTTGGCCTGGGCTTCGCGCTCCCACTGCAGCACGAACTTGGCCATGCCGCGCAGCATGGCCATGTCGCCGCCCAACGCCGGGCGGAAGAATGCAGTGTTGGTCGGGCGGTCGCTGTTGGTCAGCATTTCCAGCGGATTCTGCGGGTGCTGGAAGCGTTCCAGGCCACGTTCCTTGAGCGGGTTGATGCACACCACCTGAGCGCCACGCTTTACAGCGTCGCGCAACGGGTCGAGCATGCGGGGGTGGTTGGTGCCGGGGTTCTGGCCCCAGACGAAAATCGCGTCGGCATGCTCGAAATCGTCGAAGGTGACGGTGCCCTTGCCGACGCCGACGCTTTGCCCCAGGGCCACACCGCTGGCCTCGTGACACATGTTCGAGCAGTCGGGGAAATTGTTGGTGCCGTAGGCGCGCACGAACAACTGGTACAGGTAGGCGGCTTCGTTGCTGGCACGCCCCGAGGTGTAGAACTCGGCCTGGTCAGGGCTGGCCAGCTTGTTCAGTTCGCGGGCGATCAGGGCGAAGGCAGCGTCCCAGCTGACCGGCTGATAGCGGTCGTTGGCCGCATCGTAGGCCATCGGCTCGGTCAGGCGCCCCTGATACTCCAGCCAGTAGTCGCTTTGCTGCAGCAGCGCAGTGACGCTGTAGCGCGCGAAGAAGGCGGCGTCGACACGGCGTTTGGTCGCTTCCCAGTTCACGGCCTTGGCGCCGTTCTCGCAGAACTTGACCATGCCGCTTTCCGGCGAGTCGCCCCAGGCGCAGCCGGGGCAGTCGAAACCGCCGTTCTGGTTGGTCTTGAGCAGGGCGCGAATGTTCTTCAGCGCGTTGTCGCTGCCGACCCATGCTTTGGCCACGCTGCGCAGTGCGCCCCAGCCACCGGCGGGGCCGTGGTAGGGCTTGTAGCGAGGGGTGGAGGCTGGGGCGTTGTCCGGAAGGTGCTGGTACGAGGTCACGGCTGTTACGACTCCGCCGCAGGGCTGTAGACCCGCGGTGCGCTGTGCTTGGGCAAATGGATGAGGTTGAGGTTGTGCTTGCGCGCCCACTGCAGGGCGAGGCCGGTGGGGGCCGACAGGCTGACCAGGGTCTGGATGCCGGCACGCAGCACCTTCTGGATCAGTTCCAGGCTGCAGCGGCTGGTGACGATGGCCAGGCCGCCCTGGCTGTCGATGCCTTGGCGCAGCAGGGCGCCGATCAGCTTGTCGAGGGCGTTGTGCCGGCCAATGTCTTCACGGCCCAGCAGCAGTTCGCCATGGCGGTCCATGAACAGTGCCGCATGCACCGCACCGCAATGCTGGCCCAGCGGCTGAAAGGCATCGATGCGCTCGCGCAGGCCGACCAGCCACTGGGCCGGGGGCAGGGGCGCGCCGGGCAGCACGTTCAGCTCTGGCAATGCCTGCTCCAGCGCTTCGACCCCGCACAGGCCGCAGCCACTGGTACCGGCCAGCTGGCGACGCTGGTTTTTCAGGTTCCAGAACGCCCGGCTGGAAATTTCCAGGTCGGCGTACATCGCCGAGCCGCTGCCGGACAGCTTGAGGTCATAGATTTCCGTGGTGCCTTCGACAATGCCGCTGCCGACGCTGAAGCCCACGGCGAAGTCTTCCAGGTCGGTGGGGCTGACCAGCATCACCGCCTGGTTGAGGCCGTTGTAGACAATGGCCAGCGCCACTTCCTCGGCCAGCGGCGTGCTGCTGCGTGTGCTGTCGCTGAGCTGGACGTAATCGTAGGTGTTGCTGGCGGCGGGCATGGACAAAGGCGATGAGGCCGCGCAGACCGGAGGTTTGCTGTTCATCGGGGCAGGCTGTTCATTCGGCGGCTTGGTAATAGCACAAGCCTAGGCGCGCAGGCAGGCGGCGTCTAATCGCTAGGGTCTATGCCTTGATAGAGCGCGTCGATTGGTCGCAGGGGGGCAGGCAGGGAAATCCTGGCCTAGACTTCCGTCTCCAAGGTTTACGTCAACAAGGAGAACGCAATGAGCCTGTTCAGTTTCGTGAAAGAAGCCGGCGAGAAGTTGATCGACCTGCTGACTCCAGGCAATGCCAACGCAGAGGAGCAGCTAAAAGCGCACGTTGCCAAGGTTGGCCTGGGCAACCCGAATATCAGCGCCACTGTAGAGGGTGACAAGATCATTCTCAAGGGCGAGGTGGCCAGCCAGGAGGAGAAGGAGAAGATCATTCTGGCGGCGGGCAATATCAATGGTGTGGCCAGCGTTGAGGATCAGATCACTGTGACCGGGCCGGTGGTGGTGGCGGCGCGGTTCGTCACGGTGAAGAAGGGTGACACGCTGTCGGCCATTTCCTTGGCGGTTTATGGCAATGCCAACCAGTACAACAAGATCTTCGAGGCCAACAAGCCGATGCTTTCGCACCCGGACAAGATCTATCCGGGGCAGGTGCTGCGTATTCCTGAGTGATCTCTGCAGCCTGTTCCGGCCTATTCGCGGGTGAACCCGCTCCCACAGGGATCGCATACAGTTCAGGCCTGTGGTGATCCTGTAGGAGCGGGTTTACCCGCGAAAGGGCCCTCACAGGCCTACCAATAAATCTCGGTAGTCCTCTACTGCCGCAAACTCTTCGGTATCACGCGGCTGTGCCTGGCTATCCGGCTGGCGCACCGCTAATAAATGCCCCACACCAAAGCGCTGCGCACTGCGCAGTATCGCCAGGGTGTCATCAATGAACAGGCTGCGCCCCGGCACAAAACCGATGTCGGCCTGCAAGGCATCCCAGAACTGCGGGCTTTCCTTCGGGTAGCCATAGTCATGCGAACTGATCAGCCGCTCGAAATAAGGCGCCAGCTCCACCCGCTCCAGCTTAAGTGACAGCGAATCCCGATGGGCGTTGGTGATCATCACCACGCGCTTGCCGGCGTCGCGAATCGCTGCCAGGAAGGTATCGGCATCCGGGCGCAAGGCGATCAGGTCGGCAATTTCCTGCTTCAGCTCGCGGATAGGCAGGCGCAGCTCACGGCTCCAGAAGTCCAGGCAATACCAGTTCAGGGTGCCGGCATTGCGTTCGAACAGCGGTTGCAGCTCCATTTCCGCCATGGCCCGGCTCACCCCATGCAGCTCGGCATAGCGCTGGGGCAGGTGGTGCAGCCAGAAGCGGTTGTCGTAATGCAGGTCGAGCAGGGTGCCGTCCATGTCCAGCAGGACGGTATCGATGTCAGACCAAGGAAGAACAGGCATGGGAAACTCTCGTTCAGTCGGCAAGCCACGGTATAGTAACCCGTTCACGCCAAGGAGCCGCCCCATGCGCCAGAAACCCACCGTCCTCAGTCGCGAAATCGTCGCCAGCAGCCGCCTGTTTCGCGTCGAAGCCGTGCAATTGCGCTTCAGCAATGGCAACGAGCGCACCTACGAGCGGCTGGTGGGGCGGGGCAACGGCTATGGCGCGGTGATGATCGTGGCCATGCTAGACGCCGAGCACGCGGTACTGGTCGAGGAATACTGCGGCGGCACCGACGAATACGAGCTGTCGTTGCCCAAGGGCCTGATCGAGCCGGGCGAAGACGTGCTGGCCGCTGCTGACCGCGAGCTGAAGGAAGAAGCCGGGTTTGGCGCACGCCAACTGGAACACCTGACCGAGCTTTCGCTGTCGCCGGGCTACATGAGCCAGAAGATTCAGGTGGTGCTGGCCAGTGACCTGTACGAAGAACAGTTGGAAGGCGATGAACCGGAGCCAATGCGGGTCGACAAGGTCAACCTGCGCGAGCTGTCGGCGTTGGCCATGCACCCGCAATTCACCGAAGGTCGCGCCCTGGCAGCGCTGTACCTAACGCGTGACCTGCTGGTTCAGCGGGGGCTGCTGGAACTATGAACGACCTGCAACTGATGCACGAAGTGGTCAAGCTGGCACTGACCGCAGGCGAGGCGATCCTGCCGTTCTGGCGTGCCGATGTGGTGGTAACCAACAAGGCCGACGATTCGCCGGTAACCGCCGCCGACCTGGCGGCGCACCGGGTGATTGCCGATGGCTTGCTGGCGCTGGCGCCGCAGATTCCGGTGCTGTCCGAAGAAGATTGCAACATACCCTTGGCCGAGCGCCAGGGCTGGAGCCGCTGGTGGCTGGTCGACCCGCTTGACGGCACCAAGGAGTTCATTGCCGGGAGCGAGGAATTCACGGTCAATATCGCCTTGATCGAAAACGGCGAGGTGGTGTTTGGCGTGGTGTCGATGCCGACCAATGGGCGCTGCTACTTCGGTGGCCGTGGGTTCGGCGCTTGGCGGGCCGAGGCGGGTGAGGCTGCTCAGCCGATTCAGGTGCGCAACGCACCAGCGGCGGGTGAGCGCTTCACCGTGGTGGCCAGCCGTCGGCATTCCAGCCCCGAGCAGGAGGCACTGTTGGCCGGGTTGGGGGCTGCGGTGGGTGAACTGGAGCTGGCCAATATTGGTAGCTCGTTGAAGTTTTGCCTGTTGGCCGAGGGCAGCGCCGATTGTTATCCACGGCTGGCGCCGACTTCGCAGTGGGACACTGCTGCGGCACAGGGTGTGGTGGATGGGGCGGGCGGTGAGGTGATCGGGCTGGACGGGTTGCCGTTCCGCTATCCGGCGCGTGAGTCGTTGCTTAACCCGTATTTCCTGGCGTTGCCGGCAAAGGCCGTGTGGCGCCAGGCCTTCCTTAATCTGATCTAGCGGGCCTGGCACGATCTTGTAGGAGCGGGGGGGGGGGGGGGGGGGGGGGGGGGGGGGGGGGCGGGGGGGGGGGGG
>NZ_JACVZC010000178.1 GCF_016658545.1 Pseudomonas sp. S37 | reverse complement strand
GCTGCTGCGCAGCCCATCGCGACACAAGGCCGCTCCTACAGGGACCGCGCCAGCCGAACACAAAAGGTCGCCAGCCAATCACAGAGTCCGCGCCAGGCTTAAGAAAGGCTCAGGCCTGGGGCAGCACCGGCACCGGGCGTTTGTCCTCATCGATGGCGACGAAGCTGAACACCCCGTGGATCGCCCGCTCGCGGCCGTCCAGGTACATGTTTTCGACGAACACATCCACCTGCACCTGCAAGCTGGTATTGCCGACCTTGACCACAGAACCCACCAGTTCGACGATCGAGCCCGCCGGGATCGGGTGCTTGAAGTCGATGCGGTCGGTGGACACGGTCACCAGCGGCAGGCGGCAGAAGCGCGTGGCGGCGATGAACGACACTTCATCCATCCAGGCCAGGGCGGTGCCGCCGAACAGGGTGTTGTGGTGGTTGGTGGTGTTGGGGAACACCGCCTTGGTCACGCGGGTTACCGACAACTCGGTGCGGCGCTGGATTTCCTGGTCTCGGGTAGTCATGGCAATCACGTCTTTTGAAGGTTCAAAACGCAAAAAAGCAGCCCGAAGGCTGCTTTTTTCTCGCTAGGCGGCCTTGGCCACCGGGCAAACTGTACTCAGGACAGTTTTTCCTTGATGCGAGCGGCTTTGCCGGACAGGTCGCGCAGGTAGTACAGCTTGGCTTTACGCACGTCACCACGACGTTTCACGGCCAGGCTGTCGATTTGCGGGCTGTAGGTCTGGAAGGTACGCTCTACGCCAACGCCGCTGGAGATCTTGCGCACGGTGAAGGCGCTGTTCAGACCGCGGTTACGCTTGGCGATAACAACGCCTTCGAACGCCTGCAGACGGGAACGCTCACCTTCCTTCACTTTAACCTGAACGACAACGGTGTCGCCTGGTGCGAAGGTCGGGATTTCCTTGCTCATCTGCTCGGCTTCGAGCTGCTGGATGATCTTGTTGGTCATGCTGTGCTCCTAAGATGGATACGCGATCCACCATCGATACGTTTAACTATCGTCCCGCTCGCGGAGATATTCCTCGAGCAGCTTCTTCTCTTCTCCAGAAAGCGAGCGACTTTCCAGAAGATCGGCGCGTCGTTCGAAGGTCCTACCAAGGGACTGCTTCATCCTCCAACGCCGGATATGTGCATGGTTGCCACTTAGCAACACGTCGGGAACACGCTGATCCGCATACACCTCAGGTCGGGTGTAGTGCGGGCAATCAAGCAGACCGTCGGTAAAGGAATCTTCCTCCGCCGAGTCCACATGCCCTAAAGCTCCGGGCAGCAGCCGCGTAACCGCATCGATCAGAACCATGGCCGGCAGCTCGCCACCGGAAAGCACATAGTCACCAATCGACCACTCCTCATCGACATGAGCCTCGATAAAGCGCTCGTCAATGCCTTCATAACGACCGGCGATCAGGATCAACGATTCCTGTTCGGCCAGGCCTTTGACCGCCTGCTGAGTCAGCTTGCGGCCTTGCGGCGAAAGGTAGATCACCTTTGCCGATGCTCCGGTCGCTTGCCTGGCGCTAACCAGTGCGTCTTCCAGAGGCTTGATTTTCATCACCATGCCCGGACCACCGCCAAACGGCCGATCATCTACCGTGTGGTGACGATCTGTGGTGTAGTCCCGCGGGTTCCAGCAAGTCACCTGAAGCAACCCCTGTTTCACCGCGCGGCTGGTAATGCCGTACTCAGTGATGGCCGAGAACATCTCGGGGAACAACGTGATGACGTCTACGCGAAGGTTACCCATCGTTTAGAAGTCCGCGTCCCACTCAACCCGCATCGTGCCTGCTTCCAGGTCGATTGCCAGCACGCATTGCTCCGTATAGGGCAACAGACGCTCGCGATCATCCAGGCTGCCTGCGCAAGGTTTGACCACCATTACATCGTTCGCACCGGTCTCCAACAGGTGATCGACCTTGCCGAACAGCTGTTCGTCCTGGTTGATGACCTTCAGGCCTTCCAACTGGTACCAGTAGTACTCGTCGGCAGCCAGGTTGGGCAAAAGGCTCCGCGCAATGCAGATTTCGTAACCGCTCAGAAGACGGGCTTCATCACGATCTTCGAGGCCTTTCAGTTTCACGACCAGGCCCTTTTGGGAGCCACGACCGCTGACCAGCTCGACCTGCTTTACCTTGCCTTCGTGCCGAAGCGTCCAGCGCGGATAATCCAACAGGTTTTCAATCGGATCGGTAAAGGAATACACCTTCACCTCGCCGCGAACGCCGTGAACCGAAAAAATCTTGCCAACGACGATGAGGTCGTCAGCCTTTTCTGGCGTCGCGTTCATACTATTTAGGCAGCAGCCTTGGCAGCGTCCTTCAGCAGCTGAGCAACGCGCTCAGACGGCTGTGCGCCCTGGCTCAGCCAGTAGGAAACGCGCTCTTGGTTGACCGACAGCTTGACTTCGGCGCCCGATGCGATCGGGTTGAAGAAGCCAACGCGCTCAACGAAACGGCCGTCACGGGCGTTACGCGAGTTGGTCACGGTCAGGTGGTAGAATGGGCGCTTTTTCGAGCCGCCACGGGCAAGACGAATGGTTACCATGTGAACATTGTTCCTATAGTCGGTACTGCAAATCTGAATGCCAAATAGGCACACGGGTGCCCAAAAGGCCGCATATTCTCGGGGAATACACGGACATTTGCAAATGACTTTTTCGGCAAGGCTTTGCCCTACCGATCAGATTTGCCGGTTAAGCCGCGAAATCCGCGGCCGTTGTCCCGCCGTAGCGGGGTTCTGGGCGCCCGCCTCAGCAGAGGCAGGCACCCGAATCAGGTGTTACAGCTTCGGCATGCCGCCGCCTGGCAGCATACCGCCCAGGCCGCGCATCATCTTGGCCATGCCGCCTTTGGCAGAGAACTTCTTCATCATCTTCTGCATCTGCTTGTGCTGCTTGATCAGCCGGCCGATGTCCTGCACCTGGGTACCGGAACCCAAGGCGATACGGCGCTTGCGCGAACCGCTGATCAGGTCAGGGTCGCGGCGCTCGGCCGGGGTCATGGAGTTGATGATCGCTTCCATCTGCTTGAACTGCTTTTCGGCCGCGCCCTGGGCATTGCCCATTTGCGACAGGTTGACCCCGCCGATGCTCGGCAGCTTGTCCATCAGGCCGCCGAGGCCGCCCATGTTCTTCATTTGCTGCAGCTGGTCGCGGAAGTCTTCGAGGTCGAAGCCCTTGCCCTTCTTCAGCTTCTTGGCCAGCTTGTCGGCCTTGGCCTTGTCGATGGTCTGCTCGGCCTGCTCGATCAGGCTGAGCACGTCACCCATGCCGAGGATGCGCGAAGCGACGCGGTCGGGGTGGAACGGCTCGAGGGCCTCGGTCTTCTCACCCATACCGATGAACTTGATCGGCTTGCCGGTAATGGCACGCACCGACAGCGCAGCACCGCCACGGGCGTCACCGTCGACCTTGGTCAGTACCACGCCGGTCAGCGGCAGCGCCTCGCCAAACGCCTTGGCGGTGTTGGCGGCGTCTTGGCCGGTCATGGCGTCGACCACGAACAGGGTCTCGATCGGCTTGACCGCAGCGTGCAGCGCCTTGATCTCGTCCATCATGTCGGCGTCGATGTGCAGGCGGCCGGCGGTGTCGACGATGACCACGTCGATGAACTTCAGCTTGGCTTCACGGATGGCCGCCTCGGCGATGGCCACCGGTTTCTGGCTGATGTCGGACGGGAAGAAGGTGACGCCGATGTCGTTGGCCAGGGTTTCCAGCTGCTTGATCGCCGCCGGGCGGTAGACGTCGGCGGACACCACCATCACGCTCTTTTTCTTGCGCTCTTTAAGGAAGCGCGCCAGCTTGCCGGCGGTGGTGGTCTTACCGGCGCCTTGCAGGCCGGCCATCAGTACCACGGCGGGCGGAGCGGCGTTCAGCGCGAGGTCTTCGTTGGCCGCGCCCATCAGGCTTTCCAGCTCGGCCTGGACGATCTTCACGAATGCCTGGCCCGGGGTGAGGCTGCGCGACACTTCGGTGCCGACCGCACGCTCCTTGACGCTGTTGACGAAATCCTTGACCACCGGCAGGGCAACGTCGGCCTCGAGCAGGGCCATGCGCACTTCGCGCAGCGTGTCCTTGATGTTGTCTTCGGTCAGCTTGGCCTTGCCGGTGACATGGCGCAGCGTCTGTGACAGGCGGTCGGTCAGGTTTTCGAACATGGTGATCCTTTCAGGCCCAGTAAAAGCCGAGGTTTGTCAGGCGCCCGCGGGGAAATGCACACCCGCCGGGCACAGCAAGGCGGCGATTATAGCGAAGTGCGGCGGCGGCGCACACCTTGGGAGATATTCGGTGCCTGGGCGGGCCTCTTCGCGGGTGAACCCGCTCCCACAGGATCTCCACCACCTTCAAGGCTGGTACATACCCGCGAATGGCCCAACGCAGTCCTTGTAGGAGCGGGTTTACCCGCGAATGCCGTTACGCGGTCTGCCAGTCTTCCTAGAGCGGCGGGATCTATGCCAAACTCCGTCTCTTTAAGGCTCGCCAACCAGGACTTATGGTCTCCTCACCCAGCCTCATCCCCAACCTGATCGCCGCCGGCCTTTATATAGCAGCGGCCATCTACCAGGGCTCGCACCTGGCCCAGGGCCGCAAGGCCGACAAGCGCCTGCTTGGCCTGCTGGGTGCCGTCGCGGTGCTGGCCCAGGCCGGCGCGCTGTTCTTCCAGCTGATCACCCCGCTGGGCCTGAGCCTGGACTTCTTCAGCGCCGCCAGCCTGATTGCCGTGGCAGTCATTGCCCTGACCCTGCTCGCCTGCCTGCGCATACCGGTGGAAAACCTGCTGCTGCTGCTGTTCCCGCTGGGCGCGGTAACCGCGCTGCTGGCGCAGTTCGCGCCACCCGGCACGGTACCGCTGATCAACGAAGAACCGGGCATTCTGGCGCATATCCTGCTGTCGATCCTGGCCTACGGGCTGTTCACCATCGCCGTGTTCCAGTCGCTGCTGCTGTTGCTGCAGGACCGCCAGCTGAAGAACAAGCACCCGTCCGGGCTGATCCGCAACTTCCCGCCGCTGCAAACCATGGAAAGCCTGCTGTTCGGCTTCCTCTGGGCCGGCTGGTGCCTGCTGTCGCTGTCGCTGATCTCCGGCTGGCTGTTCCTCGACAACCTGTTTGCCCAGCACCTGGTGCACAAGACCTTGCTGGCCTGCGTGGCCTGGGTGGTGTTCAGCGTGCTGCTGTGGGGCCGCACCCGTTTGGGCTGGCGTGGCCACAAGGCCATCCGCTGGACACTGGCCGGTTTCTGCCTGCTGATGCTGGCCTATTTTGGCAGCAAGCTGGTTCGCGAATTCATCCTGCACATCTGACGGCCGCCCATGGACACCCTGCCGTACGCACCGCTATTAGTCACTTTGGCACTGGCGCTGCTCTGGGCAGCGTTGTTTACCGCCGTGGATGCTGCCCGCCTGCAACTCAATGGCTCGCTGCGCCCCCATGAAGACGGGCAGCCAGCGCTGCCCGCCCAGGCGCTGGTGCTGTGCGCCAGCCTGGGCAAGCTGCTGGTGCTGGGCCTGGCGTGCCTGATCGGCCAGCGCTACAGCGGTGAACACGGCTTCTGGCTGGCCGGCCTGGGCGGCGCACTGGCCTTGCTGATCTTTGCCGAATTCCTGCCTCGGCGCCTGGCCCGGCGCAACCCGCAGGCGCTGGTCAGCCTTGGCATCCTGCTGAAAGCACCGCTGACCCTGTTGCAACCCTTTGCCTGCCTGCTCGACGGCTGCGCCAAATTGATCTTGCGCCCGTTCCGCACCCAGCCGGCAGCGGTGGCCCTGCACCCGCAGGAAGATGACGAGCGCGACGAAGATGAAGCGCACGATGCGCCCCGCCATGGCCTGCTTGACGGCCTGCAATCGCTGGACAAGATCACCGTCAACGACATCCTGGTGCCACGCAACGAAGTCGACGGCATCAACCTCGACGAGCCGATCGCGCGCATCATCGAACAGCTGATCGTCAGCCGCCACACCCGCTTGCCGGTGTACCACAACGACATCAACCAGGTCGAAGCGATCCTCAACACCAAGCTGATCAGCCACCTGCTGCCCAAGGCCGAGCTGACCCTGGAGGCGCTGCACGGCGCCTGCTACGAGCCGTATTTCGTGCCGGAAAGCACGCCGCTGCAAATGCAGTTGCTGAACTTCCACAAGCAACAGCGCCGGCTGGGCGTTGTGGTGGACGAGTACGGCGAAGTGCTGGGTATCGTCACCCTCGAAGACATCCTTGAAGAGATCGTCGGCGAATTCGAGGACGAACAGAGCCTGGAGAACCCGCACGTGCACCCGCAGCCCGATGGCACCTTCGTTATCGACGGCACTGCCTCGCTGCGCGAAATCAACCGCTCCCTGGGCTGGCACCTGCCCTGCGACGGCGGGCCGAAAACCCTCAACGGGCTGGTGACCGAAGCGCTGGAAAGCATCCCGGAAAGCGCCGTTTGCCTGAAGATCGGCCGCTATCGCCTGGAAATCCTCGAAACCGAGGACAATTGTGCCAGCAAGGTACTGGTGTGGACCGTGACCCGCTAGCTATACTCGGGTCACGCTTACCCAGCCCCGCCGTCACGCCTGCTACCCGCACCCGGCGCTCCACGGCCAGTCCGCTCCACTGACACGCCCCGCGGTCCTGCTTCAACACCCCGAACAGTGCCCGCCCCCGCCCCTATCCCCCTTGGGCTATCGTCAGTCGGGCGCACACAACAACAAAACGCTCCGGCGCCCGCGCAGCCGTGCCTGCCCTGTTGCATGCATGTCGCCGCAGGCCAAGCCATGGAGCCGGACCAGACTGTTAGGGACCTATTTAATGACAAGCAGCACCTATGCCGAAGCGCCTGCCGCGCCGGTCAACTCGCCTGCGCGGGTAGCCACTGCCAGCTTCATCGGCACCGCCATCGAGTTCTATGACTTCTACGTGTATGCCACTGCCGCCGCGCTGGTGATTGGCCCGGTGTTCTTCCCGTCCGGGTCAGGCACCGCGCAGATGCTGGCGGCCTTCCTTACCTTCGGTATCGCCTTCCTTGCACGCCCACTGGGCTCGGCCTTGTTCGGCCATTTTGGCGACCGCATTGGCCGCAAGTCGACCCTGGTCGCCTCGCTGCTGCTGATGGGCGTGTCCACCACAGCCATTGGCGTGCTGCCGGGCTATGACAGCATCGGCGTGTGGGCACCGATCATCCTTTGCCTGCTGCGCTTTGGCCAAGGCCTGGGCCTGGGCGGCGAATGGGGTGGTGCCGCGCTACTGGCCACCGAAAACGCCCCGGAAGGCAAACGCGCCTGGTTTGGCATGTTCCCGCAGTTGGGCCCTTCAATTGGCTTTCTGGCGGCCAACGGCCTGTTCCTGACCCTGGCACTGACCCTGAGCGACGAGCAATTCCGCGACTGGGGCTGGCGCATTCCGTTCCTGCTCAGTGCTGCGCTGGTGCTGGTGGGGCTGTATGTGCGCCTGAAGCTTGAAGAAAGCCCGGTATTCGCCAAGGCCGTTGCCCGCCAGGAACGCGTGAAAATGCCGGTAGTGGACCTGTTCGCCAAGCACTGGCGCCCTACCCTGCTGGGCGCTGCGGCGATGGTGGTGTGCTACGCGCTGTTCTATATCTCGACGGTGTTTTCGCTGAGCTATGGCGTGAGCACACTGGGTTACAGCCGCGAGACGTTCCTTGGCCTGCTGTGCTTTGCGGTGGTGTTCATGGCCTTGGCTACGCCGCTGTCGGCCTGGCTCAGCGACCGTTATGGGCGCAAGCCGGTGCTGATCGTCGGCGGCCTGCTGGCAGTGGCTTCGGGCTTTACCATGGAACCGCTGCTGACCTCGGGGTCGACCGCGGGCGTGGCGCTGTTCCTGGCCATCGAGCTGTTCCTGATGGGCGTGACCTTTGCGCCGATGGGGGCGTTGCTGCCGGAATTGTTCCCGACCCACGTGCGTTATACCGGGGCTTCGGCGGCGTATAACCTGGGCGGTATCGTCGGCGCCTCGGCGGCACCGTTCTTTGCCCAGAAGCTGGTGAGCATGGGCGGGTTGAGCTGGGTGGGGGGTTATGTGTCGGCGGCGGCGGTGATCAGCTTGATTGCTGTGCTGTGCCTGAAAGAGACCCGCAATACACAGCTTTGAGTAATTGGGGCTGCTTTGCAGCCCTTTCGCGACACAAGGTGAACTGGCCTAATGATCCCGGACACCTCTTAAGGGCGATATGATT
>NZ_JACVZC010000177.1 GCF_016658545.1 Pseudomonas sp. S37 | reverse complement strand
CCCCCCCCCCCCCCCCCCCCCCCCCCCCCCCCCCCCGCTCCTACAGGGATCGCGACTGGCCCGAAATCAGCGAGCCAGCAGCGCTTCCATCTCCCTGTACCCCCGCTGCCGCGCATGCTCCAATGCCGTTACCCCGTCCTTGTCGGCAATCTGCCGATCCGCCCCGGCCGCCAGCAGGCGGCGCACAATATCCACATGCCGCGGCCCGCCATCACCCAGCACCACTGCCTCCATCAACGCAGTCCAGTGCAGCCGGTTCAGGTGGTTCACATCCACCCCGGCATCGATCAGCATCTGCACGGTCTCGACATGCCCGCGCTCGGCAGCAGGGATCAATGCAGTACCGCCATAACGGTTGGTACTCTTGAGGTCTGCCCCGTGGTTCAGGGTCAGCCGCAGGATGTCATTCAGCCCCCGGGCGCCGGCATACAGGTACGGGCTGTCATTGATGTTGTCCTTGGCATTCACATCGGCACCGGCCTCGATCAGTGCTTTCGCCGCAGCCACTTTGTTGTCGTGGGTGGCCACCAGCAGGGCAGTGCGCCCCTGATCATCCCGGCTCTCCAGCTGCGCTCCCTGTGCCAGCAATTGTTGCAAGGTGCGAACGTCATCCTGGCGGGCGGCGGTGTGCAGGCGGTTGTCCATGGTGTGGGTCTCGGCGTGGGCGGCAAGACTGGTGCACAGGGCAAACAGCATGGCCGTGAGTGATAGACGCATGGGGTGGGCTCCTTGGTGACTTGCCTGCATCCTAGAAAAAACGCGCCAAGGCTTGAAGTTAAGTTTGCGCATGACCCACAGTGCCCCGGTTAATAGGTATGAGGCAGGAAGCAAACGATGAAATTCTCCACGCCGCTGATGAGCGCCCTGTGCCTGCTGGGCAGTGGCTGGGCCTGCGCCGATCAGGTGTTGCCCGCGCCACCAGAGCTGGCCTCCGGTTACCGCAGTGGCCTGCAGCCGGTGCACGCCAGCCGGCACATGGCCGCTGCCGCCAACCCGCTGGCCAGCGAAGCGGGGCGGGCGATGTTGCGCGCGGGTGGCAGCGCCATCGACGCTGCGATTGCCATGCAGATGGTGCTGACCTTGGTCGAGCCGCAGTCCAGTGGCATTGGTGGCGGAGCGTTCATCCTGTATTGGGATGGCCAGCGCGTGCAGGCATTCGATGGCCGCGAAGCAGCACCGGCAGCGGTGACGGAAAGACTGTTCCTGCAAGCCGATGGCTCACCGATGCCGTTCCGGGCGGCGCAGATTGGTGGGCGCTCGGTCGGTGTGCCAGGCGTGCTGCGGGCCTTGAAGCTGGCTCACGAACAGCACGGCAAACTGCCCTGGGGCAACCTGTTCGCCCCGGCGATCGAGCTGGCGCGCAACGGTTTCCCGGTTTCGGCACGCCTTCACACCTTGATTGCTGGCGACCCCTTCATTGCCCGCTCGCCGGCCATGGCGCGGTACTTCCTGGATGAGCAGGGCCGGCCCTTGGCAGTCGGGACGCTGCTGCGCAACCCGGCGCTTGCACACACCTTCGAGCAGATCGCTGCACAAGGCCCTGAAGTGTTCTACCGCGGCGAAATCGGCGAAGCCATCGTGGCCGAGGTGCGCAGCCATGCCAATGCCGGCTACCTGTCGCGGCAGGACTTGCAGCGGTACCAGGCCAGGCAGCGCGAGCCGGTGTGCGGCCCTTACAAGGCCTGGCAGATTTGTGGCATGCCGCCGCCGTCGTCGGGTGGCGTAGCGGTGCTGCAGACCTTGGGCATTCTCGAAGCCGTTCAGCGCGCTTCGCCGCAGCGCGACCTGGCAGCACTGCGGCCGGTGCCCCATGCATCGCCGGCCGGCCTGGAGCCGCCGCCTTTGGCCGTACACCTGGTTGCCGAAGCCGAACGCCTGGCCTTTGCCGACCGCGCTCAGTACCTGGCAGACAGCGACTATGTGCCGGTGCCACTGAAGGCGCTGACCGACGCCGGCTACCTGGCCAGCCGCGCAAAGCAGGTGGGCGAGTACAGCATGAAGCACGCCCGCCCGGGCCAGCCGATGGGGGCGCAGCTGGCCTTGGCGCCTGACCGCTCGCCACTGCGTATTTCCACCTCGCACCTCAGTGCGGTGGATGACAGCGGCCAGGCGCTGGCCATGACCACTTCGGTGGAGGCTGCGTTCGGCTCGCACCTTATGGTCAAGGGTTTCCTGCTCAACAACACCCTGACCGACTTCTCGTTCATTCCCCAGGAGCACGGCAAACCCGTGGCCAACCGGGTACAGCCGGGCAAGCGGCCACTGTCGGCAATGGCGCCGACCCTGGTGTTTTCGCGTGCATCCGGCGAACTGGTGGCCAGCCTCGGCTCGCCAGGCGGCTCACAGATCATTGGTTACGTGAACAAGGCGCTGGTCGGCCTGCTGGACTGGCAGCTCGACCCGCAGCAGGCCGCCGGCCTGCCCAACTTTGGCAGCCGCAATGCCGGCACGGAAGTGGAGGCGGGGATGGCCAGCCCGGCGCTGATCCGCCAACTGGCAGCCTGGGGCCATGAGGTAACGCCCATGACCATGACCAGCGGCATGCAGATTATTCAGCGCAACGGCGAGGGTTGGTCAGGGGGTGCCGACCCCCGCCGCGAAGGCGTCGCCCTCGGCGACTAGCGTTGCAGGAGGGGGCGTGATAGAAGTCAATCTTACCATTCAGTAGTTGAATACCAAGATGACTGTCAGCGTGAAATCGAATAGGGCGCTGTTCGACCTCGACCTGTTGCGCGCCATTGTCGTGGTGGCCGATTGCGGCAGCTTCACCACCGCTGCCGCGCGCCTGCATTCCACCCAGTCGACCATCAGCCAGAAGGTGCGCCGCCTGGAAGACATGGTCGGCCACCGCCTGTTGGTACGCGGTAATCGCGACGTGCTGCCGACCGATGCCGGGCAGACCCTGCTGGGCTACGCCCGGCACATGCTGGCGCTGAACGACCAGATGCTCGAAGCCCTGGCCGGTGCAATGGTGGGCACCACCGTGCGCCTGGGTGTGCCCGAAGACTTTGTTGGCGGGCGTACCACCAATGCACTGTCGGCATTCAGCCGGTTGCACCCGCAGGTGAAGCTGGAAGTGACCAGCGGCCTGTGCAGAGACCTCAGCCAGGCCTACGACAATGGCGAGCTCGACCTGGTGCTGCTCAAGCAGCGGCGCAACACCCGCGAAGGTGTGGCTTGCTGGCCAGAGCGCCTGCAGTGGATCGACAGCGCGCACACGCCGGCTTTCGAACTGGACCCGATCCCGCTGGTGACCTTCCCGCCACGTGGGTTGTACCGTGAAGACATGATCAACGCCATCGAAGGCATGGGCCGGCGCTGGCGTATCAGTTTTACCAGTTCCAGCCTCAGCGGCATCCAGGCCGCAGTGGCCGATGGCATGGGCATCAGTTTGCTGCCGCCGCGGGCGGCAACGGGCGAGCACCGGGTGCTGGGGGGCGGGCAGGGGCTGCCGGAGGTGGACAGCTATGAAATCGTCATCGTGCATCGGCCCACGGCGGATGTGATGGTCAAGGCGTTGGCCGAGGTGATGACGCAGTTGCTGGCCGGCGGCGGGATATAGTGCGCCTTACGACTTGACGCGGTCTTTGTAGGAGATCGCCCAGCCCTTTGCGCTGCGCTGTCGCGCAAAGAACTGAGTTCGCAAGCGGTCCGCATACCCTGTGGGAGCGGCTTTAGCCGCGAAGAATCCAACGCGGTGCGTGGCACCGGCTGCGCCGGTGTTCGCGGCTAAAGCCGCTCCTACATCGACTGCGCCAGCCTGTCAGGCCGCAGCCATGCGCGGCGACAGGTGAATCCCGGCAATCATGCAGCGCACCGAGCCCCCTGCCATCTCGATGGTCGGCACATCCAGCGGCACCAGCCGCGCCGAGCGTTCGATACGTTGGCGCTGCTCTGCACTCAGGCTGTCGTGAGCCTTGCGCGACAACGCCAGAATACGCCCGTCACGCCCCGACAGCTCGATTGCATTACCGGCAAACTGGCTGATCTGCTGGTTGCTCAGGTCGATCACATCGCGGCCCGACTCCATCAGGCGCATGCGCACTTCCTCGGCCCGCACCTTGTTGGTGAAGGTGTCGAAACCCACCAGGGCAAACTCGGTTGCCACGCACATCAGCACGTTGGTGTGGTAGATCGGTGTGCCTTGCTCATCGGCAGTGTCGAACACCATCGGCTCAAAGTTGAAGTGCGTGCTGAAGCGCTCCAGGGCAATCGGGTCGGCGCGGTTGGAACGTGCGGTGTAGGCCACCCGCGACAGGTGGTCGAAGACCATGGCGCCGGTGCCTTCAAGGAACAGTTCGTCCTGCTCCAGCCCCGAATAGTCGATTACATCCTGCACGCGGTACTCATGCTTGAGCATCTCGATCACATCGGCGCGGCGTTCGCGGCGCCGGTTGCGCGAGTACATCGAGTAGATCGCGATATGCCCGCCGGGGTGGGTGGAGAACCAGTTGTTGGGGAACACCGAGTCCGGGGTGTCGTGCTCGCCGAAGTCGTCGAACAGGTGCACGCGCACGCCTTCGGCTTCTAGCCTGCCAGCGGCCTGGGTGACCTCGTCGCGGGCCACCTCGGCCACGGTCTGTGCGGCAAGCGCCGTGTGGCTGCGCTGGAACGAGTTGTCGGCTGCGGTTTCCGGGTTGGGGGTGAAGGCGTGTGGCCGAACCATGACCACTGCTGCCGGTGCTTGAATCGAACGCGTTGGAAATGCCATGTGCAAATACTCGGGTTGGCAGCAGGGTCAGGCAACACGTCGGATGCGGTTTTTGGCAGCGCGGCCGCGGGTGTGGCTGAACAGGTCCTTCGGGTCGTCTTCCACCCATGGCACCAGGTCGATCTTGCTGCCCATGCCGCGTTTTTCTGCTTGCTGTAGTACATACCGTAGTACGGTGTAGTCTTCCAGGGCGAAGCCTACCGAGTCGAACACGGTGACCTGGCTGTCACTCTGGCGGCCTTCGGTTTCGCCGCGCAACACGCGCCAAAGGTCGACCACCGGGAAGTCCGCGGGCAGTTGCTGGATGTCACCCTCGATGCGGGTTTGCGGCTCGTACTCGACGAACACCCGGGCGTTGCGCAATACATCGGCATGCAGTTCGGTCTTGCCCGGGCAATCACCGCCCACGGCATTCAGGTGCATGCCCGGTTCGAGCATGTCCGGGGTAATGATGGTGGCGTATGCCTTGTCGGCGGTCACTGTGGTGATGATGTCCACGCCTTTCACCGCTTCGGCCACCGAGCTGGCCCGGCGGATGGTCAGGCCGCTGTATTCCTTGAGGTTGGCGATCAGCTTGGCGGTGGCCAGCGGGTCGGTGTCGTAGGCGACGATTTCTTCGATGCCCAGGTGCTTGTGGAAGGCCAGCGCCTGGAATTCGCTTTGCGCGCCGTTGCCGATCAGCGCCATCTTGCGCGCGTTTGGCCGGGCCAGTGCCTGGGCTGCCATCAGCGAGGTGGCAGCAGTGCGCAGGGCAGTGGCGATGGTCAGTTCGGACAGCAGCACCGGGTAACCGGTGTCGACATCGGCCAGCACGCCGAAGGCCATTACCGTGTGCAAGTCGCGGGCGGTGTTGGCCGGGTGACCGTTGACGTATTTGAAGGCATAGCGGCTGTTGTCGGCGACCGGCATCAGTTCGATCACGCCCACTTCCGAATGGCTGGCCACGCGTGCAGATTTATCAAACTCCTGCCAGCGCGTGAAGTCTTCGCGAATGGCCGCTGCCAGTTCACCAATGAAGGGCGCTACGCCAATGTCATGCACCAAGTCCGACATGGTTGGAACATCAATGAAATACGTCATGCTCTTGCACCTTGTTATTGCGCTGTCGCCCCCGCTACTGCAGGCTGCACGCTTGAGATTGTTGAAGTGGCGTGAACAGTTTGCGCAAAGGTAGCGTCAAGATGAAGAGAGCAGGTTGCCAGTTTCATCAACTTTCTAGACAATCTGCCACCCAAAAATAGCAATCTGATTATTTGGCAGGCATCCATGGATACTATCGATCGGGAACTGATTGCGCTGTTGCGGGACAATGCGCGCACCCCCGTGCTGACCTTGGCGAAGAAGCTCAAGGTGGCCCGCGCCACCGTGCAAAACCGCATTACCCGGCTTGAAGAGCAGGGCGTGATCATCGGCTACACGGTACGCCTGCGCTCCGATGCACTGGACCAGGGCGTGCGCGCCATCACCAGCATCGGCATCAGCGGCCACCACGCCGCCGAGGTCAAGCACGCGCTACGCGGGCACCCCAACGTGGTGGCCATCCATACCACCAATGGCCGCTGGGACCTCATGGCCGAGCTGCGCGCCGACACCCTCGAGGCCTTCGACCGGGCGTTGAACACCATTCGCTCGATACCGCACATCGAAAACACCGAGACCAGTATCCTGCTCTCGACCTACAAGATGTGACCGCTGGGTCAAGCCTTCTGGCAGGTGCATTGCGCAAACTGCTACCCGGGCTTTTCACACTGCACAAAATCCCTTTGGCGCTGTGCATTCTGTAGCGTTCCGCTTGAACCGGGCCGCTGTCAGAATGAAACGGCTTTCGCGGGACTGTATCGGCCGCGCCATTCGGGTGCGTATCAAAAGAATAATCAAGCCCGCTGCGAAGTTGCGCCGGGCACTGTTTTTCATCTGTGTTAATACCCACGCTTCGACGGTCATGCCTGACTGCAACCTGCACTTCAGTGCCAACTTAATGGTGCGGCGCGGGGCGCCGGGGTTTTACCCAAAAAGAATAAGAGGTCAACTATGCAGCAAACGTGCAACGCGCAAAGCGCAGTTCCGGAAGATGGCCGCGTGCTCAAGCGACGGTTGGAAAACCGGCACATTCAGCTTATTTCGATCAGTGGCGCGATCGGTACCGGGCTGTTCATGGGCTCGGGCAAGATTATTGCGCTGTCTGGCACCTCGATCATCCTGGTCTACGCCATCATCGGCTTTTTCGTGTTTTGCATCATGCGCGCCATGGGCGAGATGCTGCTGGCCAACCTGCAGATGGAGTCGTTCGCTGAGCTGGTGCACAACTACCTGGGGCCACGGGCCGGCTACATTCTCAGTTGGTCATACTGGCTCAGCTGGGTGGTGGCGGCGGTGGGTGACGTGGTGGTGGTGGCGGGGTTCGTGCAGTACTGGTACCCCGATGTGCCCACCTGGCTGCCAGCGTTTGCCACCATGTTCCTGCTGCTGGGGCTGAACATGCTGGCGGTGAAGGCGTTTGGTGAGGTGGAGTTCTGGTTCGGCCTGATCAAGATCGTCGCCATCGTGCTGCTGGTGGTGACAGGCCTGGTGATGGTCGCCACTTCCTACACGTCGCCGGGTGGGGTAACCGCTTCTTTCGGCCACCTGGTAGCGCCTGGTGTGGTCATGCCGCATGGCATCCTCGGCTTCCTGGCCGGGTTCCAGATCGCCATCTTCTCTTTTGTCGGCACGGAACTGATCGGCACCGCAGCCGCTGAAGCCAAAGACCCGGAAAAGACCTTGCCCAAGGCCATCAACACCATTCCGGTGCGCATCTTGCTGTTCTATATCTGCTCGCTGGTGTGCATCATCAGCGTCATTTCCTGGGCCAATGTGCCCGCCAACCGCAGCCCGTTCGTCGAGCTGTTCTTGCTGGGCGGGCTACCGGCTGCCGCGGGCATCATCAACTTCGTGGTACTGACCTCTGCGGCGTCGTCGGCCAACAGCGGCGTGTACTCGGGTTCGCGCATGCTTTATGGCCTGTCGCACCAGCAGCAGGCGCCGGTGGCGTTCGGGCGGCTGTCCGGCTCGGGTACACCGGTGCGGGCGCTGGTGTTCTCGGGGGTGTGCATGGCGATCGCACTGACGCTGCTGTTCGTTATCCCCGAGGTGATGACCGTGTTCACCCTGGTGTCGACCATTTCGGCGGTGATGATCATCGTGACCTGGTCGCTGATCCTGCTGTCGTACTTCGCTTACCGCCGGCAGAATCCGCTGGCGCATGAGCAGTCGAAGTTCAAGCTGCCGGGTGGCAAGGCGACTGCGGCGCTGGCGCAGCTGTTTCTGATCTTCGTGCTGTGCCTGCTGGCGCTGGAGCCGGATACCCGCACGGCGTTGTACGTGATGCCGTTGTGGTACGCCGGCCTGTTGCTGGCCTATCGGCGCCGGGCCAAGGCCTGTGCCCGGCCACAAGTAGCCACTGCCGCCTGAATCCGGCGCTGGCCCTTATTGTAGGAGCGGCCTTGTGTCGCGATGGGCTGCGCAGCAGCCCCAGGGTTT
>NZ_JACVZC010000176.1 GCF_016658545.1 Pseudomonas sp. S37 | reverse complement strand
GCGCGGTCAAATGTAGGAGCGGGTTCACCCGCGAAGCAGGCGACGCGGTGGGTGGCACCGGCTTTGCCGGTGTTCGCGGCAAAAGCCGCTCCTACATGGGCCAGCGTGAGCCTGAAGCAGCGCGGTCAATGTAGGCGCGGGTTCACCCGCGAAGCAGGCGACGCGGTAGTGCTATTCAAACCTCGGCAGGGCGCTGGCGTTATGCGCCGATGCAGAGTGTGTCGAACCGGGTTACCGACTCCTTTTGTGGGTACTGCCGGAACGCCGTGGCAATGGCGCGAATCAGCGGCGCGTCGCTGACCGGATCCAGCCCGGGAAGGCGTTTGCCGTTGCAGGTGCCGCCATGGGTCAGCACAGCCTCGACACTGCCATCGTTGTCCCGATACACCTGCCTGATCGCCTGCGCTTCCAGGTTCTTGTCATCCTTGCAACGCAGGGCATGGTGAATCGCCAAGGCCGCACCGAAGGCCAGGGCCGGGGTTTCAATGCCATGCTTGCGGGCAAGCTCGATGCTGCTGAGGATGCGTTCGTTGCGTTGCAGCTTGCGCAGCGGGTCACGGCCGACGCGGGCGCACGGGTCCTTGAACGAGGTTTTGCAGCGCTCAAGGAAGGCCTCGGCAAAGCGGCTGACCACCTCGGCCATCTGCGGGTACTCCGCCACCAGCGCCGGCGCAACTTCCTGGCGAATCAGCCGCTCGGCCAGCGCACTCACGCGGGCATCGCCCATGCCCTGGCCAACCCAGGCATGGCCCAGCAGGCTGGCGTACCAGGCGACAATGGCGTGCGGGCCGTTCCACAGGCGGTTCTTGATGACCTGGATCTGGCTAATGTCTGGCACCGTCTTCACCTGGCGCAACCGTTCGAGCAGGTCGCTGCCGCGCTCCACGTACAGCGGCATGTCGGCTTCGCTGTTGAACAGCACCAGGTGCAACTGGCTCATGGCGTTGGTGGGCTGCGCAAAGGGTTTGAAATGGCGGAGTAACCGTTCGTATTCGGCCAGCGGCGCCGACGCCTTGCGGGCGGTGGCGGGCTCTTCTTCCAGGCTGTTCTGGAACATCTGCGACTTGATGCGCAGTTGCCGCACCAGCGCGTCATTGCTCAGCTTGGAGACGATGCGGCTGACCACCGTTTCGGCGAAGTGGGTCTTTTCCAGCACCTGCTCGCAGATGCCCGGCGAGCACAGTAATGCCAGCTCGGCTTGCACGTGCCTGCGCACGAACGCACCACCGCCAACCTTGTTCAGCACGATCAGCAGGGTCAGCTCGCGGCCTCGGCGTTCGAAGCGTTGCAGCAGCCCCTGGGCAATCACCTTGGCCTGGCCCTTGATGGCCTGCTCAGGCAGGCTCAGGCCGATGATTTCGGCAGCGGTGTACATGTCGATCACGGCGGCATCGTCGTCCAGGTCGATCATGCGCACGTTGTCGATGGTCTGGTCGAACGAGGTGGCACCATAGCGCACGCTGTAGCGGCCGAAGGCGCTGACGCTTTCGCGCAGCATGCGCGAGCGGGTCGCAGCGATGATTTCGCAAGGCCGGGTGTAGCCGTCCCAATGGGCCAATACCTGGGTCAGGTAACCGCCGCCAATGGCGCCGAACCCATGAATGCCCACGCGGAACTGGTTCAACGAGGCGGGGAACGGCTCGCTCAGCGTCGGCATGCCCAGGTCGGGCACGCATTCGCTCAGGTCGGCGAGGAATTCCGGCATGCTGCGGTAGGCCCTGAGCGCGCCGGCCTTGATCTCGGCAGCAGGCGGCTTGATGTCTTCGATCAGGATGGCCTGGCCCTCGGCACGCATGGCCGAAAGCATGCCGTTTTCCGAGTCTTCGACCATGAAGCACTGGTCTGGCGCGCAGTTGAGCGCGCGGGCGGCCTTCAGGAAAATCTCGGGGTGAGGTTTGCCCTGGCTGACTTCGTCGCCGCACACGGTGATGTCGAAGTACTTCAGCACATTGGCGTTGATCAGGTATTCCTCGGCGATGGCGCGGCGGCTGGAAGTGGCCACGGCCATGGTCAGGCCTGACTTGCGCAGGCGCTCCAGCACTTCCAGCAGGCCGGGCTTGATCGGTACGCCGTGGTTACGTACGTATTCCAGTTCAAGTTCATCTGCGCGCTGGCGGATCTGGGCATAGGGGAAGTCGTCACCGTTGTGCGCCTTGGCCAGGGCTTCGGCTTTTTTTGCGCTCAGGCCCAGCGAGCCGATCAGCGTGTGTTCGCTCAGCGCCTTGCCGAAGATTTCCAGGCTGGCCTGCTTGAGGGTCTTGAAACGCAGGCGCTCGGTGTCGAAGAGGGTGCCATCCATGTCGAAGATGGCGCTGAAGATGCGTTTACCGTGAAAAAAAAGCATGGGTTGTTGCCCCTTGTTGATGCGTCAGACATCCCGCCTGTGACAGGCGAGTACGGTGTGCGGGCTGCAGCGGTGGCAGTCAGGTCGGGGGCACACGGTCGACAGGGGGGCGCTCGGGGGTGACGCACAGGTAAGGCGGGGCAGAGCGAGGGGTGCAGAGCAGGTTGGCAAGCTTCGAAACGAGGCGGGCGGCACGTTTGGCCTTGAGGTCACGCCCACTGGCTGCAGTCGGTTTTGCAGGCAGTGGGCGCAAATAGCGATGGATACGTGTGATTCCGGTCATGAGGTGGTTTGCTTCCTTTTTCGTCATGGGTGATCCTTTTTCAGCCTTGCACGTATGCGCCGCGACATGCAAGGCTTGGCCTCCCGCTCGCATCCCGCAACAAGGTGAATTGCAATGACCCAAGCTACCGACCAGGCTTTTTACGACCGCGCCGATGCGCACATCGAACTGGCCAACCAGCAGATCGAGAAGTTTGAAGACCTGGGCAAGGTAAGCGCCTCGCTGACCTTCGGTGCCGCACGTTTCAGCGCCTGGATGAGCGCCCGCAGCTTCAAGAGCGGCGCCGAACTCGGGGCTGCGCGGGAGGAGATCCTGAAGTACTTCTGCGAGCAGTACCGGATGATGCTCGAGGACAACCTCGACGAGCATATCGAGCATTTTGATGGGTACATGCTGGGCAAGGATGAGTAAGACCGCAGGGCGCTCGCCACAGGCGCTGCATACCTCGTGGCCAACACCTGTCAGCCCTGATGCGATCCCTGTGGGAGCGGGCGAGCCCGCGAAGAAACCAGCACGCTGCATGGCACCGGCTGAGCCGGTGTTCGCGGGCATGCCCGCTCCCACAGATAGTGCACCTTTTCTTACCTACGATGTCGCCATCTGGTGATGGCACTTCAACGGCGCAGCAGGCGAGAAATCACCAGTGTCACGGCGGCGGTGATGGCCAGTGCGGCGATAGGCTTTTCCTTGACGAACGAAGACACCGTGTCCAGGGCATCACCGTAGGTCTTGGTCACCTGGCCCGCAGCCTGACGCGCATCGCCTTCGGCTTCCAGCGCCGGGTCTTCGACCAGCCGGCCCACAGCGCTCTGCGCCTTGCCTGCAAGGTTCTCGGCAACACCTTCGATCTGTTCGCGTTTCATGATGGCTATGTTCCTTCCTGTAAGCGGCTTTGGGTTAACAGCACAGGGTTAGGGCGGTGAAGGGCCGTAATGGTTCCAACTACTCACCCCCTTCAAGCCGCAAGCTCCTGCAAGGAATCGCACATGGCTTGAGTGGGCGAGGCTAGCGGGCCTTTTTCTCCAGAATCCGCGCCCCGGTGCCTTCCTTGGCCAGCACATCGTCGGGGTTGCGCAGCGGGCAATCCTCCAGCGACAGGCAACCGCAACCAATGCAGTTGTCCAGGCTGTCGCGCAGCGCCTCCAGGGTGCGAATGCGCACATTCAGGTCTTCGCGCCAGGCCGTGGACATCTCGCCCCATTGCGCTGCGGTCAGCTTGCTGTTGGGCGCATAGCGGCTGAAGGCCTGGCGGATTTCCTCCAGCGGTATACCGGTGCGCTGCGCCACCTTGATGATCGCCAGTGTGCGCAGCACCAGCGACGGATAGCGGCGCTGGTTACCTGCCGTACGCACACTGGCGATCAAGCCCTTGGCCTCGTAGAAGTGCAGCGCAGACACCGCCACGCCGCTGCGCTTGGCCACTTCACCCACCGTGAGCATTCGCGTGTTGTCTGCTGCCATACCTGTTGACCTCAAGTTAAGTTGAGCTCTTATAGTCCTGCCCGATCTTCCCCGCAACCGCTTTCCCTGATGATCGGAGCAGTGCATGAACAAACGGACGTTACTGGCCTGGGCTGGCGCTGTTGCCGGTGTGCTGGCCGCAGCCTACACGCTGATGGGCAGCGGTTCGGCACCGCCGGTTGCCGCGGCATGGCCGGCGACCAAGGTGGCCTTGGCCACGGCCGAGCAGGTGCAGCTGGCGCGGCAGAACTTTGCCTCGGGGGAGCTGGAGGCGGTCAACCAGGTGCAGGTGGCGGCCGAGGCGGCGGGGCGTATTACCCGTATTGCCTTCGAGTCGGGGCAGGCGGTGACGGCCGGGCAGTTGCTGGTGCAGCTCAACGATGCCCCGGAGCAGGCCTTGCGCGTGCAACTGCGGGCCAGACTGCGCAACGCCGAGGTGATCTTGCAGCGCAGCCGCAAATTGCGGGCGATGAACGCGGTGTCGCAGGAACTGCTGGACAACGCTGCCACGGCCGCAGACGTGGCCAGCGGTGAACTGCAGCATGTCGAGGCGCTGATCGCGCAGAAGGCCATCCGCGCGCCGTTTGCCGGCAAGCTCGGCATCCGCCGGGTGCACCAGGGCCAGTACCTGGGCGCAGGCGAGACCATCGTCAGCCTCGCCGACATCAGCCAGTTGCACGTCAATTTTGCCCTGGGCGAGCAGGCTGCCCCTGAAGTACATCTTGGCCAGGTGTTGGCGTTGAGTGTGGACGCTGTACGCGGGCAGCGCTTCGAGGCACGGGTAGTGGCCGTCGACCCGGTGGTCAGCAAGGCGCGCCTGGTGCAGGTACAGGCCGCCTTGGCAAACCCGGACGGGCAATTGCAGCCGGGCATGTATGCCGGTGTGCGCCTGGACGCGGCGCAGCCGTCGACCGTGCTGGCCGTGCCGGAAACTGCCATCACCTATACCGCCTACGGGCAGACGGTGTTCGTTGCGACCGAGGATGCGCAGCATGGCACCCGGGTCGGCCGGGTGCGGGTCACCACCGGTGAGCGCTGGCAGGGGCGCGTGGAGGTGACTTCCGGCCTGGCGGCCGGTGACCGGGTGGTGGTGTCCGGCCAGCTGAAACTGAGCGACGGCATGCCGGTGGAACCGGTGGCGCAGGACAGCCTGCAGGCCAACCTGGGGGGGCGGCAGCCGTGAAGTTTACCGACCTCTTCGTACGCCGCCCGGTGCTGGCGCTGGTGGTCAGCAGCCTGATCATCCTGCTGGGGCTGTTTGCCATGGGCAAGCTGCCGATCCGCCAGTACCCGTTGCTGGAAAGCTCTACCATCACCATCAGCACCGAGTACCCCGGCGCCTCCGCCGAGCTGATGCAGGGCTTCGTCACCCAGCCGATCACCCAGGCGGTGTCGTCGGTCGAGGGCATCGACTACCTGTCCTCGTCGTCACAGCAGGGGCGCAGCCTGATCACCTTGCGCATGGTGCTCAACCGCGATTCGACCCAGGCGCTGGCCGAGACCATGGCCAAGGTCAACCAGGTGCGCTACCGCCTGCCAGAAAAAGCCTACGACCCGGTGGTGGAGCTGTCGGCCGGTGATTCGACTGCCGTGGCCTACGTGGGCTTTGCCAGCGACAGCCTGTCGATACCGGAACTGAGCGATTACCTGTCGCGGGTGGTGGAGCCGCAGTTCTCCGGTATCGACGGCGTGGCCAAGGTGCAGTCGTTCGGTGGCCAGCGGCTGGCCATGCGCCTGTGGCTGAACAGTGAGCAGATGGCCGGGCGTGGGGTGACCGCTGCCGACGTGGCGCAAGCGGTGCGGGCCAACAACTACCAGGCAACGCCGGGCCAGGTGCGCGGGCAGTACGTGCTGGCCGACATCCAGGTGGACACCGACCTGACCCGGGTCGAAGACTTCCGTGAGCTGATCATCCGCAACGATGGCACCGACCTGGTGCGCCTGCGCGATGTCGGCACTGTCGAACTAAGCGCGGCGGCCACCCAGACCAGCGCCACCATGGACGGCAAGCCCGCCGTGCACCTGGGGCTGTTCCCCACGCCGACCGGCAACCCGCTGGTGATCGTCGATGGCATCCGCCAGTTGCTGCCGCAGATCCAGCAGACTTTGCCACCTGGCGTGACAGTGGCGCTGGCCTATGAGACCGCGCGCTTCATCGATGCCTCGATCCACGAGGTGCTGCGCACCCTGGTTGAGGCAATGCTGATCGTGGTGCTGGTGATCTGGCTATGCCTGGGTTCGCTGCGCAGCGTGCTGATTGCGGTGGTCGCCATCCCGCTGTCGATGCTGGGCGCGGCGGGCCTGATGCTGCTGTTCGGCTTCAGCCTCAACCTGCTGACCTTGCTGGCGATGGTATTGGCCATCGGCCTGGTGGTGGACGATGCCATCGTGGTGGTGGAGAACGTGCACCGCCATATCGAAGAGGGCCGGTCGCCGGTTGCGGCAGCATTGGCCGGGGCGCGGGAAATTGCCGGGCCGGTGATCGCCATGACCCTCACCCTGGCTGCGGTGTACGCACCGATCGGGCTGATGGGCGGGCTGACCGGCACGCTGTTCCGCGAGTTTGCCCTGACCTTGGCGGGGGCGGTGATCGTGTCTGGCATTGTCGCGCTTACCTTGTCGCCGGTGATGAGCTCGCTGCTGCTGCAACCCGGCCAGCAGCACGGCGCCATGGCCAGGCTGGCCGACCGCGTGTTCGGCGCCCTGACCGGGGCCTATGCGCGGGTGCTGGGTTACACCCTGGCGCATCGCTGGATCAGTGGCGGCGTGGCACTGCTGGTGTGCCTGAGCCTGCCCTGGCTGTACCTGCTGCCGCAGCGCGAGCTGGCCCCGCCCGAGGACCAGGCGGCGGTGCTGACGGCAATCAAGTCGCCGCAGCATGCCAGCCTGGATTACGTCGAACGTTTTGCCCTGAAGCTGCACCAGGTGATGAAGGCCATCGACGAAACCACCGACACCTGGATCATCAACGGCACCGATGGCCCGGCCGCCAGTTTTGGCGGTATCAACCTTAGCGCCTGGCAGGCCCGCGAGCGCTCCGCCGCCCAGGTGCAGGCGCAGTTGCAGCAGGCTGTGGCGGATATCGAAGGCAGCAGCATCTTCGCCTTCCAGGTGGCGTCGCTACCGGGCTCCAGTGGTGGTCTGCCGGTTCAGATGGTGCTGCGCAGTGCGCAGGATTACCCCGAGCTGTACCAGACCATGGAAGTGCTCAAGCAACGTGCCCGTGACAGCGGCCTGTTTGCTGTGGTGGACAGCGACCTCGACTACAACAACCCGGTGGTCAAGGTGCGTGTCGACCGGGCCAAGGCGGCGAGCCTGGGCATCAGCATGCAGGCCATCGGCGAGTCATTGGGGGTGCTGGTGGGCGAGCAGTACCTCAACCGCTTTGCCTTGTTCGGGCGTTCCTACGACGTGATCCCGCAGAGTATCCAGGACCAGCGCCTAACGCCGGCCGCGCTGAACCGCCAGTACGTGCGTGCCGAGGATGGCAGCCTGGTACCGCTGGCGACTGTGGTGCACCTGGATATCGAGGTTGCGCCCAACCGGCTGTTGCAGTTCGACCAGCAGAACGCCAGCACCTTGCAGGCGATCCCGGCGCCGGGTGTGTCGATGGGCAATGCCGTGGCATTCCTGGAGCAGCTCACTGCCGAACTGCCGCCGGGTTTCAGCCACGACTGGCAATCGGAGTCGCGCCAGTATGTGCAGGAGGGCTTTGCCCTGATGTGGGCGTTTCTCGCCGCCCTGGTGGTGATCTACCTGGTGCTGGCGGCGCAGTATGAAAGCCTGGTCGACCCGTTGATCATCCTGGTGACCGTGCCGTTGTCGATCTGTGGTGCGCTGCTGCCGTTGGCACTGGGCTGGGCCACGCTGAACATCTACACGCAGATTGGCCTGGTGACATTGATCGGCCTGATCAGCAAGCACGGCATCCTGATGGTCGAGTTCGCCAACGAGATCCAGCTGCGCGACAACCTCGACCGGGCGACGGCGATTGTGCGCGCCGCGCAGATCCGCCTGCGGCCGGTGCTGATGACCACGGCGGCAATGACCTTCGGCGTGTTGCCGCTGCTGTTCGCCAGTGGCGCCGGGGCCAACAGCCGGTTCGGGCTGGGGGTGGTGATTGTGTGCGGGATGCTGGTGGGGACGATGTTTACCTTGTTCGTGTTGCCGACGATCTACGCCTGGCTGGCGCGGGATCACCGGGTGGTGACGGCGCGGGGGCGGCAGCTGGAGGAGGCTGAGCGTACATTACTCGGCTGACTTGCACGGTCCCTGTAGGAGCGGGGGGGGGGGGGGGGGGGGGGGGGGGGGGGGGG
>NZ_JACVZC010000175.1 GCF_016658545.1 Pseudomonas sp. S37 | reverse complement strand
GCCCTCCCCCGGCCGGTTGACAAACAACACATCCAGCACGCTATTACGCAAGCCCTTCAGCGCATTCCAGTTCGCCGATGCATGCACATACCTGTCGCGCAACAACTGCTGCTCGCCCTCACTCAACCCCAACTGCCCGGTTTCCCCCAGGGCAAACGCATGTAACTTGCCGCTGATCACCCGCAACTCATCCGGCAACTGATGCTCAACCTGCCCGCCCAGCGCCGCAAACGGCACGCCAGCCCGGACCGCCAGTTCGCGCATCACGCTCAAGTACACCCGCGAAAGCTGCCCGGCCACTTCCCGCTCGCGGTACAGTGCCGCATAGACCTGCTTTTGCGCCTCACTCGGCCGGCCGCCGGCAATCGGCTCTTCCCAGGTGATGACCTGGGGCCTGGGCTCGCCCATTTCGGCAAAATCCGTCGCCAGCAAGGCGCTCATCGACGCCTGCACGCGGCTCTGCCCGGCTGGCATCGCTGCCGGCACACGCTGGGACTGCGGCTTGCACAACAGCACCTGCTCCCGCATGGTTTCCGGGTACCCGCCGCCAATGTTCGAATGCACGCCCGGCAGCACGATGTCATGCCCACTGCTCACCAGCGGGAAGTTGTGCCGCTGCTCGTCCCCCGCCACCAGTTGCACCACCCGCCGGGCAATGCCTGCGCCCAGGCCCAGGCGCAGGCCGCCATGGCGGTCGTCCGCAGGGTCGAAGTCGCCTTGCAACGGTGCGATGATCGCCGCTACGGTGTCGAATAGGCCGATAAAGTTGATCGAAATGCCACACGTCACCGGTAACAGCCCATCAGCGCCTTCGTGCAACAGGTTGGCCAGGTGGCGCACCGCCGCCGCACCGCGGCTGAAACCGAACAGGTCGAACTCGAGCCGTTCCAGCAAGAGCTGCGGATGCGCCTGGGACCAAGCCTGCAGTTGCCCGGCAATCCCCTGCAACGCCTCGGCAACCCGTGCCTCGGCCCCCGTGCGCCCGCGCCCGGTGGCCGAGGCATAGACCTGGTCGGCTTCACCGGCCAGGGTCCCCACCCCTTCCACATAGTGCTTCAAGAAGGCCAACTGCCCGTCAGCACGGGTCGCATCCGCCGGATACAGCGCGTGCAACAGTGCCACATTGCTCAAGGCGTTGGCATAACTGCCGCCTTGCCCAGCCAGCGCTGTGGCATTGTGCTGGTTGTTACCGGTGCCATCGAAAAACACCCCGAAACGCAGGGTTATCCGTTCAGGGGTTGGCGTACCGCCGCTGCTCAATTTCATGTTCGTGCCTTGTGCTTGCCCAAAAAGCACAAGCAAGCGCCAGCAAGGCGTCATGCAACATCAGGCAATGGCCAGCCCTGCGTGGGACATTTCTGTATCCGCATGCCCCCCTGCAACGATAAATTTACCCAGCGCCATTGGTCGCCGCCCCCCCGGATGGATTAAAGTATCAGCCCTTGCCAGGGCAGCTGCCTTCAGCCGCCTCAGGCCACCTACCAGGAACCGTCGCCGATGGAACACCGTGAAGCGCTGATCGCGCTGCGCACCTTTCTTTCTACCCAGATCCTAGGCCAGGAAAAACTGGTCGAGCGGCTGTTGATCGTGCTGCTGGCCGACGGCCACATGCTGGTCGAAGGTGCCCCGGGCCTGGCCAAGACCAAAGCCATCAAAGAATTGGCCGAAGGCATCGAGGCGCAGTTCCATCGCATCCAGTTCACCCCCGACCTGCTCCCGGCCGACATCACCGGCACGGAAATCTATCGCCCGGAAACCGGCAGTTTCGTGTTCCAGCAGGGGCCGATCTTCCACAACCTGGTGCTGGCCGACGAAATCAACCGTGCCCCGGCCAAGGTGCAGTCGGCGCTGCTCGAGGCCATGGCCGAGCGCCAGGTCAGCGTGGGCCGCAGCACCTACGACCTGTCGCCGTTGTTTCTGGTCATGGCCACGCAGAACCCGATCGAGCAGGAAGGTACCTACCCGCTGCCCGAAGCCCAGCTCGACCGCTTCCTGATGCACGTAAAAATCGGCTTCCCCGACGCAGCGGTAGAGCGGCGTATCCTGGCGCAGGCGCGTGGTGAAGCGCTGGGCGGCGAGACCAAGCCCGAGCGCCGGGTCAGCCAGCAGGCCATTTTTGCCGCGCGCAAGGAAATCCTTGGCCTGTACATGGCCGACGCAGTGGAGGAATACCTGGTACAGCTGGTGATGGCCACCCGCACCCCGGCCAAGTTCGACACTGAACTGGCCGACTGGATCGCCTATGGCGCCAGCCCGCGCGGGTCCATTTCGCTGGACCGCTGCGCGCGCGCCCACGCCTGGCTGGCCGGGCGCGACTTCGTCAGCCCCGAAGACATCCAGGCGGTGCTGTTCGACGTGCTGCGCCACCGTATCATTCTCTCGTTCGAGGCCGAGGCGGCGGGGATCGACCAGGACCGCGTGGTCCAGCGCATCCTCGACGTCGTCGCCGTTGCCTGAGCCCATGCCCACTGCGCAGTTGGCCGAACCTGGCATCCGCATCGGCCTTGCCGAGCTGATCGACATGCGCCACCGCGTGCGCGAAATCCAGCTGTTTTCCAAGCCTGGCCAGCGCAGCCCGCTGGTAGGCCTGCACCATTCCAAATTGCGTGGGCGCGGCGTGGACTTCGACCAGGTGCGCGTGTACCAGGCTGGTGACGACGTGCGCAACATCGACTGGCGCGTCACCGCACGCACCCAGGAGCCACACACCAAACTGTTTCACGAAGAACGCGAACGGCCAATTTTCATTCTTGCCGAGCAGAGCCAGCGGCTGTTCTTCGGCTCGGGGCTGATGTTCAAATCGGTACTGGCGGCCCAGGCCGCCGCGCTGTTCGGCTGGGCCGCGCTGGGCCACAACGACCGCATCGGCGGCCTGGTGTTTGGCGATAACGAACACCACGAAATCAAGCCGCGGCGCAGCAAGCAGAGCCTGCTGCAGCTGCTCAACCGCCTGGCCAAGGTCAACCAGTCGCTGCACACCGAGGCCATGCCCGGCACCGACAGCCTTGGCCTGGCCCTGCGCCGCGCCCGCGAAGTGCTGCGCCCCGGTAGCCTGGCCATCGTCATCTGCGACGAGCGCTCGCTCAGCGCCCAGGTGGAACAGCACCTGGCCATGCTCTCGCGGCATTGCGACCTGCTGTTGCTGCCGGTGTCCGACCCGCTCGACCATGCCCTGCCTGCCGCCGGCCTGCTGCGTTTTGCCCAGCGCAGCGCCCAGCTGGAGCTCGACACCCTCGACGCCAACCTGCGCCAGGCCTATCGCCAGCAAGCCGAGGCACGTATCGAGCGCTGGGAACTGATGGCGCAAAAGCTGCGCGTGGTGCTGATGCCGCTGAGCACGCAAAGCGAAATGATCGAACAACTGCGCGAGTACCTGAGCGCCCAACGGCCACGGAGCGCGCCATGAACCCGCTCGATCAGTTGCAACCGCTGATCGAACCGGCGCCGATCGGCCTGTGGCCGCCGGCACCCGGTTGGTGGGCCTTGCTGGCGATCCTGCCGTTGCTGGGCTGGGGCCTTTGGCGGCTGCGCCGCTGGCGCCCGGGCAAGCGGCGCATCGTGCGCGCCGAGCAACCGCTGGACCCGGTACGCGTGGAAGCGCTGGCCGAGCTGGCCCGCCTGCCACGCCCGTACGACGGCGCCCCGGCCGGCGCCTGGCTGCAGCAGATCAACGCCCTGCTCAAGCGCCTGTGCCGCAGCCACTACCCAGGTGCCAACAGCCATACCCTCAACGGCCGCCAGTGGCTGGCGTTTCTTGACAACCGCTGCCCGGCCGCCGGCCTGACCCGCTGGATGGTGCTGGTCGAAGGTGCCTACAAGCCCGAGTGCAAGCTCGACGACAAAGCCATTGTCGGCCTCAGCCAAGCTGTCGAAACCTGGATCCGCAAGCATGTTTGAACTGGCCTGGCCGTGGGTCTTCGCCCTGTTGCCGCTGCCGTGGCTGCTGCGCCTGGTGCTGCCCGCCGCCGACAGCGGCGAGCCCGTGCTCAAGGTCGGCTTCCTCGACGAGCTGGAAGGCCTGGCCGGGCGCCGCGCACGGCTGAACCTGCCGACCTGGCGCCAGCAGGCGCCGTTCGTGGTCATCTGGCTGTTGCTGCTGTGCGCTGCCGCCCGCCCGCAATGGCTGGGCGAGCCGGTGCCGGTGGCCGCCAGCGGCCGCGACCTGCTGGTGGCCGTGGACGTATCCGGGTCGATGGACTTCCCCGACATGCAGTGGAAAAACGAAGACATCAGCCGCCTCGACCTGGTCAAGGCGCTGCTTGGCGACTTTTTGCAGGACCGCGAGGGCGACCGCGTGGGCCTGATCCTGTTCGGCAGCCAGGCCTACCTGCAGGCGCCGCTCACCTTCGACCGACGTACCGTGCGCACCTTTCTCGACGAGGCGCAAATCGGCATCGCCGGCAAAAACACTGCCATCGGCGACGCCATTGGCCTGGCAGTCAAGCGCCTGCGCCAGCGCCCGGCGCAAAGCCGGGTACTGGTGCTGATCACCGACGGTGCCAACAACGGCGGTCAGATCCACCCGCTGACCGCCGCCCGCCTGGCGGCCCAGGAAGGCGTGCGCATCTACACCATCGGCATTGGCGCCAACCCCGAAGCCAGCGGCACGCCCGGTCTGCTCGGCCTCAACCCGAGCCTGGACCTGGACGAAGCCGCGCTCAAGGAAATTGCCGACATCAGCCACGGTGCGTACTTCCGCGCCCATGACGGCGCCGAGCTGGACGCCATCGGCGACACCCTCGACCAGCTCGAACCGGTGGCCCAGCAACCGACCCAGGCGCGCACGGCCCAGGCCTTGTACGCCTGGCCATTGGCCCTGGCGCTGCTGCTAAGCGTGTTGCTGGTAGTGGCTGTGCAATGGCCCGACAACCTGTTGCAGCGCCTGTTGCGCAGGCCGCGCTTCCTGCAGCCCCACCCGGAGTGGCGCCAACGCCTGAAGCGCCTGCGGTTAAGGAGGCGGCGATGATCGACCTGTGGCCGCAATGGTTGCGCCCGCTGTGGCTGCTGGCCGTGCCCCTGCTCGGCTGGCTGCTGTACAAACTGTGGCACCGGCGCAAGCGCGCCGGGCGCTGGCAGATGATTCTGCCACCCGCGTTCCACGGTGTGCTGCTGGGCGGCGGTAATGGCAATGCCAGCAAACTGCCGTGGGTGGCGCTTGGCCTGGCCTGGCTACTGGTGATCCTGGCCCTGCTCGGGCCCAGCTGGCAACGTGTGGAAGAGAACCGCCAGCGCCCGGCCGACCCGCTGGTGATCCTGCTCGAACTGACCCCACAGATGCTCGCCGAGGACAGCCCGCCCAACCGCCTGGAACAGGCCCGGCGCAAGATCCTCGACCTGCTCGAACACCGCCGCGACAGCCAGACCGCGCTGGTGGTGTATGCCGGCTCCGCGCACACCCTGGTGCCGTTGTCCGACGACCTGGCTACCACCCGTAACCTGCTTGAGGCCATCGACCCGTCGATCATGCCCAAACCCGGCCAGCGCGCCGACCTGGCCGTGCAAAAAGGCCTGGCGCTGCTGGCCCAGAGCGGTCTCGGCCAGGGCCGCCTGCTGCTGATCGCTTCATCCCTGAGTGCCCCGGAGCGCCAGGGCATCGCCCAGGCCCTCGGCCGCCAGGGCCCGAGCCTGCTGATGCTGGGTATCGGCAGCCGTGAAGGCGCCCCGGTACGCCAGGCCAACGGCGAGTACCTTAAAGATGACCAGGGCGGCATTCTGCTGCCCCGCCTGGACAGCGCCAGCCTCAAGGGCTTTATCAGCGGCACCGGCGGGCGCTACCGGCATGCCCGCATCGATGACCTCGACCTGCGTGGCCTGGGCCTGTTCGACAACCCGCGGGTCGGGCGCAACGACGGCCAGACCCTGCAACTGGACAGCTGGGCCGACCAAGGCTACTGGCTGCTGCTGCCACTGTTGCTGCTGGCCGCCTGCGCCGGCCGGCGTGGCTGGCTGTTCTGCCTGCCGCTGCTGCTGGCCCTGCCACAACCCAGCCAGGCCTTCGAGTTCAACGACCTGTGGCTGCGCCCCGACCAGCAAGGCCAGCGCCTGCTTGAGCAAAACCGCCCGGCCAGCGCGGCGCGCCACTTCCAGGACCCGCAATGGCGCGGCATGGCGCTGTACCAGGCCGGCGACTATGCCGGCGCCGCCGAGGCATTTTCCCAGGGCGACAGCGCCGCAGCCCACTACAATCGAGGCAATGCCCTGGCCCACAGCGGCGAGCTGGAGGCTGCCCTGGACGCCTACGAGCAAGCCCTGGAGCGCCAGGCCGACCTGCAAGCGGCGCTGGACAACCAGGCGCTGGTGCAACAAATGCTGCAACAGCGTGAGGCCAAGGCTGAGCAACAACCGCCCGGCAACGATGCCCAAGGCACGCCCGGCAGCGAAACCGAAGGCAACAGCAGCTCGGCCAGCAGCCCGGCCCAAGGCACCCCCGGTAACGACGAACAAGCCAGCGCCGAACAGCCTGGCGAAAGCAACGGCAGCAACCAGGCCACCCCCGGCAATCAGGCGGGGGCCGATGACGGCGTTATCCAGCCGCCGCAGCGCCCGGTATCGACCAACCTCGACGCCGAACAGCGCCAGGCCCTGGAACAATGGCTGCGGGAGATCCCCGACAACCCGGCGGAGCTGTTGCGGCGCAAATTCTGGTATGAACAGCAATTGCATCAGGAAACCCCACGATGAGTCGCTTCGGCGTCTTTCTCCTTACCCTGCTGTGGGCCGTACTGGCCCAGGCCGAACCCCTGCTGCAGGCCAGCGTCGACCGCACCCGCCTGGAAGCCGGCGAAAGCCTGGAGCTGACCCTGGAAAGCCAGGACGTCACCCAGTTCGGCAAGCCCGACCTGCGCGCCCTGGAAGGCGACTTCGAAGTGCGCGGCACGCGCCAGCTGAACAGCCTGCACACCCTCGACGGCGAAACCCGCGCCAGCACCCGCTGGATCATCACCCTGCTGCCGCGGCGCAGCGGCAGCCTGCGCATTCCCGAGTTGCAACTGGGCCAGTCGCGCAGCCAGGCCATCGAACTGCAAGTGCTGCAGGCCGATGCCAGCCGCCAGGACACCTCGCAGGTGTTCATCGAGGCCAGCCTCGACAGCCCCGACGTCTACGTGCAGGCCCAGGCCGTGCTCACCGTGCGCATCTACCACTCGGTAGCGCTGTACGACGACAGCAGCCTGAGCCCGTTGCAGCTGGAGAACGCCAAAGTCGAGCCGCTGGGCGAATCACGCACCTATGAAAAGGAAATCAACGGCGTACGCCATGGCGTGATCGAAACCCGTTATGCCGTGTATGCCCAGCAAAGCGGCACACTCGAAATCCCGCCGCTGACCTTCACCGCCACCGCCGCTGCCAGCAGCGACGAGGCCCCGCAGGGCAACGGCACGGCACGCGCCGGCCACCAGGTACAGGTCAGCTCGTTGCCGTTGCGCCTGGCCGTGCGCCCGATTCCGGCCGCCTGGCCCGCTGGCGTGCCGTGGTTGCCAGCCCGCAACCTGACCCTGGAAGAGCGCTGGAACCCCGACCCTGGCAGCCAGCAGGTGCAGATCGGCGACTCGTTGACGCGCAACATCACCTTGCGCGCCGATGGTTTGTCCAGCACCCAGTTGCCGCCGCTGCCGGCCACCGAAATCATCGGCCTGCGCCGCTACCCCGACCAGCCGCTGCTGCGCAACGAAATAAACGAACGCGGCATGACCGCCAACCGCGAAGAGCGCGAAGCGCTGGTGCCGACCCATGCCGGCACGCTGGCCCTGCCGGCGCTGGAAGTGGCCTGGTGGAACACCCGCGAAGACCACCTTGAGCACAGCAGCCTGCCAGCCCGCACGCTGAACGTGCAGGACAACCCGGCGCTGAGCGCCGATACCCCGCTGGGCGACAACAGCAGTGCCGACACTGTGCTGTGGCCCTGGCAGCTGGCGACCTTGGTGTTCGCCATCACCACCGTGCTGGGCTTTACCCTGTGGTGGCGTGCCCGTTCGCAACCGGCGGTGCTGCGCGCGGCGCAGAACGGGCCGAGCCCGCGTACCTTGCTGGATGACCTCAAGCGCGCCTGCCAGGCCAACGACCCCCAGGCCACCCGACAGGCGCTGGATGCCTGGGCCCGGCAACAGCCGGAGACCTTGGCCGAGATGGCGGCGCGCTTTGTGCCGTTGTCGGATGCGCTGGATGGGTTGAACGGCGCGTTGTACAGCGAAAGTGGGCAGTATTGGCAGGGTGAGGATTTGTGGCGGGCGATCGGGACCATACCGCCGGCTGAGCAGGTGTTGTTGCCGGCTGGGGAGAATGGCAGCTTGCCGCCGCTTTATCCCAAGTGATGTCTTGCCTGGGCTGGCCTCTTCGCGGTCCCTGTGGGAGCGGGTTCGCCCGCGAATACCGGCGCAGCCGGTGCCAGCCACGAGATTGCGTTAGGGCTGACAGGTGTTCGTCGGTGGATGCTCAGCGCCTGCAGGTGTCCGCCACAACATGTTCAGCGCCTGTGAGATCGAGCGCCGCCCGCGCGGCGCTTCGCGGCTAAAG
>NZ_JACVZC010000174.1 GCF_016658545.1 Pseudomonas sp. S37 | reverse complement strand
CCCCCCCCCCCCCCCCCCCCCCCCCCCCCCCCCCCCCCGCTCCTACAAGGACTGCGCAAGGCCGCTTGAGAATTCAGTGAATCACCCAGCTCATCACCCACAACCCCAGCACCAGCCAGATGATCCCGAGGATGATCGACGCCCGCATGAACGCGCGGATTGCCGAGTACAGCAGCATCAGGCCGATGATCAGGGCCAGGATGCTCAGCAGCGAGGTGTCCATGCCCAAGGTGCGGGCCAGGCCGTCAATGAAATTGCCACCGGCATTGGCCAACAGGTTGAACAGCCCGCTCAAAGCGTCGACGATGAAGCGGATCACAGCCCCCAGTGCCTGGCCCAGCCACTCGAAAAAACCTTCTACATGCATAGTTGCTTCCTGATGTACGAATCGGCGAGGTTGCCGTCCCAAAGCCTTTGGCCATCACCAGGCCAGGTCGGTTCCCGATGCCAAGCTTAGCGCGGCCACGCCGCCGCGCGGGCAGGTTGTTGCGCAGCACATTGCTTGGCCTGCTGGTACTGTGCGGGCTGTTGTGGCTGGCGGACCGCATCTGGCCGCTGCCCATGCCGGGCGATGACCTGGCCCGGGTAGTGCTGGCCGAGGATGGCACGCCGTTGTGGCGTTTTGCCGATGCCGATGGCGTGTGGCGCTACCCGGTCAGCCCCGATGAGGTGTCGCCGCTGTACCTGCAAGCGTTGCTGACCTACGAGGACCGCTGGTTCTACCGCCACCCCGGGGTCAACCCGCTGGCTCTGGTGCGCGCGGCCTGGCTGAACCTTCGCGGCGGGCGCGTGGTGTCGGGCGGCAGTACGTTGTCGATGCAGGTGGCGCGTCTGCTCGACCCGCATGACCGCACGCTGGCGGGCAAACTGCGCCAGCTTTGGCGCACCCTGCAGCTGGAGTGGCATCTGTCCAAGCGCGAGATCCTGCAAATTTACCTGGACCGCGCGCCTTTCGGCGGCACGCTGCAGGGCGTAGCGGCCGCCAGTTGGGCGTACCTGGGCAAGTCGCCGCTGCACCTGACCCCCGCCGAAGCGGCGCTGCTGGCCGTATTGCCCCAGGCACCCAGCCGCTTGCGCCCGGACCGCCACCCCGAGCGTGCCCAGCGTGCCCGCGACAAGGTGTTGCAGCGCCTGGCCGAGTATCAGGTATGGCCTGCATGGCAAATTCGCGAAGCCGCCGAGGAGCCGCTGGTGCTGGCACCGCGTCAGGAGCCGGCGCTCGCGCCACTGCTGGCCCGGCGCCTGAACAGCGCTAACAGCCCACCGCTGATCCGCACCACGCTCGATGCGGCACTGCAGCGGCGCCTCGAAGACTTGCTGCTGGGCTGGCGCGCACGGCTGCCGGAGCGCACTTCCGCGGCCATTCTGGTGGTCGAGGCGCAAACCATGGCGGTGCGTGCCTACCTGGGCTCGATCGACCTGGCCGACGAGCGCCGCTTTGGCCATGTCGACATGGTGCGTTCGCTGCGCTCGCCGGGCTCCACCCTCAAGCCCTTCCTGTACGGCATGGCGCTGGACGATGGCCTGATCCATTCCGAATCGCTGCTACAGGATGTGCCGCGTCGCTATGGTGACTATCGCCCCGGCAACTTCTCCATGGGCTTCAGCGGGCCGGTGTCGGCCAGCTCGGCGCTGGCGTTGTCACTCAACCTGCCGGCGGTGCAGTTGCTGGAGGCCTACGGCCCGAAACGCTTTGCCGCGCAACTGCGTATGGCGGGCATGCCGCTGATATTGCCGCCACTGGCCGAGCCCAACCTGTCGTTGATTCTGGGTGGCGCCGGCAGCCGTCTGGAAGAGCTGGTTGGCGGCTACGCGGCCTTTGCAAGGGGCGGCAACAGTGCACGGGTACGCTTGCAGCCGCAGGACCCGCTGGTAGAGCGACGCCTGTTGTCGCCGGGCGCGGCATGGATCATCCGGCGCATTCTCAGTGGCCAGGCGCGGCCCGACCGCGACCCGCATGCCGAGCTGGTGCAGCGCCCGCAGCTGGCCTGGAAGACCGGCACCAGTTATGGCTTTCGCGATGCCTGGTCGATCGGCGTGGGGCCGCGCTACCTGATCGGCGTATGGATCGGCCGCCCCGATGGCACGCCGGTGCCCGGGCAGTTCGGCCTGGCTTCGGCGGCGCCGCTGATGCTGCAGGTGCACGACCTGCTCAGTAACCGCGACAGCCAGCGCGGTATCAGTGTGCCGGTGGAGCGGGTGCCGTCGAACGTCGGCGTGGCCGCCATCTGTTGGCCGTTGGGCCAGCCAATGAACAAGCAAGACCCCAACTGCCGGCGTCAGCGCTTTGCCTGGACCCTGGACGGCACCGCACCACCCACCTTGCAGGCTGCCGACCAGCCACTGGGCCTGGGTTTGCGCGAGCGTGTGTGGGTCAACCAGCAGGGGTTGCGCGTGGAGGGTAGCTGCCCGGGCGCGACGGCCCGTGATGTCGCCCTGTGGCCTGCACCGCTGGAGCCTTGGCTGCCCCGCGTCGAGCGGCGTGCAGCGCGCTTGCCGGCCATCGACCCGGCCTGCCCGCCGCAGGTAGCGGCCAGCGCACCGCCACTGTCCATCGTTGGCGTGCGGCCAGGCGACAACCTGCGCCGCCCGGCCACCAGCAGCGAGCCTTTGCAATTGCATGTCTCGGCGCTGGGCGGTGGTGGACGACGCTGGTGGTTCCTGAACGGACAGCCGCTGGGCGAAACCCAGGGGCAGGACAGCCTGCTGCTGCGTTTGCCACAGGTCGGCCAAGCCGAACTCAGCGCGCTGGACGAAAGCGGCGAGACGGCGCGGGTAGCGTTCCAGGTCAGCGAGTAGGCGTTCGACGGCAGCCGGGCCAGCACCTACGCTTGCCAGTAACGGGTGTGGCCGGCTGATGCCCCGCAACCCATGGGAACATGGAGCGCCCTATGCGTCCTCTGGCCGTGCCCCTGCTGTTGTTGCCCTGGGCGCTCGCGGCCCAGGCCGGGCCGTTGCCGGGTTTTCTCGACAGCCATGAGTATGAACGGCGCCTGCCCGGCGCCAACCTGCCTGTAGATGCCTACCGCCCGCTCAATCCCGGGCTGCGGTTGGCCGGCGTGAGCACCGGTGCCAGCGCATGGTTACCCGCCCAGACCCGGCTAGTGCTGCACAAGGTGCGCTTCGAGGGCGGTACGGTGTTCCCCCTCAGCGACCTGCGCGAGCATTACCAGCCACTGATCGGGCGTGAAACCACGCTGGGCGAGCTGCAGCAGTACACCGACCGCCTAAGCCAACGCTACCGGCAGGAGGGCTACCTGCTGTCGTATGCCTACCTGCCGGTGCAGGACGTGGCCGACGGCACGGTCAATGTGGTGCTGGTCGAAGGGTATATCCATGATTACCGTGTAGACGGCGATATCGGCCCGGCCGGCGAGTATCTGCAGCAGTTGCTGGCGCGTCTTGAGGCCGAGCGGCCACTGACCCGCGAAACGCTGGAGCACATTCTGGGCCTGGCCGCGCGCATGCCTGGTTTGGCGATAGAGGCTGAACTGACTACCGCACAGGCGGCTGATGGTGCTGCCCGGCTGACCCTTCATGCGCGGCGCAAACCGTTCAGCGCAGCTGTCACCGTGGCCGATTCCAGCCGCGACGATGTGCAGGCGTTGTTCACGGCCAGCAGCAATGCCCAGACCCGCTACGGCGAACAGCTCACCGCCAGCTGGCTGCTGCCGCCGGGCGATGACCAGGTGAAATACCAGCGGCTGGACTACAGCCAGTACCTGGACGCCGCCGGTAGCCAACTGTTGCTGTCGGCCTCGCGCTACCGCAGCGAGCCTGGCACGCGCATTCGCCTGGACGATGGCCGTGACATCACCCGCAAGCGCGACAGCGAGCGCTATGCGATAGGCCTGCGCCAGCCGGTGATCGTCAAAGCGGATGAGTGGTTGGCGGTGCAGGGGCACTTGTACGCGGTCATTGAACACGATGAGGACCAGCCATCGAATCGGGTTTACGACACCTACGTGCGTGCGCTGTCGTTCGAAGGGGACTGGCGCCAGGTCGAGCCGGGGCGTATGCGCATCGTCGGTGCCGGGGTTTATCAGGGCCTGGAGTACCTGGGCGCGCGCAGCGATGCCGACTACGACCTGGACTTCTTGCGGCTGCGGCTCTCGGGTTTACAGCGCGACGCGCTGGCGGACAACTGGCAGGGCGTGGTGTCCGGGGCGTTGTACTGGAGTGATGACCGGCTGCCCGACAGCGAGCGGGCGGGGTATGGCGGGCAAAATTTCGGGCGTGGCTACCCGCGTGACCAGGCGGATGGGGATAAGGGCTGGGGTGTGGCTTACGAGGTGAATTACAGCGTGCGTGGTCGCTGGCGGGTGCAGCCCTATGCGGTGGTGGATACGGCGCAGGCCTGGCATAACCGTGGGTCGGTGCAGGACGCCCACCTGGCTTCGGCGGCGCTGGGTGTGCGGTTGGGGGATGAGCGCCTGTTCAATCTGACTTTGGAGTTGGCCAAGCCGTTGGCGGATGTGGCATTGGACAGCCTGGACCGCGGGCCCAGGCTTACCTTGAGTATTGGTGTTGAGATGTAGGGGGGCGCTTTGCGCCCCGATCGCGACACAAGGCCGCTCCTACAGGATGTACGCGGAGCGGCCTTGCGTCGCGAAAGGGCTGCAAAGCAGCCCCAAAATCGTGAAACCAACCCTTCAGTGAGTAGTAAACCGCTGATGCACCGGCGAAGAGCTAGGCGTCAGCGCCAGTGCCAGCTGGGTCCGGTTATGCATATGCGTCAAGCGCAACACCTGCGATACATACAGTTTCACAGTGTTCTCGGTAATCCCCAGTTCACAGGCAATCTGGTAATTGGTCTTGCCCTTGCTCACCAGGCGGGCCACCTCCAGCTGCCGAGGCGACAGCTTCTCGAACGCTGCCGGCAGCTCGCTCTCGCTTTCCTCAACGTCAGTGGCACGCCGATGCATTCCCTGACCACGGGCTTTCTCCAGGTCCTGATACAACTCGTCCACCGAATCGGCCAGATCCTGCAAACGCTGGTTCAACCCACCCAGGTCACGGAAGTTGCGCTGGCGCTCCAGCAAAGCCTCTTCCTGCCGGCGTACGCCCTCGAGCAGTTCCTCAAGGTTCATCGGTTTCTGGTAATAGTCGGCAAAGCCCTCGCGCAGCGCGCGGATCACGTCCTGTTTCTCGGCTCGCCCGGTCAGCATGATGGCCTCGAACATGCGCTGGCTACCGTTGATCTCTTTCAAGGCGCGCATCAGTGCGATGCCGTCCCGCTCCGGCATGTGCAGGTCGCAGATGACCAGGCCAATGGCCGGGTCTGCCATGTAGTGCTCGATAGCTTGGTCGGTAGAGTGGGCTGGGACGCAGACATAGCCCTGGGTTTCGAGGAATTCACACAGTTGTTCGACGATGACCGTATGGTCATCAACCACCAACACCTTCACTTCACTCACTGGTCTGGACACGATCAACTCCCTGTTCGTATTCGGCCCTGCTCCCGGGCCAGACGCTCTGGCAGTCTAAAAGTAGTCGCTCGCGGCGATTATGTACAAGGCCTGTACAACGTATCGGACCGCAGGAAGGCTCATTGGATCCATACGGAGGTCAAAAGAAAGCCCGCGAGCACATAAGGTACGAAGGCCTGCTTGTCGCCCATTTCTTCGGTCAGGGCCTGCAAACGCTTCTTTACCTTGGGGTTGAGCAGCAGCCACAGGCGCCGGCGGGTAAGCAGCCAGACCAGTACACTGACACCGGCACCGATGAACGTGCCAAGTACGTATTGCGGGCTGGTGGCCAGGGCCAGGGCACCCATCAGCTTGACGTCATCGGCGCCAAAGCGGCCGAGCATGTAGCCTGGCAGGGTCAGCAGCATGACAATGGCCAGCGCCCAGCCGGCATCGCTGGCATCGGCGCCGATCCAGCTGTGGCCGGTGGCGAACAGCCAGACCAGCGCGCAGGTGGCCACACCCAGGGTGAGCATGTTGGAGATCTGGCGTTGACGCACATCCTGTTCGGAGCACAAGGCAAGCCACAGCAGGAGAACAATGCTTTGCATTTGCAGGTCGCCTTTCCCAAAAGTTGAACACTTCTACCCGGTCAGTCAGGTTTCCTTAACTGAAGATAGACGCGAACGTGCGGGGAAGTGGGGCTTGCAACGGAAAAAGGCGTGCTCGGAATCGATTTTGTCGTAGCTGACACAGGTTCTTGCGGTTGAATATTTTGCGCGTTCCCTGTGGGAGCGGGTTCACCCGCGAACACCGGCGAAGCCGGTGCCATGCAACGCGGGGCCTTCTTCGCGGGTAAACCCGCTCCCACAAGTTTGCGCAGCGCCTTCAGAAACTGCGTATCAACTTATTTTTTACTTCCCGGCGGGTAATTGCCCAACACCTTGGCCACGGTGTTGTGGATCGCGCTGTTGCGCTCTTCGGGGCTTGGCGGGTAGTTGTTCATGATCTGCTCGGCACTGCCGCGCCAGACCAGCTTGCCGTCACGCCCGTCGAACATGTCGACCTGAATGGTGGCGACCTTGTAGTCGACGCTGCGGGTTTCGTTGTACATCGGGCCACCCCAGTAGCCGCCCCAATAGCCACCCCAGCCACCGCCGTAGTTGGTGGTGATCTGCTGTTGGCGCTGTTCGACGATCAGGTACGTGCGTACGGTCAGGTCAGGTCGTGCGCCGCCTTGTACCGGGCGCAGGCCGCGCTGGTCGAGCTGGTCGGCGACCGCCTGGCGAATGCGCTGTTCGGTGAGGTCGCTCTTGATCCGTGGGTCATCCGGGCGGTACTGCAGGCCCGGTTCTTGCCATGCCCAGCTGCGGTAGGCGGCAAAATCGCGGCTGGCGTCGAAATCCTGCTGGACGTTATTGCTGGAGCAGGCCGCCAGCAATAACGCGAATGACAGTAGAACGAGACGGCGCAACATGATGGTTCTCCATTAGCTGTTAACTGGGAGGATAGCCGCTGAGCGCCTTGTGCACAGAATCGCGCAAGGCACTTTCGCGTTCGCGCGGCGAGTCCTTGTCGCTGCCGCTTTCGGCGCTGGCGCTCCACACCGGTTGGCCGTTGCGCGCGTCGTACAGGTCGATACGGACCACCATTACTTCCACTTCATAGGTGCGCACGATGGGTACGCTGGCATAGCCGCCGTAGCCATTGCGGTAACCGCCATAGCCAACGCCGCCATAGGGCCCGTAGTAGGGGTCGTAGGTGTCGTAGTCACGCACCTGGCGCAAGCGTTTTTCCAGGCGCATGTCGGCGCTCACCAGCAAGTCGCCGGGGCCACCGCGGGCGGGGCGCAGGCCATGCTGGTCAAGTACGCCGCTGACGGCATCGGCCAGTTGCGCGGGGTCGGCATTGGCCGAGCCGGTGGGCAGCTGGTTATCGCGCCAGCTCCAGCTGCGGTAGTGCCCATAGTCACGGGCTGGCGCCGGGTAGGCGCTGGCATCGAAGGTGGTAGCCGCCTGGGCAGGGGCTGGTGGCAATGGCCGGCTGCTGGCCACATAGGGGTTGCTGCCCTGGCAGCCAGCCAGGGCAAAAGGCAGCAGTGCCAGGCACAACAGACGGTACGGCATGTATTCCTCCCGGCGGGTGGATCAACGAGGGCGGCAAACCCAGTGCAGGTAGCGGCCAAGCCCGGCGAAGCTGGGGTGGCGGCGGTAGGCCAGTTCCATTTCCAGCAGGTCGAGCAGCTCGGCCTTACCCTGGAATTCCTTGGGCATGTAGTCGTGGAACACCCGCACGCCGCTTTCGCTTTCTACCTGCCACATAGGTTCAAGTTGCGCCTTGAGTTCACGTGGATCAAGCGGTTTTTGCGGGGTCAGGCTCTGCTTTTCACCTTCCAGGCGGTTGCTGCGCAACTTGCGGAAATGGCCCTTGAGCAGGTTGCGGTAGACCAGCGCGTCGCGGTTGTAGAAGGCCAGCGACAACCAGCCACCAGGGGCGGTGAGCTGGTGCAGCACGGGCAGGATGCTTTCGGGTTCGGCCAGCCATTCGAGCACGGCGTGGCACAGCACCAGGTCGTAGGGCTCGGTCAGCTGGCCGAGCAGGTCTTGCCAGGGCGCCTGGATGAAAGTGGCTGTTTGGCCGGCTTCGGCAAAGCGTGCCCGCGCGCCGTCGAGCATGGGGGCGGCGGGTTCGGCCAGGGTCAGCTGGTGGCCGCGCTGGGCCAGCCACAGGGCCATGTGGCCCAGGCCGGCGCCGATGTCGAGGATGCGCAATGGGCGGTCGGGCAGTGCTTCGGCCAGGTCGGCCTGCAGGACGGCCAGGCGGATTGCACCCTTGGCGCCGCCATAGATCTTCTCGGCAAAACGGGTGGCCAGCTCATCGAAATGACGGTCGTTCATCGGGCGAAGCGCCTCTCGCTGTCGGCCAGCTTGGCCCGCACCACCTGGTCCATGTCCAGGCCCAGTTCGCTGCACAGCAGCAACAGGTAGAGCACCACATCACCGATTTCCTGGCCAGCGTGGGCCAGTTTGTCGGCAGGTAGCTGGCGCGATTGGTCTTCGCTCAGCCACTGGAAGATTTCTACCAGTTCGGCCATTTCGACGCTGGCGGCCATGGCCAGGTTTTTCGGGCTGTGAAAGCCACGCCAGTCGTTGTTGTCACGGATCTGGTGCAGGCGTTGGGTGAGTTCTTGCAGGTTCATCGGGGGGTCTCCTAATGCTGCATAGCTTCTGCCCAGGCCCGGTGCAAAGCAAGCACCTGCCGCAATGTCTGGTACGGCCCCTGTAGGAGCGGCCTTGTGTCGCGATCGGGCCGCCAAGCGGCCCCAGGTTTTCAGCTTCGGCGCTGATATTGCCGGGGCCGCTTTGCGGCCCGATCGCG
>NZ_JACVZC010000173.1 GCF_016658545.1 Pseudomonas sp. S37 | reverse complement strand
CTGTAGCAGCGGCCTTGCGTCGCGATGGGCTGCGCAGCAGCCCCGGCAATCTGTGCTGCGAAGCTGAAAATTGGGGCTGCTTTGCAGCCCATCGCGACGCAAGGCCGCTCCTACAGGGACCGCGTGGGATGTCAGCCCAGCATCTCGTGCATGGCAATGATCTGCTCGGCCACCTGGATCAACTTCTGCTGGCGGCTCATGGCCTGGCGGCGCATCAGGGTGTAGGCCTGCTCTTCGTTGCAGTCCTTCATTTTCATCAGCAGCCCCTTGGCTTGCTCGATGCGTTTGCGTTCTGCCAGTTGCAGGTCGCGCGCCAGTAATTGTGCCTTCAATGCCTGGTCACTTTCGAAGCGGGCCATGGCCACATCCAGAATCGGCTGCAGCCGTGCAGCATGGATGCCCTCGACGATATAGGCGCTGACGCCAGCCTGGATCGCCTGGCGCATGACCCCGGGGTCGTGCTCATCGGTGAACAGCACGATGGGCCGCGGCTGGTCACGGCTGACCAGTACCACCTGTTCCATCACATCGCGGTCCGGTGAGTCGGTATCGATCAACACCACATCCGGGCGCACCGTTTCGACGCAGGCGGGCAGGTCGATGGTCAGGCCTGGGGCTTCGGTGACCTCGAAGCCGGCCTCGATCAAGGCTGCCTTGAGGCGGCCGAGTTTGCTTTGGGTGTCGTCGATCAGCAGGATGCGCAACATGGTCGTTCCCCTCACGCGCCAACACGGGCATCGGGCCGTTCGCCCAGCGCATGCAGGCTGAAGCTGCGGGCATAACCGTAGGGGTCGCTGCCGTCCCAGCGGGTGCCGTCGATCAGCAGGCTGCTGCGCATCGGTTGTTCGGGGCACGGCACGCCCAGGCTCTGCGCTGCCTCGCGGTACAGCTCCAGTCGCTGGACCTGGCGGGCCACCCCGAGGTAATCCGGGTCTTCGCGCAGCAGGCCCCAGCGGCGGAACTGGGTCATGAACCACATGCCGTCGGACAGGTACGGCAGGTTGGCCCGGCCATGGTCGTAAAGGCGCAGGGCATGCGGGTCTTGCCATTGGTTGCCCAGGCCGTCCTGGTAGTGGCCGAGCAGGCGGGGTTCGATGCTGTCCAGCGTGGTGTCCAGGTAGGCGCTGCCGCTGAGCAGTTGCGCGGTGCTGCGGCGGTTTTCCGGGCTTTGCTCGATGAACCGGCTGGCGGCAAGGATTGCCTTGATCAGCGCGCGAGCGCTGTTGGGGTATTGCTCGGCAAAGGCACGGCCGCAGGCCAGGACCTTTTCCGGGTGGCCCGGCCAGATCGACTGGCTGGTGGCCAGGGTGAAGCCTTGGCCTTTGGCCACGGCGTCGGCTGCCCAGGGCTCGCCGACACAAAAGCCGTCAATGCGCCCGGCCTGGATGTGCGCGGCCATCTGCGCAGGCGGTACCACAACGCTGTCGATGTCGCGCAGCGGGTGGATGCCCTGGCTGGCCAGCCAGTAATTCAGCCACATGGCGTGGGTGCCGGTGGGGAAGGTCTGGGCGAACGTCAGGCGTGCGCCATGCTGGTGCACCAGCCGCGCCAGTGCTTCAGGGTTGGTCACGCCCTTGCGTTGCAGGGCCGGGGACAGGTTGATGGCCTGGGCGTTCTGGTTCAGGCCCATGAGCACGGCCATGTCGCTGGCAGGGACACCACCGATGCCCAGGTGCACGGCGTAGACCAGGCCATACAGGCAGTGCGCGGCATCCAGTTCGCCACTGACCAGCTTGTCGCGCAGCCCGGCCCACGAGCCCTGGCGCTTGAGGTTCAGGGTAAGGCCGTATTGCTGGGCGAAACCCTGGGTGGCGGCGACCACCACCGAGGCGCAGTCGGTCAGGGCCATGAAGCCGATGTCGAGGCTGGGTTTTTCTGGCGCGTCGCTGCCGTTGACCCAGGCCAGGGGCGTTGCTCGGGGTACAGTAATCACAAGGTTCCTCGCCCGTACTGATAAGGCTGTGGGCGGAACCGGTGCAACCGATGTGCCAAGCGTGCCCACGATTTGCTGTCCTGCCAGCCCTGCGCTGGCTATAATCGCCCCCTCACTCACCCTGAGCCTTGCCCGCCCATGTATACCCTGGCCCGCCAGCTGCTGTTCAAGCTTTCCCCGGAAACTTCCCACGACCTGTCCCTGGACCTGATCGGCGCCGGTGGCCGTCTCGGCCTCAATGGCATGCTGTGCAAGCAACCGGCGGCATTGCCGGTTTCGGTCATGGGCTTGAACTTCGCCAACCCGGTGGGCCTGGCCGCTGGCCTGGACAAGAACGGCGCAGCCATCGACGGTTTCGCCCAGCTGGGCTTCGGGTTTGTCGAGATCGGCACGGTCACCCCGCGTCCGCAGCCGGGCAACCCCAAACCACGCTTGTTCCGCCTGCCCGAAGCCACGGCCATCATCAACCGCATGGGCTTCAACAACCAGGGCGTCGATCACCTGCTCGGCCGTGTTCGCGCTTCGCGCTACAACGGCGTACTGGGCATCAACATCGGCAAGAACTTCGACACCCCGGTCGAGCGCGCCGTCGATGACTACCTGATCTGCCTGGACAAGGTCTACACCGCCGCCAGCTACATCACCGTCAACGTCAGCTCGCCAAACACCCCGGGCTTGCGCAGCCTGCAGTTCGGCGACTCGCTCAAGCAACTGCTCGATGCCCTGGCCGAGCGCCGCGAGCAGTTGGCAGCAACTCATGGCAAGCGCGTGCCGCTGGCGATCAAGATTGCCCCGGACATGAGCGATGAAGAAACTGCCCTGGTAGCCGCTGCACTGATGGAGTCGGGCATGGATGCGGTAATCGCCACCAACACCACACTGGGCCGCGAGGGTGTCGAAGCGCTGCCGTTTGGTGGCGAGGCGGGCGGCCTGTCGGGCGCGCCGGTGCTGGAGAAGAGCACCCACATCGTCAAGGTGCTGGCCGGTGAGCTGGGTGGCAAGTTGCCGATCATTGCCGCTGGTGGCATTACCGAAGGCCGCCACGCTGCAGAGAAGATCGCGGCCGGGGCGAGCCTGGTGCAGATTTATTCGGGCTTCATTTATAAAGGGCCGGCGCTGATTCGCGAGGCGGTAGACGCTATCGCAGCAATGCCGCGGTAAACCTGACAGGGCCTATTCGCGGGTAAACCCGCTCCTACAGGGGAAGTAGGTAGTTGTAGGAGCGGGTTCATCGAGGCGTCGAACCGCCGCGAAGAGGCCGGTGCAATAGACAAGGTTTGCCAGGGCATAAAAAAGGGCCCCTTCAAGGGGCCCCTGGGCCTTCGCCCGCCGCCCGGATAGGGCGTGCATGGTAAATCGAATTCAGTGTCCTCGATCAGCCAACGGCGTGATTTTCGTTGAGTCTATGGATGCCAGCGGTGCCAGTCATTCCGTCCCAGTTATCACCGCGACCTTCGCGCCAGCCGTTGATCCAGGCTTGGCGAACAGAAGGAAGATTGAACGGGCAAAGTTCGCGGGATTTGCCGGTGACCCCGTATTGGTAGCCACGTGAATATGCTCTTTCCAACGGATCACGCTTAAGTCTTCTCATAGGGTGTTGCCCTCACTTGTTGACTGTAATGTCCCGTCGGCCTCTCCGAGGCCGGGCAGAGTCTTTCTGCCGGTTTGCGCTCGCTGCCGGCGTGGCGAGCTGAAAGTGCCGCCTCGTTGCGAAGCGGCCTGAGACCAGTTCTATCGAATGCGAGTCACGGTGTGAATGATCGATTTGTCATAAGGGCGTAACGTTTGTGAGGGTGAGGGCTTAAGTAAATAAATGCGACTCAACCTTGTTTGACGTTGAGGCCGCTATGATCGGGGTTTGCCGATCATTGACGTCATTTCGCCAGCGCTGCCGGTGAATGACAGAAATAATTTGAAATGCGACGAAGGGTCACATCGCCCCCGGCATCGCCAGAATTTTTAGTACTGCCTGATGATCTAAGCTGTCTTTGCCACTTGGCCAAGCGCAGATCGGTCAGGTGGCCCGGCCTTTTGCGGCACATTGGTGTGCCGCAAACCGCCACCCGCACACCCGCTGGAAAGGGGTGCGGGCAAACATCGCGGGGCGATGCGTCGCCACGTCAGTCAAATAGCCCAAGGCTCTGGAATACTCATGTCGGACCGTTTCGAACTTTACCTCACCTGCCCCAAAGGCCTTGAAGGCCTGCTTGCCGAAGAGGCCAAGGGCCTTGGCCTTGACGAAGTGCGTGAGCACACTTCGGCCATTCGCGGCGAAGCCGACATGGAAACCGCCTACCGCCTGTGCGTCTGGTCGCGCCTGGCCAACCGCGTGCTGCTGGTGCTCAAGCGCTTCTCCATGAAGAACGCCGACGACCTGTACGACGGTGTCAATGCCGTCGACTGGGCCGACCACCTGGCGGCCGATGGCACCCTGGCGGTGGAGTTCAGTGGCCATGGCTCGGGCATCGACAACACCCACTTCGGTGCCTTGAAGGTCAAGGATGCGATCGTCGACAAGCTGCGCAACCGCGAAGGCCTGCGCCCGTCGGTGGAAAAGATCGACCCTGACGTGCGCGTGCACCTGCGCCTGGACCGTGGCGAGGCGATCCTCTCGCTCGACCTGTCCGGGCACAGCCTGCACCAGCGTGGCTACCGTCTGCAGCAAGGTGCTGCGCCGCTGAAGGAAAACCTCGCGGCAGCGGTGCTGATCCGTTCCGGCTGGCCGCGCATTGCCGCCGAAGGTGGCGCGCTGGCCGACCCGATGTGCGGCGTGGGTACCTTCCTGGTGGAAGCGGCGATGATCGCCGCCGATATCGCCCCCAACCTCAAGCGTGAACGCTGGGGCTTCAGCGCCTGGTTGGGCCATGTGCCAGCCCTGTGGCGCAAGGTGCACGATGAGGCCCAGGCACGCGCGCAGGCCGGCCTGGCCAAGCCACCGCTGTGGATCCGAGGCTATGAAGCCGACCCGCGGCTGATCCAGCCAGGCCGCAACAACGTCGAGCGTGCCGGCCTGGGTGACTGGGTGAAGATCTACCAGGGCGAGGTCAGCACCTTCGAGCCGCGCCCGGACCAGAACCAGAAAGGCCTGGTCATCAGCAACCCACCGTATGGCGAGCGCCTGGGCGACGAAGCCAGCCTGCTGTACCTCTACCAGAACCTTGGCGAGCGCCTGCGCCAGGCCTGCATGGGTTGGGAGGCGGCGGTGTTCACCGGCGCGCCGCAACTGGGCAAGCGCATGGGTATTCGCAGCCACAAGCAGTACGCGTTCTGGAACGGCGCGTTGCCATGCAAGCTGCTGCTGTTCAAGGTGCAGCCTGACCAGTTCGTGACCGGTGAGCGTCGCGAAGCCCAGGCTGACAACGCCGAAGTCCGCCAGCAAGTGCCAGCGGCCAGCGAACCGGCGCGCCTGTCGGAGGGTGCGCAGATGTTTGCCAACCGCCTGCAGAAGAACCTCAAGCAACTGGGCAAGTGGGCCCGGCGCGAGCAGGTCGATTGCTACCGGCTGTACGACGCCGACATGCCCGAATATGCCCTGGCGGTCGACCTCTATCAGGATTGGGTACACGTACAGGAATACGCAGCGCCCCGTTCCATCGACCCGGAGAAGGCCCAGGCGCGTCTGCTCGATGCGCTGGCAGCCATCCCGCAGGCACTGGGCATTTCCCCTCAGCGCGTGGTGCTCAAGCGTCGCGAGCGCCAGAGCGGTACCCGCCAGTACGAACGCCAGGCTACCGAGGGCCGCTTCCAGGAGGTGAACGAAGGCGGCGTCAAGCTGCTGGTCAACCTCACCGACTACCTCGACACCGGCCTGTTCCTGGACCACCGCCCGATGCGCATGCGTATCCAGCGCGAGGCAGCCGGCAAGCACTTCCTCAACCTGTTCTGCTACACCGCCACGGCCACCGTGCACGCAGCCAAGGGTGGCGCCCGCAGCACCACCAGCGTCGACCTGTCGAAAACCTACCTGGACTGGGCGCGGCGCAACCTGGCGCTGAATGGCTTCTCCGAGCGCAACCGCCTGGAGCAGGGCGATGTGATGGCCTGGCTGGAAGCCTGCCGCGAAAGCTACGAGCTGATCTTCATCGACCCGCCGACCTTCTCCAATTCCAAGCGCATGGAAGGGGTGTTCGACGTGCAGCGTGACCACGTGCAGTTGCTGGACCTGGCCATGGCCCGCCTGGCGCCTGGTGGCGTGCTGTACTTCTCCAACAACTTCCGCAAGTTCCAGCTGGACGAACACCTGATGGCGCGTTACGCGGTGGAAGAAATCACGGCCCAGACCCTGGACCCGGACTTCGCCCGTAACAACCGCATCCATCGCGCCTGGCGTCTGCAATTGCGCTGAGGCGACGAGGTACATTGCACGGCTAATGGCCAATAGCTATAACTGAATGCAGGGCAAGATAATCCGCAGGACGCTGACGTGACGAGATGGGTGTATGTCAAAGTGTGGCGTGCGTGCGTGGTTACTTGGCCTGCGTACAGAGGCGGTGTCCGCCTGGGCGATGGCGTTGGTTGCCTTGGTGGCGGGCGGCTTGTTGACAGCCGCCCTGGCACTGGCCGCGCAAACCTTCTATAAGCAGCAGTTGCGCCAGCGCTTCGAGCTGCTGGCCAACGAGCGCTTCAGCCGAATAGCCGAGCGCTTTGACGAACAGCAGCAGCGCCTGGACGGGCTGCGGCGGTTTTTCAGCTTTTCCAACGAAATTACCCCCCGCGAATTCGACGGTTACGCCCGGCCATTGCTGCAGCGTACCCTGGCCTATGCCTGGGCGCCGCGCGTCGAGGTCGCCCAGCGTGCCGAGTTTGAACGCCAGGCCAGTGTCCATTCCGGCCTGGGTTATGTGATTCGCGACCAGGATGAGCATGGCCAATGGCAGCGTGCGCCGTTGCGCGACCATTATTTTCCCGTGCTTTATACCCAGTCCGGCGAGTTGCCCGGGCTGCCATATGGCCTCGACCTGGCTGGCCAGGGCGTGCCTCAGGCGGCGCTCGCGCGGGCACTGGGGCCGGGCAGCATGGCGGTGTCCGAACCGCTGGCCATGTTCGATAGCCATTCGGGCGCGCGCGGCCTGCTGATGGTGGCGCCGGTGTTTTCCGATGCCAACCCCGACGGCGCGGCGGCGGGGTATGTGTTGGCCTTGTTGAGCCTGCGGCAGCTGGTCAGTGATGATCGGCCGGTCGCGGTGGACGATAACCTGGTGGTGCGTATCGTCGATCCGTCGGGGCTGCGTGGCCCTGAAGTGATGTTCGATTCGCAGAACCCGGTCGCGCCGTTGGCGCTGGCCAGCCACCAGTTATTGCACCTGGCCGACCACCATTTCCAGTTGAGTATCCAGCCGAGCCTGGCCTTCGTGCAGGCCAACCGTTCCTCGGCGGTGCAGGCGGTGAGCTTGCTGGGGGGCTTGTTGAGCGTGCTGCTCAGCGTGCTGCTGTACAGCCTGTTCAGCCAGCGCCAACGTGCCCTGGCCCTGGTCGAGCAGCGTACTGCCGAGCTGCAGGTCAGTGAACAGTCATTGCGTGGCACCCACAACCAGTTGCGCAGCGTGCTGGATGCCGCGACCCAGGTGGCGATCATCGCCACCAACCTCAAAGGGGTGATCAGCACCTTCAACGCCGGCGCTGAACGCATGCTCGGTTACCCGGCCAGCGAGGCAATTGGCCATTTACACCTTGAACACCTGGTGCTGCCCGAAGAGCTGAACCTGCGCGCCCATGCCTTGAGCGTGCGCTTTGGTCGGCCCATTGCCGGTGGCCAGGCGATGTTTGCCGAAACGGTGCAGGAGCAAGGTGCCGAGCCCGGTGAGTGGACCTTGCTGCGCGCTGATGGCAGCCAGTTGGTGGCCAACATGCTGGTCACCGCCATGCTCGACGAGCAGGGGTTGTGGGTGGGTTACCTGGCCATCTGCATTGATGTTACCGAGCGGCGCCGGGTTCATGAAGCCTTGGCGGCGCGTGACCGCTTGCTGGAGAAACTCAGTGCCGAGGTGCCGGGTGGCATCTACCAGTATCGCCTGGATGCCAACGGCCATTCGTGTTTCCCGTATGCCAGCATGGGGCTTTACGACATCTACGAAGTCGACCTGCAGCAGCTGCGTGAGGATGCCACGGTGGTGTTCGAGCGTATTCACCCTGATGACCTGGAGCGCGTACGCCGCTCGGTGCGCTACTCGGCCGAGCACCTGTCGCCGTGGCGTGAGGAATACCGGGTCTGCCTGCCGCGGGCCGGGCTGCGCTGGGTACGTGGCGAGGCAACCCCGGAAGTGGGTGAGCAGGGCTGCACGCTGTGGCACGGCTATCTGACCGACATCTCCGACCTCAAGGGCGTGGAGGAAGAGTTGCGGGCGCTGTCGGTGACCGACTCGCTGACCGGTATCCACAACCGTCGCTACTTCCAGGAGCGGCTGAAGATCGAACTGGAGCGGGCCCAGCGTGATGGCCAGGCATTGGCGGTGATCATGCTCGACATCGACCACTTCAAGCGTATCAACGACCGCTATGGCCATGCTGTCGGCGACCGGGTGCTGCGCAGCCTGTGCCAGCGCATCGGTCAGCGGTTGCGGCGCACCGACGTGTTCTGCCGTTTGGGCGGGGAAGAATTCATGGTGCTGTGCCCGGGCAGCGATGCCGAGCAGGCACGGCTGCTGGCGCTGGAGTTGTGGCAGGGGGTGCGTAATGCACCGGTAGACGGCGTGGGCAAGGTCACGGCGAGTTTTGGTGTGGCCGGCTGGCGGCCGGGTGAGGGCGCCGATGCCCTGCTGTTACGCGCCGATGCCGGGGTGTATGCGGCCAAACAGGCCGGGCGGGACCGGGTGGAGGGTGAATCGGCCTGACAGTTGTCAGTTGCCTGCACCGGCCCTTTCGCGGCTAAAGCCGCTTGTATGGTGATACTTGAAGGGGTGGTGGGACGA
>NZ_JACVZC010000172.1 GCF_016658545.1 Pseudomonas sp. S37 | reverse complement strand
CCCCCCCCCCCCCCCCCCCCCCCCCCCCCCCCCCCCCCCGCTCCTACAGGTACTGCGCTGGCTTAGAGTTCCCACCGCACCTGTGGGAGCGGCTTTAGCCGCGAACACTGGCGGAGCCGGTGCCATGCTTCCGTTTTAGCGATGCAGGACGTACTGGCCGCTAAAGGTGACCGCCGGCTCGTCACTCCCGGCATTGCTTACCGTGGTCTCAAGCGTCAACCGCGCCCGCCCGCGCCGCTGGTACATGTTCAGGAACCTTTCCCAGGCCTTTTCGTCCGGCGCCGCACAGCGTGCCAGCGCCGCACCGGTAACCGGCAGCGGGTAACTGATCTGCCCTTCCTGAATGACGATATGCCCGTCATCGATCCCCAACTCACGCAGGCGCAGGTGCAGCCAGCCCCAGCCCACCAGCACCGCCCCGCAGTACAGGCTGCCGCCAAACATGGTGCTCTTGTGGTTGACGTTGGCCGCCAGGGGCAATTGCAGGCGCAGGGTGTGCTGCTGCCAATCGATCACTTCCAGGCCCATCTCACGGGTGAGGGGGATGTCGCTGTGCAGTACGGACTGCAGGTACTGGCTATCGGTGCTCATCAACGGTTGTCCTCTTGATCGTCATGCCCGCCGCTGCCACCGTCAAAGCTCAAGCCGTGCTTGCGCAGCTTGTCGTGCAGGGTCTTGCGGGGGATGCCCAGCGCCTCGGCCAGGCTGCGCATGGAACTGTGTGGCTGGGCCAGTTCGGCAGCAATCAACGAGCGTTCGAACTGCTCGACCTGTTCACTCAGGTTGCCGCTCAGCATCGGCACCGCAGCGGCGGGGGCTGGCGGCGCCTGGCCGTCCAGGGCCAGTTCCAGGCCCAGTGCGAAACGCTCGGCAGCGTTCTGTAGCTCGCGCACGTTACCTGGCCAGTCGTGGCGTAGCAGTACCGCCCGCTGGGCCGGCTGCAGCGCGTGCGGTGGCAGGCCATGGCGCTGGCTGGCGGCGTCGGCAAAGTGCTGGAACAACACCAGGATGTCATCGCCGCGCTCGCGCAGCGGTGGTATACGCAGCGGCGCCACGTTCAGGCGGTAATACAGGTCGGCGCGGAAGCGCCCCTGGTCGGCAGACTGGCGCAGGTCTTCCTTGGTTGCGGCAATGATGCGGATGTCGAGCGGGATCAATTGGTTGCCGCCCAGGCGTTCAACCACCCGTTCCTGCAGCATGCGCAGCAGCTTCACCTGTACGTCCAGGCTCATGCTCTCGATTTCGTCGAGGAACAGCGTGCCACCGTTGGCGAACTCGAACTTGCCGATGCGGCGCTTCTGCGCCCCGGTGAACGCGCCGGGCTCATGGCCGAATAGCTCGCTTTCGACCACCGACTCGGCCAGCGCCCCGGCGTTGATCGCCACGAACGGCCCCTCGCGGCGGCTGGACAGGTCGTGCAGGGCACGGGCCACCACCTCTTTGCCGGCGCCGGTTTCACCCAGAATCAGCACATCGGCGCGGGTACCGGCCAGGGCGCCAATCTGCTCGCGCAAGCGCTGCATGGACGGCGACTGGCCGACCAGGCGCGTGGCCAGCTGCTGGCGGTCGCTCAGGGCCAGGCGCAGGCTGCGGTTGTCCAGCACCAGGCGGCGCAGGGCCAGGGCGCGGCGCACGCTGTCGAGCAGGGCGTCGGTGGCAAAGGGCTTTTCCAGAAAGTCATAAGCCCCGGCGCGCATCGCTTGCACGGCCAGCGGGACATCGCCGTGGCCGGTGATCAGCAGCACCGGCAGCTCGCTGTCGCGGCCGTGCAGTTGCTCCAGCAGTTGCAGGCCATCGATGCCGGGCATGCGGATATCGCTGACCACCACGCCGGGCCAGTCGGCCTCGATACGTTCGGCCAGGCCTTGGGCATCGGCCAGCGCGACCACTTTCAGCCCGGCCAGGTCCAGGGTCTGGCTGAGGGCCTGGCGCAGGTGCGGGTCGTCATCGACCAGGATGACCTGGGCTTGGCTGTTGATCTGTGTCTCGGTGGTCATGCCGAGGGGTCCTCCGAATTGGGCAAAGTAGCGCCAGGCGCGGCCACACGCAGCTGCAGGGTCAGCAGGGCGCCCCCTTCCGGGTGGTTGGCCAGCAGCAGTTCACCGCCCAGGGCACGCATCAGGCTTTCGCAGATGGCCAGGCCCAGGCCCAGGCCCTGGGTGCGGGTCTTGGTGGTGAAGAACGGCTCCTTGGCGTGCTCCAGGGCCTGGCGGCTGAAGCCGGGGCCGTTGTCGCGGATGTACAGGTAGACGCAGTCATCGCGCCGCTCGGCACTTAGCCATAGCCGGCGCGGGTTGGCTTTCTCGGTGAGGGCGTCGAGGGCATTGGCCAGCAGGTTGCCCAGCACCTGGCGCAGGCGGGTTTCGCCGGCTTGCACCCACAAGGTGGCTTCCGGCATGTCACGGATCAGCTCAACGGCCATTGCCCGGCGCCGCTTGGCCAGCAGCGCCAGGGCATCGTCCAGGGCAGGCTGCAGGGCCACGCTTTCCGGGGCATGGCGGTCGCGGCGGGCGAAGGCGCGCAGGTGGGCGATGATCGAGGCCATGCGCCCGGTCAGCTCGCCAATCAGCTTGAGGTTGCCACGGGCGTCTTCGGTGCGTTGGTGGTCTAGCAGGATCTCGGCGTTTTCCGCGTAGCTGCGAATGGCTGCCAGCGGCTGGTTGAGTTCGTGGCTGATGCTGGCCGACATGGTGCCGAGTACCGACAGCTTGCCGGCCTGCACCAGTTCGTCCTGGGCGCGCACCGCCTCTTGCTGGGCGTTTTCACGCTCGAGTACGGCGCGCTTGAGGCGGGTATTGAGGCCTTCGAGGTCGGCGGTCCGTTCCGCCACGCGTTTTTCCAGCTCCTGGCGGCCGCGGGCCTCCAGGCCGATGCGGTCGATGTAATGGCGGCGCCGCTGCATCACCAGCCCGGCTAGCAGCATGACGACCAGCAAGGTACCCGCACCGATGGCCATCACCGTTTGCACCGAACGGTCGACCAGGATGCGCGGGGCGAGAATGCTGACTTGCCAGCCGGTTTCCTTGATGTCGCGGGTCTGGGTGATCCAGGCGTCCGGGTTGAGGACAAGCGGTTGCGGAGCCTGGGTCGGGTAAGGCTGGATGGCAATGATCGCCTGGCGCTCGGCCTCGCTCAGCACGCGGGTGGCACGGAAGCGCCAGTCGGGCCGTGAAGTAAGAATGACCACGCCATTGTGGTCGGTCAGCAACAGCTGCTCGGGGGTACGGCCCCACAGGGTTTCGGTGTGGTCGAGGTCGACCTTGACCACCAGCACGCCGACGATCCGCTCGCGGTCGCGTACAGCGGCGGCAAAGAAGTAGCCGCGCTTGGCCGAGGTGGTGCCTTGGCCGAAAAAGCGGCCCAGGTGGCCGGCCATGGCTTCGTTGAAGTAGGGGCGGAAGGCAAAATTGCGGCCGACGAAGCTGTCGTGCTTGTCCCAGTTGGAGGCCGCCAGCGTATTGCCGCTGACATCCATCAGGTACATCACCTCGGCACCGGTCTGTTGCACGATGCCCTTGAGCAGGCGGTTGGCGTTGGTCACCGCCTCCAGGCGGAACGGGTCGGCCAGCACGCCGCGCAATGCCGGCAGGTCGCCGAGGATCTGCGGCAAGGTTTCGTAGCGGTGCAGGGTGCCGAGCAGGTTGGCCACGTACAGGTCGAGGGTCTGGCGGTTCTGCGAGGCCAGCTCTTCCTGGTAATAGCGCTCGGCCAAATGATGCAGGGGCCAGAGTAGTGGGGCCAGGCACAGGGCCAACAGGGCCAGGCTGCGCCAGCGGGGGCGGCGTGGGGGCGTGGGTTTTGCAATCATCACGTAAATGCGCCAGAAAAGTCTGACGCAATTATGCGCTACTTGAGGCAGTCGATCAGCGCCTGCTGCCAGTGCGGCAGGCTGATTTGCCACTCATGGGCCAGGCGCGAGCAGTCTAGCCGCGAGTTGAGCGGCCTGCGTGCAGGCGTGGGGTACTCGCAGGAGGGGATAGGTAGCAGCTCGGCGCAGGGCTGGCCCCGGGCCTTCAAGTGTTCGCCGATGGCCTGGGCGAAGCCGAACCAGGAGGTCGCGCCCTGCGCTGTCAGGTGATACGTACCCCATGCCCCTGCCTCACCGGACTGCCAGCGCTCGATCAGCGTGCGGGTGCTGGTGGCGAGGGTTGTGGCCCAGGTCGGGGCACCTATCTGGTCGTCGACCACGCGCAACTGGGGCTTTTCCTGCAGCAGGCGCTGCATGGTCAGCAGAAAGTTGCGCCCGTATTGCGAGTAAACCCAGCTGGTACGCAGGATCAGGTGTTTCCCGGCAACGGCGGCAATTGCCCGCTCCCCGGCCAGCTTGCTTTGGCCGTAGATGCTCAAGGGGTTGGGCACATCGTTTTCGGTATAGGGCGTGGGCTTGTTGCCATCGAAGACATAGTCGGTAGAAAAGTGAATCAACGGCGCGTCGAGCCTTGCCGCTTCTTCGGCGAGCAAGCGAGGGCCATCGGCATTGATGGCAAAGGCCCGCTCCGGCTCTTGCTCTGCCTGGTCCACGGCCGTATAGGCGGCCGCGTTGATAATCAGTTTGGGGGCGAGCTGTCGCAGTGTTGTACGCAACCTTTCGGGTGCGGCCAGGTCCAGTTGCTGATGGCCCAGCACATGCAACTCGCCCAGGCCAGCCAAGTGCTTCTGCAAGGCCTGCGCGACCTGGCCGTTGTGGCCGCAGACGAGAATCTTCATGGCAGCGCTTGAGCCTCGCTGAACGGTACGCCGAGCTTGTCTTTTTCGGACAGCAGCGGTGGCGCATCCAGCTGCCAGTCGATCGCCAGTTCAGGGTCATCCCAGCGGATGCAGCGGTCTGCACTCGGGTTGTAGTAATCGGTGGTCTTGTACAGGAACTCGGCCGACTCGCTCATGACGGCAAAGCCATGAGCGAACCCGGGTGGAATCCATAACTGGCGGCGGTTGTCGGCCGACAGGTGTACCGCGACCCATTGGCCGAAGGTGGGCGAGCGCTTGCGCACATCCACGGCGATGTCACGGATCTCGCCCTGTACCACGCGCACCAGCTTGCCTTGGGTGTTTTCCACCTGGTAGTGCAGGCCACGCAGCACGCCTTTGACCGAACGTGAGTGGTTGTCCTGGACAAAATACGCGTCAACGCCGGTGTGCTGCTTGAAATCGCGGGCATTGAACGCCTCGAAGAAAAAGCCGCGGCTGTCGCCGAAAACCTTGGGTTCAATGATCAGTACGTCGGGGATCTTGGTCGGGATGATGTTCATGTCGTTTCGTTGGCCAGTTTGCCCAGGTACTGGCCGTAGCCGGTCTTTTTCAGTTTCTCGGCCTTGGCCAATAGCTGGTCGCGGGTGATCCAGCCCTTGTTGAAGGCAATCTCCTCCAGACACGCCACTTTAAGGCCCTGACGGCTTTCGATGGTTTGAACGTACTGCGAGGCATCCAGCAGGCTTTCATGGGTGCCGGTATCAAGCCAGGCGAAGCCGCGCCCGAAACGTTCCACGCGCAGGTCGCCGCGCTTGAGGTAGGCATTGGTCACGTCGGTGATTTCCAGCTCGCCACGGGCTGAGGGGCGGATGCCCTTGGCAATCTCGACCACATCGTTGTCGTAGAAGTATAGGCCGGTCACCGCGTAGCTGGACTTGGGCTGCAGGGGTTTTTCTTCGATTGAAAGGGCATGGCCCTGTTCGTCGAACTCGACTACACCGAAGCGTTCCGGGTCCTTGACCCAATACCCGAAGACCGTTGCTCCGCTGGAGTGGCTGACCGCCCGTTGCAATTGTTCGGTGAAGCTCTGGCCGTGGAAGATGTTGTCGCCGAGGATCAGGCACACCGAGTCGTTGCCTATAAACTGCTCGCCAATCAGGAATGCCTGGGCCAGCCCGTCTGGTGAAGGTTGCTCGGCGTAGCTGATGTGGATGCCGAACTGGCTGCCATCGCCGAACAGTTGGCGGTACTGGGGCAGGTCCTGCGGGGTGGAAATCAGCAGGATGTCACGGATATCGGCGAGCATCAGTACCGACAACGGGTAGTAGATCATCGGTTTGTCGTAGATCGGCAGCAACTGCTTGGACACACCGAGGGTAATAGGGTGCAGACGGGTGCCGGAGCCTCCGGCAAGGACGATACCCTTGGTCATGCAATAAGCTCCTTGAGGTTGTTGTTGCCCAGTCGTTCACCTTGATAACTGCCATCCTGGACGTGGCGGCACCATTCCAGGTTGGCCAGGTACCACTGCACCGTCTTGCGCAGGCCACTGGCAAAGGTTTCCTGCGGTACCCAGCCCAGTTCACGCTCGATCTTGCCGGCATCGATGGCATAGCGCAGATCGTGGCCAGGGCGGTCCTGCACGTAGGTAATCAGGTCGGCGTAGCGGGCCACGCCGGCCGGCCGTTGCGGTGCCAGCTCTTCAAGCAAGGCGCAGATCGCATGCACCACATCGAGGTTCTTCTGTTCGTTGTGGCCGCCGATATTGTAGGTCTCGCCGACCTGGCCTCGGGTGGCCACTTCCAGTAACGCCCGGGCGTGGTCCTCGACGAACAGCCAGTCACGCACCTGCTGGCCGTTGCCGTAAACCGGTAGCGGTTTGCCTGCCAAGGCATTGAGGATCACCAGCGGGATCAGCTTTTCAGGGAAGTGATAGGGGCCATAGTTGTTCGAGCAATTGGTGACCAGCACCGGCAGGCCATAGGTGCGATGCCAGGCGCGGACCAGATGGTCCGAAGCCGCCTTGCTGGCCGAATAGGGCGAGCTGGGCGCATAGGGCGTGGTCTCGCGGAACAGGTCGTCGGCGCCATGCAGGTCGCCATACACCTCGTCAGTGGAAATATGGTGAAAGCGAAACGCGGTACGCCTGGCGTCCGGGAGCTGGCTCCACCAGGCGCGTGTCGCCTCCAGCAGGGCATAGGTCCCGACGATATTGGTCTGGATAAAGGCCGCCGGGCCGTCGATCGATCGGTCCACATGCGATTCGGCCGCCAGGTGCATGATCGCATCGGGTTGAAAGCGTTCAAGCACTGCACTGACGGCGTCCGTATCGGCAATATCGGCCTGGACGAATTCATAGCGGCTGTTGCTGGCAACACTGTGCAGCGACTCGAGGTTGCCGGCGTAGGTCAGCTTGTCGAGGTTGAGCACCTCATGCCCGGTGTGGGCAATCAAGTGGCGTACCAAGGCTGAGCCAATGAAGCCAGCGCCGCCTGTGATGAGTATGCGCATTATCGGGACGCCTCTGAAAATTCCATGTGCAGGTCTCTGCAGCCTAGCCTGTCGTTACGGGCGATAGTAGGCAAAAATCATCGCAGTGCTGCTGAGCTAGGTTGATATTCGGATTGATATCGGCTTTGTGTCGCATTTTTCCACCGATTCAAAATTTTTAAGCTTGTTTATGCCGATATATATCGGTTATAAGTTGGCTGAAATAGGGGTATCGTACCCTCCAGAACTGTCATATCGGATTGTTATCCAATTGATCAACGCCCCTGGCAGACGCCGGCTCAGGGCCATCACAGAGGTCTCCCATGAAAACCCTCAATTCCACGCCCCGTGCCGATGGTTTCCACATGCCCGCCGAGTGGGCCCCGCAAACCCAGGTGTGGATGGTTTGGCCAGAACGTTCGGACAACTGGCGCCTGGGCGGCAAGCCGGCGCAGGCAGCCCATGTAACCCTGGCCAAGGCCATTGCCCGCTTTGAGCCGGTTACCGTTGCGGTTTCTGCTGGTCAGTACGAAAACGCCCGTCGCCAGCTCGACCAGCCGAACATTCGCGTGGTCGAAATCAGCAACGACGATGCCTGGGTGCGCGACACCGGGCCGACCTTTGTCATCAACGACCAGGGCGAAGTGCGCGGTGTGGACTGGGGCTTCAACGCCTGGGGCGGCTTCGATGGCGGCTTGTACGCGCCGTGGAACCGCGACGAGGAACTGGCGGCCAAGGTGCTGGAGATGGAGCGCTGCCAGCGCTACCACACCGAAGGTTTCGTGCTCGAAGGCGGCTCGATCCACGTGGACGGTGAAGGCACCGTGATCACCACCGAGGAGTGCCTGCTCAACCGTAACCGTAACCCCCACCTGAACCGCGAGCAGATCGAAGCGGTGCTGCGTGACCAGTTGGCGGTGGATACCGTGGTGTGGTTGCCGGACGGCCTGTACAACGACGAAACCGACGGCCACGTCGACAATTTCTGCTGTTACGTACGCCCGGGCGAAGTGTTACTGGCCTGGACCGATGATTCCAACGACCCCAACTATGCGCGCTGCCAAGCGGCCATGGAGGTGTTGCAGAACACCCGCGATGCCAAGGGCCGCGAGTTCATCGTGCACAAGATGCCGATCCCGGGCCCGCTGTTTGCCACCGCCGAGGAGTGCGACGGTGTCGATCAGGTGGCCGGCAGCCAGGAACGTGACCCGTCGGTGCGCCTGGCCGGCTCGTACGTGAACTTCCTGATCGTCAACGGCGGCATCATCGCGCCAAGCTTCGACGACCCGGCAGATGCCGAAGCCAGAGCGATCCTGGCGAAGATCTTCCCCGACCACGAGGTGGTGATGATCCCGGGCCGCGAACTGCTGTTGGGGGGTGGCAACATCCACTGCCTGACCCAGCAGCAACCGGCGCCGGTCAAGCGCTGATCGCGTACCGGATGAAAAAGGCCCGTCTTGTGACGGGCTTTTTTTTCGGGCGACGCCCTGTGCTCTGGCATGGCATACGTTTTGTATTGTTTTCAATTAGATAGCTCGGCCAGGCCGAACTCTCTGAGCTGTAACAATACTTACGTAGATTAGCCGCTCACGGGCCCGGGAGTACGTGTAGAAATGAACGCAGCAAGTGAGTCGGCTTTGCGCCCATCGGCAGTAGATCAACAATCGCTCAAGGTTGTGGCGAACTGGTTGAAACACCATGGAAGCATCAGGGTCAGGACGACCGACCCACGACGCCTGCTTGCCGGAAGATATCCGCAAGGGCTGATCAGCGAAGCAGAGATGCAGGCGCTGATGGCGGTATGGCATTGATTGATTGAGCCTGGGCCGGCCTCTTCGCGGCTAAAGCCGCTCCCACAGGGACACCACAAGATTTGAGACATGTGGTGACCCTGTAATCGATGGACTCGCCCCCGCCGAGGCATCACAGTGCCACGGTGG
>NZ_JACVZC010000171.1 GCF_016658545.1 Pseudomonas sp. S37 | reverse complement strand
GCTGCTGCGCAGCCCGATCGCGACACAAGGCCGCTCCTACAAGGGGCCGCGCAGGGTCAGGGTTCGATACGCTTCAACTCATTCAGCAACCCCATCAACTGCTGAAGTTTCTCTTCACCAAACTGCGCCTGGATCTTCTGGTAATTGGCCTCCATCCCTTCCTTCATGGAGGCAAAGCACGCCTCCCCACCTTCGGTCAGCGTCACGAATACCCGCCGCTGGTCCTGCGCGGCCTTCTGCCGGCGCACCAGCCCGTCGCGTTCCAGCCGCCCCAATACCCCGGTCATGCTCGGCTTGAGGATGCAGGCCAGCTCGGCCAGCTGGTAGTTCTCCAGCTCGCCGTGCTGTTTGAGGATGCGGATCACCCGCCATTGCTGCTCGGTCAGGTCGTGCGCGTTCAGCAACGGCCGGAAAAATGCCATCGCGGCTTCCCGGGCCTGCAGCAGGCTCAAGGTCAGCGAAGGTTGTGTCTGGGTCATGGTCAAACCTGTGGTTTTTCTCTGTTCTCGAATTTAAGGGCATGCACCGTGGAAAGTGCAATCTGTTCCACGGAAAACCCATTCAGGCCACGCGCCCGAGCTGCGACCATCCGGCACAAACAACAACACATACCGGGTGCGCCGCCATGGCCATTTCATTACAACCCTGCCTGCCGCTGGCGGTACTCCCCGGGCGTGAGCTTGGCGTAGCGGTTGAAGAAGCGGCTGAAATAGGCCGGGTCCTTGAAGCCGAGCTGGTAGCAGATTTCGTTGGCCGTGCTGCCGGAAAACAACAGCAGGCGCTTGGCCTCCTGCATCAGCCGCTCCAGCACCAGGCGCTTGGACGGCAAGTCGGCGATGCGCCGGCACACGTCATTCAAGCGTGCCTCGGTCACGCCGACCTGCTGCGCGTAGCGGGCCAACGGCCAATGCTCCAGGTAATGCGCTTCGATCAGTGCATTGAAACGGTGGAAGATCTTCAGGTCCTCATGCCGCGCCGGGGTCGACTCCAGCGAGTGGGGGCACAGCCGCAGCAGGCTGATCATGATCAACCGGGTAAGCGACAGCAGCGCCGCCTCGCGCCCCGCTTGCCGGCTGGCAAATTCGTCGCTCAGTGCTTCCAGCCAGCCTTGCAGGCGGCGCGCCTCGGCCTGGTATTCAGCCGGCAGGTTGCCCAGCGCCACGCAGGCCGGCTGCACCTGCATGCCCGCCGGCAGCAGGCTGGCATCGGCTTCGATCAATTGCCAGACCAGTTGCTGGCGCACCGTCAGCACGTGCCCATCGCTATCGGCTTCGGTAACGAATGCATGCGCCACGGTTGGCGGGGTAAGGAAGAACATCGGCCCGGACTCGATGAATTGCTGGTCATCCAGGTACACCCGCACCGTTCCCGACTTCACGTAATGCACCTGGAAAAACCGGTCATGCCGGTGCACCGGCATGTTGCGCCCGAAAAAGCCCGCCAGGTTGCCCAGCCGATCGTAATGCACCTCGCTGTCGCTGTAGCGCTGGTCGTAGACCTGGCCAATGTTGATGTTCGGAATCGGATGCCGGTCGCTCATGGCTGCTTGCTCGCAAATCGCTTGACCCTGTTGACGATGGCCCATGGTGCACCGCCTTCGCGGCAGGCGCCACTGGCCACCCCTTGACCATCGTTAACATATTAACTATAACATTAACACATTAACAAAATCCGCAGGACGGCCACCGCCCTGCACTGCCAGGAGAAAAGCATGAGCCATGCCCTGCATGACGTTGCCAGCGGCACACTGTTCGGCGTCGCGCTGAACTACCAGGGTTTGCTGCAGCAGCACCACGCGGCGTTCGTCGAAGCCCCATACAAGCAGCTGCCGGTCAAGCCGGTGCTGTTCGTCAAGACCCCGAACACCCGCAACCGGCATGAAGGCCAGGTGGTGTTCCCTGCCGGCGTGCAGCACCTGCAACCTGGCCCGGCGCTGGGCGTGGTAATCGGCAAAACCGCCAGCCGCGTCAGCGTGGCCAATGCCCTGCAGCACGTCGCCGGTTACATCATCGTCAACGAAGTGAGCCTGCCCGAAGACAGCTACTACCGCCCGGCGGTCAAGGCCAAGTGCCGTGACGGCTTCTGCCCCGTGGGCCCAGAGCTGGTACCGGCCAGCCAGGTGCCCAACCCCGACGCCTTGGGCCTGCGCCTGTATGTGAACGGCGAACTGCGCCAGCACAACAACACCGCCAATTGCGTGCGCTCGGTGGCCCAGCTGATTGCCGAGATCAGCGAGTTCATGACCCTGCACGCCGGCGACATCCTGATCACCGGCACCCCCGAGGGCCGCGTCGATGTACAGCCAGGCGACCGCGTCGATATCGAGATCGACGGCCTGGGCAAGCTGACCAACCACATCGTCGCCGAGTGAGGAATTACCTGTGAAACACGCCCGTATCCAGTTCGACGGCCAGGTCCATGACGTCACCGTCGAAGGCGACCACCTGCGCCTGGCCGATGGCCGCCTGGTCCAGCAAGACCAGGTCACCTGGCTGCCACCCGCCACCGGCAGCATGTTTGCCCTGGGCCTGAACTACGCCGACCACGCCAGGGAGCTGGCCTTCGCGCCGCCCACCGAGCCGCTGGCCTTCATCAAGTCGCCGGGCACCTACACCGGCCACAACCAGGTCACCTGGCGCCCGGACAACGTCGAGTACATGCACTACGAGTGCGAACTGGTCGCGGTCATCGGCAAGGCGGCAAAAAACGTCAAGCGCGAGGATGCCCTGGCCTACGTTGCCGGCTACACCGTGTGCAACGACTACGCCATCCGCGACTACCTGGAAAACTACTACCGCCCCAACCTGCGGGTGAAAAACCGCGACGCCACCACCCCGGTCGGGCCGTGGATCGTCGATGCCGCCGATGTGCCGGATGTCACCAACCTGAAGCTGCGCACCTGGATCAACGGCGAGCTGAAGCAGGAAGGCACCACCGCGGACATGATCTTCGACATCCCGCACCTGATCGAATACTTCTCCAGCTTCATGACCCTGCAGCCCGGCGACATGATCGCCACCGGCACGCCGGAAGGCCTGGCCGACGTGGTGCCGGGCGATGAAGTGGTGGTGGAAGTGGAAGGCGTCGGTCGCCTGGTCAACCGTATCGTCAGCGAAGCTGACTTCTTCAAGAACAACAAGGCGTGAGCAGCATGATCAAGCACTGGATCAACGGCCGTGAGGTCGAAAGCAAAGACACCTTCGTCAACTACAACCCGGCCACTGGCGACGCCATCTGCGAAGTGGCCAGTGGCGGTGCCGAAGAAGTGGCCCAGGCCGTGGCTGCGGCGAAAGAAGCCTTCCCGAAATGGGCCAACACCCCGGCCAAGGAACGTGCGCGGCTGATGCGCAAGCTGGGTGAGCTGATCGACCAGAACGTGCCGAAGCTGGCCGAACTGGAAACGCTGGATACCGGCCTGCCGATCCACCAGACCCGCAACGTGCTGATCCCGCGGGCCTCGCACAACTTCGACTTCTTCGCCGAAGTGTGCACCCGCATGGACGGCCACACCTACCCGGTCGACGACCAGATGCTCAACTACACGATGTACCAGCCGGTCGGGGTATGTGGCCTGGTGTCGCCGTGGAACGTGCCGTTCATGACCGCTACCTGGAAGACCGCGCCGTGCCTGGCGCTGGGCAACACCGCGGTGTTGAAGATGAGCGAACTGTCGCCGCTGACCGCCAACGAGCTGGGCCGCCTGGCCGTGGAAGCCGGCATCCCCAACGGCGTGCTCAACGTGATCCAGGGTTACGGCGCCACTGCCGGTGATGCGCTGGTGCGCCACCCGGATGTGCGGGCCATCTCGTTCACCGGCGGCACCGCCACCGGGCGCAAGATCATGCAGACTGCGGGCCTGAAGAAGTATTCGATGGAGCTGGGCGGCAAGTCGCCGGTATTGATTTTCGAGGACGCCGACCTTGAGCGTGCGCTGGACGCCGCACTGTTCACCATCTTCTCGCTGAACGGCGAACGCTGCACCGCCGGCAGCCGCATCTTCATCCAGGAAAGCGTCTACCCGCAATTTGTTGCCGAGTTCGCCGCCCGTGCCAAGCGCCTGATCGTGGGCGACCCGACCGACCCGAAAACCCAGGTCGGTTCGATGATCACTCAAGCGCACTACGACAAGGTCACCGGCTACATCCGCATCGGCCTGGAAGAAGGCGCGCGCCTGGTCGCGGGCGGCCTGGAGCGCCCGGCCAACCTGCCGGCGCACCTGGCCAAAGGGCAGTTCATCCAGCCCACCGTGTTCGCCGACGTGAACAACAAAATGCGCATTGCCCAGGAAGAAATCTTCGGCCCGGTGGTGTGCCTGATCCCGTTCAAGGACGAGGCCGAGGCGCTGCAGTTGGCCAACGACACCGAGTACGGCCTGGCCTCGTACATCTGGACCCAGGACATCGGCAAGGCCCACCGCCTGGCGCGTGGCATCGAGGCCGGCATGGTGTTCATCAACAGCCAGAACGTGCGCGACCTGCGTCAGCCGTTCGGTGGTGTGAAAGGCTCTGGTACCGGGCGCGAGGGTGGGCAATACAGCTTCGAAGTCTTTGCAGAGATCAAGAACGTGTGTATTTCGATGGGTAGCCACCACATACCGCGTTGGGGCGTATAAAACCGTCCCGAGCGGTCCGGCAGCCCCTGTGGGAGCGGGTTCACCCGCGAAGAAGCCAACGCGGTGGCTGGCACCGGCTGCGCCGGTGTTCGCGGCTAAAGCCGCTCCCACAGGAGACTGCGTCGGCCTTGCAAGTTTGGCCAGACCGCTGCTCCCACACGACAACAACATCCTTCAACGGAGCTTTCCATGGGCAAACTCGCTCTCACTGCCAAGATTACCCATGTACCGTCCATGTACATGTCCGAACTGCCGGGCCCGCGCCAGGGCTTTCGCCAGGCGGCCATCGACGGCCATCACGAAATCAGCCGCCGTTGCCGTGAGCTGGGCGTGGACACCATCGTGGTGTTCGACACCCACTGGCTGGTCAACGCCAACTACCACGTGCTATGCGGGCCGCACTTCGAAGGCGTGTACACCAGCAACGAGCTGCCGCACTTCATCAGTAACATGCCCTATGCCTTCCCCGGCAACCCCGAGCTGGGCCAGCTGCTGGCCGCCGAGTGCAACCGCTTCAACGTCGAGACCATGGCCCACCACGCCACCACCCTCGCCCCGGAGTACGGCACCCTGGTGCCGATGCGCTACATGAACCAGGACCAGCACTTCAAGGTGATCTCGGTGTCGGCGCTGTGCACCTCGCACTACCTGGCCGACAGCGCCCGCCTGGGCTGGGCCATGCGCAAGGCCGTCGAAGACCACTACGACGGCACCGTGGCGTTCCTCGCCAGTGGCTCGCTGTCGCACCGCTTTGCGCAGAACGGCCAGGCGCCGGACTTTGCCACCAAGGTGTGGAGCCCGTTTCTGGAAACCCTTGATCACCGCGTGGTGCAAATGTGGCAGGACGGCGAGTGGCAGGCTTTCTGCGGCATGCTCCCGGAATACGCCGCCAAGGGCCATGGCGAAGGCTTCATGCACGACACGGCGATGCTGCTCGGGGCGCTGGGCTGGTCCGACTACGACGGCAAGGCCGAGGTGGTCACGCCCTACTTCGGTTCGTCCGGCACCGGCCAGATCAACGCGATCTTCCCGGTCACCCCGCAGGACGGCAGCGCCATCCCGGCCGCCCAGGCCGCCAACCCGGCTGCGGTGGTATCCACCAGTCGCCTGTGACCCGCGTTTCGCTGCTGGCCGCCCAAGCGGGTGGCCGGCCCTTCCTCACCTAGGAGGCCCCTGATGCCGCACCTGGTCCTGCTCTACACCCCAGACCTTGAAACCGACGCCGACATCCCCGGCCTGTGCCGCGCCCTGGCCGACACCATGCTGGAACAGCGCGATGGCGAAGGCAAAGCCGTGTTCCCCACCGGCGGCACCCGCGTGCTGGCCTACCCGGCCGCGCATTGCGCGGTGGCCGACGGCAAGGGCGAATACGGCTTCCTGTACGCCAACCTGCGCATGGCCACCGGCCGCAGTGCCGAGGTGCACAAGGCCGTCGGCGACAGCCTGCTGGCGGTGCTCAAGGCCCGCCTTGACCCACTGCTGCAACAACGCCCGGTCGGCATCACCGTGCAGATCGACCACAGTACCGCCCAGGTATACGACGCCAAACACAGCACCTTGCACCCGCTATTCAACCGCTAGCGCTGGCACACCCCCGACTCATTACAGAACAAGTACAACACTATGAGCACACTCGAACACGCCTCACCGCACGCGGCCCCGGTTGACCGGGCCGCCAGTACCCACCGGGCAGTCACCTGGCGGCTGATGCCGTTGCTGCTGGTGTGCTACCTGTTCGCCCACCTGGACCGCATCAACATCGGCTTTGCCAAGATGCAGATGAGCCAGGACCTGCACCTGTCCGACACGGTCTATGCCCTGGGTGCCGGGCTGTTCTTCATTGCCTATGCGTTGTTCGGCGTACCCAGCAACCTGATGCTCGACCGGGTCGGCCCGCGCCGCTGGATCGCCTGCCTGATGGTGGTGTGGGGGCTGTTGTCGACCAGCATGCTGCTGATTGAAAGCAGCAGCGCCTTCTACCTGCTGCGCTTTGCCCTGGGCGCGGCCGAGGCCGGGTTCTTCCCGGGCATCCTGGTCTACCTCAACCGCTGGTACCCGGCCGGGCGCCGCGCCCAGGTCACCGCCCTGTTCGCCATTGCCGTGCCGTTGGCCGGGGTGGTCGGCGGGCCGGTGTCGGGGGCGATCCTGGCGTTCATGCACGATACTGGCGGGCTGCGCGGCTGGCAGTGGATGTTCCTGCTCGAAGGCGCACCGGTGGTGGTGCTGGGCCTGGTGGTGCTGGCGGTGCTGCCGGAACATTTCGAGAAGGTGCGCTGGCTGAGCGATCAGCAAAAAGCCTCGCTGCGTGCCCAGTTCGGCGAGGAAGAACAGCGCAAGCCGGTCACCTCTTTTGGCGCCATCTTCGCCAGCCCTGCCCTGTGGCTGCTGGTGGCGGTTTATTGCGCGGTGATGCTGGCAGTGAACACCCTGGCATTCTGGATGCCCAGCCTGATCCACAGCGCCGGGGTTGGCAGCGACGCCAGCGTCGGCCTGCTCAGCGCCGTGCCGTACCTGGCCGGCTGCGTATTCATGCTGGCCTGCGGCCGCTCCAGCGACCGCCTGCGCGAACGCCGCTGGCACTTGTGCGTACCGCTGCTGATGGCCGCCAGCGGCATCGCCATTGCCGCCATTGCCCCCGAGCAGGCGCTGCCGGTGATGGCCGGCCTGGTGCTGGCAGGCATGGGCGCCAGCGCCGCGCTACCGATGTTCTGGCAACTGCCGCCGGCATTCCTCAACGCCCGCACCCAGGCCGCCGGCATCGCCCTGATCAGCTCACTGGGCAGCATCGCTTCGTTCTTCACCCCCTACTTCATCGGCTGGGTACGCGACACCACCCACAGCGCCAGCCTGGCGCTGTACGTACTCGCCGTGTTCATCGCCCTGGGCGGCCTGCTGGTGCTGCGCACCCGGGCCGCCATCGTCAATCCCTGAATCAAGAGACTGTCACCATGCTAGACAACGCTTTCATCCAGCAAGCCGCCGAACGCCTCGACCAGGCCGAACGCTCCCGCGAACAAGTGCGCCAGTTCTCGCTGGAGCAACCTGGCATCAGCATCGAAGACGCCTACGCCATCCAGCGCGCCTGGGTGGCGAAAAAGATCGCGGCCGGGCGCAAGCTGGTCGGCCACAAGATCGGCCTGACTTCGCGGGCCATGCAGGTATCGTCGAACATCAGCGAACCCGACTATGGCGCCCTGCTCGACGACATGCTGTTCGATGAAGGCAGCGACATCCCCTTCGAGCGCTTCATCGTGCCGCGTGTGGAAGTGGAGCTGGCGTTCATCCTCGGCAAGCCGCTGAAAGGCCCCAACGTCACTGTGTTCGACGTACTGGACGCCACCGAGTGGGTGATCCCGGCGCTGGAAATCATCGACGCGCGCATTCAGCAGGTAGACCCTCAAACCCAGGCGACGCGCAAGGTGTTCGACACCATTTCCGACAACGCGGCCAACGCCGGTGTGGTCATGGGCGGCCGTGCAGTGCGCCCGACCGAAATTGACCTGCGCAAGGTGCCGGCGGTGCTTTACCGCAATGGTGTGATCGAGGAATCCGGCGTAAGCGCTGCCGTGCTCAACCACCCGGCCAAGGGCGTGGCATGGCTGGCCAACAAGCTGGCGCCATACGACGTCACCTTGCAGCCCGGGCAGATCATCCTCGGTGGCTCGTTCACCCGCCCGGTGGCCGCGCGCCCTGGCGACACCTTCCACGTCGACTACGACCTGCTCGGCTCGATTGCCTGCCGCTTTGTTTGAGGACCTGCCCATGGACATGCCCATCAACCACTTCAAGCAACGCCTGCGCAGCGGTACGCCGCAGATCGGCCTGTGGCTTGGCCTGGCCGACGCCTATTGCGCCGAGCTGGCGGCCAATGCCGGTTTCGACTGGCTGCTGATCGATGGCGAGCACGCGCCCAACGACCTGCGCGGCATGCTCGCGCAGTTGCAGGCGGTGGCGCCCTACCCCAGCCAGGCGGTGATCCGCCCGGTGATTGGCGATACCGCACTGATCAAGCAGGTGCTGGACATTGGTGCGCAGACCTTGCTGGTGCCGATGGTGGAAAGTGCCGAGCAGGCGCGGCAGCTGGTCAGCGCCATGCACTACCCGCCCAAGGGTGTGCGTGGCGTGGGTAGCGCACTGGCGCGCGCTTCGCGCTGGAACAGTATCCCCGGCTACCTGGACCAGGCGGATGAACAGATGTGCCTGCTGGTGCAGATCGAGAACAAGGAAGGCCTGGCCAACCTGGACGAGATTGTTGCGGTGGACGGTGTGGACGGGGTGTTCATCGGGCCGGCTGACCTGAGTGCAGCGATGGGCCACCGGGGCAACCCTGGGCACCCCAAGGTGCAGGCGGCGATTGAGGATGCGATCGTGCGGATTGGCAAGGCGGGCAAGGCTGCCGGCATTCTCAGTGCGGACGAGAAACTGGCGCGGCGCTACATTGAGCTTGGGGCGGCGTTTGTGGCGGTGGGGGTGGATACCACGGTACTGATGCGCGGGTTGCGCGAGTTGGCGGGCAAGTTCAAAGGTACCCCGGTGGATGGCAGCGCTGGGGGTGGTGTTTACTGAGGTACCTGAGTGGATGGCACCGGCTTACGCCGGTGTTCGCGGCTGAAGCCGCTCCCACAGGGATCGCGTGGTAGCTGAAAACAGCGCAAAACCTGTGGGAGCGGGCATGCCCGCGAACACCGGCACAGCCGGTGCCATCCACCGCGTTGCCTTCTTCGCGGGCACGCCCGCTCCCA
>NZ_JACVZC010000170.1 GCF_016658545.1 Pseudomonas sp. S37 | reverse complement strand
CTGCTGCGCAGCCCATCGCGACGCAAGGCCGCTCCTACAGGGGACCGCGTCCAGGCCGGTTTTCCGGTCAGTAATCCGCCGGCGCCTCCAGCAACATCTGCCGAAACGCCTGCAACGGCAGCGGCCGGCTGTGCAGGTAGCCCTGGTACAAGTGGCACCCCAGCCGCTCCAGAAACTCCAGCTGTTCAGTCAGCTCCACGCCTTCGGCAATCACCGCCAGGTCCAGGCTGCGGGCCATGGCGACGATGGCGCGGACGATTTCCGCGTCGTTGGGGTCGATCGGGGCATCACGCACGAAGGTCTGGTCGATCTTCAGCGCATCCACCGGCAGGCGCTTGAGGTACGTCAGCGAGGAATAGCCTGTGCCAAAGTCATCCATGGCAAAACTGACCCCGTATCGCTTCAGTTCGCGCATCTTGCTGATGGTGTCTTCCAGGTTCTGGATAACGATGCCTTCGGTAATCTCCAACTTCAGCATCTGCCGCGGCAGGCGGTAGTCGTCGAGGCTACGCAGCACCCGCCCGACAAAGTCGTTCTGGCGGAACTGCCGCGGGCTGATGTTTACGCACAGGCTGAAATCGTCGGCGTCAATCAAACCGTCCATCAGCATGCGCGCGCAGGCGTCGCAGGCTTCGTCGAGGATCCAGCTGCCAACTTCAAGGATCAGGCCACTTTCCTCCAGCACCTGGATGAATTGCGCCGGCGGTTGCTGGCCCAGCTGCGGGTGGTGCCAGCGCAACAGCACTTCGGCGCCGACAATGCGGTTGTCGCGGGCATCCACCTGCGGCTGGAAGTGCAGCGCCAGTTCGCCGCGGGCCAAAGCCAGGCGCAGGTCGTTTTCCATGCGCAGGCGCTCGCTGGCGGCCTTTTGCATGGTGGTGTGGAACAGCTGGGTAGTGTTGCGCCCCGAATCCTTGGCCCGGTACAGGGCAATATCGGCGCGCTTGAGCAGGTCGGCCGGGGTGGCGCCGTGGTCGGGGATCAGCGCCACGCCGATGCTCGGCGTGACCTGCAGGCGCTGGCCATCCAGCGACATGGGTTCGGCCAGCAGCTCACGCAGGGTATCGGCCAGTTCGCGCACCTTCTCTTCTACCAGTTCGCGGCTGCCTTCCAGGCCGCTGAGCAGTACCACGAACTCATCGCCGCCCAGCCGCGCCACGGTATCTTCCAGGCGCACGCTGGCTTCCAGGCGGGCGGTGATGATCTTCAGCACGGTGTCGCCGACCGGGTGGCCCAGCGAGTCGTTGATGTGCTTGAAGTGGTCGAGGTCGAGGAACAGCAGGGCACCCCGCAGGTTGTGGCGCTTGAGCAGGGCGATCTGCTGGCTCAGGCGGTCCATCAGCAGGGCCCGGTTGGGCAGGTTGGTGAGCGGGTCGTGGTAGGCCAGGTGGCGGATCTGCGCCTGGGCGTTCTTCAGCTGGCTGACGTCGCGGGCATTGAGCAGCAGGCATTCCACCTCGTTGAGGGTGATCGGCTCCACCGATACCTCTACGGTGAGGATGTCGCCGCGCTTGTTGCGCCCGAGCATCTCGCGGTGGTGCACGCGGCCGCGCTCGCGCAGCTCGGCCAGCAGCGCGCTGCGTTGCTTGTCGTCGGCCCAGATGCCGATTTCGTACACCGTGTGGCCGACCACTTCGGCGGCACTGTAGCCGGTCAGGCGGCAGAAGCCGTCGTTGATTTCCAGGTAGCGGCCGCTGTGGCGCTCGGTGATGGTGATGGCGTCGGGGCTGGAGTGGAAGGCCTTGGCGAACTTCTCTTCGCTGGACTTGAGCGCGGCCTCGGCGCGTTGCTGTTGGGTGATGTCGCGCAGGGTGGTGACGCTGCAGGGCTGGTCGTCGACGGTGATCAGGCGGCTGGAAATCACGCAGGTCAGCGGCGCGCCGTTGCGGTGGTTGACCACCACGGCGACGTTGCTCAGTGCCTGTTCGCGAATCACCCGCTCGATGCGCTGCGCCCGTTCGATGGATTCGGCCCACAGGCCGATTTCCTCGGCTGTGCGGCCCAGTACCTGTTCGCTGCCCCAGCCGAAGGTCTGGGTGAAGGCCGGGTTGATCTCGATGAACTGGCCGGTGTCCTGGCGGGTGACGCAGATCGGGTCGGGGCTGACCTGGAACAGGCTGGCGAACTTTTCTTCCGAAGCGCTCAGGCGCTGCTCGCGCTCCACCTGGTCAGTGATGTCGAGCAGGGTGCCTGCCATGCGCAGCGGGTTGCCCTGTTCGTCGCGGTACAGCCGTGCGCGGCTTTCGATGTAGCGCGAAATGCCGTTTTCCAGCTGCACCCGGTAGGTGATCTGGTAGTTGCCGGCAGGCCCTTCACGCAGGCTGCGGTAGGCCTGGCGCATGGAGTTGCGCTCTTGCTCCGGCACGCCCTCGAAAAACGCATCGAACGATTCGTGAAAGGGGATCGGCGGCAGGCCGTGCAGCTGTGCGGCGCGGGCCGAGCCATAAAGCATGCCGCTGGGTATGTGCCAGTCCCAGGTGCCCAGCTGCGCCGAGTCCAGGGCCAGGTCCAGGCGCTCCTGGCTGTCCTTCAAGGCCTGCTCGGCGCGCTTGCGCTCGGTGGTGTCGACAAAGGTGCTGATGAGGAAGGTCACGCCTTCCAGTTCGATGCCCTGGGTGCACAAGATGCCGTCGTGGACCTTGCCGCTGGTGGCGCGGAACTGCACCTCCATGATCAGCGGGCCGCCGCTGGCGCGGGTCGACTCCATCACCTGGTGGCGCTGTTCGGGGTTGACCCACAGGCCCAGCTCCAGGCTGGTCTTGCCGATCACCTGGCTGCCGGGCCAGCCGAACATGTCTTCGAAGTGCTGGTTGACCTCGAAGATCATGCCGTCGTGGCGGCGGGTGAGCAAAATGGCGTTGGGGCTGAGGTGAAACAGCGTGGCGAAGCGCTTTTCCGAGTTGATCAGCGCCGTTTCCCGCTCGCGCTGGCGGGTGATTTCGCGGATCACCCCGATCATCTGTGGCCGCCCGTGCTGGTCGTGGGTCAGGCTGCCGTTGATCTCCAGCCAGTGCAGGCTGCCGTCCGGCCAGCGAATGCGGTGGCGCATGGCCTGTTCCACCGGCTCGCCGTTGAACACGGCCTGGAACACCTGGCGCGTGCGGGCGCGGTCTTCCTCGGGCAGCAGGTCGAGGTAATCGACATCGGCGGGCAGTGGCCGCTGCGGGTCGAAGCCGAACAGGGCCTGGGTGCCCCGCGACCAGCTGACCCGGCCACTTTCGATATCCCACAGCCAGGCACCCAGGCGCGCGCCGTTGAGCGCGGCCAGCAGTTGCGGGGCGTTCTGCCAGGCCTGTTCGGACTCCTGGGGGTCGGCCGCAGGTATTCGCGGCAGGCGCAAAAAGCGGTTTGCTGATTTGGGCATCGGTACCAGACCTTTGGCTATGACGCGTCCTTGAAGTGGAAATGCCGGGCCGACGGCCGGTCAGGCGGACCCTGCGTGGCTATCGAGCAGGGCCATGAATGCCCGGGCCGCGTTCGACAGCGTTCGCTCCGTGTGCAGAATGTAGCCTAGCTGGCGCGACAGCTGTATGCCGGGCAAGGCGATGGGTGCAACCTGTTCGTCGAGCATGGTGCGCGGCAGCACGCTCCAGGCCAGGCCGATCGACACCATCATCTTGATGGTTTCCAGGTAGTTGGTGCTCATGGCGATGTTCGGCGTCAGGCCCTGGCTTTCGAACAGGCGCTGGACAATATGGTGGGTAAAGGTGTTGCCACCGGGGAATACCGCCGGGTGGCGGGCCACGTCGGCCAGGCTGACCGCTTGGTTGTTGGCCAGCGGGTGCTCGGGGGCGGCGACGAAGTCGAGGGCGTCGTCCCACACCGGCACGGCCTTGACCAGGTGGTGCGGCTCGGGTGCCAGGGTAATCACGGCAATTTCGGCGCGGCCATGCAGAATCTCGTCGTAGGCCTGTTCCGAATCCATGAACTGAATATCCAGCGCCACCGCCGGGTACTCGCGGGTGAACGCCCGCAACAATGGCGGCAGGCGGTGCAGGCCGATGTGGTGGCTGGTGGCCAGGGTCAGGCGACCGCTCACCGCCCCGTTCAGGTTGGTCAGTGCCCGCCGGGTATCATCAAGGACGTTGAGGATCTGGTACGCCCGCGGCAGCAGGGCGCGCCCGGCCTCGGTCAAGGTCACCTCGCGGCCCAGGCGGTCGAACAGGCGCACGTCCAGCTGCTGCTCAAGGCCCGCGATGCGTTTGCTGATGGCCGGCTGGGTCAGGAACAGGCGTTCGGCCGCCCCCGAGAAGCTGCCGGTTTCGGCGATGGCGATAAAGGCGCTGAGGTTGGCCAGGTCCATGGTGTTGTATTCCTTTGGGTTATCCAAAGCATAAAAATTATGAATTTGAGTTATTCAATCTAACCCCATAGCATCGTCCATACAAGCCAAGGGGTTTTTGGCATAGAAAGACGCTGATGAGGAACAGTCTGATGGCTGGCAAAACGCTCTACGACAAACTCTGGGAAGCCCATGAGGTCAAGCGCCGTGATGACGGCTCGTCCTTGATCTACATCGACCGCCACATCATCCACGAAGTGACGTCGCCCCAGGCCTTTGAAGGCCTGCGCCTGGCCAACCGCAAACCGTGGCGCATCGACGCCAACATCGCCACGCCGGACCACAACGTACCGACCACGCCAGAGCGCAAAGGCGGTATCGAGGCCATCGTCGACCAGGTGTCGCGCCTGCAGGTGCAGACCCTCGACGAGAACTGTGACGAATACGGCATCGTCGAATTCAAGATGAACGACGAGCGCCAGGGCATCGTCCATGTCATCAGCCCGGAGCAGGGCGCCACCTTGCCGGGCATGACCGTGGTCTGCGGTGACTCGCACACCTCCACCCACGGCGCCTTCGGTGCCCTGGCCCACGGCATCGGCACGTCCGAGGTCGAGCACGTGCTCGCCACCCAGTGCCTGGTCGCCAAGAAGATGAAGAACATGCTGGTGCGCGTGGAAGGCCAATTGCCGGCCGGCGTTACCGCCAAGGACATCGTGCTGGCCGTGATCGGCAAGATCGGCACCGCCGGTGGCAACGGCCACGCCATGGAATTCGCCGGCAGTGCCATCCGCGAATTGTCGATGGAAGGCCGCATGACCATCTGCAACATGTCCATCGAAGCCGGTGCCCGTGTGGGCCTGGTGGCCACCGACGCCACCACCGTTGCCTACGTCGAAGGCCGCCCGTATGCGCCGAAGGGCGAGCAGTGGAAGCAAGCGGTCGAGTCGTGGAAAGACCTGGTGTCGGATGCCGACGCCGTGTTCGATACCGTGGTCGAGCTGGATGCCAGCCAGATCAAGCCGCAAGTCAGCTGGGGCACCTCGCCTGAAATGGTATTGGCCGTCGACCAGCGCGTGCCGGACCCGGCCGCCGAAGCCGACCTGGTCAAGCGTGGCTCGATCGAGCGTGCCTTGAAGTACATGGGCCTGACCGCCAACCAGGCGATCACCGACATCAAGCTGGACCGCGTGTTCATCGGCTCGTGCACCAACTCGCGCATCGAAGACCTGCGTGCCGCGGCAGAAATCGCCAAGGGCCGCAAGGTGGCCGCCAGCGTCAAGCAAGCCATCGTCGTGCCGGGTTCGGGCCTGGTCAAGGCCCAGGCCGAGCGTGAAGGCCTGGACAAGATCTTCCTTGAAGCCGGTTTCGAATGGCGTGAACCAGGCTGCTCGATGTGCCTGGCGATGAACCCGGACCGCCTGGAGAGCGGCGAGCACTGCGCGTCCACCTCCAACCGCAACTTCGAAGGCCGTCAGGGCGCCGGTGGCCGTACCCACCTGGTCAGCCCGGCCATGGCTGCCGCTGCTGCTGTAGCCGGCCACTTCATCGATGTCCGCGAGTTGATCCAAGGGAGCGCAGCATGAAAGCCTTTACCCAGCACACTGGCCTCGTCGCGCCGTTGGACCGTGCCAACGTCGACACCGACCAGATCATCCCCAAGCAGTTTTTGAAGTCGATCAAGCGCACCGGCTTTGGTCCGAACCTGTTCGACGAATGGCGTTACCTGGATGTAGGCCAGCCCTACCAGGACAACAGCAAGCGCCCGCTCAACGAAGAGTTCGTGCTCAACCACAAACGTTACCAGGGTGCCAGCGTGCTGCTGGCGCGGGAGAACTTCGGTTGCGGCTCCAGCCGTGAACACGCCCCGTGGGCGCTGGACGAGTACGGCTTCCGCAGCGTGATCGCGCCAAGCTTTGCCGACATCTTCTTCAACAACAGCTTCAAGAACGGCTTGCTGCCGATCATCCTCAGCGATGAGGAAGTGGACGAGTTGTTCCAGCAGGTCGAAGCCAACCCGGGCTACCAGCTGACCATCGACCTGCAGGCGCAGGCGGTGACCCGCCCGGACGGCAAGGTGCTGCACTTCGAGATCGATGCATTCCGCAAGCACTGCCTGCTCAATGGCCTGGACGATATCGGCCTGACCCTGCAGGACAGCGAGGCGATCAAGGCCTTCGAAGGCAAGCACCGCGCCGGGCAGCCTTGGCTGTTCCGGGATGCCTGAAGCTTGTAGGTAGCAGTACTGGCCTCTTCGCGGGTAAACCCGCTCCTACATGGGTACGCGATCGTTATGGTTACGCGATCGTTGTAGGAGCGGGTTCACCCGCGAAAGGGCCGGTACAGGCAACAAAAAACCAAAAGGATTGACCCATGACCAGCACCCAGCACACCGACGTGGTCCAGCGCCAGTTCGGCGAACAGGCCAGCGCCTACCTCAGCAGCGCCGTGCACGCCCAGGGCAGTGAATTCGCCCTGCTGCAGGCCGAGCTGGCGGGGCAGGGCGCTGCTCGCGTGCTGGACCTGGGCTGCGGTGCCGGTCATGTCAGCTTCCACGTCGCCCCGCTGGTTGCCGAAGTGGTCGCCTACGACCTGTCGCAGTCCATGCTCGACGTGGTCGCCAGCGCCGCCGCCGAGCGCGGCCTGGCCAATATCACTACCGAGCGCGGCGCCGCCGAACGCTTGCCGTTCGCCGATGCCTCGTTCGACTTCGTCTTTAGCCGCTACTCGGCTCACCACTGGAGCGACCTGGGCCTGGCCCTGCGCGAAGTGCGCCGGGTGCTCAAACCCGGTGGCGTGGCGGCGTTCATCGACGTGATGTCGCCGGGCAGCCCGCTGCTCGACACCTACCTGCAAACGGTCGAGGTGCTGCGCGACACCAGCCATGTGCGCGACTACTCTGCCGCCGAATGGCAGCGCCAGGTCAGCGAAGCCGGCCTGCATGTGCGCAGCCATACGCGTCAGCCACTGCGCCTGGAGTTCACCAGCTGGGTCGAACGCATGCGTACCCCCGAGCCGCTGCGCGTGGCCATCCGCCAATTGCAGCAAGCCATGGGCGAAGAAGTACGGCAGTATTACCAGATCGAGGCCGATGGCTCGTTCAGCACCGATGTGCTGGTGTTGTGGGCCGAGCGATAAGAACTTTTCGGTGGGGCCCGCTTGGCCACACCGCGTGAATGAATAGAGGAAAGCATGAGCAAGCAGATTCTGATTCTCCCAGGTGACGGTATCGGCCCGGAAATCATGGCCGAAGCGGTCAAGGTGCTGGAGCTGGCCAACGACAAGTTCCAGCTCGGCTTCAGCCTGGCGCACGACGTGATCGGCGGCGCGGCCATCGACAAGCACGGCGTGCCGCTGGCCGACGAAACCCTGGAGCGTGCGCGTAAGGCCGATGCCGTGCTGCTGGGCGCCGTGGGCGGGCCGAAGTGGGACAAGATCGAGCGCGACATTCGCCCGGAGCGCGGCCTGCTGAAGATCCGTTCGCAACTGGGCCTGTTCGCCAACCTGCGCCCGGCCATCCTCTACCCGCAACTGGCCGATGCCTCGTCGCTCAAGCCAGAGATCGTTTCCGGCCTGGACATCCTCATCGTCCGTGAGCTGACCGGCGGTATCTACTTCGGTGCCCCGCGTGGCCAGCGCGAGCTGGAAGGCGGCGAGCGCCAGGCCTACGACACCCTGCCGTACAGCGAAAGCGAAGTGCGCCGCATTGCCCGTGTCGGTTTCGACATGGCCCGTGTGCGTGGCAAGAAGCTGTGCTCGGTGGACAAGGCCAACGTGCTCGCCTCCAGCCAGCTGTGGCGCGAAGTGGTCGAAGACGTGGCCAAGGACTATCCGGATGTGGAACTGAGCCACATGTACGTCGACAACGCCGCCATGCAACTGGTGCGTGCACCCAAGCAGTTCGACGTGATGGTGACCGACAACATGTTCGGTGACATTCTGTCGGATGAAGCTTCCATGCTGACCGGTTCCATCGGCATGCTGCCTTCGGCGTCGCTGGATGCCGACAACAAGGGCATGTACGAGCCGTGCCACGGCTCGGCACCGGACATCGCCGGCCTTGGTATCGCCAACCCGCTGGCGACCATCCTGTCGGTGTCGATGATGCTGCGTTACAGCTTCAATCAGTCGGCTGCCGCCGAGGCAATCGAGAAGGCCGTGAGCCTGGTGCTGGACCAGGGCCTGCGCACCGGCGACATCTTCTCGGAAGGCTGCCGCAAAGTGGGTACGCAGGAAATGGGCGACGCAGTAGTCGCGGCGCTGCGGAATCTGTAATCTCTCTGGCCCGCCACCCCACATTCCCGGTGGCGGCCCACTTTTAGCAAAGGTGTAGTTGCGATGAAACGTGTAGGTCTGATCGGTTGGCGCGGTATGGTCGGTTCCGTGCTCATGCAGCGGATGCTGGAGGAGCAGGATTTCGACCTTATCGAGCCGGTGTTCTTCACTACCTCCAATGTTGGCGGCCAGGGCCCGAGCGTGGGCAAGGATACAGCGCCGCTCAAGGACGCTTATTCGATTGAAGAACTCAAGACCCTCGACGTGATCCTGACCTGCCAGGGCGGCGACTATACCAACGAGGTCTTCCCCAAGCTGCGTGAAGCGGGCTGGCAGGGTTACTGGATCGACGCCGCCTCGTCCCTGCGCATGCAGGATGACGCGGTGATCATCCTCGACCCGGTCAACCGCAAGGTCATCGACCAGCAGCTCGATGCCGGTACCAAGAACTACATCGGCGGCAACTGCACCGTCAGCCTGATGCTGATGGGCCTGGGCGGCCTGTTCGAAGCCGGCCTGGTCGAGTGGATGAGCGCCATGACCTACCAGGCAGCCTCGGGTGCCGGCGCGCAGAACATGCGTGAGCTGATCAAGCAGATGGGCGCTACCCACGCAGCCGTTGCCGATGACCTGGCCAACCCGGCCAGCGCCATCCTCGACATCGACCGCAAGGTTGCCGAGGCCATGCGCAGCGAAGCCTACCCGACCGAAAACTTCGGCGTGCCGCTGGCTGGCAGCCTGATCCCGTGGATCGACAAGGAACTGCCGAACGGCCAGAGCCGCGAAGAGTGGAAGGCCCAGGCCGAGACCAACAAGATCCTCGGCCGCTTCAAGAGCCCGATCCCGGTCGACGGCATCTGCGTGCGCATCGGCGCCATGCGTTGCCACAGCCAGGCGCTGACCATCAAGCTGAACAAGGACGTGCCGATCGCCGACATCGAAGGCATGATCAGCCAGCACAACCCTTGGGTGAAGCTGGTGCCTAACCAGCGTGAAATCAGCATGCAGGAGCTGTCGCCGACCAAGGTTACCGGCACCCTGAACATCCCGGTTGGCCGCCTGCGCAAGCTGAACATGGGTTCGCAGTACCTGGGCGCGTTCACCGTGGGTGACCAGCTGCTGTGGGGCGCTGCGGAGCCGCTGCGCCGCATGCTGCGGATCCTGCTGGAGCGTTGATCGTTCTGGTTTGCCTAAAAACCCGCGCTGGCGACAGCGCGGGTTTTTTATTGCCCGTAAACATTCATTGGCACTTGCGCGATCCACTGTAGGAGCGGGGGGGGGGTGGGGGGGGGGGGGGGGGGGGGGGGGGG
>NZ_JACVZC010000016.1 GCF_016658545.1 Pseudomonas sp. S37 | reverse complement strand
CCCCCCGCGCGCCCCCCCGGGCGCCCGGGGGGGGGGGGGCCCCCCCCCCCCCCCCCCCCCGGCACAGGATTACCCTAGAGCCCGCTGCGCCTCGTCCAGCTCCAGCTCACTGAACACCTGCACCCCCGCCCGCCGCAGTAACGCCGTGGTCACCCCTTCCCCCGCCACCTTCACGCCACTGAACGTGCCGTCATAGGTCAGCCGGTTGCCACACGAAGGGCTGCCCGACTTCAACACCGCCACACCAATGCCATGCCGCTGCACCAGCGCCAGCGCCAACTGCGCCCCGGCCAGGAACTCGGCACTGACGTCCTCGCCGGTCACGGTAATCACCTGCGCGCCGCCATCCAGCACTTCACCACCCTGCCCGCCCGGGATCTCCGCTGGCGGGCGTGGGGTAGGCAAGCCGCCGGCCACTTCCGGGCACAACGGCACCACGCGCCCTTCGGCCTGCCACTGCTGCAACAAATCCGGGTGGCCGCTGGCCCGGCCGTCATAGCGCACCGGCTGGCCCAGCAGGCAGGCGCTTACCAGCACCTTGGGCAAGTCAGAACGGGTCATTGCCACGCCGCCTGAACCAGCCCGTCAATGACAACCGCTCACGCCCGGCCGGCAGCACTTCGTGGGGCACCTCGCCCGACAGGAACACCACCAGGCAACCCGCCACCGGCTCGACATCGTGCTCGACAGCGTCCGCAAGGAACATGCGCAACTGCCCACCATCCTGCGGCTGCCAGCCTTCGTTCAGGTAAAGCACCGCCGATACCATACGCCGGTCATCATCACGAAAGCGGTCCAGGTGCCGGCGATAGAACGCCCCTGCCGGGTACAGGGCAAAATGGCATTCGAAGTCTTCCAGGCCCAGGTACAGGCCCTGGTTGATGGCTTGACGCAACTGGTCCATGGCCGCCAGGTACTGGTCGCAGGCCTCGGCCTGGCCGGGGTCGATCCACTGGATCTGGTCACCGCGAATGGCCTCGCGTACTTCCTGGGCATCACCGCGCCCAACCCCCGCGGGGTTGAGTTCGCCTTCGGCATCACGGCGCCGGCATTCGGCCGCCAGCGCGCGCACCAGGTCGGCAGGCAGAAACAGCGCCTGCTGGGACCAGCCATGGGTGGCCAGATCGTCGACGACGGCCGCAAGCATCGGGTGTTCAGGGGAAGTGTGCATGGCGCGCATCATATCCATTCGCTTTGTCGGCGCACAGCGCCACTTGGCCGAGAAACACGCGGATATCTCGACAAACCGGCGCCGGGCCAAGGACAATAGCCACCTGCCGACAGGAGTCCTGAATGCGCCGTCTGTTTTCCCTGATTCTGCTGATGATCTGCACCACGCCTGTCTGGGCAGACAACCTGGATCAACTGTACAAGGCCGCCGGCTGGCCCGACCAGCGCGCCCATTTCAACGATGCCCTGACCGCCGCTCAGGAGCGCTACCGCAACAGTTTGCCGCCCGCCGTGTACCAGGCGCTGGTCAACAACAGCAACCAGCGCTTCCAGGCCCAGGCGGTGGACCGCCGTGCCCAGGCAAAACTGCGCGCCAGCCTGGCCAACCCCGCACCTGCCCTGGCGTTCTTCCAGTCGCCACTGGGGCGCAAGGTGGTGGCAGCCGAGCTCAAGGCCACGCGCAAGGACGAACTGGCAAAAAACGCCAAGGGCCTGCCGAAGATCCAGGCCAGCGACGACCGCCTGCTGGTCATCGGCCACCTGGCCCAGGCCTTGCCGGCGCGTGAAGCCGGTGCCGAGGTCAGCCTGGCCATAGCCGGTGTTGCCGCCGACAGCCTCAGTTCGATGATCCCCGGCCTGTTCGGCGGCGGCCAAGCCCAGGGCCTGCTCGACGGCCAGCGCCAGCGGCTGATGGGGCAAATTGGCGAGGACCTGAATAACACGCTGCTGTATGTCTACCGCGACCTGTCCGACGCCGAGCTGGAAGAGTTCGCCACCTTTGCCGAATCGCCCGACGGCAAAGCCTACTACCAGGCCGCCCTGGCCGCGGTGCGCGCCGGCCTGGCGGTTGGCCAGAGCAGCAACGAGTTGAAGTGATCAGCCCAGGCGCTGGTCGATGAAGTCGAAGTAGCGCTGGCGAATGCCCGGCAGTTCGTTGGCCAGATGGTGGCGAGCTTCGGGCAGCATCAGGATCTGCGGTTCCGCGAACTTGGCCTTGAGCACTGCCAGGTTGTACGGCCAGTCCACCGTGCCGTCGGCTTCCCCCTGCACGATCAACGGCCGCCGCATGCTGCACGGTGCGGTTTCGATGCGTTTGACCCAGGCGATCAGCGCGCCCACCCAGGCGGTAGGCAGGCGCCGCGGCTGCAGCGGGTCGGCCTCAAGGAACGGCAGGAACGCCGGGTCATTGGTGTTTTCGCTGAAGCGCCGTTCAATGCCGTTGACGAAGTGCCGCAGCACGCGATAGCTGAACTTCGACCAACGCCAGGAACACGGCCGCACCAGCGGCGCCAGCAGAATGACCTGGCCATCGACAGGGCTGCGCGTGCCTTGGTGCAGCAGGTGGTCGACGGCAATCGCGCCCCCGGTGCTCTGCCCGCACAAGTGCCAGGGGCGCGGCAGTTGCAGCGTGCGCGCCTGTTCGAACAAGGCGTCCAGTACCTGTTGGTAAACCGCGAAATCACTGATGCTGGCACGCTCGCCGCTGGACAGGCCATGGCCGGGCAAGTCGCAACTGATCACCGCGAAACCCTGCTTCAGTGCCCACTCGATCACATGCCGGTACAGGCCCATGTGGTCGTAATAGCCGTGCAGCAGGAACAGCGTCGCGCTTGGCTGCTCGGGTAGCCAGGCCTGCCCGACCAGGTCGAACCCCGCCGCCTGGAAGCCACCCAGCCAGCTGTGTGCCGACAGGTTCAGGCCATAGAAGCGCTGGTAGTCCTGCGCTTGTGCCGACAGTGGCTGGCGAGCGGTGAACGGCGCCAGGCTGGTGCGCAGGCGGTCGGGGTGAAAAGCAGCGGGCATCGGGTACATCCACAGTGCAGCAAGTATTGATCTGGGATATTCAGCTCTGGCCGGCGTCGTGGCAAGCTTGCTCACCTTCAAACATCAACCACCGATCCCCTGTAGGAGCGGCCTTGTGTCGCGATGGGGTGCGAAGCGCCCCCAAAATTTGCGCACCACGCTGATGTTGCCGGGGCCGCTGTGCGGCCCTGTCGCGACACAAGGCCGCTCCTACAAGGGGCCGCGGAACCTTCATGAAGACTCGGATCATCAAACCGCTGTGCATAGCACTCGTCCTCACGGTCAGCGCCATCATCCTCTGGCAGGCCTACACCACCTTCCAGGCCCGCTACCTGCGCCCGTTCGACAACCAGGCCACACTGTTCGAAGGCAGCCAGTTGCAACTGCCCGCCGAGCTGGCCGGCCCTGGCCCGATCCGCGTGGTGCACTTCTGGGACCCGGCCTGCCCGTGCAACGTCGGCAACCAGCAGCACCTGGGCGACCTGGTCAGCCAGTTCGCCGATCGCGACGTGAGCTTCCTCGTACTGCAAAAGCCCGGCAGCCACGGCCAGCTGCCGGCTAATCTCACCGCCCTAAAGCCACTCGCCAGCCTGCCCGGCAGCGAACACCTGCCCGCCTCCCCGGCCGTGGCCATCTGGGACCGGCAAGGCCACCTGGCCTACTTCGGCCCCTACAGCGAAGGTGCGGTGTGCAACGCCAGCAACAGTTTCGTCGAACCCATCCTCAAGGCACTGCTCGACGGCCGCAACGTCAGCGCCTCGAATACCCTGGCCATAGGCTGCTATTGTCCTTGGGCCGACTGACGAATGCATAAGGAGCCTGCATGAAGCGCAGCCTGACCCTGCTGGCCGTGGTAGTTGCCATGGCCGCCGGCGCCGGTTACTGGTACGTACAGGGCAAGCTGCCGCAACGCGAGGGCGAGGTGGCCATGGCTGGCCTGCAAGCGCCGGTCAGCGTGCGCTACGACGCCCGTGGCGTGCCGCACCTGCAGGCGCAGAGCGAGCCAGACCTGTACCGAGCCCTGGGCTACGTGCATGCCCAGGACCGGTTGTTCCAGATGGAGATCATGCGCCGCCTGGCCCGTGGCGAACTGGCCGAGGTGCTGGGCGACAAGCTGCTGCCCACCGACACTCTGTTCCGTAGCCTGCGCATTCGCGAGCAGGCCGCATTGATGGCCAGCCGGCAGGACCCGCAGTCGCCGGCCTGGCAGGCCCTGCAGGCCTACCTTGACGGTGTGAACAGCTGGCAGGCCAGTCACCCCAAGCCCATGGAGTTCGACCTGCTCGGCATCACCCCACGCCCGTTCACCGCCGAAGACACTCTGAGCATCGCCGGCTACCTGGCCTACAGTTTTGCCGCCGCGTTCCGCACCGAACCGGCGCTGACCTATATCCGCGATCAGCTCGGCCCGCAATACCTGAAGATCTTCGACCTCGACTGGCAGCCGCAGGGCGCCCTAGGCACACCACTGGCGGCGGCGGACTGGCAAAGCATGGAGGCCGTGGCCCGTGCGAGCCACGAGGCGCTGATCGAAGCCGGCATCCCGCAGTTCGAAGGCAGCAACGCCTGGGCCATTTCAGGCAGCCGTACCCGCAGTGGCAGGCCGCTGCTGGCCGGCGACCCGCACATCAGCTTCGCGGTGCCGGCCGTGTGGTACGAAGCTGAACTGTCGGCGCCCGGTTTCAACCTGTATGGCTACTTCCAGGCGCTCAACCCGTTCGCCCTGCTCGGCCACAACCGTGACTTCGGCTGGAGCCTGACCATGTTCCAGAACGACGATGTCGACCTGATCGCCGAACGCACCAACCCGGCCGACGCCAATCAGGTCATGGTCGATGGCCAGTGGCAAGCACTGGAAAAGACCGAGCAGCAGATCGCGGTCAAAGGTGAAGCGCCGGTCACCCTCAGCCTGCGCCGCTCGCCACACGGTCCGATCGTCAACGACGTGCTGGGCGCCACTGCCGGGGTCACGCCAATCGCCATGTGGTGGGCGTTCCTGGAAACCGAAAACCCGATCCTCGAAGGCTTCTACCAGCTCAACCGTGCCAACACTCTGGGCAAGATGCGCGAAGCCGCGGCCAAGGTTCACGCGCCGGGGCTGAATTTTGTCTGGGCCAATGCCCGGGGTGATATCGGCTGGTGGGCGGCGGCAAAACTACCGATCCGTCCCGACGGTGTCGACCCGGCGTTCATCCTCGACGGCGCCAGCGCGCAGGCCGACAAGCGCGGTTTCTACCCGTTCAGCGTCAACCCGCAGCAGGAAAACCCGCCACGCGGCTACATCGTCTCGGCCAACTACCAGCCGCCCGCGGTGGTGCCTATACCGGGTTACTACAACCTGCCTGACCGGGGCCGCCAACTCGACCGCCACCTGGCCAACCCCGAGGTGAAGTGGGACATCCAGAACAGCCAGGCGCTGCAGCTGGACACTGCCAGCGATCACGGCCCGCGCACCCTCGCCCCGCTGCTGGCAACCCTGCGCACGGTGGCCGAAGGTGACGAAGAAAAGGAACTGGTCGAACAGCTGGCGGCCTGGGCTGGCGATTACCCGCTGGACTCGACCAGTGCCACGCTGTTCAACCAGTTCCTCTATGAGCTGGCGTTCGCGGCCCTGCATGACGAACTGGGCGACACCTGGTTCCCGGTGCTGATCAGCACCCGCGCCATCGACGCCGCCCTGCCGCGCCTGGCGGCGGATGCCGATTCGCCCTGGTGGAACACCCGGGGTGGCAACCAGCGCACCGACCGTACTGCCATCGTACGCATGGCCTGGCAGAACAGCCTGAAGCACCTGCGCAACACCTTGGGCAGCGACCCGGCCAGCTGGCAGTGGGGCAAGGCCCATACCCTCACCCATAACCATCCGCTGGGGGTGAAGAAGCCGCTGAACCTGCTGTTCAACGTCGGGCCGTTTGCCGCACCCGGTACTCACGAAGTACCGAACAACCTTTCCGCGAAGATCGGCCCGGCGCCCTGGCCGGTGACCTATGGGCCCTCGACGCGGCGGCTGATCGACTTTGCCGACGCCGGGCAGGCGCTGACCAGCAACCCGGTCGGGCAGAGTGGCGTGCCGTTTGACCGGCATTACGCGGACCAGGCCGAGGGGTACGTGCAAGGGCAGTACCAGAAGGCGCAGATGGGCGTGATCCCGGCGCAGAGCACGCTCCGGCTTGTACCGGACAAATGAACACATACTTCAACTGCACAAGAACGGCACATGCCCGATAGCCTGCAGTTTCTTTCAGGCGAGATTTGATACATGCAAAAAAACTTCATCGAAATTGACGGCGCCCGTATGAGCTACATCGACCAGGGCCAGGGCTTCCCGGTCCTGCTCGGCCACAGCTACCTATGGTCCGCCGAGATGTGGCAGCCGCAAATCGACGCACTGTCGCAGCATTTTCGCGTGATCGTGCCCGAGTTGTGGGGCCACGGCAGCTCCGACGCCCCGCCGGCCAGTACCAAGGGCATGGCTGACCTGGTTCGCCAGCACCTGGTGTTGCTCGACAAGCTGGATATCGGCAAATGCCACCTGGTGGGTTTGTCGGTCGGCGGCATGTGGGGCGCACCATTGGCCAGCGAGCAGCCTGAACGCTTCGACCGCCTGGTCTTGATGGACACCTACCTCGGTGCCGAACCTGAAGCCACCCGGCTGAAGTATTTCGCGCTGCTGGATGCAGCCAGCGCCGCCGGGGAGTTCAGCGACGCACTGCTCGACATCATTGTGCCGATATTCTTCCATGCCGATGGGCAGACAGTGCCAGAGGTTCGTGAGCAGTTCCGTGCAGCGCTGAAGGCAACCAGCGCCGAAACCATCCGCAACAGCCTGGACCCCATGGGCCGCATCATTTTCGGGCGGCCCGACCTGCTGGACATACTGGCGGGCTTGCCAGGCGAGCGCACCATTGTGATGTGCGGCGACAAGGACATCCCCAGGCCACCGACAGAGTCAAACGAAATGGCGCAGTCGATCAATTGCCTGGCCGCGCAGATTCCGTTGGCGGGGCATATTTCCTGCCTGGAGAACCCGAAGGTGGTGAATGAGTTCTTGCTGAACTGGCTGCCGCGTAACCAGTGAGATTGCCGGGGCCGCTCTGCGGCCCCCGAATCAATTCACTATAAGGGCATCAGAACGCCGGCAGTACCGCACCTTGGTACTTCTTGGCGATGAATTCCTTCACTTCCGGGCTGGTCAGGGCCTTGGCCAGTTTCTGGATGGCTTCGCTGTCCTTGTTGTCCGGGCGGGCTACCAGGAAGTTCACGTACGGCGAGTCGGCACCTTCGATCACCAGCGCATCCTTGGCCGGGTTCAGGCCGGCTTCCAGGGCGTAGTTGGTGTTGATCATGTCCAGGTCGACCTGGTCCAGCACGCGCGGCAGCATGGCCGACTCAAGCTCGCGGAACTTCAGCTTCTTCGGGTTCTCGGCGATGTCCTTGGGGGTGGCCAGGGCGTTCTTCGGGTCCTTCAGGGTAATCAGGCCCGCCTTCTGCAGCAGGATCAGCGCACGGCCGCTGTTGCTACCCTCGTTCGGGATGGCCACGGTGGCGCCGTCCTTCAGCTCGCTCAGGCTCTTGACCTTCTTCGAGTAACCACCGAACGGCTCGACGTGCACGCCGACCACGGTTTCAAGGTGGGTGCCCTTGCCTTCGTTGAAGCTCTTCAGGTACGGCAGGGTCTGGAAGTAGTTGGCATCCAGGCGCTTCTGGTCCACCTGCACGTTCGGCTGCACGTAGTCGGTGAAGACCTTGATCTCCAGGTCCACACCTTCCTTGGCCAGGGTCGGCTTGATCAGCTCAAGGATCTCGGCGTGCGGTACCGGGGTAGCGGCAACCACCAGTTTTTCGGCAGCAGCGGCCAGGCCGGAGAACGACAGGGCGGCGGCCAGGGCAGTGGTCAGCAGGGTCTTCTTCATGGTGGTCCTTGTTCTGGATCTGGGCCATCGACGATGGCGAATCAGTTGCCCAACGGTTCATCAGGGGGCGTGAAGCGGACAATACCTAGATTTTTTATTCCGTAACAATATCTTTTACTTAGCTGCTTATTCCAAAACCAAAACGCCACCAAGCTCTTTGCTTATGAGCGATGTCTAGCGCGCGGTGTTGGCCAGGTCGAGGTCTTCTGGCTGGATCTCTTCGCCGTCATTTACCAGCAGGGCAAAGTGAATGACGTTCTCCAGTTCACGGGTATTGCCTGGCCAGGCGTGAGCTTCCAGCACCTGCTGCGCGGCCTCGCTGACCAGTGGCACAGGGCGCTGCAGGCGCACGCTGTAGATGCCCACGAAGTACTCGGCCAGCGGCAGGATATCGCCTGGTCGCTCACGCAATGGCGGCAGCTCCAGCGCACCCTCGCGCAGGTATTGATAAAGGCGTTCGTTGAAGCGCCCGGCACGCACCACCCGCGCCAGGTCGATGCTGGTGGCGGCGACCAGGCGCACATCCACTGGCTGCGGCTGTTGCGCGCCCACCCGGGTGACCTCGCGGTTTTCCAGGGCTGCCAGCAACTTGCCCTGGATGGCCAACGGCAAGTCGGCAATTTCGTCCAGGTACAGCGTGCCGCCGTTGGCCGAACCGAACCAGCCGGCGCGGCTGCTGGCCGTGCCGCCCTGGCTGCCGGCGCTGTAGCCGAACAGCTCGGCATCGGCATAGGTGGGGCTGATGCCTGCGCAGTTGACCGAGACGAACAGCCCGCCACGGTCGCTGGCGCGGTGGATCTGCCGCGCCAGCAGCTCCTTGCCGGTGCCGGTCTCGCCACGGATCAGCACCGGCAAGGGTTGCGGCGCCAGGCGCTCAAGCTCTTCGCGCAGTTGCTGCGAGCGCGGGTCGATGAACACCAGCGCCTTGGCGCGGATGCTCAGCGGGCTCTTGTCCAGTTCGGGAAAGGTCAGCAGCGGCTGGCCAAACGGGTTTTGAAAAGTCATGACAAACTCCCGCCCCAGGCCTGCTATGGCCGGGCGTAGGGCAAACGGTAAACAGTAAGGGTGATCAGGCGCGGCGCAGTGCGCGCTGCTCAACCCGGCTTTGCAAGCGATACAAGTAGGCGAAGCCTTGTTCCCAGCGCTCGTGGCCGGACTTGACGTTGATGTGCCCGGCGTTGCTCAGCAGCCCGGCTTCGGCGCCCCAGGCCTGGGCCAGGTACAGCGCCCGCGGTACGCTCACGGCCGGGTCGTTGTCCGAGCTGACCACCTGGCTGGGGAACGGCAGCGTGTCGGTCGGGATCGGCGCGAAGTTGCGCAGGGCTGGCGCGCAGTTCGGCCGCTCGACGTCTGCGGGGGCCACCAGCAGCGCACCACGCACTTGCTGCAGCAACGCCGGGCTGGCCTGCGCGGCCCAATGGGCGACGGTAACGCAGCCCAGGCTATGGGCAATCAGGATCACGGGCGAGCGCTCGGCGGCAATCACCTGCTCCAGCGCCTGCACCCAGTCCTGGCGCTGCGGGGTCAGCCAGTCGTGCTGCTCGACCCGCACGCTGTTGGGCAGGGTGCGCTGCCAGTGACTTTGCCAATGGTTGTCTGGCGATCCTTGCCAGCCCGGCACAATCAGGTAGCGAATCGACTCATTGCGCATGGGGACGCCTCCAGTAAGTTTGCGTGCTTGGAGACCAGTATAGGGAGGGAGTTATATTCGTAAAGGAATAAGAAGCTATTTATTAATAACCAAAAATATTTCCTTGCATGATCCCTGTAGGAGCGGCCTTGTGTCGCGATGGGCCGCAAAGCGGCCCCTATTTCAGCCAGTGCGGTCTGTCAGGACCACCCCGATTGCAGGTTTTGGGGCCGCTTTGCGGCCCATCGCGACACAAGGCCGCTCCTACAGGGGAACGCGAATAGGCATAAAAAAAGGGCCAACCCCTGCCAAGAGATGTGGCCCATAAGCACTTGCCTGAAGAGGTTTGATGGGGTTCAGCGCGCCGTAATCACCGCCAGCTTGCTGATCCCCGCACGTTCGATGGCCGCCATGGCCCGCGCCACTTCGCCGTAGTTCACGCCGTCGTCTGCCTGCAGCTGCACACGCACATCGGCGTCCTTGTCCTTGGCAGCCTTGAGGCTGGTCTCCAGCAGGTCGGGCTGGATCTGGTCCTTGTTGATAAACAGCTTGCCCTCGCCATCGATGCTGACCACCAGCGGGTCCTTCTGCTCCACCGGGGCCACGGCCTCGGTCTTGGGCAGGTTGATGGGAATGGCGTTGGTCAGCAGCGGTGCGGTGACGATGAACACCACCAGCAGCACCAGCATGACGTCCACCAACGGGGTGACGTTGATTTCACTGAGGACTTCGTCGCTGTCCTGGGTCGAAAAGGCCATGTCAGGACGCCTCCTTCACCGGCTGGGTGAAACCGGCCTGGGCCTTGTGCACGGCCGGGTGCACCAGCACGCGGAAGGCACTCTTCTGCGCCAAGCTGTAGAAGTCGTGGGCAAAGTCATCCAGGTCGGCAGCGGTCAGCTTGAGGCGGCGCAGGAAGTAGTTGTAGACCAGCACCGCCGGCACCGCGACGGCAATACCCACGCCGGTTGCAACCAGCGCAGCACCAATCGGCCCGGCCACGGTTTCCAGGCTGGCAGAGCCGGCCGCGCTGATGCCCTTGAGCGCTTCCATGATGCCCCACACGGTGCCGAACAGGCCGATAAAGGGCGAGGTGCTGCCGATACTGGCGACCACCGCCAGGCCGGTTTCCAGCGAACGGCGCTCACGCACGATCTGCTGGCGCAAGGCGCGCTCCAGGCGGTCCTGGTGGTTGATGGCATGGCTCAGGTCATTGGCCTGGGTATCGCCAACGGCGATAGCCGCGTAACCGGCCTGGGCCACACGGGCAGCCGGGCCAGGCAGTTCATGGCTAAGCTCTGCTGCCGAGTCCAGGCTGGAGGCAGCCCAGAACTGCTGGTGGAAGCGCTTGTCCTGGTTCTTCAGCCGCACAAACTGCGCGACCTTGACCAGGGCCAGGCCCCAGGTGACGACAGAGAAACCAACCAGCAGCCAGATGACTGCGCTTTCTACGGATTCGAGGGGGGATGCCAGCAGGCTCATGATGATGTCTTCCTGTGTTCTGCGAAAAAGTTAGCGAAGCTTGAAATCGATTGGCACGCTGACCCAGCCGGTCTGGGCCACGTCGCCCTGCTTGGCCGGCACAAAGCTCCAGCGCTTGACCGCGGCCAGTGCGGCGGCATCGAGGGCATCGCGGCCGCTGCTCTTCTGGATCTGGATCTGCCCCGGCTTGCCGCTGGGTAGTACCTCCACGCGCAGCAGCACGGTGCCTTCCCAGCCACGGCGCTGGGCCATTTGCGGGTACTCCGGCGCCGGGTTCTTCAGGTACGCGGCGTTGGCCGAGGCCGGGGTGACCGGGGCCGGGGCCGGCGCCGGTGGTGCTGGCGCAGGCGGTGCCGGCGCGGCCACCGGTGCTGGCGGCGGCGCCTCAACCGGCTTGGGCTGTGGCTTCGGCGCTTGCTTGACCACCGGCTTGGGCACGGGCTTGGGCTTGGGTTTGGGCTTGGCGGCCAACTCATCGACGACCGGCGGTGGTGGCGGCGGCTCGACCACAGGTGGCGCCGGGGCTGGCGGTGGTGGTTCGACCACGGGCGGTGCCGGCGCGGCGAACTCGATGGTCATCGGCGGCACCTGTGGGGGTACCACCGGCAGCGCGGGGGTGGGTGCCTGGCTGACCCAGTACGCGGCAGCGCCATGCAGGGCCAGCACCAGCAGGCCCAACACCAGCTTGTCGCGGCGCTTGAGCCCGCTGACCGGCGTGCGTTGCAGGCGCAGCTGGCCCAGCGGCAGGCGAAGCGTGCGTCCAAGCTCGACCAGGTCACCCGGTGCCGGGCGCCATGGCTGGTCGTAGGCCCTGACGGCCGACTGGACATTACCCATTGATCAAACTCCTGGGGTCTCGATTCAGGTGTGTGTCTGAATCATCGGGGGCAGGGGCTTATCTCTTAAAGTAATGTTTAAAATTATGGTTAGAACTTTAGTGAATATTGTTTTTTAGCGATTCTCTCAAAGCCTTGGATTTCGCGGGCTGTAGCCGGGCCGGTTCAAGGCGATGCATTGCGGGCATGCAAAATATTCGCGCAAGGCATGAGATTGCCGCGAGGGCTGCGCCCTCGATCGCGACACAAGGCCGCTCCTACAGGGGACCGCGCAAGCCCCAGGCATTACGCGATCCCCCTGTGTAGGAGCGGCCTTGTGTCGCGATGGGCTGCAAAGCAGCCCCGGCAATCTCACAGGCATAAAAAAGCCCAGGACCAACCCCGGGCTTTTCATCAGCAAAGGCGCCTCAGATATCCGCCACCTTCTGCCAAACCTTCGGCCGGAAGAACAGCGTCTCGCCCCGCGCCAACCCGGTCAGGCTGTCATGGTCCTTGACCACCTCGGCCTCGATCAGCTCGCTCTGCCCTTCCACCTTCAAAGTCACCCGCGTGGTGGCACCCAATGGCCGGATATCGCGCACTTCCGCCGCATGGTGACCTTCGGTCTCATGCCGCGACAGCGACACTTCATGCGGGCGGAACAGCACGTGGTGCCCTTCGCTCAAGGCCAGCCGGTTGGAGTCACCGAGGAAGTGGTAGACGAAATCGTTGGCCGGCTGCTCGTACACCTCGCCCGGCGAGCCGATCTGCTCAATCACGCCCTTGTTCATCACCACGATGCGGTCGGCCACTTCCATGGCTTCTTCCTGGTCGTGGGTCACAAACACCGAGGTCAGGTTGATGTCCTCGTGCAACCGCGCCAGCCAGCGGCGCAGCTCTTTACGCACCTTGGCGTCCAGCGCGCCGAACGGCTCGTCCAGCAGCAGCACTTTGGGTTCCACCGCCAATGCACGGGCCAGGGCGATACGCTGGCGCTGGCCGCCAGACAGCTGCTCGGGGTAGCGGTCGGACAACCAGTCCAGTTGCACCATGTTCAGCAGCTCATGCACCTTTTCGGCAATCCTGCTCTCGCTCGGGCGCTCGCCCTTGGGCTTCATGCGCAGGCCGAAGGCGACGTTGTCGAACACGCTCATGTGGCGGAACAACGCGTAGTGCTGGAACACGAAACCGACGTTGCGGTCGCGCACGTCATGGCCGGACACGTCCTCGCCATGGAACACGATGTTGCCCTGGTCCGGGGTTTCCAGGCCGGCGATGATGCGCAGCAGGGTGGTCTTGCCGCAGCCGGACGGGCCGAGCAGGGCCACCAGCTCGCCGCTGTTGATGTCCAGGTTGATGTTGTCCAGGGCCTGGAAGCTGTTGAAGCGCTTGCTGACGTTACGAACTTCGATCGACATGAATCATTCCTCCGCGGCGCTGTGGCGCAGGCGGTTAATACGGTTCTCGCTCCACTGCTTGAGCAGCAGGATGAAGAGCGCCAGGATCAGCAACAGGCTGGCCACGCTGAAGGCCGCGACGTGGTTGTACTCGTTGTAGAGGATCTCCACGTGCAGCGGCAAGGTGTTGGTCACGCCGCGAATGTGGCCGGACACCACCGACACCGCGCCAAACTCGCCCATGGCCCGCGCGGTACACAGCACCACGCCGTAGATCAGGCCCCATTTGATGTTTGGCAGGGTCACGTGCCAGAACATCTGCCAGCCGTTGGCGCCGAGCAGGCGTGCGGCCTCCTCCTCTTGCGTGCCCTGCTCCTGCATCAGCGGGATCAGCTCACGCGCCACGAACGGCACGGTGACGAAGATGGTTGCCAAAACGATGCCCGGCAGGGCAAACACGATCTGGATGTCGTGGTCCTGCAGCCACGGCCCGAACAGGCCCTGGGCGCCGAACATCAGCACGTAGACCAGGCCGGCGATCACCGGCGACACCGAGAACGGCAGGTCGATCAGGGTCACCAGGATGCTCTTGCCACGGAAGGTGTACTTGCTTACGCACCAGGCAGCGCTGACGCCGAACACCAGGTTCAGTGGCACCGAAATGACCACGGCGAGCAGGGTCAGCTTCAGCGCCGACAACGCGTCAGGCTCGAAGATCGCCTCGAAGAAGGTGCCAAAACCGTTCTTCAGTGCCTGCGACACCACGATCACCAGCGGCAACAGCAGGAACAGCGCGAACACCAGCCAGCCAAGGCCGATCAGAATGCGCCGCGAAGTCGCGCTGCCACGGCGGGCAGCATTGGCGGCGGCGCTGGTACTCAGGGATGAACTGGACATGCCGGCCTCCTTCAAGGGGTTTCGATGCGGCGCTGCAGCAGGTTGATCAGCAGCAGCAGGATGAAGGAAACCACCAGCATCAGCACGCCGATGGCGGTCGCGCCGGTGTAGTCGTACTGGTCGAGCTTGACCATGATCAGCAGCGGCAGGATCTCGGTCTTCATCGGCATGTTGCCGGCAATGAAGATCACCGACCCATACTCGCCGACGCCACGGGCGAAGGCCAGGGCAAAGCCGGTGAGCCAGGCTGGCAGCAGGGCCGGTGCCAGGATATGGCGGAACACCTGCAGAGGTTTCGCGCCCAGGCAGGCGGCGGCCTCTTCCACTTCACGCGGGATATCGGCCAGCACCGGCTGCACCGTGCGCACCACGAACGGCAAGGTGACAAAGGTCAGCGCCAGGGTGATGCCCAGCGGGGTATAGGCGATTTTGAAGCCCAGGTCGGTAGCGAACTGGCCGACCCAGCCCTGGGGGGCGTACAGGGCGGTCAGGGCGATACCGGCAACGGCGGTGGGCAGGGCGAACGGCAGGTCGATCATCGCGTCGATGACCTTGCGCCCGGGGAAGGTGTAGCGCACCAGCACCCAGGCCAGCAGGGTGCCGATCACACCGTTGATGATGGCGGCGAACAGGGCGGTGCCGAAACTCAGCTTGAGCGCGGCGATCACCCGCGGCGCGCTGATGATGTTCCAGAACTGCTCGAAGGTCAGCTGCGAGGCATGGATGAACATGGCCGCCAGCGGTATCAGCACGATCAGGCTGAGGTACACCAAGGTGTAGCCCAGCGTCAGCCCGAAGCCGGGTATGACGGGGGAAATACGACGTGACATAAGTATCCCTTTGAATGCACATGGCCCAGTATCGATCCGGGGCCGGTGCAGGCTTCTGAATCTCTGGGGCTGCTTTGCAGCCCATCGCGACGCAAGGCCGCTCCCACAGGGGATCGCGATTCCCCAGAGGGTTGCGGTTCCTTGTGGGAGCGGCCTTGTGTCGCGATGGGCCGCAGAGCGGCCCCGCTTTTCCGTGGCCCTTACTGTGCCTGATAGATCTGGTCGAACACACCGCCATCATTGAAGAATTTCGGTTGTGCAGTCTTCCAGCCACCAAAGTCCTTGTCGATGGTCACCAGGTCCAGTTTAGGGAACTGCTTGCCGAACTCGGCAGCGACCTTTTCATCACGTGGGCGGTAGAAGTTCTCGGCGGCAATTTTCTGCCCGGCCGGGCTGTACAGGTGCTTGAGGTATTCGGTGGCAATCTCGGTATTGCCTTTCTTCTCGGCGTTCTTGTCCACCACCGCCACTGGCGGCTCAGCCAGGATCGACAGCGACGGCACGACGATGTCGAACTTGTCGGCGCCACCGTCTTCCTTCAGCGCCAGGAAGGCTTCGTTTTCCCAGGCCAGCAGCACGTCGCCCTGGCCGTTGTTGACGAAGGTGATGGTCGAGCCACGGGCGCCGGTATCCAGCACCGGTACGTGCTTGAACAGCTCCTGCACGTATTCCTTTGCCTTGTCTTCGCTACCGCCGGTCTTCAGGCCGTAGGCCCAGGCGGCCAGGAAGTTCCAGCGGGCACCGCCGGAGGTTTTCGGGTTGGGGGTGATCACCGAGACGTCCTTCTTGATCAGGTCGCCCCAGTCCTTGATGCCTTTCGGGTTGCCCTTGCGCACCAGGAACACGATGGTGGAGGTGTACGGCGTGCTGGCGTCCGGCAGGCGGGTCTGCCAGTTGTCCGGCAGGGTCTTGCCGAGCTTGGCGATTTCGTCGATGTCGCCGGCCAGGGCCAGGGTCACCACGTCGGCGCGCAGGCCGTCGATCACCGCACGGCCCTGCTTGCCCGAGCCGCCGTGGGATTGCTGGATCTTCACCTTGTCGCCCGGGTGGGCCTGCTGCCAGTGCTTGATGAACTCGGCGTTGTACTGCTGGTACAGCTCGCGGGTCGGGTCGTAGGACACGTTCAGCAGTTCGTAGTCCTTGGCGATGGCGGAACCGGCAAAAACAGCACTGGCCAGGGCGGCAAGCGCATAACGGCGGATGGACATGGTGAAGCTCCCGATTGGCATTTTTCTAGTTTTGAATGTTGTGGCGCAAATCAGCCGGCCTTGTTGCCGGGCTGTTGCAGGCGGAACTTCTCCTTGCGCTCGATCTGTACGACCTGAGCGTTGTGCACAGTGATCTCCACCGCACCGAAACGCAGGTCGCGCAGGGCGCTCTGGATTTCCCGCAGAATGGTGGCTTCGTCCTGACCGTCGATGCTACGCAGAGATGCACTCATGCTCGTTCTCCTTGGAGTGAGATGCCGGGCAGGGGTTTGAAGGGGATTTATTGCCTGGCTTGAGGGCAATAGTAGTGAGGCGGGGTTATTCTTAAAAATACTGTTTAAGAATGTTTATATAACCAAAATTCAAAGAGCATCTTGACGGGAATGCAAGACCCTGTGGGAGCGGGTTCACCCGCGAATACGACGGTAGCTCCACCATCGTATTCGCGGGTGAACCCGCTCCCACAGGGTCCGTACAAGGCTTCAGTTGTGTTTTTCAGGCTCGCGGATCTTGTACCAGGCCACATACAACGCCGGCAGGAACAACAGCGTCAGCAGCGTTGCGCTGATGATGCCGCCAATCATGGCGTAGGCCATCGGCCCCCAGAACACCTCGCGGGCAATCGGGATCATGCCCAGGCTCGCTGCGGCCGCCGTCAGCAGGATCGGCCGGCGGCGGTGGTTGGTCGCTTCCATCACCGCGTCCCAAGGGGCATAGCCCTGCGCTTCGAACTCGTCGATCTGGGTTACCAGGATCACCGAGTTACGAATGATGATGCCCGCCAGCGCCAGGATGCCGAGGATCGCCACAAAGCCCATCGGCGTGCCCGTCGGCACCAGCGCCAGCACCACGCCAATCAGCCCCAGCGGCGCCACGCTGACCACCAGAAACAGCTTCTGCACGCTGTGCAACTGGATCATCAGGAAGGTCGCCATGAGGAACAGCATCAGCGGGATGACCTTGGCAATCGGCCCCTGGGCCTTGCCGCTTTCTTCCACCGTACCGCCCGTGGCCACTTCGTAGCCGACCGGCAGCTTGCTGGCAAACTCGTCGATTTTCGGCTTCAGTTCGGCCACCAGGTCGGTGGGCTGGATTTCGCCGTTGACCGAGGCCTTGATGGTGATGGTCGGCTTGCGGTCGCGGCGCCATACCAGCGGCTGCTCCAGCTCGTAGCGCACGGTGGCGAATGACAGCAGCGGGATCGAAGTACCGTTGGGGGTGAGGATCTGCAGGTTCTGCAGGGTATCGGGCGAGCCGCGCTCACTGTCTTCGGCGCGGGCGACCACGTTGACCAGGTAGATGTTGTCGTTGACCTGGGTGATCTGCACGCCACTGACGATGCTGTTCATCACATTGGCCACGTCTTCCGACGACAAACCCAGCTGGCGCGCCTTGTCCTGAGCGATTTCCACGCGCAGCACCTTACCGGGCTCGTTCCAGTCGTAGATCATCTCGCCGATGTGCTCGTTCTGGTTGAGCAAGGTGGCCAGGTCGATGGCGTGCTTGCGCACCTCGTCGATACTGGCGCCACTGACCCGGTACTGGATTGGCCGCCCCACCGGCGGGCCCATTTCCAGCGATTGCACGTTGGTGCCGATGCCGACGAACTCTTCATGCAGGATCTTCTGCAAGCGCTCGATCATGCCCTGGCGTTCCTCGAAACCCTTGCTGACAATCACCAGCTGGGCGTAATACGGGTTCTGCAACTGCTGGTCGAGCGGCAGGTAGAAGCGAATGGCACCCTGGCCAATGTAGGTGCTCCAGTGCACCAGGTCAGGGTCGTCCTTGATGCGCGCCTCGAAGCGGTCGACCACCTTGCGCGTCTCCTCGATCGAGGCGTTTTGCGGCAGGTTGAGGTCGACCAGGATCTCCGGGCGGTCCGACGAGGGGAAGAACTGGTTCTGCACGAAGCGCATGCTGAACAGCGACAGGGCAAACAGCAGGATGGTACCGATGATGGTCAGCCAGCGATGGCGCATGCACCACAGCAGCCCGCCTTCGAACGCCCGGCCGACCCGCCCGGGCTCGGCTTCGTGGGCCTTGAGCTTGCTGCTGCTGAGAATGTGCACCCCCAGCACCGGGGCGAAGAACACGGCAACGATCCACGACACCAGCAAGGCCACGGCAATGACCGCGAACAAGGTGTAGGTGTACTCGCCGGCGGAGCTGGCGTTCAGGCCGATGGGCACAAACCCGGCCACCGTCACCAGGGTACCGGTGAGCATCGGGAACGCCGTGGAGGTATAGGCAAAGGTTGCCGCCTGCTCCTTGCTCTCGCCCATCTCCAGCCGCGTGACCATCACCTCCACGGTGATCATCGCATCGTCCACCAGCAAGCCCAGGGCAATGATCAGCGCGCCCAGCGAAATGCGCTGCATGGTGATGCCGCTGTACTCCATGAACACGAACACCATGGCCAGCACCAACGGAATCGAACAGGCCACCACCAGCCCGGCACGCATGCCAAGGCTGACGAAGCTTACCGCCAGCACGATCACCACCGCTTCAAACAGCGCACTGGTGAAGCCGCCAACCGCCTGCTTGACCACCACCGCCTGGTCCGACACGGTGTGCACGCCAACGCCAATCGGCAGATCCTGGATCACCTGGTCCATGCGTTTTTTCAGCGCGGCACCAAATACCTGCATGTTGCCGCCCGCCTTCATGCCAATGGCCAGGCCGATGGCGGTCTGGCCGTTGTAGCGGAACATCGGTGACGGCGGGTCGACATAGCCGCGCTCGATGTCAGCGATGTCGGCCAGGCGGAAGAAACGGTCGTTGATCTTCAGGTTGACGGTTTGCAGGTCCTTTTCCGAGGCGAACTGCCCGGAGGTACGCACCGAAATGCGCTCTGGCCCGGCCTCGATCACCCCGGCCGGGGTGACCGCGTTCTGCGCTTGCAGGGCCTGCATGACCTGGCGCTGGTCGATGCCCAGGGCGGCCAGCTTGCGGGTGGAGAAGTTCAGGTACAGCACTTCGTCCTGGGTGCCGATGAACTCGATCTTGCCGATGTTGGGCACATCACGCACTTCGGCCCGCGCCTGCTCTACGTAGTCACGCAACTGGCGCAGGGTCAGGCCGTCGGCAGTAAAGGCGTAGATCGAGCCGAACACGTCGCCGAATTCGTCGTTGAACCCGGGCCCCTGGATCCCGGCGGGGAACTGGCCACGGATGTCCTGGATCTTCTTGCGCACCTGGTACCAGATTTCCGGGATGTCCTTGGCCTTGGTGGTGTCACGCAGGTACACGTACACCGTGGACTCGCCCGGGCGGGTGTAGCTCTTGGTGTAATCGAGCGAGTCGAGTTCCTCGAGCTTTTTCTCGATACGGTCGGTGACCTGGTACAGGGTTTCGTCCTGGGTCGCACCGGGCCAGCGGGTCTGGATGACCATGGTCTTGATGGTGAACGACGGGTCTTCTTCACGGCCCAGGTTGAAATAGGAAAAAATCCCCATCAGCAGGCCGACGAACATCAGGTACCAGACGAACGATTGATGCTTGAGTGCCCAGTCGGACAGGTTGAAGCCGCCTTTCATTGCGCATCCTCGTCGAAGGTGACCTTCTGGCCAGGCTTGAGGCTGTTAACGCCCGCAGTCACCACGCGCTCACCGGGCTGCACACCGGCGGCCAGGACGATACTGTCGGGCGTGCGGTCGAACAGGGTAACGTCACGAGTATCGACCGTTTTCTGCCCGGTATCGATCACCCACACCTGGGTTTTGCCGTCACGCTCCAGCAAGGCACTCAAGGGCAGCTCGCTGCGTGGGGACACTTGCGAAGTCAGGGTCACACTGATCGCGGTGCCCAGGTGGAACGCTGCCGGGGTGCTTGCCAGGGTCAGGCGGGCACGGCGGGTACGGGTGGTGGGGTCGGCCTGCGGCTCCAGTTCGCGCAGGGTGGCGGTGGTATTGATGGTGGGGTCGAGCTGCGAGGCGACGGTGAAGGTCAGGTCCTTGTTCAGTTGCTCGGCCAGGCCGATCGGCAGGTCGATCACCGCCTCCTTCACATCGGGCCGCGCCAGGGTCACCACGGCCTGCCCGGCAGTCACGGTTTGCCCGGCTTCGGCCTGCCAGGCGGTGATCACCGCCGCGTGGTCGGTGCGCAGGGTGCTGTAGTCGAGCTGGTCGCGCGCCTGGCTGAGTGCCGAGCGGGCCTGTTCCAGCGCGGCGCTGGTGGTTTTCAGGTTGGTCTGGGCGATGTCCAGCTGCGCTTGGGCACCTACGCCCCGGTCATACAGTTGCTGCTGGCGGCGGGCATCGGCCTGGGCGTTGATCCATTGCGCTTGCACCTTTGCCAGGTCGCCTTCGGCAGCACGCAGCTGGTTCTGCTGGTCGGTGGGGTCCAGCGTGGCCAGCGTGTCGCCCGGCTTGACCTGGGCGCCCACATCCAGCCAACGCCGGGCAATGCGCCCGGCAACCCGGAAGCCCAAGGTGCTTTCAAAGCGCGCCTCGATATTGCCGGCAAAACGGCCCAGCTGCGACTGCACCTGGGGTTCTACCGTCACCGACAGCACCGGCCGGATCGGCTCTGGTGCTTGCTCCTCGCTGCCGCAGGCAGCCAGCAGCAGGCCGGCCGACAGCATCAGCAGGCGCTTCATAGCTCACCCCCTTGGGCCTTGGCATCGACCTTCTGCACCTGCATGCCGGGGTGCAATAGCTGGCTGCCATTCACCACCACGGTCTCGCCAGCCTTCAAGCCGCTGGCGATAACGATCTTGCCAGTCAGGTATCGGCTGACCTCGACCTTGCGCAGTTCGACCTTGTCGCCCTCGCCCACTACCCACACGGCAGGCTCATGCAGCGCCTTGGTCAACGCCGACCACGGCAGTTCGATGCTCGGCCGCCCCACGGCATTGGTGCTGGCCGTTACCGGCGCACCCAACTGCATGCCCGCTGGCACGTCCTTCAGGGCCACCTTGACCTGCACCGTGCCACTTTGCGCCGACACGGTGGGGGTGATTTCGCGGACAAAGCCGTGCGCCTGGACCTTGGGGTCGTCCAGCAGGCTGACGATCACACCGGCATCGCTGGGCGGCGCCACCAGCAAGGATTCATAGACGTTGAACACCGCATCGCGGTCGCCATCGACGGCCAGGCCGAAGATCGGCATGGTCGCCTGCACCACCTGGCCCACTTCGGCCTGACGCTCGGTGATGACCCCGGCGGCTTCGGAAACCAGCGCGGTATAGCTGAGTTGTTCGTTGGCATCGGCCAGTTGCGCCTGGGCGGCCTTGAGTGCGCTCTGGTTGCTGCGCAGCGCAGCTTCGGCGGAGTCGTATTCGCTCTGGCTGGTGTAGCCCTTGGGCAGCAGTTTTTGCTGGCGCACGAAGGCAGCGCTGGTCTGGGTAACCCGCGCCTGGGCGGCGAACACCTCGGCCTTGGCCGAGTTGACGTTGTTCTGCAGGTCTTTCGGGTCCAGCCGGGCGAGCACCTGGTTGGCCTTGACGTGGTCGCCCACATCGACGCTACGGGAAATGATCTTGCCGCCGACGCGGAACGACAAGTCGGTCTGCACTCGCGCTTGCACATCGCCCGTCAGGGTGACCCTGGCAGCGAAATCGGTGGGTTGGACCTGTTGCACACCAACCCGAGGCAGCGTCTCGGGGACTTCTTCCTTGCTACAGCCGGTGAGCATGTACAGCAGCCCCAGGCAAACGACCGACAGCGGACGTATCAACGCCATGCTGGCTCCTTGCTTGCGCACAAATGATTTGTGGGATGCGACTGTGAGCGTAGTTCAGGGTTCGATAAACATCACTGACGGGGATCAGTTCGGCATTTTCGGCGCTTGCGCGGGCCTCTTCGCGGGTGAACCCGCTCCCACAGAGGACACTACCAACCCGAAGGCTGTGATATCCCTGTGGGAGCGGGTTTACCCGCGAAGAGGCCGGTACAGGTCAAACCTGAACTGAAGCCTTGTTCAGCCCCAGTTCGATGTCATCGATCAAAGCTTTGGCAAAGCCACTGAGAATTCTTGCTGCACTACCCGCCAGCCGGTCGTTTTCCATCTCGGCTTCGGTTGTCAGGTGATTGATGCAGCCGAGCATGACTGAGAGTTCGGAGAAGGCATGGTTGGAATCCAATGTCGTTAATTGGACCACCAACTCGTCTTTCTCACGGACAAGGGGTGGCAGCCGAACGTGGGGTGAGAAACCGAGGACATTGAACCCGGCCAGACCGAAGCCTGCCCACGTAAGGCCGCCATGACAGGAAGCCCGTTCAACATCGAGCGGGTTCTCACACCCGGTCGCCTTGCTTGGCGACCCAACGACGTTATCCCTGGGGCATTTCCCCTACAACAGAGCAGCTTCCACGCGGCTCGTAGGATAATTCCCAAGCTGACCCGAATAAAGCTTTGGGTTTGAGTTGATGAAAAGTCGTACGCCGTGAGGGCCTCTTCGCGGGTTTACCCGCGAATAGACAGGTATTGCCACCAAAGTGTCTGCCACATCCAGAAACCATCCTCTACACAGCATCTGTCTCCCAACCACTACCTTTTAAAGCTCACCTGCTTTTCAAGGAAGAAACCAATGCCTCGGGCCCAGTCTCACCTGCTTCGCCGTGGTCGCTATTCAGAGCTTGGCAGGCTCTATCTGCTAACCACCGTCACCCACCAGCGCGAGCCACTGTTCCAGGACTTTTACCATGCTCGACTGGTCATACACCAACTGCGGCAGTCGGATGAGGAACATGCCTGCCGATCATTGGCTTGGGTGCTGATGCCGGACCATCTGCATTGGCTGATTGAGCTGAAAGGTACGACGCTGGGAACCTTGATGCGCAGGTTCAAGTCCCGGTCCAGTCTGGTGTTGCATCGGGCGGGGGTTGAGCATGATCCGGTTTGGCAACCTGGGTATCAGGACCGGGCACTCAGAAGGGAAGAAAGCATGGTGGATTTCGCCAGATATATCGTTGCCAACCCCTTGCGGGCTGGCCTGGTCAAAAGTGTCAGGGATTATCCACATTGGGATGCAGTGTGGCTTTGAATCAGTGCAGGAGCCTTCGCGGGTGAACCCGCTCCCACAGGGATTAACACAGGCCCGAGGCAGTGATATCCCTGTGGGAGCGGGTTCACCCGCGAAGAGGCCGGGTCAGGCGGACGCAGCCACCTGCGTCGGGCGCTTCACCTGCGGCTGCGAAGCATTGGCCGCAGCCCCCTCTTCGATCGCCTGCTGAATCGCCCGGCGGCGGTTTTCTTCGGCACGGCGGCTGAAGAACCAGACAAAGAAGGTCACCAGCGACACCGACAGCAGAATCAAACTGGCCACAGCGTTGATCTCCGGCTTCACACCCAACCGCACCGCCGAGAACACTTCCATCGGCAAGGTGGTTGAGCCTGGGCCGGACACGAAGCTGGCCAGTACCAGGTCGTCCAGCGACAGGGCGAACGACATCATGCCGCCCGCCGCCAGCGATGGCGCGATCATCGGGATGGTGATCAGGAAGAACACCTTCCACGGCTTGGCACCCAGGTCCATCGCCGCTTCTTCGATCGACAGGTCCAGCTCACGCAGGCGGGCCGACACCACCACCGCCACATACGCCGCGCAGAACGTGGTGTGGGCGATCCAGATGGTGACGATGCCGCGCTCCTGCGGCCAGCCGATCATCTGCGCCATGGCCACGAACAGCAGCAACAGCGACAGACCGGTGATCACCTCGGGCATTACCAGCGGCGCGGTGACCAGGCCACCGAACAGCGTGCGGCCCTTGAAGCGGGTGACCCGGGTCAGCACGAAGGCCGCCAGGGTACCCAGCGCCACCGCCGCCACCGCCGTGTAGCAGGCGATTTCCAGCGAACGCATCACCGAACCCATCAGCTGGGTGTTGTCGAGCAGGCCGACGTACCACTTGATCGACCAGCCGCCCCACACCGTCACCAGCTTGGAGGCGTTGAACGAGTAGATCACCAGAATCAGCATCGGCAGGTAGATGAACAGCAAGCCGAGCACCAGCATCAGCTTGGAGAAACTGAAGCGTTTCATGCGCGGCCCTCCATCTCTTTGGCCTGGCTGCGGTTGAACAGCAGGATCGGCACGATCAGGATCGCCAGCATCACTACCGCCAGCGCGGATGCTACCGGCCAGTCACGGTTGTTGAAGAACTCTTGCCACAGCACTTTACCGATCATCAGGGTTTCCGGGCCGCCGAGCAGTTCAGGAATCACGAACTCGCCCACCACCGGGATGAACACCAGCATGCAACCGGCGATGATGCCGTTTTTCGACAGCGGCACGGTGATCTTCCAGAAGCTGTTGAAGGTGCTCGAGCCCAGGTCCGAAGCAGCCTCCAGCAACGCCGGGTCATGCTTCACCAGGTTGGCGAACAGCGGCAGGATCATGAACGGCAGGTACGAATAGACCACGCCGATGTACACCGCGAGGTTGGTGTTGAGGATCTGCAGCGGCTGGTCGATCAACCCGGTCCACATCAGGAACCCGTTGAGCAGGCCGTTGTTGCTGAGGATGCCCATCCAGGCATAGACGCGGATCAGGATCGCGGTCCAGGTCGGCATCATGATCAGCAGCAGCAGCACCGTCTGCGTCTCTTTCTTGGCGTTGGCGATGGCATAGGCCATCGGGAAGCCGATCAGCAGGCACAGCAGGGTGCTGAAGAAAGCCATCTTCAACGAACCCAGGTAGGCCGAGAGGTACAGCTCATCCTCGGTCAGCAGGCCATAGTTGGCCAGGTTGAGCACCAACTGGATCTTGTCTTCGACGTAGCTGTAGATCTCGGTGTACGGCGGGATCGCCACGTCGGCTTCGGCAAAGCTGATCTTCAGCACGATGAAGAACGGCAGCATGAAGAACAGGAACAGCCAGATGAACGGCACGCCGATCACCACGTGCCGCCCCTGCGGGGTCAGGCGCTGGAAGGCTCGCTTGAGCTTGCGCAGTTTCATGACCGCAGTACCACGCCGCTGTCGTCTTCCCACCACACGTACACTTCATCGCCCCAGGTCGGTCGGGTGCCCTGGCGCTCGGCGTTTGCCACGAACGACTGCACGACCTTACCGCTCGGCAGCTCGACGTAGAACACCGAGTGGCCGCCCAGGTAGGCGATGTCGTGGACCTTGCCACGCGACCAGTTGTGCTCGAACTCTGGCTGGCTGGTTGTCACCAGCAGTTTTTCCGGGCGCAGGGCGTAGGTGATGTGCTTGTCTTCCACCGAGGTGGTGATGCCGTGGCCCACGTAGATCTTGCGCTCCAGCTCCGGGCTGGCAATGATCGCGTGGCCTTCGGCGTCGTCGACCACTTCACCTTCAAACAGGTTGACGTTGCCGATGAACTCGCACACCAGGCGGCTGGTCGGCGTCTCGTAGATATCCACCGGCGAACCGATCTGGGCGATCCAGCCCAGGTGCATGATGGCGATGCGCTGGGCCATGGTCATGGCCTCTTCCTGGTCGTGGGTCACCATCACGCAGGTCACACCCACGCGCTCGATGATCTCGACCAGCTCCAGCTGCATCTGCGAACGCAGTTTCTTGTCCAGTGCGCCCATTGGCTCGTCGAGCAGCAGCAGCTTGGGGCGCTTGGCCAGCGAGCGGGCCAGGGCCACACGCTGACGCTGGCCACCGGACAGCTGGTGCGGCTTGCGCTTGGCGTACTGGGTCATGTGCACCAGCTTGAGCATCTCGGCCACGCGGGCGTCGATCTCGGCCTTGGGCATCTTGTCCTGCTGCAGGCCGAAGGCGATGTTCTGCGCCACGGTCATGTGCGGGAACAGCGCGTAGGACTGGAACATCATGTTGATCGGCCGCTCGTAAGGCGGCATGTCGGTGATGTCGACGCCATCGAGGAAAATCCGCCCTTCAGTCGGGCGCTCGAAGCCGGCCAGCATGCGCAGCAAGGTGGACTTGCCGGAGCCGGAGCCGCCCAGCAGGGCGAAGATCTCGCCCTTGCGGATTTCCAGGGACACATCGTCCACGGCGACCGTTTCGTCGAATTTTTTCGTAACCCGGTCGATCTTGACCAGCACCTGCTTGGGTTGCTGGCCACCCTCGAGGGCTTTTTTATAGGCACCGGAGGCAACTGCCATGAGTGAAACTCCCAACAAGATTTTTGTGCCCGCGTGGCCTGTTCTGCAGGTGCCGGCGCGGGTCTGGATTTTTACTTGCCCGACTTGACCTTGGTCCAGCTACGGGTCATCAGCCGTTGCACCTTGGGTGGCAACTCTGAGTTCACGAACATCTTGTCCAGCACTTCCTGCGGTGGGTAAACCGCGGCGTCAGTCCTCACGGCCTGGTCCATCAGGTCGCCAGCCTTGGGGTTCGGGTTGGCGTAACCGACGTAATCACTGACCTGGGCGATAACCTCAGGTTTCAGCAAATAGTTGATGAAGGCATGCGCCTCTTTGACGTTCTTGGCGTCCTTGGGGATCGCCAGCACGTCGAACCAGAGGTTGCCGCCTTCCTTGGGAATGGCGTAGGCCAGGTTCACGCCCTTCTTCGCTTCTTCAGCGCGGGCCTTGGCCTGGAACACATCACCCGAGAAACCTGCCGCGACGCAGATGTCGCCGTTGGCCAGGTCGGTGATGTACTTGGACGAGTGGAAGTAGGTCACGTACGGGCGCACGGCCAGCAGCTTCTGCTCGGCCTTGGCGTAATCCTTGGGGTCGGTGCTGTTGGGGTTGAGGCCCATGTAGTTGAGTACTGCGGGGAGCATTTCGTCCGCCGAGTCGAGGAAGGCCACACCGCACTTGGAGAGCTTCTTCATGTTCTCGGGTTCGAACAGCACGGCCCAGGAGTCGATGGTGTCCACGCCCAGCGCGGCCTTGACCTTGTCGACGTTGTAACCGATGCCGTTGGTGCCCCACAGGTAAGGCACCGCGTACTGGTTACCCGGGTCGTTCTTTTCCAGGCGCTTCATCAACGCCGGGTCGAGGTTGGAATAATTGGGCAGCAGGTTCTTGTCGAGCTTCTGGAACGCGCCCGCCTTGATCTGCTTGCCAAGGAAATGGTTGGACGGCACTACCACGTCATAGCCGGTGTTACCGGCCAGCAGCTTGCCTTCCAGGGTTTCGTTGGAGTCGAACACATCCTGCACGGGCTTGATGCCCGTGGCTTTCTCGAAGTCCGCGAGCGTGGTCGGGCCGATGTAATCGGACCAGTTATAGAAGTGCACCGTTGGCGCCGCTTGGACGCTGCATGCCAGCGTCAGGCCCGCGCCAGCCAGCAAGGCCTTGCGGAATACAGAAATAGACAAGTGGGTGGTCCTCACAATCAGTGCCTGGGTAGCGACAATGCTGCCGCACACGCAAAACCGGCGCGCAACTTACCTTCGCAGCTTCGATGCCGCAATCATCAATTGCCTTTCACTGGCTCTGGGCCGGAAAACCCCGGCCCAGAGGTGCCGCATCGGGGTTATTTGCCCGACTTGATCTTGGTCCAGCTACGGGTGATCACACGCTGTACCGAAGCATCAGGCGCAGCGATCGCGTACAGCTGCTTCTTCACGTCGGCAGGCGGGTAGATGCTCGGGTCGCTGGTGATGTCTTTGTCGACCAACGGGGTCGCAGCCTCGTTACCGTTCGGGAAGCGTACGGCGTTGGTGATTTCAGCCATGATTTCCGGCTGCATCAGGAAGTTCATGAACTGGTAGGCAGCGTCTTTATGCTCGGCATCCTTGGGGATGGCGACCATGTCGTAGAAGGTACCGGCACCTTCTTTCGGAATGATGTAATCCACTTTGACCTTGTCGCCGGCCTCGTGGGCGCGGGCCTTGGACTGCTCCAGGTCACCCGAGTAACCGACGGCCACGCAGATGTTGCCGTTGGCCATGTCGCCGATGTACTTGGACGAGTGGAAGTAGGTGATCGAAGGGCGAATCTTGAGGAACAGGTCCTCGGCGGCCTTCAGGTCTTCTTTCTTGGTGCTGTTGCTTGGCAGGCCTAGGTAGTGCAGCGCAGCCGGCAGCATTTCGGTCGGGGCATCCAGGAAGCTCACACCGCAGCTTTTGAGCTTGGCAATGTTCTCAGGCTTGAACACGGCATCCCACGAGTCGATGTGGTCCACGCCCAGCGCGGCCTTGACCTTCTCTGGGTTGTAGCCGATGCCGATCGAGCCCCACATGTACGGGAAGGCGTGCTTGTTGCCATTGTCGCTGGCATCGCCCACGGCCTTGAGCAGGTCCGGGTCGAGGTTTTTCCAGTTCGGCAGCTTGGAGCGGTCCAGTTCTTCGTACACGCCGGCCTTGATCTGTTTGGCCAGGAAGTTGTTGGACGGCACGACGATGTCGTAACCCGATTTGCCGGCCAGCAGCTTGGCTTCGAGGGTTTCGTTGCTGTCGAAGACGTCGTACTTGACCTTGATACCGGTCTGCTTCTCGAACTTGGCGATGGTGTCCGGAGCGATGTAGTCCGACCAGTTGTAGACGTTCAACACTTTGTCTTCAGCCTGAACAGCGGAGGCCATGGCACCCATCAGGGCGGCGGCCAGCAACGTCTTGCCCATTTTATTCATGCGTAATGCTCCAGAATTTTTATTTAGCAACTGTCCAGCAGCCAGGACCCACGGTGCAGAGCGCGCGGCGACTGAAACAGTCGCTAGTCTGGCAAGTTACAAGGCCCTGTATCAAGGAAAGCAGGGCCATGTAACGACTTAATGTCACATCGCTAGCCTAGCAAACTGTCAACGAATCGCTTCGAGCGTCAAATCCAGGCACTTGCGGGCCTTTTCCACCAGCTCGTCGATCTCCGCATGGCTGATCACCAGCGGCGGCGCGATGATCATGGTGTCCCCCACCGCGCGCATGATCAGGCCGTTTTCGAAGCAGAAGTTCCGGCAGATCATGCCCACGCCTTTGCCTTCGTAACGGCTGCGGGTGGCCTTGTCCTTGACCAGCTCGATCGCGCCGAGCAGGCCCAGGCCGCGTACCTCGCCCACCAGCGGGTGGTCCTGCAGCTCACGCAAACGTTTTTGCAAATACGGTGCCGCTTCGGTGCGCGCCTTCTCGACAATTTTCTCGTCGCGCAGGATGCGTAGGTTTTCCAGGCCCACGGCGGCCGCCACTGGGTGCCCGGAGTAGGTGAAACCGTGGTTGAAGTCACCGCCCTCGCTGATCACCTTGGCCACGGTGTCACGCACGATCACACCGCCCATGGGGATGTAACCGGAGGTCAGGCCCTTGGCGATGGTCATCAGGTCGGGCTTGAGGTCGTAGTAATCGGAGCCGAACCACTCACCGGTGCGGCCGAAACCGCAAATGACTTCATCGGCAACGAACAGGATGTCGTACTTGGCGAGGATCTCCTTCACCTTCGGCCAGTAGGTCTCAGGCGGGATGATCACGCCGCCGGCGCCCTGGATCGGCTCGGCGATGAAGGCGGCGACGTTGTCTTCGCCGACTTCGAGGATTTTCTTTTCCAGCTGCTCGGCCGCCCAGACACCGAACTCATCCGGGGTCATGTCGCCGCCTTCACCAAACCAGTACGGCTGCGGGATATGCACGATGCCCGGGATCGGCAGGCCGCCCTGCTCGTGCATACCGCTCATGCCGCCCAGGCTGGCGCCCGCCACGGTGGAACCGTGGTAGCCGTTGACCCGGCCGATGATGGTCTGCTTCTGTGGTTTGCCTTTCAGCGCCCAGTAGTGGCGCACCATGCGCAGCACGGTGTCGTTGCCTTCGGAGCCGGAGCCGGTGAAGAACACATGGGTCATGCCCTCTGGCGCCACGTCGGTGATCGCCTTGGCCAGCTCCAGCGCAGGTGGGTGGGCGGTCTGGAAGAACAGGTTGTAGTACGGCAGCTCGCGCATCTGCTTCTCGGCCGCCTGCACCAGTTCCTCGCGGCCATAGCCGACCGCCACGCACCACAGGCCAGCCATGCCGTCGAGGATCTTGTGCCCCTCGCTATCCCACAAATGCACACCCTGGGCCTTGGTGATGATGCGCGGCCCCTTCTCCTTCAGTTGTTTGTAGTCACTGAAAGGTGCGAGGTGATGCTCCCCGCTCAGGGTTTGCCATTCACGGGTTTGCGGGTTGTTGACGCTCATGTGCTTCTCCGTTTTTCGACCGCCGCGCTCCTGCGGCACCAGGGTTTATCAGACAGCGAACAGCAGGAACTCACGCTCCCAGGAACTGATGACGCGTTTGAAGTTTTCGTGCTCGGCGCGCTTGGTGGCGACATATCCGGTAATGAATTTTTTGCCCAGGTACTGCACCAGCGCACGGCTGTTTTCCATGCGTTCCAGGGCGTCTTCGATGGTCAGCGGCAGGCGCAGGTTGCGGCGTTCATAACCACGGCCCTGCACTGGCGCGCTGGCCTCGATGCCTTCGACCATGCCGATGTAGCCACACAGCAGGCTGGCGGCAATGGCCAGGTACGGGTTGGCGTCGGCGCCCGGCAGGCGGTTCTCCACGCGGCGGCTTTGCGGGCCGGCATCCGGTACGCGCAGGCCGACAGTGCGGTTTTCTTCGCCCCATTCCACGTTCACCGGCGCCGAGGTGTCCGGCAGGAAGCGGCGGAACGAGTTGACGTTGGGGGCGAACAGCGGCAGCGCCTCGGGGATGAACTTCTGCAGGCCACCGATGTGGTGCAGGAACAGTTCGCTCATGCTGCCGTCGGCATTGCTGAAGATGTTCTTGCCGGTGGCCACGTCGACCACGCTCTGGTGCAGGTGCATGGCACTGCCCGGCTCGCCGGTCATCGGCTTGGCCATGAAGGTGGCCGCCACGTTGTGTTTGAGCGCCGCCTCGCGCATGGTGCGTTTGAACACCAGGATCTGGTCGGCCAGGTGCAGGGCGTCGCCGTGACGGAAGTTGATTTCCATCTGCGCCGTGCCGTCTTCGTGGATCAGCGTGTCGAGGTCCAGTTGCTGCAGTTCGCACCAGTCATAGACGTCCTCGAACAATGGGTCGAATTCGTTGGCGGCTTCGATCGAGAACGACTGGCGGCCTGTTTCCGGGCGGCCTGAGCGGCCCACTGGCGGCTGCAGCGGGAAGTCCGGGTCTTCGCTGCGCTTGGTCAGGTAGAACTCCATCTCGGGCGCGACGATCGGCTGCCAGCCCTTGTCGGCGTACAACTGCAGCACTTTCTTCAGCACGTTGCGCGGCGACAGTTCGACCGGGTTGCCCTTCTTGTCGTAGGTGTCGTGGATCACCTGGGCGGTCGGCTCGATGGCCCACGGCACCAGGAACACGGCGTTCTCGTCGGGGCGGCAGATCATGTCGATGTCCGCCGGGTCGAGCAGTTCGTAATAGATGTCGTCGTCGACGTAGTCGCCGGTCACGGTCTGCAGCAGCACACTCTCGGGCAGGCGCATGCCTTTTTCGGCGATGAATTTGTTGGTGGGCGAAATCTTGCCGCGTGTAATGCCGGTCAGGTCACTGATCATGCATTCGACTTCGGTGATCTTGTGCTCTTTCAACCAATCGGTGAGCTGGTCGAGGTTGTTACTCATAAATACCTCAGGAGGTAAGGTGGTCCGCGCCTTGATTCTGGATGGAGTAGATTGCTAAAGCAAAAACCCCCGCGCAGGCGGACACTGGATACACTGAAAACAAGCGTGTCCGTATGAGTGGGTAGGGCAGGAAGACGAAATCAAGGGCGGCATGCCGCTACGAGGACGGGTCCGGAAACGCCAAACGTCAATTATTGCGGCCAGGGCGGCCACGCCATTGACGAAGCTTGCAAAAACGACGGAGGTACCCGATGGCACTGCGCAGGCAGTGCTTTCAGGTCGCGGCAAGCGGACCATGTGACCCTCGTATTATTGTGTTTTGGGTTGAGACCGAGCTTAGCCTTGTTCATTTTTTTACACAACACCCGCGTAAAAAATAAAACACGCCAAGCTTGAGATAGCCCTTTACGCGGTAAATAGCGGATAATGGCACGCCCCGATATGCAGCAAATCTGCCGTAGATGTGCCATTTCAGGGCATCATGGGGTTGGCTTGACATCAGTATGGCTTTTCGATTGACTGGTCCTGCAAGCCCCCCTTGATTGATATTTTTAACAACAAAGGTGTTGCATCATGTCGGTACCCCCGCGTGCCGTTCAGCTTAACGAAGCGAACGCGTTCCTTAAGGAACATCCTGAGGTTCTCTACGTTGACCTTCTGATTGCAGATATGAATGGTGTGGTGCGTGGCAAGCGCATTGAGCGCACCAGCCTCCACAAGGTTTACGAGAAAGGCATCAACCTGCCGGCCTCCCTCTTCGCCCTGGACATCAACGGTTCTACCGTCGAAAGCACCGGGCTGGGTCTGGACATCGGCGATGCTGACCGCATCTGCTATCCAATCCCCGACACGCTCTGTAACGAGCCGTGGCAAAAACGCCCTACCGCCCAGCTGCTGATGACCATGCACGAGCTGGAAGGCGAGCCGTTCTTCGCCGACCCGCGTGAAGTGCTGCGCCAGGTGGTGAGCAAATTCACCGATATGGGCCTGACCATCTGCGCCGCGTTCGAGCTGGAGTTCTACCTGATCGACCAGGAGAACGTGAATGGCCGCCCGCAGCCACCACGCTCGCCTATTTCGGGCAAGCGCCCACAGTCGACCCAGGTGTACCTGATCGACGACCTCGACGAATATGCCGACTGCCTGCAGGACATCCTCGAAGGCGCGAAGGAACAAGGCATCCCGGCCGACGCCATCGTCAAGGAAAGCGCCCCGGCGCAGTTCGAAGTCAACCTGCACCACGTGGCCGACCCGCTCAAGGCCTGCGACTACGCGGTACTGCTCAAGCGCTTGATCAAGAACATTGCGTACGACCATGAAATGGACACCACCTTCATGGCCAAGCCCTACCCGGGCCAGGCAGGCAACGGCCTGCATGTACACATTTCCGTGCTGGACAAAGATGGCAACAACATCTTCACCAGCGAGGATCCCGAGCAGAACGCCGCGCTACGTCACGCTGTCGGCGGTGTGCTCGAGACCCTGCCCGCGTCCATGGCGTTCCTCTGCCCGAACGTCAACTCGTACCGCCGCTTTGGCGCGCAGTTCTATGTACCGAACGCGCCAAGCTGGGGCCTGGACAACCGTACCGTGGCCCTGCGCGTGCCGACCGGCTCGGCCGATGCCGTGCGCATCGAACACCGCGTAGCCGGTGCCGACGCCAACCCGTACCTGATGATGGCGGCCGTGCTGGCGGGCGTGCACCATGGCCTGACCAACAAGATCGAGCCGGGTGCGCCGATTGAAGGCAACTCGTACGAGCAGCTGGAGCAGAGCCTGCCGAACAACCTGCGCGATGCCCTGCGCGAGCTGGACGACAGCGAAATCCTGAACAAGTACATCGATCCGAAGTACATCGACATCTTTGTCGCGTGCAAGGAGAGCGAGCTGGAGGAGTTCGAGCATTCGATCTCCGACCTCGAGTACAACTGGTATCTGCATACCGTGTAAACAAGAACGCCGCCCCTAAGGGCGGCGTTTTTCATTCTAAACCGTGCCGGCCTCTTCGCGGGTAAACCCGCTCCCACAGGTACTGCACAGCATTCAGACCCTGTGGGATACCTGTGGGAGCGGGTTTACCCGCGAAGAGGCCGGCACAGGTTTACAGAGACTTCTCGAAAATCTTCGAATTACGCTGGTAGTTGTACAGCGACGCCCGCGCCGCCGGCAGCCGCTCCACCCCACTCGGCGCAAAGCCACGCTCGCGGAACCAGTGCGCAGTACGCGTGGTAAGCACGAACAAGGTATTCAACCCCATCTGCCGCGCCCGGCTCTCGATGCGCTCCAGCAGCTCGTCCCCACGCCCGCCATGACGGTACTCCGGGTTCACCGCCAGGCACGCCAGCTCCCCCGCCTCGGAATCGGCAATCGGGTACAGTGCCGCACAGGCGATGATCATGCCTTCGCGCTCGACCACGCTGAATTGCTCAATCTCCCGCTCCAGCACCTCGCGCGAACGGCGCACCAGAATGCCCTGCTCCTCCAGCGGGCTGATCAGCTCCAGCAGGCCACCCACGTCCTCGATGGTCGCCTCGCGCACCACCTCGAACTGCTCCTGCGATACCAGCGTACCGCCACCGCCCCGGGTAAACAGCTCGGTCAGCAGGGCGCCGTCTTCGGCATAGCTGACAATGTGGCTGCGCGCCACGCCGCCTTTGCAGGCCTCGGCGGCAGCATCCAGCAACTCGCCCTGGTAGTCGCTACCCAAGCGCTGAAGATGCGGGGCAACCTGCTGCGGGCGTAGCTCCCGCACCAGCTTGCCATCTGCATCCAGCAGCCCCGGCTCGGCACCGAACAGCAGCAGCTTGTCAGCGCCCAGCTCGATGGCAGCGCGGGTGGCCACGTCTTCGCAGGCCAGGTTGAAAATCTCGCCGGTTGGCGAGTAGCCCAGTGGCGACAGCAGCACGATGGAACGCTCATCCAGCAGGCGGCTGATGCCCTTGCGGTCGACCCGGCGCACTTCGCCGGTATGGTGGTAGTCCACCCCTTCCAGCACGCCGATCGGCCGTGCGGTGACCAGGTTGCCGGACGCCACGCGCAGGCGCGAGCCCTGCATCGGCGAAGCGGCGATGTCCATCGACAGGCGCGCCTCGATGGCCAGGCGCAAGGCGCCGACAGCGTCGATCACGCAGTCTAGGGTGGCCGCATCGGTGATGCGCAGGCCGCGGTGGTAGTGCGGGGTCAGGCCGCGATCGGCCAGGCGGCTTTCGATCTGCGGGCGCGAGCCATGCACCAGCACCAGGCGCACGCCCAGGCTGTGCAACAGCACCAGGTCGTGAACGATATTGCCGAAATTGGGGTGTTCCACCCCATCGCCAGGGAGCATGACCACGAAGGTGCAGTCGCGATGGGCATTGATGTACGGGGAGGCATGACGCAGCCAGTTGACGTAGTCGGGCATGACAGGGCCTGTGGATAAGTGGACGGAGAACGGCGATTCACGGGGCGTTCAGGATCATCGTCGGAACAGGCTTACGGTCACGCGCGGTCTCCTCTAGGCAGGAACGAATCAGGACAATGGACGTTTAGTGCAGGCAATAGTGCCGGATCAGGTCACGCAATAGACGCACGGTAGGCTCGATTCGTGACATTTCAAGGTATTCGCCGGGCTGGTGGGCGCAGGCGATGTCGCCAGGGCCCAGCACAATGGTCTGGCAGCCCAGCTGCTGAAGATAAGGCGCTTCGGTGCCGAACGCCACCGCTTCGGCGCGATGGCCGGTCAGGCGTTCCGCCACCTGCACCAGCTCGGCGTCAGCGGCCTGCTCGAACGGCGGTACCTCGGGGAACAGCGGCGCGTAGTCGATACGCACTTCATGGCGCTCGGCCACCGGCACCAGCTTTTCGCGAATGGCTGCGCGCAGTTGCTCCACATCCATGCCCGGCAGTGGCCGCAGGTCGAACTCCAGGGCGCACTGGCCGCAGATGCGGTTGGGGTTGTCGCCACCGTGGATGCAGCCAAAGTTCATGGTCGGGGTCGGCACGGTGAATTGCGGGTTGCTGTAGGTTTGCTGCCATTGCTGGCGCAGGCCCATCAGCTCGCCCATGACCGCGTGCATGGCCTCCATGGCGCTGCGGCCCAGGTTTGGGTCCGACGAATGGCCACTGCGCCCGAGAATGTCGATGCGGTCCATGAGGATGCCCTTGTGCATGCGGATCGGCCGCAGCCCGGTAGGCTCGCCGATCACCGCCGCACGGCCCAGTGGCTGGCCGGCCTCGGCCAGGGCACGGGCGCCGGACATGGAGCTTTCTTCGTCACAGGTGGCGAGGATCAGCAGTGGCTGCTTGAAGTCGTGCTCCAGCAGCGGGATGACCGCTTCGATGACCAGGGCGAAGAAGCCTTTCATGTCGCAGCTGCCCAGGCCGACCCAGCGGCCATCGGCCTCGGTCAGCTTCAGCGGGTCGCTGTGCCACAGCTGTTCGTCGTAGGGTACGGTGTCGCTATGCCCGGCCAGCACCAGGCCGCCAGGGCCGGTGCCACGGCTGGCCAGCAGGTTGAACTTGCCGGGGGTGACCTGCTGGATATCGCATTTGAAACCCAGGTCGCCCAGCCAGCCGGCCAGCAGGTCGATGACCTGACGGTTGGACTGGTCCAGCGCAGGCTGGGTGCAACTGACCGAAGGCGCGGCGATCAAGGCGGCAAACTGGTCTTTCAGCGTCGGCAACGGCATGCGCGTACTCCTTGGAAGCGTTGCCCATCATAGCAATGCCATTCGTTCGCAGGGCAACCCCATGGGCTTCTTCGCGGGTAAACCCGCTCCCACAAGTGCTGCACAGACCTCGGCCTGGTGCAATCCCTGTGGGAGCGGGTTTACCCGCGAAGAAACCACCACGATCCAACAGACCACAGCCGACTGCTGTAAACTCCTTGCCAACCACGCCCCCTCCTTCGAGTCTGTGATGCACAAAGAAACCGAACTCAAGCTCCGCGCCAGCCGCGAGACCCTTGCCGCCCTGCGCGAGCACCCTCTGCTGAAAAAGCGCAACAAGTCCGGCTGGCAGACCCGCGAACTGACCAACCAGTACTTCGACACCCCCGAGCGTGAGCTGTCCGCCGCGCGTGTCGCCCTGCGCCTGCGCCGCGATGGCGATGTGGTCATCCAGACCCTCAAGTACCGCGGCCAGAGTGTGGCGGGCCTGTCCGAGCGCAACGAGTACGAGTGGAACCTGGACAAGGCCAAGCTCGACCTGAAAAAGCTCGACGCCACCTGCTGGCCCGAGCAACTGGCTGCGCTGGACAAAAAGACCATCAAGCCGCTGTTCACCACCGACTTCACCCGTGAATTCGCTGAAATCGCCTGGGGCCGTGGCAAAAGCAAGGTCGTGATCGAGGCCGCGCTGGACCAGGGCTTTGTGGTGGCCGGCAAGCGCAAGGAAGAAATCTGCGAGCTGGAGCTGGAGCTGCGCGAAGGTGAGCCGCAGGCACTGCTGGAACTGGCCGCCGAGCTGGCCGCCAGCCTGCCGCTGATGCCCTGCGACATCAGCAAGGCCGAGCGTGGCTACCGCCTGCTGGAGCCGGACAGCTACGAGCTGGGCCTGCCAGCAACCGAGCTGGACGCCGAAATGGCCGTGGACGATGCCTATGCCGCACTGGCCTGGCAACTGCTGGGCAGCAGCCAGCGCCTGGCCGAGCAGTACCGCCACAACGGCCACTGGCGCCTGCTGCAGGACTGGGTCGAGTGCCTGAGCGAGCTGCGTGCCCTCACGGCCAGCCTGGGCCAGGCCGCGCCGCGTGCCACCACCCGCGACCTGCGCAGCAGCCTTGATGCCCTGCTGGAAGACTGGCGCCCGCTGGTACAGGCCGGTAACGATGACGAAGACATCCGCCGCGCCGCCCCCGAGCAGTTTGCCGAAGAGCTGGAAGACGTGCGCTGGGGCCAGTTCTCGCTGGAAACCTCGCGCTGGCTGCTGGCCCGCGCCTGGACCGCAGAACGCAAAGGCCGTGGCGAGCGCCAGGGCAAGGCGCAGCTGGCCAGCTGGATGGGCCATTTGCTGGGCGAGGAAGGCCGCGCGCTGAAGCTGCCGCTGTACACCCAGCGCCCGGAAGACCTGGCCGAACAGCTGCCGCGTATCGAGCAACTGCTGGCCTGGCTGCACCACGCCCGCCACGTGCTGGAAGCGCCGCAGATGGACCGCCTGTATGGCGACCTGAAAAAGCTGCATGAGCTGGCGGAGCTGCCTCTGGGCGAAGAGCCTGATGAGCTGCTTGAGGCGCGCATCGAGCAGGCTCGGGCAGTGGACCAGAGCCGTGGCTGGAAGCACCTGCTCAAGGCTTGAGCCCTCCCGAAAGCTTACGCGGTCTCTTGTAGGAGCGGCCTTGTGTCGCGAAAGGGGTGCGAAGCGCCCCCAGGATTTGTGCATCAAGCAAATATTGCTGGGGCCGCTTTGCGGCCCTTTCGCGACACAAGGCCGCTCCTACAGGGGACCGCGTCACAGGGGCTTAAGCGGCCTTACCGCGAAAGCGGCAGGCTGGTGGTGGACTTGATCTCCGACAACGCCACAATCGAGTTAACCTCCTGAATCCCCGGCACGTTCGACAGCTTTTCGAAGAAGAACCGCTCATAAGCCTCGATATCCGAGGTGACGATGCGCAACAGGAAGTCCACCGCCCCCATCAGCACATAACACTCCAGCACCTCCGGAAACCCGCGGATCGCCTCGGTGAACTCGGTAAAGTTGGAGCGCCCATGTGCATTCAGTTTCACCTCGGCGAAAATCTGTGTGTTCAGGCCGACCTTCTTGCGGTCGAGCAAGGTCACCTGCCCGCGAATCACCCCCTCTTCCTTCAAACGCTGAATGCGCCGCCAGCACGGCGACTGCGACAACCCCACACGCTCGGCGATCTGCGCGCTCGACAGTGAAGCGTCCTCTTGCAGCAGTTCGAGAATGCGCCGATCGTAGGCATCCAGCTCGCTTTGCATCATTAATTCTCCAGTTAGGTATTTATCGAATTGATCAATTCACAATTACCGCAAAAGGATCAAATCATAGCGAAAAAATACCCACTCCAACGTGCAAGAATTTCTCCCATATTTAGCGGAGACCAGCATGAACGCACAGCCCCGTACCGACGCCTGGGCCGCCCACAACGCCCACAGCACCGTGCATTATCGCCTGCAGGCCGAGGCCGAGCCCGACAGCCTGTGCCGGGTGCTCAACCTGTTCGCCCTGCAGTTCCTGACCCCGCACAGCGTGCAGGTCAGCCTGCAGAATGACTGGCTGGATATCGAGGTGGGCATCGGCGGCCTGAGCTGGCACCGGGCCGAGGTGATTGCGCAAAAATTGCGTAACCTGGTGTGTGTGGGTGAGGTGAGCCTGAGCAATCTGCAGCGGGTGGAGCTGGCGGTGGTATGAGCCATTCCCTGTACCTGTGCCGGCCTCTTCGCGGCGGTTCGGCGCCCCGATGAACCCGCTCCCACAGGTTCTGCACAGCACTCAAGACCTGTGCGATCCCTGTGGGAGCGGGTTCACCCGCGAAGAGGCCGGTACAAGTTCTGCACAGCACTCAAGGCCTGTGCGATCCCTGTGGGAGCGGGTTCACCCGCGAAGAGGCCGGTACAGGCAGCGCAAAATCCCGAAACCCTTCACCGCCAGCAACCTCCCGCAGCCCGTCTAGCCTTGATAAACACTCCCCATCAGGCACGGACGCCCCTCATGCACACCCCCGAAAGCCCCGCACTCGACCTCAAGCGCGTGCTGCAGGCCCTGCTCGCCGACCAGCACCTGCACGCCAGCGATACCCCGCCCATACTCGAACAAGCCGCCACCCACCCCACCCGCCACCCCCTGGAACAGATCGCCGCCTGCGGCCTGGAAAACCGCCAGCGCCCCGGCCAGCCCCTGGACCTCGACCACCTCTGCCACTGGCTGGCCAGCAAGGTTGGCCAGCCGTACCTGCGCATCGACCCCATGCAGCTCGACCTGCCGCAGGTCAGCGGCCTGATCTCCCCGGCCTTTGCCCAGCGCCACGGCATCCTCGTCGTCGCCGCCGACGCCACCAGCGTTACGGTCGCCAGCGCCCAGCCCTACCAGAATGACTGGCAGGCCGACCTGGCCCGCAGCCTGGGCAGGCCGATCCATCGCGTCCTGGCCAACCCGGCGCAAATCCGCCAGTCAGGCCAGTCGTTCCAGCGCCTGGCCCAGTCGGTTAAGGGTGCGCAATACCAGCAGTCAGCGAGCCTGGGTGAGCTTGAGCAGTTGCTGGAGCTGGGCAAGCGCCAAGCCGAAGCCAGCGCCGACGATGCGCACATCGTGCACATCGTCGACTGGCTGCTGCAGTACGCGATTGAACAGCGCGCCAGCGACATCCACCTGGAGCCCCGTCGCGATCAAGGCCAGCTGCGCTACCGCATCGACGGCCTGCTGCACAGCGTTTACAGCTTCCCCGCCGGGGTAACCCTGGCACTGGTCAGCCGCCTGAAGCACCTGGGGCGCATGGATGTGGCGGAAAAGCGTCGGCCGCAGGATGGCCGGCTGCAAAGCCGCCTGCCAGGTGGTGGTGAGGTCGAGCTGCGGCTGTCGACCCTGCCAACCCCGTTTGGCGAGAAGCTGGTGCTGCGCCTGTTCGACCCGCAGCAGCTGCAACAAGGCTTCGACCGCCTCGGCCTGCAAGGCCAGCAGCTGGCACAGTGGCAAGGCCTGTTGCGTCAGCGCCAGGGCATCATCCTGGTCACCGGCCCCACGGGCTCCGGCAAAACCAGCACGCTGTACGCCAGCCTCAAGCTGCTGGCCACGCCGCAAGTCAACCTGTGCACCATCGAAGACCCGATCGAACGCCTGGAGCCTGCCTTCAACCAGCTGCAGGTGCAGCCAGCGCTGGACCTGGGCTTTGCCGACGGCGTGCGGGCCATGCTGCGCCAGGACCCGGACATCATCATGGTCGGCGAAATCCGCGACCGCGAAACCGCCCTGGTGGCGGTGCAGGCAGCACTGACCGGGCACCTGGTGCTGTCCACCCTGCACACCAACGACGCCTGCGCGGCGATCACCCGCCTGCAAGAGCTGGGTGTGGCCGACTACCTGATCAAGGCGACGCTGGTGGGCGTGATGGCCCAGCGGCTGGTGCGTACCCTGTGCACGGACTGCCAGGAGGTTGCATCAGCCCACTGCCGCACCTGCCGGGGCACTGGCTTTCATGGGCGCACGGGCTTGTTCGAACTGCTCGAGCCCAGCGACAGCCTGCGCGCACTGATCGGCCCGAACGCCGACCTGACCCAATTGCGGCGCCAGGCGCTGGCCGACGGCCTGCTGGACCTGCGTCGTTGTGGCGAGGCAAAAGTGGCCAGTGGGCAGACCCGTGCCGAAGAAGTGCTGCGCGTCTGCAGCTGACGAAAAGGCCCCTGTATTCAGGAACTTGCTTCGCCGGAGAAGATCCAACGGCGCAACATCAACCCTCACCCTTCGAGGTGTTCAAACATGCGTCTCAAAACCGCCATTGCCGCCGCTGCCTTGCTTTCGCTGCCGATTGGCTCGGCCATGGCCGATACCTTTTGGCGTAACGTGATTTCTTCCGGGGCGACTACCGGATCGACCTACCTGACATCGCGAGACCACAAGCTGGTACTTGCCGCGCAGGATGACGCCAGCAGCTTTGTCGCCAGCGAAGGCGCAATCCGCGGGCCGTTCCTGGAAGCGGCCATGCACCAGGCCCGGGCAGAGAACCCGGGGCTGCAGGCTTCGGACATGGAGCTGGCCAATGCCATTCTGGCCAAGAATGCGGTGGCCGAATAAATCCCTGGGGGTGCTTTGCACCCCTATCGCGACACAAGGCCGCTCCTACAGGGGATCGCGTACCCTTGTAGGAGCACCTTGTGTCGCGAAGGGCCGCAAAGCGGCCCCCGATCTCAGCGATAAGCCTCCACCGGCACACACGCACAGAACAGGTTGCGGTCCCCATACACGTTGTCGACCCGGTTCACCGCCGGCCAGTACTTGTGCTGGCGCACATGCGCACTGGGCGCCACTGCCTGCTCCAGGCTATACGGCCTGTCCCACACCCCCAGCACATCGGCCAAGGTATGCGGCGCATGCTTGAGCGGGTTGTTCTCCGCCGGCCAGTTGCCCTCCTGCACCTGGGCAATCTCTGCACGAATCGCCAGCATCGCTTCGACAAAGCGGTCCAGCTCGGCCTTCGATTCGCTCTCGGTCGGCTCCACCATCAGCGTGCCCGGCACCGGGAACGACATGGTCGGCGCATGGAAGCCATAGTCCATCAAGCGCTTGGCCACATCTTCCTCGCTGATGCCGGTCAGTGCCTTCAGTGGCCGCAGGTCGAGGATGCACTCGTGCGCCACACGCTGGTTACGCCCGCGGTAGAGCACCGGGAAAGCCCCGCCCAGCTGGCTGGCCAGGTAATTGGCCGAGAGGATCGCCACTTCGCTGGCATCGGCCAGCTGCGGGCCCATCATGGCAATGTACATCCAGCTGATCGGCAGGATGCTCGCGCTACCCCAGGGCGCGGCACTGACCGCACTGTTGTTCGGGTCCAGGCCGGGCACCGGCACCACCGGGTGGCTGGCGACAAACGGCTTGAGGTGCGCGCGGATGCCGATCGGCCCCATGCCCGGGCCACCGCCGCCGTGGGGGATGCAGAAGGTCTTGTGCAGGTTCATGTGCGAAACGTCGGCGCCAATGTCGGCCGGGCGCGCCAAACCCACCTGGGCATTGAGGTTGGCGCCGTCCATGTACACCTGGCCGCCGTGCTGGTGCACCACTTCGCAGATTTCGCGAATGCCCTCCTCGTACACGCCATGGGTCGAGGGGTAGGTGATCATCAGGCACGACAGGCGCTCTCCGGCGGTGCTGGCCTTGGCCTTGAGGTCGGCCAGGTCGACGTTGCCGTCGTTGTCGCAATCGACAATCACCACCTCCATGCCGGCCATCTGCGCAGACGCCGGGTTGGTTCCGTGGGCCGACGACGGGATCAGGCACAACGTGCGCTGCGGTTGGTGGCGGCTGCGGTGGTAACGGGTAATTGCCATCAGGCCGGCGTATTCGCCCTGGGCGCCGGAGTTGGGTTGCATGCAGATGGCATCGAAGCCGGTAATCGCGCACAGCCAGCTTCCCAGCTCGTCGATCATCGCCTTGTAGCCGGTGGCCTGCCCCGCCGGGGCAAACGGGTGCAATTGGGCGAAACCCGGCCAGGTGATCGGGATCATCTCGCTGGTGGCATTGAGCTTCATGGTGCATGAGCCCAGTGGGATCATCGACTGGTTCAGCGCCAGGTCCTTGTTCTCCAGCTGCTTGAGGTAGCGCAGCATCTCGGTTTCGCTGTGGTGCAGGTTGAACACCGGGTGGGCGAGGATCGGTGTACGCCGCACCAGGCTGGCGGGGATGCCTTCGGGCAGGGCCAACTGGTCGAGGGCGGCGATCTCCAGGCCGTGATCCACACCGAGGAAGATGTCGAGCAAGCGCAGCACCGTCTGTTCGTTGCAGGTTTCGTCCAGGCTCACGCCAAGGTGCCCGCGGCCGAGGATACGCAGGTTGATCTGCGCGGCTTCGGCGCTTTCGATAATGGCCGCCTGGGCACCGCCGACATCCAGGGTAAGGGTGTCGAAGAAATGCTGGTTGAGGCGCTTGATGCCTTTGGCTTCAAGCCCGGCAGCCAGGATGAAGGTCAGCCGGTGTACGCGCTGGGCGATGCGTTGCAGGCCTTCCGGGCCGTGGTAGACGGCGTAGAAGCCAGCAATGTTGGCCAGCAGCACCTGAGCCGTGCAGATGTTGGAGTTGGCCTTCTCGCGGCGGATATGCTGCTCACGGGTTTGCAGGGCCATGCGCAACGCGGTGTTGCCACGGGCATCGCGTGATACGCCGATGATGCGCCCGGGCATGGCCCGCTTGTAATCGTCACGGCAGGCGAAGTAGGCGGCATGTGGGCCGCCGTAGCCCATCGGCACGCCAAAACGCTGGGTCGAACCCAGCACCACATCCGCGCCCAACTCTCCAGGCGGCGTGAGTACCACCAGGCTGAGCAGGTCGGCGGCCACGCAGGCCATGGCCTGCTGGCTGTGCAGCTGGTCGATCAGCGGGCGCAGGTCGCGCACCTCGCCATGGGTATCGGGGTATTGCAGCAAAGCACCGAATACCGCGTGTTTGCCAAGGTTATCCACAGCGTCGATGATCAGCTCGAAGCCGAAACCCTCGGCGCGGGTCTTGAGTACCGACAGGGTCTGCGGGTGGCAGTGCTGGTCGGCAAAGAACGCATTGCTCTTGCTGCGCGCCACCCGTTTGGCCAAAGCCATGGCCTCGGCGGCGGCGGTGGCTTCATCGAGCAGCGAGGCATTGGCCAGCGCCAGCCCGGTGAGGTCGATGACCATCTGCTGGAAGTTCAGCAGCGCCTCCAGCCGGCCTTGGGCGATTTCCGGTTGGTAGGGGGTGTAGGCGGTGTACCAGCCAGGGTTTTCCAGCACGTTGCGCAGGATCACCGTGGGGGTGAGGGTACCGTGGTAGCCCATGCCGATCAGGCTGGTCCAGACCTGGTTCTGCCCGGCGTAACCGGCCAGTTTGGCCAGGGCAGCCTGCTCGTCCAGTGCCGGGGGCAGGTCGAGGGGGCGATTGAGGCGGATGTCTGGCGGTACGGTCTGCTCGATCAGCTCAGTGCGGCTGGCAACGCCCAGCGCGGTGAGCATGGCCTGCTGCTCGCTGGCATCCGGGCCCAGGTGGCGACGCAGGAACGGGTTGAGCTCTTGCAGTTGATGCAGGGATGGCGACTGGGACATGACGACGCTCTCTTCCTGGAACAGCTCTCATGGAGACTACAAGTCTAGGAAGGGATTGCCGATTGTGTGGGGAAAGTTGGTTGCAGGCCCGGCCTCTTCGCGGCTAAAGCCGCTCCCACAGGTACTGCACAGCGTCTGATACCTGTGCAGTACCTGTGGGAGCGGCTTTAGCCGCGAAGCAGGCGACGCGGTCTTACTCGCCGATCGCAGCCTTGTAGGCAGCAGCATCCAGCAGCTTGTCCAGCTCGGCCGGGTTGCTTGGCTTCAGCTTGAAGATCCACGATTCGTAAGGTTCTTCGTTCAGCAGCTCCGGGCTGTCAGCCAGCTCTTCGTTCACTGCGATCACTTCGCCACCCACCGGGGCGTAGATGTCCGAAGCGGCCTTGACCGACTCGACCACGCCAGCAGCATCGCCAGCGGCGAACACCTTGCCGACCTCGGCCAGCTCGACGAACACCACGTCACCCAGGGCTTGCTGGGCGTGGTCGCTGATGCCCACGGTGACGGTGCCGTCGGCTTCCAGGCGTGCCCACTCGTGGCTTTCAGCAAAACGCAGGTCGGCGGGGATATTGCTCATGTCTTGAATTCCTCGATTGGCTCAGCGGTACGCCCGCCGGTTATAAATGGTTCAGATCAGGATCTTGCCGTGGCGCACGAAGGTCGGTTTGACCACCCGCACCGGGTACCACTTGCCGCGAATTTCCACCTCGGCCCGGTCACCGGTGGCCATGGGTACGCGCGCCAAGGCAATGGACTTGCTCAGCGTAGGTGAGAAACTACCACTGGTGATCTCCCCTTCGCCAATCCCGGCTACCCGCACCACCTGATGGGCGCGCAGTACACCGCGTTCTTCCAGCACCAGGCCGACCAGTTTTTCCTGCACGCCGTGCTCGATTTCTGCCAGCAGGGCGGCACGGCCGATGAAGTCGCGCTCGGCCGGCTCCCAGGCGATGCTCCAGCCCAGGTTGGAAGTCAGCGGGGTGTGGGCTTCGTCGATGTCCTGGCCGTACAGGTTCATGCCGGCTTCCAGGCGCAGGGTGTCACGGGCGCCAAGGCCGCTTGGGGCGATGCCGGCGCCGACCAGGTCGTTGAAGAAGGCCGCGGCCTGATCACCCGGGAAGATGATTTCCAGCCCGTCCTCACCGGTATAACCGGTGCGGGCAATGAACCAGTCGCCTTCGGCAACGCCTTCGAACGGGCGCAATTCACGAATCAGAGCGGCGCGCGAGGCACTCAGCAAGGCCGCGACTTTTTCGCGGGCGTGTGGCCCCTGGATGGCGAGGATGGCCAGGTCGGGCCGTGGCGTGAAGTTGACGGCAAAACCGGCGCGCTGGCGCTCAAGCCAATCGAGCACTTTGGCACGGGTAGCTGCGTTGGTAACCAACCGATAGCCGTTGGCCGTGCGGTAGACGATCAAATCATCGATGACGCAGCCATGCTCGTTCAACAGAGGGCTGTACATTGCCTTGCCAACCCCTTCGAGACGGGCGACATCATTGGCCAGCAGATGCTGCAGCCAAGCGATGGCGTCAGCACCATCGACATCGATTACAGTCATGTGGGAAACATCGAAGACGCCGCAGTCACTGCGCACCTGATGGTGCTCCTCGACCTGCGAGCCATAGTGCAGAGGCATGTCCCAGCCACCAAAATCGACCGTCTTGGCGCCTAGCGCCAGGTGCAGGTCATACAAAAGCGTGCGCTGTCCCATGGGTTTCTCCTTCCGGGCGTGGCGAAGCGGCGGCGGTCGATGACGTGGGTCGTCAGCTCTTCTTGTTTAACACCCGCCGCGCGAATGCCGCGCATTGTAGCCGCAAGGTGGCACGCTGGCATCCTCAGTGACTGTGACCGGGTCGACGGGCCGAACGGCGAATCAGGCCGATAACCGGCAGCAGGCCAACCAGTACCAAGGTCAATGCCGGCAACGAGGCACGCGCCCACTCGCCTTCGCTGGTCATCTCGAACACCCGCACGGCAAGGGTGTCCCAGCCGAACGGGCGCATCAGCAAGGTGGCTGGCATTTCCTTGAGCACATCGACAAATACCAGCAAAGCGGCGCTCAGGGCGCCGGGCACAAGCAACGGCAGATACACCTTGAAAAACAATCTAGCGCCACCGACGCCCAGGCTGCGCGAAGCCTCCGGCAGAGACGGGCGAATGCGTTCCAGGCTGCTCTCCAGTGGCCCGTAAGCCACGGCGATGAAGCGCACCAGGTAGGCCAGCAGCAACGCCGACAAGCTGCCCAACAGCAACGGTTTGCCGGCCCCACCCAGCCAACTGGACAACGGGATGACCAGGTTGTTGTCGAGGTAACTGAAGGCCAGCATGATCGACACCGCCAGCACCGAGCCGGGCAAGGCATAGCCCAGATTGGCCAGGCCGACGCCGGCGCGAATGCCACCGGTCGGTGCCTGCCGCCGGGCAAACGCCAGCAGCAGCGCCACGCACACCGTGACCAGCGCGGCTATGCCGCCCAGGTACAGGGTGTGCAGCACCAGGCCGATGTAGCGCTCATCCAGGTCATGCCGGCCACGCTGCCAGAACCATGCCAGCAGCTGCAGCAGCGGGATGACGAAGGCGCAGGCGAACACCAGCAGGCACCAGCCACTGGCCAGCAACGCCTTGAGCCCACGCAGGTGGTACAGCGCCTGCGCGCGTGGCCGTTCGTTGCCGCTGCGGCTGGCCCCGCGGGCGCGGCGCTCGCCGTACAGCACCAGCATCACCGCCAGTAATAGCAGGCTCGCCAGCTGGGCCGCGCTGGACAGGCTGAAGAAGCCGTACCAGGTCTTGTAGATGGCGGTGGTGAAGGTGTCGAAGTTGAATACCGCCACCGCACCGAAGTCGGCCAGGGTTTCCATCAGCGCCAGGGCAATACCCGCGCCGATCGCCGGCCGCGCCATGGGCAGGGCCACGCGCCAGAATGCCTGCAAGGGCGACAGGCCCAGTACCCGCGCGGCTTCCATCAGGCCCTTGCCCTGGGCCAGGAACGCCGTGCGTGCCAGCAGGTAGACGTAGGGGTAGAACACCAGCACCAGCACGATGATCACCCCGCCGGTGGAGCGTACCCGTGGCAGGCGCATCGGCCCGAACACCTCGCGCAATGCGCTTTGCACCGGGCCGGCGAAGTCCAGCAGGCCGACGAAGACGAACGCCAGCACGTAGGCCGGGATGGCGAACGGCAGCATCAGCGCCCAGTCCAGCCAGCGCCGGCCGGGGAACTCGCAGAGGCTGGTGAGCCAGGCCAGGCTGACGCCCAACACGGTGACGCCGATGCCCACGCCGACCACCAGGGTCAGGGTATTGCCGAGCAGGCGGGTCATCTGGGTGTCGAGCAGGTGCGACCAGATCTGCATGTCGATGGTTTGCCACGACAGCAGCAGGACGCTGAGGGGCAGGAGGACCAGGGCGGCGATAAGGGCGACCGGGAGGTACCAGCGGCGTTGGGGGGTGTGGGGCAAGGCTTGAGTCTCGAGTGCGATGGCGACCGCTGCGCGGTCGTTCGCGGGTGAACCCGCTCCCACAGGTTCGGTGCCGCCCTTAAGGGCAGAGGTATTCCTGTGGGAGCGGGTTTACCCGCGAAGAGGCCCTTGCAGGCCCCGAAAGGATAAAGCCTGGCGCTTAGTTGTAGCCAGCCCGATCCATCAGGCGGATGGCTTCAGCCTGGCGCTTGCCGGCAATTTCCACGGGAATGGTGTCGGCCTTGAAGCTGCCCCACGCGGCTACTTCCTCCGATGGCTTGACCTTCGGGTTGGCCGGGAATTCCTGGTTGATGTCGGCAAACAGCTTCTGCGCTTCTTCGCCGGTCATCCACTCCACCAGCTTTTTCGCCGCTTCCGGGTGCGGTGCATGCTTGGTCAGGCCGATGCCCGACAGGTTGACGTGCACGCCACGGTCACCCTGGTTGGGCCAGAAGATCTTCACCGGCAGGTTCGGGTTCTGCTTGTGCAGGCGGCCGTAGTAGTAAGTGTTGACCACCCCCACATCGCACTGGCCAGCCTCGATGGCCTGGATCACCGCGTTATCGTCGGAGAACACATCGGTGGACAGGTTGTTGACCCAGCCTTTGACGATCTGCTCGGTCTTGGCCTCACCGTGGGTTTCGATCAGGGTGGCGGTCAGCGACTGGTTGTACACCTTCTTCGCCGTGCGCAGGCACAGGCGGCCCTCCCATTGCTTGTCGGCCAGGGCCTCGTAGGTGCTCAGCTCTGCCGGCTTGACCCTGTCGGTTGAATAGATGATGGTGCGCGCGCGCAGGCTCAGGCCGGTCCAGTCATGGGACGAGGCACGGTACTGTGGCGGAATGTTCTGGTCGATGATGTCGGACTTGATCGGCTGCAGGATGCCCATCTGCTCGGCCTGCCACAGGTTGCCAGCATCCACAGTCAGCAGCAGGTCGGCCACGCCGTTGTCGCCCTCAGCCTTGATGCGCTGCATCAGCGGGGCTTCCTTGTCGGTGATGAACTTGACCTTGACCCCGGTCTTGGCGGTATAGGCATCGAACACCGGCTTGATCAGCTCGTCGATGCGCGAGGAGTACACCACCACTTCGTCCGCCGCCTGGGCGGTGCCGCCGAACAAAGTCAGGGCCAGGGCGGCCAGTAGGGGCTTGCGTGGCAACATGGAAAGCACTCCTCGGATCGTTTGAGAGGTGCAAATGGTAGTGAATCCCATTTTCTGGCTCATCTACCTAGCCGTTACCGGATGTTGCAGCGGGGGGCTGCTGCGCAGCCCATCGCGACGCAAGGCCGCTCCTACAGGGGACCGCGCAGGCCACCGACCATGTGGGGTCTTGGTGTAGGAGCGGCCTTGTGTCGCGATGGGCCGCAAAGCGGCCCCAACGATCTCAAGCCTTGGCCAGCTCCGGCAGGTCGCCGCTCAACCCTAACGCCTGGCGCACAAACAGCGCCTTGGCCTCAGGCATCTGCTCCACCAGCTTCAACCCGCTGTTACGCAGCCAGCGCAACGGCAACGGATTGGCCTGGAACAACCGCTCAAACCCTTCCATCGCCGCCATCAATGCCAGGTTATGCGGCATGCGCCGCCGCTCGTAACGGCTCAGCACCTTCACATCCGCCAGCCGTTCGCCACGCTCGCAGGCCTTGACCAGCACCTCGGCCAACACCGCGGCATCGAGAAAGCCCAGGTTCACGCCCTGCCCGGCCAGCGGGTGAATGGTGTGCGCCGCATCACCGATCAGCGCCAGGCCTTCATCCACATAACGCTTGGCGTGGCGCTGGCGCAGCGGTACGCACACCCGCGGGTCGGCCTGCAGTACATCGCCCAGGCGCCCCTCGAAGGCCCGCTCCAGGGCCTGCAGGAAGGCCGCTTCGTCCAGCGCCATCAGCTGCTCGGCATGCTCCGGGGTGGTCGACCACACGATCGAGCACCAGTCTTGCTGGCCATCGCGGGTCAACGGCAGGAACGCCAAGGGCCCTTCATCGGTGAAGCGCTGCCAGGCCGTGGCCTGGTGCCCGGCGCTGCAGCGCACGCTGGTGACGATGGCATGGTGCAGGTAATCCCACTCGCGGGTTTCGCAACCGGCCAGGCGCCGCACTGCCGAATTGGCGCCATCGGCAGCGATCACCAGCGGCGCGCGCAATTGCCGGCCATCGGCCAGGGTCAGCAGCCACTCATCGCCAGAGCGGCGCAACTGCTCCAGCCGGGCATTGGGCAGCAGGCCGATGTCGCTGTCGTGCAGGCGCTCCAGCAGGCCGTCCTGCACCACCCGGTTCTCGACGATATGGCCAAGCGCCTTGGCATGCACGCTGGCGGCCGAGAAATGAATCTGGCCGGTGCCGCTGCCATCCCACACCTGCATGTCCGAGTACGGCGTGGCACGCCGTTGGGCAATGCCATCCCAGGCGCCAAGGCGCTCAAGGATGCGCTGGCTGGCCGCCGACAGCGCGCTGACACGCGGCTCGAACGGGGCCTGGGCATCGAACGGTTTGACCGTCAGCGGGCCGCCGTCGAGCAAGAGGATTTGCAGGCCACTGTGGCGCAACGCCAGGGCCAGGGCGCTGCCGACCATACCGGCACCGACAATCAACAGATCTGCGCGCATTTCCATGCCTTACGCCAGCCTCGCTTGCGGCTTGAGCCGCACGTATAGGGTTTTATCGACCCGCGCCACCAGCTCGCCGGCACCGTCGCGGATATCGACCTGCAAACGCGGCAGGCACTTCTTGCCGGTAGCGGTCTGCTGGCGAATATCGTCCAGCAGCGCGTCATCGACGTGGAATTCGGCATACACCGGGCCTTTGCCCGGCGAGATGAAATCGATGCTGGCGGCCTTGTCCCAGACGATGTAGTCGCGCCCCAGCTGCTCGATCAGCAGCAGCATGTAGAACGGGTCGGTCATGGCATACAGGCTGCCACCGAACTGGGTACCGACGTAGTTGCGGTTCCAGCGCGTCAGCTTCATCGCTACCTTGACGCTGCGCAGGTCCGGGCTGATGTGCTGCACGCGAATACCCGCACCCAGGTACGGTGGGTAGAGGTTCAGCAGCCAGCGCAGCATGCGCGCCCGGCGCGCCAGTTTACGCGGGTTGCTCATGCCTGGCCCCGCGGATCGGGGCGGGTGCCCAGGCCCATGGCCTGGCGGGCGAACCAGCTTTTTGCCGGTGGCAGCAGGTCGAGCCCGAGCAGGCCGAGGTTGCGCCCGGCAGCCAGCAACGGCTGGTTGCTGCCGAACAGGCGGGTAACCTGGTCGGAGAAGCCGATGGTCATCGCCTGGTCCAGGCGCTGACGCTGGTGATAGGCCAACAAGGTGGCCAGGTCGCCAGGCTGCTGCGGGCCGGCCAGCAGCGCCTCGGCCAGGGCTTGCACGTCACGCAACGACAGGTTGAAACCCTGGCCGGCGATGGGGTGCAGGCTGTGTGCAGCGTTGCCCAGTACCACCAGGTGCGGCCGCACCTGCTCTTGGGCCTCGATCAGCGACAGCGGGTAGAGGTGCCGTGCGCCCACCTGGCGCAGCGCGCCGAGGCGGTAGCCGAACACGCCCTGCAACTCGCGCAGGAAGCTGCGCTCATCGATGTCGGCCAGGCGCCGTGCGTCCATGCCCTGCCGGGTCCACACCAGTGCACAGCGGTTATCCGGCAACGGCAGCAGGGCCATCGGGCCTTCTTCGGTGAAGCGCTCGAAAGCCTGGCCACCGTGGGCCTCGCCCGGGGTGATGTTGGCGATCAACGCACTCTGCTGGTAAGGCGTGTGGCGCACATGGATGCCCAGCTGCTCGCGCAGGCCGGAGCGGCCACCGTCGGCCAGTACCGCCAGGTCGCACACCAGCTGGGTGTCGTCGTTCAGGCGCAACTGGTAGCCACCTTCGATGGCCTGCATCGAGGTGACTTCCGCCGGGCAGCGCCAGCTCACCACTTCGCTGTCCAGCCCTTGCCACAGGCACTGACCGAGCCAGGCGTTCTCCACCACGTAGCCCAGTGCCGGCACGCCTTCTTCCATGGCATCCAGGCGGGTGGCGCCAAAGCGGCCACGGTCGGACACGTGAATCTGCCGGATCGGCTCGGCGCGGCGGCCAATGGCCTGCCACAGGCCCAGGTGCTGGTAGATCTGCTGGGTGCCGAACGACAACGCCGATGAGCGCGCATCGTAGCTGGGCTGGAAGCTGTCGCCGGGGGCGAACGGCTCGATCAGCAGGATCTTCCAGCCTCGCGCCTTGGCCCCGGCCTGCAGGGCCAAGGCCAGGCTTGCACCGACCAGGCCACCGCCGATGATCGCCAGGTTTACCCGGTTCATGCGGCGTCCTTGCGGGCGGCCTGCATCAGCGCCTCGATCTCGGCGACCGTGCGTGGCACGCCCGAAGTCAGGATTTCACAACCTTGCCTGGTCACTACCACGTCGTCCTCGATCCTTACCCCGATGCCGCGCCACTTCTTGGCCACGGCCTGGTTGTCGGCGCCAATGTAGATACCCGGTTCGACGGTCAGCGCCATGCCGGGTTCCAGCACCCGCCACTCGCCGCCCACCTTGTAATCGCCTACATCATGCACATCCATGCCCAGCCAGTGGCCGGCACGGTGCATGTAGAAGGCGCGATAGGCCTCGCTGTCGATCAGCGCCTGCACATCGCCTTGCAGCAGGCCCAGGTCCACCAGGCCCGCGGTAATCACCCGCAGGGTCGCCTCGTGGGCGTGGTTCCAGTGCTTGCCAGGGGCGATTTCGGCAAACGCCGCCGCCTGCGCCTTGAGCACCAACTCGTAGATGGCCTTCTGCTCGGGCGAAAATCGCCCGCTGACCGGGAAGGTGCGGGTGATGTCACTGGCGTAGCAATCGATTTCGCAGCCCGCGTCGATCAGCACCAGGTCGCCATCCTTGAGCGGTGCATCGTTCTGCTGGTAATGCAGGATGCAGCCATTGCGACCGGCCGCGACGATCGAGCCGTAGGCCGGCATCTTCGCCCCGCCCTTGCGGAATTCGTAGTCCAGCTCGGCTTCCAGGCTGTACTCGTGCAGCCCGGCCCGGCAGGCCTGCATGGCCCGTACATGGGCCCGCGCCGAAATATCCGCCGCCGCGCGCATCACCTTCACTTCCGCTGCCGATTTATACAGGCGCATGTCGTGCAGCAGGTGATCCAGCGCAACGAATTCGTTCGGCGGCTGGGCGCCCAGCCGGGCCTTGGAGCGGATGACGTTGATCCAGTCCATCAGCCGGCGGTCGAACTCGGGGTTGCTGCCCATGGCGCTGTACACCCGCTCGCGGCCTTCGATCAGGCCCGGCAGGATCTCGTCGATATCGGTGATGGGGAAGGCATCGTCGGCGCCAAAATCGCGCACCGCGCCTTCTTGCCCGGCACGCAGGCCGTCCCACAGCTCGCGTTCGGGGTTGCGTTCACGGCAGAACAGCACGTACTCGCCATGCTCGCGCCCGGGAATCAGGGCAATCACCGCCTCCGGCTCGGGGAAGCCGCTGAGGTACTGAAAGTCGCTGTCCTGGCGGTACACGTGCTCGACGTCGCGGTTGCGGATGGCAACCGCAGCGGCGGGCAGGATGGCGATGCTGTTGGGGACCATCTGCGCCATCAGCGCCTTGCGCCGCCGGGCATACTCGGCCTTGGGAATGTGGCTCATGGGCAGACTACCCCTGGTTGATCAGTGCAGCGATGGCTTGGGCGCGGGCGCAGCCGGCTTGGCCAGCTCGGAGAACAACAGCAGTGGCGCCACGCGCAGGTATTCCATGACTTCCATGTAGTCGCTCTCGCCGTCCTCGGACTCTTCAAGGGCTTCCTGCACCTGGGAAATGGCCACCAGGTCCTGCAGCACTTCCTTGGCCTCGTCGGACAAGTCCTTGCCGCCGGCGTTCAGGCCGAAACCGGTGATGAAGCCCTGGCACCACTGGCCCAGCGCGGTGGCGCGGTCGGTCAGTGCAGCGTCGTCGGAAGGCAGCAGCAGGACAATGGCCATGTCGTCGCTGGTGAGTTCACCCTTGACCATTTCCTGCAGGCCAATCAGGGCGTTGCGCACGGTGTCACCGGGCTCGGTTTCCAGCAGTTGGGCGGCGTCGGCCAGCCAGGCATCGGCGTCAAAACCGGCACCGGCGCAGCTGCGGCCGATCAGCAGGCCGTGCAGTTCGGCCGGGGTGACAGGGTGGCCATTGCTCGAAAGCAGCATGGCGAAAGCGATGTAGGGCGATTGGGTATTGGGCATGGGCAGCTAGGCGCCAGACGGCGCAATGACTAGAATGGAGACCTTGTATCCTAGCACCGGCAGGCGCGCCAAGACCATCGGCACTGGCCGTCGCCGCCCAGGGAGAGGCATCATCGCCAGGTGACTGAACGACGGAGCGAATCGAGTGCAACCCACGCAAGAGAACGACCTGCAGGCACTGATGAGCCGTTTCGAGTTGCTGATCGACCGCGTCGAGCAACTAAAACGGCAAAATGCACTCCTAGTAGCTCAGGAAAAGTCCTGGCGCGAAGAGCGCGCCCACCTCATCGAAAAAAACGAGATCGCCAAGCGCAAGGTCGAGTCGATGATCATACGCCTCAAGGCTCTGGAGCAAGACTCATGAGTTCAAGCAATAGCGTCACCGTGCAGATTCTCGACAAGGAATACTCGATCATCTGCCCGCCGGAAGAGCGCAACAACCTGGTCAGCGCCGCGCGCTACCTGGACAGCAAGATGCGCGAGATCCGCAGCAGCGGCAAGGTGATCGGCGCCGACCGCATTGCAGTCATGGCCGCGTTGAACATTACCCACGAAATGCTCCATCGCCAGGAAGAACGCAGCGATGCGCCGGTCAGCAGCACCAACCGTGAACAGGTGCGCGACCTGCTGGATCGGGTAGACAAGGCTTTGTCCGACGACACGGATACCAAAATCGGCTGAGATTGGTATACTGGCGCCACTCCCTGGGGGATGCGCCAGTCGGTTATGTCCCTGAGCCGATACGCACAACCACGGGGGTTGCACGCTGGGGCCGGTGTGCATGTCCGCCCGACGGAAAGCCTTAACGCCCCCTGCAATCTCCACCTTGAACTTTCGGGTTCAAGGGCTACACCGATAGCGGTCTTATCGGGGAGCCTGAATTTCTTGCCCGCCCCTGTGGCGGGCATTTTCGTTTTGGCCGCCCTTCAATGCGGCCACTACTTCCGGGATGCCCGTGCCATGACCGACACTGCACCGCTAACCCGCCCTCAGCTTCGCCGCTTGCTTCGCAATGCCCGCCGCGCCCTTACCCCTGCCCAGCAACGCCAGGCCACCCTTGGCCTGTACCGCCAGCTGGCGCAGCATCCGTTGTTCCGCCGCGCCCGGCACATTGCCCTGTACTTGCCCAATGACGGCGAAATCGACCCTTGCCTGTTGATGCGCGAAGCCCAGCGCCGCGGTAAACGCACCTACCTGCCAGTGCTGCATGCCTGGCCGCGCACGCGCATGGTGTTCCAGCGTTTCGAGCAGGGTGAAAAGCTCAGGCCCAACCGCTTCCGCATTCCCGAGCCGGTGACCGAGCGCAAGCGCCAACGGCCGATCTGGGCGCTGGACCTGATCTTGCTGCCATTGGTCGGTTTTGACGAAGTGGGTGGCCGCCTGGGAATGGGCGGAGGCTTCTATGACCGCAGCCTGGCCTACCAGGCGCGTCGGCAAACCTGGAAAAAACCGTTGCTGCTGGGGCTGGCGCATGAGTGCCAGAAGGTCGAGCGGCTGGCCCAGGCCAGTTGGGATGTACCGCTGCAGGGCACGGTCTCGGACCGTGACTGGTACCTGGCGCCGCGTTGAGCGGCGCCAGCGGGGGCATCAACGTTGTGGCTGGCTGGCCTCGACCGGCATCTGATAGGCGTTGTCCAGCTTGCGCTCCCAGAACCCTTGCGCATAACCGGTAGTGACCACACCCAGGCCAAAAATGAACACCAGGATCCACAGCAGATCCGGCTTTTTACGTTGATTCATCGAAGATTGCCCCCCAGGCAAACTGTTCAGTGCTCGGCGACTTTCTGGGTACCGCCGGAGCATCGCGCGTTAAACGGGGCGCATTTTCCGACAACCTGCGTCTGCAAGCAAACCTTGACGCCAACCGGCTGTCGGTTTCGTGCAACAGGTTATTTCAAACCTTTTCAGGAGCAGCATGCATGGCCTACTGGCTGATGAAATCCGAGCCCGACGAGCTCTCCATCGAAGCCCTCGGCCGCCTGGGCGAGGCGCGCTGGGACGGCGTGCGCAACTATCAGGCGCGCAATTTCCTGCGCGCCATGAGTGTGGGTGACGAGTTCTTCTTCTACCACTCCAGCTGCCCGCAGCCGGGCATTGCCGGCATTGCCCGGATCACCCGCGCGGCCTACCCCGACCCGACCGCGCTGGACCCGCAGAGCCACTATTACGATGCCAAGGCCACAGCCGAGAAGAACCCGTGGAGTGCGGTGGATGTGGCCCATGTGCAAACCTTGCCGCGGGTGCTGGAACTGGGCTGGCTGAAGCAGCAGGCGGGCTTGGCCGACCTGCCGCTGGTACAGAAAGGCAGCCGCCTGTCGGTGATGCCGGTTACGCCCGAGCAATGGGCGGTGATTGTCGCGTTGCGCTGAAACTGCGGCTAAGGTCTGAGTTTGCTTTTGGAACTTGGCCCCAATCCCTGTACCGCGTCGGCTGCTTCGCGGGTAAACCCGCTCCTACATGGACCCCACAGCCTTCGGGCTCACGCGGCCCCCTGTAGGAGCGGCTTTAGCCGCGAACACCGGCAACGCCGGTGCCATACGCCGCGTCGCATGCTTCGCGGCTGAAGCCGCTCCTACAAGGAAGTGAGAGGCCTTTGATTGATATCAACACGCCGCGCATGGCCGCAGGCCATGATGCAGTGTGCATGACCGCAAGGATGCGAAACGATGAACCGATACGCCCCCAGAATCTTCGCCACCGCTTTGCTCCTGCTGCTGGCTGCAGCCGGTGGGCTGGGGTACTGGAAGTCGCTCCACGACCAGCTGCCCGAAGGCCTGAGCATGGGCAACGGCCGGCTCGAAGCCACCGAAGTGCAGATCGCCAGCAAGGTCCCCGGCCGCCTGGCCGAAGTGCTGGTCGATGAAGGCGACAAGGTCGCCCGCGGCCAGTTGCTGGCACGCATCGACACCCGCACCATGGAAGCCCAGCGCAACCAGGCCGAGGCCGAAGTGCTGCGCGCCCAGCAGAACTACGCCGCCGCCCAGGCCAGTGTGCAGCTGCGCCAGAGCGAATTGCTGCTGGCCAGCCAGGAACTCAAGCGCGTACGCGAAATCTTCCAGCGCAAATATGCCAGCCAACAGTTGCTCGACCAACAGCAGGCGCGTTTCGACACGGCCAACGCCGCCGTGGTCGCCGCCCGTGCCCAACTGGCAGCGATCAAGGCCGCCATCGGCGCTGCCGAAGCCCAGGTGGCCCAGCTCACCAGTGAAATCGACGACAGCAGCCTGCGCGCACCAATCGACGGCATCATCCAGCTGCGCCTGGCCGAGCCCGGCGAAGTGCTGGGCGCCGGCGGCCGCGTGCTGATGCTGATCGACCCCGGCGACCAGTACATGAACCTGTACCTGCCGGCCTCCACCAGTGGCCGGCTGACCGTGGGCGACCAGGCGCGCATCGTGCTCGACGCCCTGCCCGACCGCGCCCTGCCGGCCAAGGTGGCGTTTGTCGCAGCCAAGGCCCAGTTCACCCCGAAACAGGTGGAAACCCGCGACGAACGGCAGAAACTGGTGTTCCGGGTGAAACTGCGCCTGAGCGACCCCGGCGCCGTGCCGCAGGCCAAGCCGGGCATGCCCGGTGCCGGCTACGTGCGCACGGCTGAGGTGGACTGGCCGGCCAACCTGCAATGAACGCCCCGGCACTGCTGGCCGAGGGCATCAGCCACCGCTATGGCGACCTGGCGGCCCTGCACACGCTGGGCTTCAGCCTGCCAGCGGGCACCCGCTGCGCACTGATCGGCCCGGACGGTGCGGGCAAGTCGACCCTGCTGGGGCTGATTGCCGGGGTAAAACGCCTGCAACAGGGCGAGCTGCAGGTGCTGGGCGGCTCGATCCGGCAGCGCCGCCATCGCGCTGCGCTGTACCCGAAAGTGGCGTTCATGCCGCAAGGGCTGGGCAACAACCTTTACCCGGAACTGTCGATCAGCGAGAACATCCGCTTTTTCGCCACCCTGTTCGGCCTGGGCCGGCGCGAGTGCGAACAGCGCATGGCCAACCTGCTGCTGGCCACCGACCTGCAGCGCTTTGCCGAGCGCCCGGCGGGCAAGCTGTCGGGCGGCATGAAGCAGAAACTGGGCCTGTGTTGCGCGCTGATCCACGAGCCTGACCTGCTGATCCTCGATGAGCCCACCACGGGGGTCGACCCGCTGTCGCGGCGGCGCTTCTGGGAGCTGGTCGAGCACGTGCGCGTGCAGCGCCCGCAGTTGACCCTGCTGGTGGCCACCGCCTACATGGAAGAGGCCGAACAGTTCGAGCATTGCCTGATGCTCGATGGCGGCCGCCTGCTGGCTGCAGGCCCCAGCCATGAGCTGGCGGCCGTCACCGCCAGTGGCAAGCTGGACGACGCCTTCACCCACTACCAGGGCGCGGGCAAAACGCAACCTCAACCCCTGGCCATTCCGCCACGCCCGGCCACGGACGGCCCGGTCGCCATTGAGGCGCACGACCTGACCCTGCGCTTTGGCGACTTCACCGCGGTGAACAATGTCAGTTTCGCCATCGGCCGGGGGGAAATTTTCGGTTTCCTCGGTTCCAACGGTTGCGGCAAGACCACCACCATGAAGGTGCTCACTGGCCTGATGCCGGCCAGCGAGGGCATCGCCAGCCTGCTGGGGCGCCCGGTGGATGCCAGCGACCTGGCCACACGCAAGCGGGTCGGCTTCATGTCACAGAGTTTTTCGCTGTATGGCGAACTCAGTACCCGGCAGAACCTGGCCTTGCACGCCCGCCTGTTCGACCTGCCCAAAGCCGAAAGTGCCCAGCGCATCGACGAGTTGATCGAGCGCTTCGACCTCGCCGCGATCGCCGATCAGCCCTCCGGCGCCCTGCCCCTTGGCCTGCGTCAGCGCCTGTCACTGGCGGTGGCGGTGCTGCACCGCCCGGAAGTGCTGATCCTCGACGAGCCGACCTCGGGCGTCGACCCTGCCGCCCGTGACGACTTCTGGCGCTTGCTGGTGGAACTGTCCCGCGAGCAGGGCGTGACCATTTTCCTTTCCACCCACTTCATGAACGAAGCCCAGCGCTGCGACCGCATCTCGCTGATGCACGCCGGGCGCGTGCTGGCCTGCGATACACCAGATGCCCTGCAGCGCCAGTACCAGGGCGACACCCTCGAAGACGCGTTCGTGCGTTGCCTGGAGCACGCCCAGGAACTGGCGCCGCAAGCCACCGATACCCGCATGCTGGAACAGGCAGCCAGCGCCACGCCGCCGCTGCGCAAGGGCTTCAGCCTGCGCCGCCTGCTGGCGGTGGCCAGCCGCGAGGGCAAGGAGCTGCTGCGTGACAAGGTGCGCCTGGCCTTTGCCCTGCTGGGGGCGCTGTTCATGATGGTGATTTTCGGCTACGGCATTTCGCTGGACGTAGAAAACCTCGCCTTTGCCGTGTACGACCAGGACCAGAGCCCGCAAAGCCGCACCTACCTCGAAGCGTTCCGCGGCTCACGCTATTTCGCCGAACAGGCGCCCATCCGCGACAGCCGCGAGCTGCACCAGCGCCTGCAACGCTCGGAAATCAAACTGGCGCTGGAGATTCCACCCGGGTTTGGCCGCGACCTGTACGCCGGGCGCCAGCCGGTGGTGGCTGCCTGGCTTGACGGCGGCATGCCGTTCCGCGCCGAAACCACCCGCAACTATGTGGAGGCCGTGCACCAGGCCAACCTTGAGCAACTGGCCAAGGCCAGCCCGCAACCGCAGGCGCGCCAAGACCTGGTGCGCGTGGAAACACGCTTCCGCTACAACCAGGACGTGGTCAGCGTGAACGCCATTGGCCCGGGGGTGATGGCGCTGATCCTGGCCTTCATCCCGGCCATGCTCACGGCGCTGGGCATCGTTCGCGAGAAAGAGCTCGGCTCCATTACCAACTTTTACGCTACCCCCCTCACCCGCCTGGAATTCCTGCTGGGCAAGCAGATGCCCTACCTGGCCGTGAGCCTGGTCAACCTGGCGCTGCTGGTGGCAATGAACCGTTGGCTGTTCGCCGTGCCGCTCAAGGGCAGTGTGCTGGCCCTGGCCTGTGGCGGTGTGGCCTATCTTCTGGCAACCACCAGCCTGGGCCTGCTGATTTCGGCGTTCACCCGCACTCAGATCGCGGCCATTCTGGGTACCATGATCATCACCAGCCTGCCGACCATCCAGTTCTCCGGGCTGATCGTGCCCCGCTCGTCACTGGATGGCGCGGCAGCCCTGATGGGCCAGCTGTTCCCCGCGGGCTACTTCCTCGATATTGCGGTCGGCACTTTCACCAAGGCGCTGGGCCTGCGCGAATTGTGGCCGCAGTGCCTGACCCTGCTGGGCTTCTTTGCTGCGTTCACCGGCCTGAGCCTGGCCATGCTGAAAAAGCAGGAGCCCTGACATGTCGCGCCTGAACCACACCCTGCGCCTGGGCCTGAAAGAGCTGACCAGCCTGCGCCATGACAGCGTGCTGCTGCTGTTTTTGCTGTACGCCTTCAGCGTGGCCATCTACATGCCGGCCGCAGGCTCTGTGATCGGCGTGCACAACGCCAGCGTCGCGGTGGTGGACGAAGACCACAGCCTGCTCTCGCGCAAGCTCGGCGAAGCCCTGCAACCACCCGAGTTCCAGCCCGCCGTGCCGCTGGGCCCAGAGTACCTGGACCAGGCCATGGACAGCGGCCAGTACACCTTCGTCATCAACGTACCGGTGAACTTCCAGAGCGACCTGCTGGCCGGGCGCTCGCCAGAGCTGCAGATCAATGTCGATGCCACTGCCATGAGCCAGGCGTTCATGGGCGCCGGCTACATCGGTCGCATCTTCGAACGCGAGTTGCTCGACTACAGCCAGCGCAGCGACGCGCAAAGCCCGGTGCGGCTCAACCCCAAGGCGCTGTTCAACCCCAACCTGGAGGGTGGCTGGTTCCTGGCGGTGATCCAGATCGTCAACAACATCACCATCCTGGCGATCATCCTCACCGGCACCGCGCTGCTGCGCGAGCGTGAGCACGGCACCCTCGACCACCTGCTGGTGCTGCCGCTGACCGCGCTGGAAATCATGCTGGCGAAAATCGGCAGCAACGCCCTGGTGGTGGTGATCTGCACCTGGATTTCGCTGATAGTCGTGGTCAAGGGTGCCCTGGGGGTACCGCTGTCGGGCTCGATGGGGCTATTCCTGGCAGTGACCGCGCTTTACCTGTTCGCCAGCACCGCGCTGGGTATCTTCCTCGCCACCCTGGCACGCTCGACGCCACAGTTCGGCCTGCTGGCGATCCCGGTGATCATCCCGATGCTGTTGCTGTCGGGCGGCAGTACGCCGCTGGACAGCATGCCGCAGTGGCTGCAGTGGGTGATGCAGGGGTCGCCCTCGACGCACTTCGTCAGCCTGGGGGCAGCCATCCTGTTCCGCGACGCCGGGTGGACGGTGGTATGGCCGGATATCCTGGCGCTGGCGGCGATCGGCCTGGTGTTCTTCAGTGTGGCGCTGGCGCGGTTTCGCCGTAGCCTGGCGTCCTGACGACGTGCGAGATGCTGCCGCAGGCCAATTTGAAATCTGGTAAAAAAACAAAGGGCGCCTTTCGGCGCCCTACTCACAGACAGGTCAGCTTGTAATCGCCATATACCTGCCCGGCTCTGTAATTGCTGGTTGAGCCAGGATCCGCAGAGTCTTGCAAGCCCCTTACGGGAACAGGCTGATTATCACGTATCGGGCTCAACGCTGACAACAGGCTGCACTGTTGCCGGATGTGTGAAGCCTAGCGTAACGCCAACAGCAGCCCTCACGGCGGCGAAATGCTCTGGCTGCATCGTAAAGGTCATGTATTCCCGACCACCACCCTGTCGCGATCTGACCCGGCATCTGTCCAGCCTGGAGGTAGCAACCGTGTAGATCATGTCGCACTTGGCCCAGCAGGTCAGCGCCGGGCCAGGTAGATAGCTTGGCAGCGCAACGTGATGCCTTGCCATGTGATCAGGTGCGGTGGTGCTTAACGGGATTATCGTGACCAACTGACGATTTTGACTGTGCTTGCGAATTACGACGACGGGACGCACTTTGATCATCTCAGGCACTTGAAAGCCTGAAAAGTCGCACATCAGTACAGTCGCCTCTTTCGGCTGATACTTCAAAGGCATTGCCAAATGCTCTCGAGCAACTGAAGACCAGGCACAATTTAGCTCGGCCATGGCCCCAGAAACTGAAAACTGGCGGGCTTACAGGAAAGATAGAAAGGTCCTACAACTGGGGTGAGCCTGACTTATGTCCTGCTCACCCGCGAGGGACCTCACACGGTTTCGGGTCACTGCACGATCAGGTTGTTGAACAGCAAGTCCTCAACGATCGGCTTGCCCTCTTCCGCCTCCAGCACCTGCTGCACCTGCTTCAGGGCCTCTTGGCGCAGATGCTCCTTGGCCTCTACGTTGCTCATGCTGTCCGCCGTCTGCTGGGTGAACAGTGCCACCAGCTGGTTGCGGATCAGCGGTTCGTGGTGCTGCACCGCCTTGGCTGCTTCGTCGCCGGTTACGCGCAGGGCCACGTCGGCCTTGTACACGCGCAGCCGCGGGCCGCCGTCGAGGGCGTAGTTGCCGACAAAGGGCGGGCTCAGGCTGATATAGGCAACCTTGGGCGCCCCTTCCTTGGCTTCCTCAGCCATGGCCGCAGCCGGCAGCAACAGCGCCAGTACCATCAAGATCCACGCTTTCACGAATTCGCTCCTCAATACAGTTGGCGCCAGCTTACCCAGCATGCCGTTCAAACCCAAGCCCGGGCTTGGTTGCCACTTATGCCTGCACATCAGGGCGGGCCATGCTCGTTGACCCGCCAATCGGCCCTCCTACACTTATCGGCCACTACCCGCAAAGGAATAGCCCCGATGAAAGCTGTGTTGTGCAAAACCCTGGGCCCGGCGCGCAACCTGGTGCTGGAAGACGTGGCCAGCCCGCTGCCGAAGAAAAACGAGATCCTGCTGGACGTGCAGGCCGCCGGGGTCAATTTCCCCGACACCCTGATCATTGAAGGCAAGTACCAGTTCCAGCCACCGCTGCCGTTCTCTCCCGGTGGCGAAGCGGCAGGGGTGGTGGCTGCGGTGGGCGAAAAGGCCGGTGCCTTCAAGGTCGGCGACCGGGTCATGGCGCTTACCGGCTGGGGCGCCTTTGCCGAGCAGGTGGCGGTGCCGTTCTACAACGTGCTGCCCATTCCGGCGAGCATGGATTTCACCACCGCTGCGGCGTTCGGCATGACTTACGGCACCTCGATGCATGCGCTGCGCCAGCGTGGCCAGCTGCAAGCAGGCGAAACGCTGCTGGTATTGGGTGCGTCCGGCGGGGTCGGCCTGGCGGCAGTGGAGATCGGCAAGGCCATGGGCGCGCGGGTGATTGCCGCCGCCAGCAGTGCCGAGAAACTGGCCGTGGCCAAAGCGGCCGGGGCGGATGAGCTGATCGACTACAGCCAGGCCAGCTTGCGCGAAGAGATCAAGCGCCTGACCGGCGGCCAGGGCGTGGACGTGATCTACGACCCGGTCGGTGGCGAGCTGTTCGAGCAAGCTGTGCGCGGGCTGGCCTGGAACGGTCGATTGCTGGTGGTGGGGTTTGCCAGTGGCAGCATTCCACAGCTGGCAGCCAACCTGGTGTTGCTCAAGGGCGCCGCGGTGCTGGGGGTGTTCTGGGGGGCGTTTGCCCAGCGTCAGCCGGAGGACAATGCGGCCAACTTCAGGCAGCTGTTTGCCTGGCATGCCGAGGGCAAGTTGAAGCCGCTGGTGTCGCAGACATATCCACTGGGCGAGGCTGGGGCTGCCATCGAAAAGCTGGGGCAGCGGCAGGCTGTGGGTAAGTTGGTGGTGCTGGCCAGGTAAGGTTTCAGATCTTTATAGGCAGTGCTGGCCTCTTCGCGGGTAAACCCGCTCCTACAGGGATCGCATCGCCCACAAGGGTGCGCTGTACCTGTGTAGGAGCGGGTTTACCCGCGAAGAGGCCGGAACAGGTTATTCACACCTCGCGCAGGTTATGGCAACGGCGGAACCGCGCTTCGAGGTTGCGATCGGGCATCTGGTGACTGCGCAAGGCATTCAAAGTCTGCTCGACATAGTCGCGCGTGCTGCCATAGCGACCCTTGGCACTGGCCAGAATCTGGCTGAGCAAGGTGTCCGGCAGGTTGCCGGCATAGCACGGCAAATGCCGCTCCAGCACAAAGCCCAGGGCCTGCACCTTGCTACCATCGACCAACCGGCAATTGAGCCAGTGCGGCCTGTAAGCCGGGTACGGCATCTCGCGTTGCCACAGGGCCATCAGCGAGTCGTCCAGGTTGCTTTCATCCAGCCGGTAGGCAAAACCGCTGCAGGAGCCACCCCGGTCCAGGCCAAACACCAGGCCGGGGGTTTCCGGGGTGCCGCGATGTTCGTGTGACCACAAGTACAAACCACGGTGATAACCATGTACCCGCGCGCGCTGGCGTTCTACCGAATTACATTCCGGGCGCCAGATCAACGAACCATAGGCAAACAACCACACCGGGCCACCCTGATGCTGTGACATGGTCATCTGCATGGAGTTGTACAGTTGCTCGCGGGTCAGTTGCTGACCGAAGTCGAGCGAAGGGGGGTAAGTAACTTTCCAGGACGAACTTTCAAGTGTCGACATAAGCTGCCGCCATAATTCCCTGTGTACTACACACGTAGCGCAAATCGCTCAAGGCAGACGCACTGGGCTGCCTGCACTGGCCCTTTCGCGGGCAAGCCCGCTCCTACAAGGGGTGTCATGACAGGTAAATTAAGGCAGACCGGTGCGTTAGCTCAAGTATATGTCGAAATTTTCATCGGGCATTCCGACGATTGGGAATTATTATTTCGCAGCGCGTGAAAGTTACTGGCCAAGGCGGTAACAATTACCGCCTTATACCCACACTTGCAAACTTCGGTTATTAGCCGCGCGGTGCGTAGGCGAATACATCGGCACGCATGCGGTGCGCATCCATGCCGGCTTCGACCAGGGCGTCGAGGGTGGCGTAGACCATGTTTGGCGAGCCACTGGCATACACATGCACCGTATTGAGGTCGGCAATGTCTTCGCAAACGGCTTCATGCAGCATGCCGCAGCGGCCTTCCCACCCGCACAGGTCACTGACCACCTGGTGCAGGAACAGGTTGGGCAGGCGCTGCCATTCGTCCCAGTGCTCAATCTGGTAGAAGTCCTCGGGCCGGCGCACGCCCCAGTACAGGTGTACCGGGTGCTTGAAGCCCTTGGCCCGGCAATGCTCGACCAGGCTGTGCATCTGGCCCATGCCGGTGCCGGCGGCAATCAATACCAGCGGCCCATCGGGCAGCTCGGCCAGGTGGGTGTCGCCAAACGGCATTTCGATGCGCGCCAGGCCGTCGCGCTTCAGCTGGTCTATCAGCTGCACAGCACTGGGCTCACGCGCCAGCACATGCAGCTCCAGCTCGCGCCCGGCATGCGGCGCGGAAGCCAGCGAAAAGGCCGCCTGCTTGCCGCCTTCACGCTCAATCATCAGGTATTGCCCGGCGTGGTAACGCAGCGGCTTGCCGGCTGGCGCGCGCAAACGCACCCGCCACACGTCGCCACCGACGTCGACGCACTCACTGACGCTGCACGCCAGCTTGCGTACTGGCAGCTCGCCCAGGGCGAGCACACCGTCCCAGAGCAACACGCAGTCCTCCAGCGGTTCGGCAATGCAGGTAAACAACTCGCCATGGTCGCGGACTTCGCCGTCCTGGCGTACCCGGCCTTCGACCAACAACGCGGCGCAGACATGGCAATTGCCATTGCGGCAGCTGTTTGGGCAGTCATAGCCCAGCCGCCGCGCTCCATCCAGGATCCGTTCCCCGGGTTCGAGCGCCAGCACCGCCCCGGACGGCTGCAACGTTACCTGCATCAATCTATTCCCAACTGATCCCACAGCTCATCGATACGGCGGGTGACGGCTTCGTCCTTGACGATGACCCGTCCCCATTCGCGTGTAGTCTCGCCCGGCCACTTGTGCGTGGCATCCAGGCCCATCTTCGACCCCAGCCCCGATACCGGCGACGCAAAGTCGAGGTAGTCAATCGGGGTGTTGTCGATCATCACCGTATCACGCTTGGGGTCCATGCGTGTGGTAATGGCCCAGATCACATCGTTCCAGTCACGGGCGTTGATATCGTCATCGGTGACAATAACGAACTTGGTGTACATGAACTGTCGCAGGAACGACCACACACCCAGCATCACGCGCTTGGCATGGCCCGGGTACTGCTTTTTCATGGTTACCACCGCCATGCGGTACGAACAGCCTTCCGGCGGCAGGTAGAAGTCGGTGATTTCCGGGAACTGCTTCTGCAGGATCGGCACGAACACTTCGTTCAGCGCTACCCCGAGAATGGCCGGCTCATCAGGCGGGCGGCCGGTGTAGGTGCTGTGGTAGATCGGTTTTTGCCGGTGGGTGATGCGCTCGACGGTGAACACCGGGAAGCTGTCCACCTCGTTGTAGTAGCCGGTGTGGTCACCATACGGGCCTTCCGGGGCCATTTCGCCCGGGTGGATCACACCTTCCAGAATGATTTCGGCCGTGGCCGGCACCTGCAGGTTGTTGCCACGGCACTTGACCAGCTCGGTGCGGTTGCCACGCAGCAAGCCGGCAAAGGCGTATTCGGAGAGGGTGTCCGGCACCGGGGTCACGGCACCGAGGATGGTTGCCGGGTCGGCGCCCAGGGCCACGGCGACCGGGAACGGCTGGCCGGGGTTTTTCTCGCACCATTCGCGGTAATCGAGGGCGCCGCCACGGTGGCTGAGCCAACGCATGATGACCTTGTTGCGGCCGATCACCTGTTGACGGTAGATGCCCAGGTTCTGGCGATCCTTGTTCGGGCCGCGGGTCACGGTCAGGCCCCAGGTGATCAACGGCGCCACGTCGCCGGGCCAGCAATGCTGGATCGGCAGCGCGCCGAGGTCGACGTCATCACCCTCGACCACCACTTCCTGGCACACCGCGTCCTTGACCACTTTCGGCGCCATCGACACGACTTTCTTGAAGATCGGCAGCTTGGACCAGGCGTCCTTCAGGCCCTTCGGTGGCTCAGGCTCCTTGAGAAAGGCCAGCAGCTTGCCGATTTCGCGCAGTTCATCGACCGACTCCGCGCCCATGCCCATGGCCACGCGTTCCGGCGTGCCGAACAGGTTGCCGAGCACCGGGATGTCGAAGCCGGTGGGCTTTTCGAACAGCAACGCCGGGCCCTTGGCACGCAGGGTGCGGTCGCACACCTCGGTCATTTCCAGGACGGGAGAGATCGGAACCTGGATGCGCTTGAGCTCGCCGCGCTGTTCCAGGCCACGGATGAAGTCGCGCAAGTCGCGATACTGCATGCAGGAGCCTCGTGTTGGCCGTATCGGTCGGGGTGCAGAGTGTAGCGCCGTTCGGGCTTTGTTTGGGGGCAAAAATGCATTGGGGCCGCTTCGCGCCCCATCGCGACGCAAGGCCGCTCCTACAGGGAATGCGTAATCCTGTAGGAGCGGCCTTGCGTCGCGATGGGCTGCGAAGCAGCCCCAATCAATCCCGGTTTGAAACGCTTATTTGCGCTTCATCGACAGGAAGAACTCGTCGTTGGTCTTGGTCTGCTTGAGCTTGTCGACCAGGAACTCGATGGCGGCGATTTCGTCCATCGGGTGCAGCAGCTTGCGCAGGATCCACATGCGCTGCAGTTCGTCGTCGGCGGTCAGCAGCTCTTCGCGGCGGGTGCCGGAGCGGTTGATGTTGATGGCCGGGAACACGCGCTTTTCAGCGATGCGGCGGTCCAGCGGCAGCTCCATGTTGCCGGTACCCTTGAACTCTTCGTAGATCACTTCGTCCATCTTCGAGCCGGTTTCGACCAGCGCGGTGGCGATGATGGTCAACGAACCGCCTTCCTCGATGTTACGCGCAGCACCGAAGAAGCGCTTCGGCTTCTCCAGGGCGTGGGCGTCGACACCACCGGTCAGCACCTTTCCGGAGCTCGGGATCACGGTGTTGTAGGCACGCGCGAGACGGGTGATGGAGTCCAGCAGGATAACCACGTCCTTCTTGTGCTCGACCAGGCGCTTGGCCTTCTCGATCACCATTTCGGCAACCTGCACGTGGCGGGTTGGCGGTTCGTCGAAGGTAGAGGCAACCACTTCGCCGCGCACGGTGCGCTGCATTTCGGTGACTTCTTCCGGGCGCTCGTCGATCAGCAGGACGATCAGGTGGCACTCGGGGTTGTTACGGGTGATGTTCGCCGCGATGTTCTGCAGCATGATCGTCTTACCGGCTTTCGGCGGGGCAACAATCAGGCCACGCTGGCCTTTGCCGATCGGGGCGCACAGGTCGATGACGCGACCGGTCAAGTCCTCGGTGGAGCCGTTACCGGCTTCCATCTTCAGGCGCTTGTTCGGGAACAGCGGCGTCAGGTTTTCGAACAGGATCTTGTTCTTCGCGTTTTCCGGGCGGTCGAAGTTGATGGTGTCAACCTTCAGCAGCGCGAAGTAACGCTCCCCTTCCTTCGGTGGGCGGATCTTGCCGACGATGGTGTCGCCGGTGCGCAGGTTGAAACGGCGGATCTGGCTAGGCGAGACGTAGATATCGTCTGGGCCGGCCAGGTAGGACGCATCAGCGGAACGCAGGAAACCGAAACCATCCTGGAGAATCTCCAGCACGCCGTCACCGGAGATCTCTTCGCCGCTTTTCGCGTGCTTTTTCAGCAGGGCGAAAATCACGTCCTGTTTGCGCGAACGGGCCATGTTTTCGATGCCCATCTGTTCGGCCATTTCCAAAAGATCGGTAATCGGCTTTTGCTTGAGTTCAGTCAGGTTCATAAGGGGAGTGACGTAATCATGTAAGAAGGGAGAATTAAGCTTTGGCTTAATGAAGCCGCGCCGCTAGATGGCGACAGGATCGCGTACTGATTCGAATTAGGGATGCTTCGGCGACGGCGTGTAGAGGGCACTGGAAAAGCAGTGCGAGGCCGAATGTAACACTTGCTTTTTTCGACGTCTAGTGGTTTTGGCCGGGTAAATTGTACCCTGTGGGAGCGGGTTTACCCGCGAAGGCGGCAGCAGGTTCGGCATCGAATTCGCGGGCAAACCCGCTCCCACAGGCCCTTCGGGCAAAAAAAAGCCCCGCGTTTGCGGGGCTTTTCGCATTACAGGTGGGCGTCGAGGAACGCGGCCAGCTGCGATTTCGACAGTGCGCCAACCTTGGTGGCTTCGACGTTGCCGTTCTTGAACAGCATCAAGGTCGGAATGCCACGCACGCCGTGCTTGGCCGGGGTTTCCTGGTTTTCGTCGATGTTCAGCTTGGCGACGGTCAGTTTGCCCTCGTAGGTGGAGGCGATGTCGTCCAGTACCGGAGCGATCATCTTGCATGGACCGCACCATTCAGCCCAGTAGTCGACCAGTACCGCGCCTTCGGCCTTCAGGACTTCGGCTTCGAAGGTAGCGTCGGTGACGTGTTTGATCAGATCGCTGCTCATGGAAATCTCCAGGGTCGTAAGCAAAAAAACGTGGCCCATGATAGCCGCACCCACGCCCGACAGGAAGCCGCGGACGATTGAGTGTAACTATAGTTGTGCAAGACGCCGCGAATCGAAACTGTCACACAAGTGTCATAGCATCGAATGGCACATTGCCTTGCATCAACGCCTGGTGTGTCACGCGTTGGCGACAGCCTGCTATCGTGGCACGATTGCCGGGTTAACGACCGAGAACAACCAGATCATGCCGCATACCATCGCGAAGAACCTGTCCCTGATCGCCGCCATCGACCTTGGCTCCAACAGTTTTCACATGGTCGTGGCCAAGGCCCACCATACCGAAATCCGCATTCTCGAGCGGCTCGGCGAGAAGGTTCAGCTTGCCGCCGGCATCGACGAAAACCGCAAACTCAGTGAAGAGGCGATGGAACGGGGCCTGGATTGCCTCAAGCGCTTTTCCCAACTGATCAACGGCATGCCATCAGGCGCCGTGCGCATCGTCGGTACCAACGCCCTGCGCGAAGCGCGCAACCGCAACGAATTCATCCAGCGCGCCGAGGCCATCCTCGGCCACCCGGTGGAGGTCATTTCCGGCCGTGAAGAGGCGCGCCTGATTTACCTGGGCGTCTCCCACACCCTGGCCGACACCCCCGGCAAACGCCTGGTCGCCGACATCGGCGGCGGCAGTACCGAGTTCATCATCGGCCAGCGCTTCGAGCCGCTGCTGCGCGAGAGCCTGCAAATGGGCTGCGTCAGCTTCACCCAGCGCTACTTCCGCGACGGCAAGATAACCCCGGCGCGCTACGCACAGGCCTATACCGCCGCGCGCCTGGAGCTGATGAGCATCGAGAACGCCCTGCACCGCCTGACCTGGGACGAGGCCATCGGCTCGTCCGGTACCATTCGTGCCATTGGCGCTGCGATCAAGGCTGGCGGCCTGGGCAACGGCGAGGTCAACGCCGAAGGCCTGGCCTGGGTCAAACGCAAGATGTTCAAGCTGGGCGAAGTCGACAAGATCGACTTCGACGGGGTCAAGCCAGACCGCCGCACCATCTTCCCGGCCGGCATGGCGATTCTCGAAGCCATCTTCGATGCCCTGGAACTGCAGCGCATGGACCACTGCGACGGCGCCCTGCGAGAAGGCGTGCTGTTCGACCTGCTCGGCCGCCATCACCACGAGGACGTGCGCGAACGCACCCTGAACTCGCTGATGGAGCGCTACCACGTCGACCAAGGCCAGGCAGCACGTGTCGAGCGCAAGGCCTTGCATGCCTTCGACCAGGTCGCAGACGCCTGGCAGCTTAAAGGTGGGAACTGGCGCGATCTGCTGGGTTGGGCCGCGAAAGTGCACGAAATCGGCCTGGATATCGCCCACTATCACTACCACAAGCACGGCGCCTACCTGATCGAGCACTCCGACCTGTCGGGCTTCTCCCGCGAGGACCAGCAGATGATGGCCTTGCTGGTGCGCGGCCACCGCCGCAACATCCCCAAGGACAAGTTCGCCGAGCTGGGTGAAGAAGGCGTGAAACTGCTGCGCCTGTGCGTGCTGCTTCGCTTCGCCATCCTGTTCCACCACATCCGTGGCAACCAGCAGATGCCGAAAGTAGAACTCAAGGCTGCCGATGACAGCCTCGATATCGCCTTCCCTGAAGGCTGGCTGGAACAGAACCAGCTGACCCAGGCCGACTTCGCCAACGAGGCGGAGTGGCTGGCCCGGGTCGGCTTCGTCCTCAGCGTACGTTGAGGACCGGGTTGCTCAGGCGCTCCAGCAGGGTCGCCTGGGCACTGCGCGGGTTCTGGTTGCCGGTCGGGGTGCTGCGCACGTAGCGCCCGTCTGGCTGCAAGGTCCAGGCGTGGGTGTTGTCGGTCAGGTAGCCTTCCAGCTCCTTCTTCACCCGCAGCAACAGCTTCTTGCCTTCTACCGGGAAGCAGGTCTCCACGCGCTTGTCGAGGTTGCGCTCCATCCAGTCGGCACTGGACAGGTAGATTTGCTCTTCGCCGCCATTGAGGAAGTAGAACACCCGCGTGTGCTCCAGGAAGCGGCCGATGATAGAGCGCACCTGGATATTGTGCGAAACCCCCGGAATGCCTGGGCGCAGGCAGCACATACCGCGCACCACCAGATCGATCTTCACGCCCGACTGGCTGGCCTTGTACAGCGCCTTGATGACCTTGGCATCGGTCAGCGAGTTGAACTTGGCGATGATGTGCGCCGGCTTGCCCTCGAGGGCAAACTGGGTTTCGCGCGCGATCATGTCGAGCATGCCCTTTTTCAGGGTGAACGGCGCGTGCAGCAGCTTCTTCATGCGCAGGGTCTTGCCCATGCCGATCAGCTGGCTGAACAGCTTGCCGACGTCCTCGGTAAGGGCGTCGTCAGAGGTCAGCAGGCTGTAGTCGGTGTACAGGCGGGCGTTGCCGGCGTGGTAGTTGCCGGTACCCAGGTGCGCATAACGCACGATTTCGCCCTGTTCGCGGCGCAGGATCAGCATCATCTTGGCGTGGGTCTTGAAACCGACCACGCCGTAGATCACCACCGCACCGGCCGCTTGCAGGCGGCTGGCCATTTGCAGGTTGGATTCTTCGTCGAAGCGCGCACGCAGCTCGATCACCGCGGTGACCTCCTTGCCGTTACGCGCCGCGTCCACCAGGGCGTCGACGATTTCCGAGTTGGCCCCGGAACGGTACAGGGTCTGGCGCACAGCGAGTACATGCGGGTCCTTGGCGGCCTGGCGCAGCAGGTCTACCACCGGGGTGAAGGACTCGAACGGGTGCATCAGCAGGATGTCCTGCTTGCTGATCACACTGAAGATGTTGTCGGCGTTCTGCAGCAGCTTGGGAATCGCCGGAGTGAACGGCGTGTACTGCAGCTCGGGGTGGCTGTCCAGGCCGGTGATGCTGAACAGGCGGGTGAGGTTGACCGGGCCATTGACCTGGTAAAGCTCGCTTTCGCTGAGGCTGAACTGCTTGAGCAGGTAGTCCGACAGGTGTTTCGGGCAGGTGTCGGCCACTTCCAGGCGCACGGCATCGCCGTAACGGCGCGAGAACAGCTCGCCACGCAGGGCGCGGGCCAGGTCGTCGACCTCTTCGGAATCCAGCGCCAGGTCGGCGTTACGGGTCAGGCGGAACTGGTAGCAGCCCTTCACCTTCATGCCCTGGAACAGGTCGTCGGCGTGCGCGTGGATCATCGAAGACAGGAACACGTAGTTGGCACCCGGGCCACCTACCTCTTCCGGCACGCGAATCACCCGTGGCAGCAGGCGCGGGGCCGGGATGATCGCCAGGCCCGAATCCCGACCGAAGGCGTCGACACCTTCAAGCTCGACGATGAAGTTCAGGCTCTTGTTCACCAGCAACGGGAACGGGTGCGTCGGGTCGAGGCCGATCGGGGTGATGATCGGGGCGATTTCGTCGCGGAAATAACGGCGTACCCAGGTCTTGAGCTTGGGTGTCCAGTAACGGCGGCGAATAAAGCGGATCTGGTGCTTTTCCAGCTCTGGCAGCAAGACGTCGTTGAGGATCGCGTACTGGCGCTCAACCTCAAAGTGCACCAGCTCGCTGATGCGCGCCAGCGCCTGGTGCGGCTGCAGGCCATCGGCACCGGCCTGTTCGCGGGCAAAATTGATCTGCTTCTTCAGGCCCGCGACACGGATTTCAAAGAACTCGTCGAGGTTGCTGGAGAAGATCAGCAGAAACTTCAGGCGCTCGAGCAGCGGGTAGTTCTCGTCCAGCGCCTGCTCCAGCACGCGAATGTTGAACTGCAACTGCGAAAGCTCGCGATGAATGTACAGGCTGCTGTCGTCGAGACCGGGCACGTTCATGACCGGGGCGGGTGCCGGGGCCGGAGCCACGGGTTCGGCCGCCTCCTCCGCTACAGGCTCGGGGGCAGCTTCCGGCGTTGGCGTCGGCAAGTCTGGCGGGGTTTGCACCATCTCTTCGGGAAGCTCTTGAGCCTCCTTGATCGCGACAGGGGTGAGCACTTCATTATTCATCTGGCGTTCCTGAGGACGTTAATGCCCTATCATCAATTGAGCGGCAAGATAAGCGCCCATTATGACGCCTGTGTTACACACCAGGGCAAGCCGCAGGATGTGGCCCTTCGCATTGTCCGCGTAGGAATTGTTCACGTCGAGACACATTTGGACACTTTCACGAACGCGCGCGAAGGGGTAGGCTGCGCGTTCATTTCGCCAGCACCTCAGAAAATGCTTCAACAATTCCTGCAGGATTTCGGCTACTTCGCCCTTTTTCTAGGCACCTTCTTTGAAGGCGAGACCATTCTGGTGCTTGCGGGGTTTCTTGCGTTCCGCGGTTACATGGACATCAAGCTGGTGTGCCTGGTGGCGTTCTTCGGCAGCTATGCCGGCGACCAGCTGTGGTACTTCATGGGCCGTCGCCATGGGCGCAGGATTCTGGCGCGCAAACCGCGCTGGCAGGCCATGGGTGACCGGGCGCTGGACCACATCCGCCGCCACCCCGACATCTGGGTGCTGAGTTTCCGCTTTGTCTATGGCCTGCGTACGGTCATGCCGGTGGCGATTGGCCTGTCGGGCTACCCCCCGCGCCGTTACCTGCTGCTGAACGGCATTGGGGCGGCGATCTGGGCCATTGCCCTGGGTGCGGCTGCCTATCACTTCGGCGCCATCCTCGAAGGCCTGCTGGGCAACGTGAAGCGCTACGAGCTTTGGGTGCTCGGCGGCCTGTTGGCGCTGGGCGCCCTACTGTGGCTGCGCCGGCGCTTTCGCACCCTGCGCGCGGAGCGCAAGGCGGCAAACCAGGCCCAGGCCGATGAGGCTGAGCAGGCTGTAAGCCACGAGCAGCAACCACCCCAGCGGCGTGACCACCGCTAAGCCCAAGGCGCCGGCCAGGTACAGCGCCGGCGCGTTCAGCAACAGCCGCGTCAACTCCAGCCGTACTGCCCAGCGCCGGTTCTCCAGCAACGCGCCCAGCACGAACAAGCCAAACGCCATCAGCGACCAGCCGAGCACCAGCGCGGCGCCGGGCACCCGCTCGGCCACGTCCATCAGGTAACTGCCCAACGCCACGTAAACCACGAACTGCGCCGCCACATAGGCTTGTTGCGCGCGGCCCAGGGTAACCTCGAACTTGCGGAACAGCGCCAGGTCCTGTTTAGCCTGCGGGTAGCGTGCGGCCACGTCATCCGGGCGCCAGCCGGTAGGCATGAACCAGATGCGCAGCTTGTCCCACAGGTTGGCAGTGCGTCGGGCGTCGTGCCAGAGCTGGGCATAAAACTGCAGGTTGGCCCACAGCGGGTTCCAGCTGGCCAGCGGCGTGGTGACCCCGAACACCACCGGTTCAGCCGGGTCTTCTTCCTTGAAGGTGCCGAACAGGCGGTCCCAGAGAATGAACACACCGCCGTAGTTGCGATCCAAGTAAGCAGGGTTTTGCGCATGGTGGACGCGATGGTTGGATGGCGTGATCAGCACCCACTCAAGCCAGCCGAGCTTGGGGATGTGCCGGGTATGCACCCAGAACTGGTACAGCAGGTTGAGCGAGGCCACGGTAATGAACACCAGCGGCGGCACGCCCAGCACTGCCAGCGGCAGATAGAAGATCCACGAGAAGATGAAACCGCTGCTGGTCTGGCGCAATGCGGTAGTGAGGTTGTATTCCTCGCTCTGATGATGCACCGAGTGCGCCGCCCACAGCACATTGCGCTCATGGCCCAGGCGGTGCAGCCAGTAGTAGCAGAAGTCGTACAAGACAAAGGCCGCCAGCCACACCCACCAGGCGTGTGCCGGCAACCGCAGCAGCGCCACGTGCTCGAAGGCCAGCGCGTAGGTAATCAGCCCTACCCCTTTGGTCAGCAACCCGGTACTGGTCGACAGCGCGCCGGTACTCAGGCTGTTGATCGAGTCGGCCAGGGTGAAGTTGCGCTGGCCACGCACGCGGTCGGCCACCAGCTCGACGGCAATCAGCACGAAGAAGAACGGCACGGCCAGCAATATCAGGTCCATGAGCATGACCTCAGGCGGTATCCAACAAGATTAGGCCGCGCCTGCGGGAAACCCTATGGCGACATCTGCCAAACTAGAGGACATTTAGCGCCTCGACACTGGAGTAACGAGCATGACAAAAAAAGTAGCGGTGATTCTTTCCGGCTGTGGCGTGTATGACGGCGCCGAAATCCACGAAAGCGTGATCACCCTGCTGCGCCTCGACCAGCGCGGTGCGCAGGTGCAGTGCTTTGCGCCGAACATTGCGCAGATGCATGTGATCAACCACCTGACTGGCGAAGAAATGCCCGAGTCGCGCAATGTGCTGGTGGAATCGGCGCGCATTGCCCGCGGCGAGGTCAAGGACATCCGCGAGGCCAAGGCCGAAGACTTCGATGCGCTGATCGTGCCGGGTGGCTTTGGGGCGGCGAAGAACCTGTCCAACTTTGCCGTGGAAGGCGCCAACTGCAGCGTCAACCCGGACGTACTGGCCTTGGCCGAAGCCTTTGCCGATGCCTGCAAGCCGGTTGGCCTGATCTGCATTTCGCCGGCACTGGCGGCGAAGATCTACGGGCCGGGGGTGGTCTGCACCATTGGTAGCGACGCTGGCACTGCGGCGGCAGTGGTGAAGATGGGCGGCACCCATGAAGAATGCGACGTGCACGACATTGTCGAAGATACCCAACGCAAGCTGGTGACTACCCCGGCTTACATGGAGGCCAAGTCGATCAGCGAGGCGGCTGGTGGCATCTACAAGCTGGTGGACCGGGTGCTGGAGCTGACCCACGAATAGGTAGCTGCATGCACGTCCTGTGTAGGAGCGGGGGGGGGGGGGGGGGGGGGGGGGGGGGGGGGGGGGG
>NZ_JACVZC010000169.1 GCF_016658545.1 Pseudomonas sp. S37 | reverse complement strand
CCCCCCCCCCCCCCCCCCCCCCCCCCCCCCCCCCCCCCGCTCCTACAGGTTGTCGCGGCAGCCATTAACCCCGCAATCCTTTGCTCAGCCCATTCCCTTCTATTAATAAACCCCGGTTATAGCCAAAACCAATCACAAGCATGAGCTTTGCCAATGAGCCTTCAGCGGGATGATTAGTTAGGATTCTATCCATCAACTGATTCCAACCCCATGAAGGAGCGTCTCTCATGCCAATCATCAACAGCCAGGTCAAACCGTTCAACGCCACCGCCTACCACAAAGGCGAGTTCGTTCAGGTCAGCGAAGCCGACCTGAAGGGCAAGTGGTCTGTCGTGTTCTTCTACCCGGCCGACTTCACCTTTGTTTGCCCGACCGAACTGGGTGACCTTGCCGACAACTACGCCGAGTTCCAGAAACTGGGCGTGGAAATCTACGGCGTGTCCACCGACACCCACTTCACCCACAAAGCCTGGCACGACACTTCGGACACCATCGGCAAGATCGAATACCCGCTGATCGGTGACCCGACCCACGTCATCTCGCGCAACTTCGACGTGCTGATCGAAGAAGCCGGCCTGGCCGATCGCGGTACCTTCGTGATCAACCCGGAAGGCCAGATCAAGATCGTCGAACTGAACGACGGTGGTGTAGGCCGCGATGCTGCCGAACTGCTGCGTAAAGTGAAGGCTGCCCAGTACGTTGCCGCTCACCCAGGCGAAGTCTGCCCGGCCAAATGGAAAGAAGGCGAAGCCACTCTGGCTCCATCGCTGGACCTCGTAGGCAAGATCTAAGGCTGTGAACCAGTCGCGGGCGGTAAGCAGCCGCCAAAGCTGAAGTACTTACCGCCCCGTAAAAACGCCCGGGCGAACTCGCCTGGGCGTTTTTGTATCCGAGTTTTGAAAAAGGAATCGCCCGTATGTTGGACGCCACGCTTAAATCGCAACTGAAAACCTACCTGGAGCGGGTCACCCAGCCGATCGAGATCGTTGCCTCCCTCGACGACGGCGCGAAGTCCCGCGAATTGCACGACCTGCTGGTGGAAATTGCCGGCCTGTCGAACCTTATTACCTTCAGCGCGGACGGCACCGATACCCGTCGCCCGTCGTTCTCGCTGAACCGCCCGGGGGGCGACATCAGCCTGCGCTTTGCCGGCATCCCCATGGGCCACGAATTCACCTCGCTGGTGCTGGCGCTGCTGCAAGTCGGCGGCCACCCGTCCAAGGCCAGTGCCGAAGTGATCGAACAGATCCAGGCGCTGGAAGGCGAATTCACCTTCGAAACCTACTTCTCGCTGTCGTGCCAGAACTGCCCGGATGTGGTCCAGGCGCTGAACCTGATGGCGGTGCTCAACCCTAACGTGCGCCACGTAGCCATCGACGGTGCGTTGTTCCAGGCTGAAGTGGAAGCGCGCAAGATCATGGCGGTGCCAAGCGTCTACCTGAACGGTGAAGTATTTGGCCAGGGCCGCATGGGCCTGGAAGAAATCCTTGGCAAGATCGACACCAACGCTGGCGCCCGCCAGGCGGAAAAGATCAATGCCAAGGACGCTTTCGACGTGCTGGTGGTCGGCGGTGGCCCTGCTGGCGCGGCAGCTGCCATCTACGCAGCGCGTAAAGGCATCCGTACCGGTGTGGCGGCCGAGCGCTTCGGCGGCCAGGTACTCGACACCCTGGCCATCGAGAACTTCATCTCGGTGCAGGAAACCGAAGGGCCCAAGCTGGCCACGGCACTGGAAGAACACGTCAAGCAGTACGACGTCGACATCATGAACCTGCAGCGCGGCGAAGCGCTGATCCCGGCCACCGATGGCGGCCTGCACGAAGTGCGCCTGGCGGGCGGCGCCTCGCTCAAGGCCAAGACCGTGATCCTGGCTACCGGTGCCCGCTGGCGCGAAATGAACGTGCCGGGTGAGCAGGAATACCGCGGTCGTGGCGTAGCCTACTGCCCGCACTGTGATGGCCCGCTGTTCAAGGGCAAGCGCGTGGCGGTGATCGGCGGCGGTAACTCGGGTGTGGAAGCGGCTATCGACCTGGCCGGTATCGTTGCCCAGGTCACGCTGATCGAGTTCGACAGCCAGCTGCGTGCCGATGCGGTACTGCAACGCAAGCTGCACAGCCTGCCGAACGTGAAGGTGATCACCAGTGCACTGACCACCGAAGTGCTGGGCAATGGTGAAAAAGTGACCGGCCTGCGTTACAAAGACCGCACTACCGACGAGCAGCACGACGTGGCGCTGGAAGGGATCTTCGTGCAGATCGGCCTACTGCCGAACACCGATTGGCTGAAAGGCACCGTCGAGCTGTCGCCGCGTGGCGAGATCATTGTCGACGCCAAGGGCCAGACCAGTATCCCGGGTGTGTTTGCGGCGGGTGATGTGACCACCGTGCCGTACAAGCAGATCGTAATTGCGGTGGGCGAGGGGGCCAAGGCTTCGCTGGCAGCCTTTGACCACCTGATTCGTACTTCGGCGCCGGCGTAAGCCTGTAGCGGCCCTTTCGCGGCTAAAGCCGCTCCTACAAAGGTTTGCACCGCTTTCGAAGGCGGTGCAATCCAATGTAGGAGCGGCTTTAGCCGCGAAGAGGCCGGTACAAACAAAGCATCAACCTGAGGGTGTCTATGCTTACGGCATCCCCCTCAGGAACCACCCTCATGACCCTGATCAGCCGCGAACCCTGGTGGCTAGTCCCGCCAAAGCCCGGGCAGACAGAGCAAGACCTGCACTGGGGCTACCTGGAAATCTACGCCGACGGCCGCACCGTGTTCGTCGACCAGCGCCCCAGTGACCGGGAGCTGGCCGAACGCAAGAGCTGCCGCAACTTCCCCGACCCCGAGCCGTGATGGCTCAGCCTTCCAGTTCGGCCAGGCGTGCTTCCAGCGCCGCGATGCGAGCCTCGAGGGCTTCGATACGTTCTTCCGGGACATTGCCACCACTGCTGCGCGCGCCACCTTCCTGCTGGCGTGCAGCCAGGATCGCTTCGATCTCTGCCGGGTCACCCAGGGCATGGGTGTAGCGGTCTTCGCGCTGGCCGGCCTGGCGTGGCAGGTGCAAGGCCAGGTCACGCGAGATCAGGCGCTCCAGCTGGTGCTGGATCTGCTCGGTGTCATCGAAGTCGTGCAGGCGGTTGCTGCGGGTCAGCAGCTCGTTGAGGGTTTGCGGACCGCGCAGGAACAGCAGGCCCATCAAAATCAATTGCGCCGGAACCAGCTCCAGCGCCTTGTCTACCCGTTGTTCCCAGCGATCGGCGCGGCTGCCCATCTGCAGGCGGGTCATGCCTTGCCCTTCAAGGGCGCGCAGGGCCTGGCCAACCTGGCCTTGGGTAAGGTTCATCACCGGCTCGCGGCTGGTCTTCTGGTTGCAGGCCAGGACCAGGGCGTTGAGGGTCAGCGGGTAGCTTTCCGGGCTGGTGGCCTGCTTTTCGATCAACGCGCCGAGTACACGGATCTCGATGCTGTTGAAGCGGCCTTCACCTGCGGTTTCGTGTTCTGACATGGCCCTGTCTCATTGCTGGGGAAAGGCCACTAGGGTAGGTAAAGCCACCGTGTAAGGCAATTACGACCGCTTGTGGGAGCGGGTTAACCCGCGAACACCGGCAAAGCCGGTGCCACCTATCGCGTCGCCTGCTTCGCGGGTGAACCCGCTCCCACAGGCGGCCCCTGCAATCTCAAGCGTTGCGCCGCTCTTCCGCCAGGCACGCCGCCGCCGTGAACAGCACATCGGTCGAAGAATTCAGCGCCGTCTCGGCCGAATCCTGCAGCACGCCAATGATGAAGCCCACCGCCACCACCTGCATGGCAATCTCGCTGGGGATGCCAAACAGGCTGCACGCCAGCGGAATCAGCAGCAGCGAACCCCCCGCCACCCCCGAAGCGCCGCAGGCACACACCGCCGCTACCACGCTGAGCAGCACGGCGGTCGGCAGGTCCACCGGAATACCCAGGGTATGCACTGCAGCCAGGGTCAGCACAGTGATGGTGATTGCGGCGCCGGCCATGTTGATGGTCGCACCCAACGGGATCGATACCGAGTAGGTGTCCTCATGCAGGCCAAGGCGTTCCGACAGCGCCAGGTTGACCGGGATGTTGGCCGCCGAGCTACGGGTGAAGAACGCGGTTATGCCGCTTTCGCGCAGGCACAGCAGGGTCAACGGGTAGGGGTTGCAGCGGATCTTCCAGAACACGATCAGCGGGTTCATCACCAGCGCCACGAACAGCATGCAGCCGATCAGCACTGCCAGCAGGTGCAGGTAGCCAAGCAGTGCGTTCAGGCCGGACTGGGCCAGGGTGGAGCTGACCAGGCCAAAAATGCCCAGTGGGGCGAAGCGGATGACCACGCGCACGATCAGGGTAACGCCGTTGGACAGGTCGTCGACTACGGTGCGGGTGGTTTCGCCAGCGTGGCGCAGGGCTACGCCCAGGCCGATGGCCCAGGTCAGCACGCCGATGAAGTTGGCGTTGAGCAAGGCGTTGACCGGGTTGTCGACCGCGCTCAGCAGCAGGTTCTGCATCACCTCGGTAATGCCACCCGGTGCGCTGAGCGTGGCCTCGCCAGTGCTGAGCACCAACTGTGACGGGAACAGCATGCTGGCGACCACGGCCACCACTGCGGCGGCAAAGGTGCCCAGCAAGTACAGCCAGAGGATCGGACGAATGTGCGTTTCCTGGCCGTGACGGTGGTTGGCGATCGAGGCCATGACCAGGATGAACACCAGCACGGGCGCCACCGCCTTGAGGGCGCTGACGAACACCTTGCCGAGGAAGGCCAGGTCGCGGGCCACGCTAGGTGCCAGCAGGGCCAGGGCGATGCCGGCGAGCAGGCCGACGACGATCTGCGTCACCAGGCTGGTGCGGTTGAGGAGGCGGAAGACAGGGGTCATGTGTAGCAATTTCCGGGCATTTTCAAAAAGGGCGCGACTTTACCATAGACCTTTGTCGGGCAGGACCGGCCTCTTCGCGGGTAAACCCGCTCCTACAACGGTCTGCGTGCTCAATGTAGGAGCGGGTTTACCCGCGAAGAGGCCCTTACGGCTACCAATGAAACAACTCCCGCCGCGCCCCCTCGGTAATCGCCACGATCCCCGGGTGCTTGACCTTGCGCTCCACCGAAATGGCATAGAACGACTCATGCACCGCATCGGTCTGCCCGATCAGCTGCACGCCATACTGGCGGCACACTTCCTCGGCAATCACACTGGGCGCGACGAATATGCCGCTGCCCGATTGCCCAAACGCCTGCATCAAGGCGCTGTCATCGAACTCGCCGACAATACGTGGCTGCACTTGCTGCTCGCCCAGCCAGCGCAACAAACGGCTGCGCACCACGGTTTCCTGGCCGGGAATCAACAGGGGGGCATCTTGCAAGCAGGCAGGGAAGGGACCCTGGTGACGCTGTGCCAGCGCCGGGGTGGCAAAAAAGCTCAGCCCGCACTCGCCAAGCTTCTGGCTGTAGCCCTTGATGTCCAGGTTGTTGGGCATGGGGCTGTCGGAAATCACCAGGTCCAGGCGCTGGATTGCCAGGTCGCCGAGCAGCCGTTCAAGCTTGTCTTCGCGGCAGTTGATGCGCAGCACCTCTTCCAGTTCCATGGTCGGTGCCAGCAGGCGGTAGACGATGGACTTGGGCACCACGTCAGCCACCCCGACGCGGAACAGGATCTGCTCTTGCGGACCGGCACGCAGCATGGCCTCCAGTTCGCCGCCCAGCTGGAACATCTGCTCGGCGTAGATCAGCGTCTGCCGGCCGGTTTCGGTCAGCTCCAGCTGCCGGCCCACGCGCTGGAACAGTTCCAGGCCGTAGGTCTGCTCGAACAGGCTGATCTGCCCGCTGATGGTTTGCGGGGTGAGGTTCAGTTGTTCGCTGGCGCGGGCGATGCTGCCGGTTTTGGCTACCGCCCAGAAATAGTGCAACTGCCGATAGTTGAGCATCGGTGCTTTCCGGATTCGTAAAAACCGAAGTATAACCGCTGAAAATACGAATTTTCCTGATGTATTGCCTTGTCTAGAATTCCACCCCATCAGGCGCCCTGTGCGCCGCCGGGATATCGACAAGCGAGGAACCCATGCTGTACTTCAAATCCATCGGCACGCCGCTGGTGCTGGCCTTGGCCCTGTTCACCCTGTCCGGTTGCGACCAGGCCGAAAAATCCGCCCAGCAGATGCTCGACCAGGCTGCGCAGTCGGCCAAGCAGGCCATAGATGACACCAACAAGGCGGCCCAGCAGGCGCTGAGCGATGCCATTGGCAGCGAAGGGCAGAAGCCCGAAGACGCCGAAAAGAAAGAAAAAAGCCAGGAAATCTGACCCCAACCGCGCTGCAGGATCTGAACAATGGAATATTTGCTGGAACTCGCCGCTAGCCCTACCGCCTGGGTTGCCCTGGCTACGCTGGTGGCCATGGAAGTTGTACTGGGCATCGACAACCTGATCTTCATCTCGATCCTGACCAACAAGCTACCGGTTGAATACCGCTCCAAGGCGCGACGTATCGGCATCAGCATGGCCCTGGTCATGCGCCTGGCCTTGCTCAGCACCGTGGCCTGGATCGTCCAGCTGACCGACCCGGTGTTCGAGGTGTTCGGCAACGCCTTCTCGTGGAAGGATGTGATCCTGATTGCCGGCGGCCTGTTCCTGCTGTGGAAGGCGACCAAGGAAATTCACGAAAGCGTCGATCCGCATGGCGCCAAGGAAGAATCCAAGGTCGGTTCGACGGTTACCTTGGGCTTTGCCGCTGCGATCTTCCAGATCCTGCTGCTGGATATCGTGTTCTCGGTCGACAGCATCATTACTGCCGTGGGCATGACCGAACACCTGCCGATCATGATCATTGCCGTGATCACTGCCGTGATCGTGATGATGGTGGCCGCCGACCCGCTGGCCAACTTCATCAACGACAACCCGACCGTGGTGATGCTGGCCCTGGGCTTCCTGATCATGATCGGCATGACCCTGATCGCCGAAGGCTTTGGCGCCCATGTACCGAAAGGTTATGTGTATGCGGCGATGGCGTTCTCGACGGTGATCGAAATGCTCAACATCTTTGCTCGCCGGGCGCGGCTGAAGCGTGAGGCGGCTGAGGGTTGATGTTGAACGGGGGGCGCTTTGCACCCCATTCGCGGGTAAACCCGCTCCTACAACGACCGCGTCGCTATGTGGCTCACGCGGTCGTTGTAGGAGCGGGTTTACCCGCGAATGGCCTCAAGCAGATTTTGAACGTTCAGTGCACCCCGGCATGCCGCCGCGCCCGCCGCACGGGCTGTGGCTTGGCCGGGGCCTGCGGTGGCAGGTGGTGATGGTGTGCATGACGCCGCACGATACGCAGTACACCCCACAACATGGCGGCTGCGACGCTCAGCCACATGCCTACCAACATGAGGATTGCCAGGGTCAGGCTCATCTGTGCCTCCATCTCTACTGCAAACGCTCTATGGGTTAGCGCTTGCCTTCCAGACACTGCTTTAGTCTAGCCCTTCGCCTGTGACGTTCCATCGAACAAAGGTCTATCTCTTGGTCCGATTCGCTCCTAGCCGTTGTCGGACTATACCCGCGCGGCTGTGGGACCTATGATCGGTGGTCAGAGCCGGGCGCTGCCTGCCTGGCGTTGGAACAAGCGAGTATCCATGCAGCAACCTTCCTTCAAGCACGTTCCCCGTCGGCTGCTCGCCGCCTTTATCGTGGCAGCCAGCCTGGCCGGCTGTGCCAGTGCACCGCCCGCCAATCTCAAAGGCCTGCCGCAACGGGTGGAGATCAGCAGCGTGCCGTTCTACCGTGGCAACGCCAACCACAGCGGGGCCATGGCCCTGGCGGCGATGTTGTCGCAACAGGGGGCACCGATTACCCCCGGGCTGCTGGACAAACCCCTGAACCTGCCGCAGGGCGCCGAGGTGCTGGATACGGGTATTCCCCGCGTGGCGCGGGACTACGGCATGGTGGTGTACCCGCTGGACAAGCAACTGGATGCGCTCTTGGCCCAGGTGGCCGCGGGCAACCCGGTGCTGCTGCGTTACGAGGAGGGTTCGGCCTGGTGGAGCGAGCCGCGCTATGCCGTACTGATCGGGTATGACCGTTACAAGCAGCGGGTTTTGTTGCGCTCGGGCATGCACCGTCGGCAGGTGATGGCGTTCGACGACTTTGCCTCGGCATGGGCGAAGCAGGGGAGTTGGGCGGTGCTGGTGCAGCCACCGCGGCAGTTGCCGGCTCAGGTGGATCGCCAGCGCTGGTTGCAAGCGGCGGATGAGCTGTCGCGGGCGGGGCAGGAGATGGCGGCGAAACAGGCTGTGAGCAGCCTGGAAAAGTAGTTTGTCAGTGCCGGCCCTTTCGCGGCGGTTCGACGCCTCGATAAACCCGCTCCTACACAGATCGTTGTAGGAGCGGGTTCATCGAGGCGTCGAACCGCCGCGAAGAGGCCAGGCCTGCTTACATCAGAAGCCCAGGCGATCGCGCAGGCTGTAGTACCAGGCACCGATGGCGCTGAACGGTACGCGCAGCATCTGCCCACCCGGGAACGGGTAGTGCGGCAGGCCGGCGAAGGCGTCGAAACGCTCGGCCTGGCCACGCAGGGCTTCGGCCAGGACCTTGCCCGCCAGGTGGGTGTAGGTCACGCCGTGGCCCGAGCAACCCTGCGAGTAGTAGATGTTGTCGCCAATGCGGCCAACCTGCGGCAGGCGCGACAGGGTCAGCAGGAAGTTGCCGGTCCAGGCGTAGTCGATTTTCACGTTCTTCAGTTGCGGGAAGGCCTTGAGCATCTTCGGGCGGATGATCGCCTCGATGTTGGCCGGGTCGCGCGCGCCATACACCACGCCACCGCCGAAGATCAGGCGCTTGTCGCTGGTCAGGCGGTAGTAGTCGAGCAGGTAGTTGCAGTCCTCTACGCAGTAGTCCTGTGGCAGCAGGGTGCGCGCCAGTTCCTCGCCCAGCGGTTCGGTGGTGATCACCTGGGTGCCGCATGGCATGGACTTGGCGGCCAGCTCTGGCACCAGGTTGCCCAGGTAGGCGTTGCCGGCGACGATGATGAACTTGGCGCGGATCTTACCCTGCGGGGTATGCACCACAGGGTTGGCGCCACGCTCGATGCGGATGGCCGGGGTTTGCTCATAAATGATACCGCCCAACGACTCGACCGCGGCGGCTTCGCCCAGGACCAGGTTCAGCGGGTGGATGTGGCCGCCGCTCATGTCGAGCATGCCGCCGATGTAGCTGTCGCAGGCAACCACCTCGCGGATGCGCTTCTGGTCCATCAGCTCCAGCTGGTTGTGGCCAAAGCGTTCCCACAGGCGCTTTTGCGACTCCAGGTGGCCCATCTGCTTGCTGGTCAGGGCGGCGAACACGCCACCGTCTTTCAGGTCGCACTGAATGTTGTACTTGGCCACGCGCTCACGAATGATGCGCCCGCCTTCGAAGGCCATGTGGCCCAACAGCTGAGCTTCTTTAGGGCCAACGGTGCGCTCGATGACGTCGATGTCACGGCTGTAGCTGTTGACGATCTGGCCACCGTTGCGGCCCGACGCGCCAAAGCCGACCTTGGCCGCTTCGACGATGCTTACCTTGAAGCCGTTCTCCAGCAGGAACAGGGCGCTGGACAGGCCGGTGTAGCCGGCACCGATGATGCACACATCGGTTTCCACCTCACCCTGCAGCGCCGGACGTGGCGGCACCGGGTTAGCCGAGGCGGCGTAGTAGGACTGGGGGTAGGGGGTGTTAGCCATGCTGCAGGAACCTCGTGTTTTATATTTTTAACGAATGTAGCGATGCTATCAATAATAATAAACACCCGCTAGTCGTCTGGTGAAAATCCTTTACTGGGCCCTGGCCAGTGCTTCTCTATAAAGAGGTTAAGATTCAGTAGCTTAGCGTGAAAAAAAGTGTTGACAGGGTTTTTGGATTGCGTAGAATGCGCACCACACGACAGGCACATAGCTCAGTTGGTTAGAGCACCACCTTG
>NZ_JACVZC010000168.1 GCF_016658545.1 Pseudomonas sp. S37 | reverse complement strand
TCGTCCCACCACCCCTTCAAGTATCACCATACAAGCGGCTTTAGCCGCGAACACCGGCAACGCCGGTGCCATCCACTGCGCCGCCTTCTTCGCGGGTGAACCCGCTCCCACAGGTTCAGTACTTGCTTACCGTGCACACCAGGCTGCTCCCACAAAGGATCTGCGTCCGACCTCAAAACGTGCATTACAGAATTGTAATTTTCCTGCCACCGCCTCGATAAGCACGGCTTTCTACAGTCCCCCGCCAACGCTTCGCCGACGAGGACCTGTTCCGTGCCCATCCCCCGCAAGATCGCCTTGCTCTGCCTGCTGCTGGCCGCTGCTACCAGCGCCCAGGCCGGCCAAAGCCTCAGCCTGCCCCAGGCGCTTGCCGCCGCCTTTGCCCAGAACCCCGAACTGGCTGCGGCCGGCCGTGAAATCGGCATTGCCGATGGCGAACGGCGCCAGGCTGGGCTGATCCCCAACCCGGAGCTGGCCTGGGAGGTTGAAGACACCCGGCGCGACACCAGCACCACGACCGTCACCCTCAGCCAGCCGCTGGAGCTGGGTGGCAAGCGCGGTGCGCGTATCGCCGTGGCCGGTGTCGGCCAGGCAATCGCCCAGCTCGACCTGGAGCGCCAGCGCAATGGGCTGCGTGCCGATGTGGTGCAGGCCTTTCATGCGGCCTTGCGCGCGCAGACCGCGCTGGAGCTGGCGCAGCAGTCGCAGGCCCTGACCGAACGCGGGCTGCGGGTGGTACAGGGGCGGGTCACTGCCGGCCAGTCATCGCCGGTGGAAGCCACCCGTGCCCAGGTGCAACTGGCCCAGGCCCAGGCCGAAGTACGCCGCGCGCACACCCAGCGCAGCGTGGCGAACCAGGCCCTGGCCCGTTTGACCGGTAGCGCGCAGGCCAGCTTCGAGCAGTTGCAGGCGCCCAACCTTTCGCCCGGCATTGCGCCCAATGCCGACAGCTTGCTCGCGCGCGTCGAACAGACCGTGGAATGGCGCCTGGTCGCTGCCCAGGTCGAGCGCGGTGACGCGTCGCTGGGTTCGGAAAAAGCCCAGCGCATTCCCAACCTCACCGTCAGCCTCGGCAGCCAGTACAGCCGCGAAGACCGCGAGCGTGTGAACGTGGTCGGGCTGTCGATGCCGCTGCCACTGTTCGACCGCAACCAGGGCAACGTGCTGGCGGCCGCACGCCGTGCCGACCAGGCGCGAGACCTGCGCAACGCCGTGGAGTTACGCCTGCGCAGTGAAACCCGCAGCGCGGTCAGCCAGTGGGGCACGGCCATGCAGGAGGTTGACGCCTATGACCGCACCATCCTGCCCGCTGCACAGCAGGCCGTGGACACCGCCACCCGCGGTTTTGAAATGGGCAAGTTCGCCTTCCTCGATGTGCTCGATGCCCAGCGCACGCTGATCGAGGCCCGCGGCTTGTACCTCGAGGCCCTGGCCTCGGCGACCGATGCACGCGCGCAGGTCGAGCGCATCTACGGCGACCTCGACGGCCTGGGTAACAAAATGAACAGCAGGAGCAACAATGACTAACCCACGCAAGCTAGCCCTTCTGGCCGCTGCCATTGCCGCACTTGGCCTCGGTGGCCTGGCCTGGACCGGCAACCTCGGTCAGGCGAACAAGGCAGAAGCCCGCCACGACGACCATGGCGAAGACAGCCACGGCCATGCTGAAGAGAAGGCCGCTGATGGCCATGCGGAAGAAGGCCATGGCGATGAAGAAGGGCAGTTGCACCTGTCCATCGCCCAGATCGAAGCGGCCGGCGTGCAGATGGCTGCCGCCGGCCCGCGTGAGCTGGGTACTGCCATCAGTTTCCCGGGTGAAATCCGCTTTGACGAAGACCGCACTGCGCATGTCGTGCCGCGTGTGCCGGGTGTGGTCGAGGCCGTGCAGGCCGAGCTGGGCCAGGCGGTCAAGCGTGGCCAGGTATTGGCAGTGATCGCCAGCCAGCAGATTTCTGACCTGCGCAGCGAGCAGCAGGCCGCCCAACGCCGCCTGGAACTGGCGCGCCTGACTTTCCAGCGCGAACAGCAGCTGTGGCAGGAGCGCATCAGCGCCGAGCAGGATTACCTGCAGGCGCGCCAGGGGCTGCAGGAGGCCGAGATTGCCTTGGCCAATGCCCGGCAGAAGGTCGCCGCCGTGGGCCCGGCCGGCGCCGGCAACCGCTATGAGCTGCGCGCGCCATTCGATGCGGTGGTGGTGGAAAAGCACCTGACCGTGGGCGAGGTGGTCGACGAGACCAGCAACGCCTTCACCCTGTCCGACCTGAGCCGGGTATGGGCCACCTTTGCCGTGGCCCCGCGTGACCTGGACAAGGTGGTTACCGGCCGCAACGTCATGGTCAGCGCGCCAGACCTGGGCGCCCTGGTCGAGGGCAAGGTCAGTTACGTCGGCAGCCTGCTCGGCGAGCAGAACCGCGCCGCCACTGTGCGTGCCACCCTTGCCAACCCTGATGGCGCCTGGCGCCCAGGGTTGTTCGTCAATGTGGCGGTCAGCGTCGAGCGCTTCAATGCCGCCGTGGTGGTACCGGAGATCGCCTTGCAAACCTGGGAAGAACAGACGGTGGTGTTCGCCCGTACCGGGCAGGGCTTCGAGGCGCGCGCGGTGCAGACCGGCCGTCGCGATGCCGGCCAGGTGGAAATCACCCGCGGCCTGGCCGCCGGTACCCAGGTGGCTGCCGCCGGCAGCTTTGTCCTCAAGTCCGAGCTGGGCAAGGGCTCGGCCGCGCACAGCCATTGATCACGGGGACTCCTGCATGTTCGAACGCCTGATCCAATTTGCCATCGAGCAGCGCCTGGTGGTGATGCTGGCCGTGGTCCTGATGGCCGCGGTGGGCATCCACAGTTACCAGAAGCTGCCGATCGACGCTGTCCCGGACATCACCAACGTCCAGGTGCAGATCAACACCGCCGCGCCGGGCTACTCGCCGCTGGAAACCGAGCAGCGCATCACCTTTGCCATCGAAACCGCCATGGCCGGCCTGCCCGGGCTCAAGCAGACCCGCTCGCTGTCGCGCTCGGGCCTGTCGCAGGTCACGGTCATTTTCGATGACGGCACCGACCTGTTCTTCGCCCGCCAACTGGTCAACGAGCGCCTGCAGGTGGCGCGCGAGCAATTGCCCGAGGGCATCGAGGCCGGCATGGGGCCGATCTCCACCGGGCTGGGGGAGATCTTTTTGTGGACGGTGGAAGCCGAGGAGGGGGCACGCAAGGAGGACGGCACGCCCTACACCCCGACCGACCTGCGGGTGATCCAGGACTGGATCATCAAGCCGCAGCTGCGCAACGTGCCCGGGGTGGCCGAGGTGAACAGCATTGGTGGCCATGCCAAGCAATACCTGATTGCACCGGAGCCCAAGCGCCTGGCGGCCTACAAGCTCACCCTCAACGACCTGATCGCGGCGCTGGAGCGCAACAACGCCAACGTCGGCGCCGGCTATATCGAGCGTAATGGCGAGCAGCTGCTGATCCGCGCACCGGGCCAGGTGGCCTCGGCCGAAGATATCGCCAACGTGGTGATTTCCAGCGTCGATGGCACGCCAATCCGTGTCAGCCATGTCGCCGAAGTGGGCCTGGGCGAAGAGTTGCGCTCCGGCGCGGCCACCGAAAACGGCCGGGAAGTGGTGCTGGGCACCGTGTTCATGCTGATTGGCGAGAACAGCCGCAGCGTGTCGCAGGCGGTCGCCGCCAAGCTGGTCGAGATCAACCGCAACTTGCCCAAGGGGGTGGTTGCGGTGACCGTGTACGACCGCACCAACCTGGTGGAAAAAGCCATCGCCACGGTGAAGAAGAACCTGATCGAAGGCGCAATCCTGGTGATTGCCGTGCTGTTCCTGTTCCTTGGCAATATTCGCGCGGCGCTGATCACCGCCATGGTGATTCCACTGTCGATGCTGTTTACCTTCACCGGCATGTTCAGCAACAAGGTCAGCGCCAACCTGATGAGCCTGGGCGCGCTGGACTTCGGCATCATCGTCGACGGCGCGGTGGTGATCGTGGAAAACGCCATCCGCCGCCTGGCCCATGCCCAACAGCGCCATGGCCGCATGCTGACCCGTGCCGAGCGCTTCCATGAGGTGTTTGCCGCCGCTCGCGAGGCGCGCCGGCCGCTCATCTACGGGCAACTGATCATCATGGTGGTGTACCTGCCGATCTTTGCCCTGACCGGGGTCGAGGGCAAGATGTTCCACCCCATGGCCTTTACCGTGGTCATGGCCCTGCTGGGTGCGATGATCCTTTCGGTCACCTTCGTGCCGGCCGCCATTGCCCTGTTCGTCACCGGCAAGGTCAAGGAAGAGGAAGGCCTGGTGATGCGCACGGCGCGCCAGCGCTATGCCCCGGTACTGGTCTGGGTGCTGGGCCGGCGCAAGCTGGCGTTTGCCGGGGCCGCCGCCCTGGTGCTGTTGTCCGGGGTGATGGCCAGCCGCATGGGCAGCGAATTCATCCCCAGCCTGAGCGAGGGCGACTTTGCCCTGCAGGCCCTGCGGGTGCCGGGCACCAGCCTGTCGCAGTCGGTGGACATGCAACAGCGCCTGGAGCAGGCGATCATCGCCCAGGTGCCGGAAGTGGAACGGGTGTTCGCCCGCACCGGTACCGCCGAGATTGCGTCCGACCCGATGCCGCCAAACATTTCCGACGCCTACGTGATGCTGCGCCCGCGCGAGCAGTGGGTCGACCCGGGCAAGCCACGGGATGAACTGATTGCCGAAGTACAACGTGCGGCAGCCAGCGTACCGGGCAGCAACCACGAGCTGTCGCAGCCGATCCAGCTGCGCTTCAACGAGCTGATTTCCGGGGTGCGCAGTGATGTGGCGGTGAAGGTGTTCGGCGATGACATGGACGTGCTCAACCGCACCGCCGCGCAGATCGCCAGCAGCCTGCAGCGCGTGCCTGGCGCGTCCGAGGTGAAGGTCGAGCAGACGACCGGCCTGCCGGTGCTGACCATCGACATCGACCGCGACAAAGCCGCCCGCCATGGCCTGAACGTGGGCGATGTACAGGACGCCATTGCCATTGCCGTGGGTGGCCGCAAGGCCGGCACGCTGTACGAGGGCGACCGCCGCTTCGACATGGTGGTGCGCCTGTCCGAGACGTTGCGCACCGATGTGGACGGCCTTGCCAGCCTGCTGATTCCGGTGCCGGCCAATGCTGCAGCGGGGGCTGGGCAGATCGGCTTCATCCCGCTGTCGCAGGTGGCCACGTTGAACCTGCAACTGGGCCCGAACCAGGTCAGCCGCGAGGATGGCAAGCGGGTGGTGGTGGTCAGCGCCAACGTGCGCGGGCGCGACCTGGGTTCGTTCGTCGAAGAGGCCGAACAGACCCTGATTGGCCAGGTGCAGATACCACCGGGTTACTGGACGCGCTGGGGTGGCCAGTTCGAGCAGTTGCAGTCGGCGGCGCAGCGGCTGCAGGTGGTGGTGCCGGTGGCCTTGCTGCTGGTCATGGCGCTGTTGTTGATGATGTTCAACAACCTCAGGGATGGCTTGCTGGTGTTCACCGGCATACCGTTCGCCCTGACCGGCGGGGTACTGGCGTTGTGGCTGCGGGATATACCGTTGTCCATCTCTGCCGGCGTGGGGTTCATTGCCCTGTCGGGGGTGGCGGTGCTGAACGGGTTGGTGATGATTGCCTTTATCCGTGGGCTGCGTGAGCAAGGGCACACGCTGCGGGCGGCGGTCGAAGAAGGTGCGTTGACCCGCTTGCGGCCGGTGCTGATGACGGCGCTGGTGGCGTCGCTGGGGTTCATACCCATGGCGCTGGCGACCGGGACCGGGGCTGAGGTACAGCGGCCGCTGGCGACGGTGGTGATTGGCGGGATTCTGTCTTCCACGGCGCTGACCTTGCTGGTGTTGCCGGCGTTGTATCAGTGGGCGTACCGGCGCGAAGAGGCGCAGGAGGGGTAAGGTCCCGGGGGCCGTCTTGCGGCCCATCGCCGGCAGACAAACGCATGCCTTAGCCCATACAATGCGAAGCATTATCACTTGGCGCCGGTATTTCATGTCTCACACACCGCCCAACCAGGAGCTGCTTGACGCGCTGGCGTTGCATTATGACGACCTGGTCCGCTACATCCGCCAGCGCTTTCGCGACCGCCACTTTGCCCGCGACCTGGTCCACGACGTGTACCTGCAGATTATCGACAAGCCGCCGCGCCAGCGCATTTCGCTGCCGCTGGCATTTCTGCGCAAGGTTACCTTCAACAGGGCTATCGACCGGGTACGCGCCGAGTCACTGCGCGCAGCCCACCTGGCCGCGGCCAGCCTCGAAGAGCCTGCGCTGGACAGCTGGGACGGTGCCCGCGAGCTGGATTTCGAGCAGCAACTGCATGCCCTGCTGGCGATCATCGAAGCGCTGCCGGCACGCCAGCGCCAGGTGTTCCTGCTGCACCGCATTCACGGCATGGCCCAGCGCGACATCGCCGCCGAGCTGGAAATCTCGACCAACATGGTGACCCAGCACTTCAACCGGGCGATGCGCACCATCGCCAGCTGCTGGGAACCGGCCCGACGCCTGCGTGACGGGGGCCAGGCATGAGCCAGGGCAAGCGTGACGGCGAGCGCCAGGCCGACCCGCTGGATGCATTCAGCGAAGCATTGCGTGACCGGGTGGCGTCTCGCGAAGCGCTGCTCGCCGAAGGCAAGGCCATGACCGCACGGCGGCGCAAGGCTGGCAAGGCGGCCAAGGCCAGTTTGTTGTCGTTGTTGCTGGCCGGCAGCCTGTGGTGGCTGGACCCGGCCTGGCAGACCGAGCAGGTGCAGGTGGCCGTGGGCGCGCAGCGCGAGTGGGTGTTGGCGGACGGCAGCCAGGTGCTGCTGGATTCTGGTAGCCGCCTGCGGATTGAAAGGCGCCTGCGCAGCCGGCAACTGGAGCTGGTGGAAGGGCAGGCGCGCTTTACCGTGGTGCATGCTGATGCGCCGTTCATTGTCCGCAGCCAGGGTGTGCAGGTACGCGATATCGGTACGGTGTTCGACGTGCGCAGCGATGTACGTGGCGTGCGGGTGGGTGTGCTGGAGGGTGAGGTAGAGGTTGGCAGCGGGCATGGCAACGTGCAGCGGTTGCTGGCCGGGCAGCAACTGCTGGCCGCCGCCGGTGAGCTGGGCCCGGTGCAGGCCGTGGCGACCGACGCACTGGACGCCTGGCGCAGCTCGGTGTTGCGCTTTGACGGTACGCCGTTGCGCGATGCGATCGTGGATTTGCAGCGCTACAGCAAGCTGCCGCTGCGCCTGGCGGATCAACGCACCGGTGACTTGCGCTTGTCGGGGGCGTTCGACAGCCGGCAGGTGCAGGCGTTGCTGGAGCAGTTGCCGGCGGTGCTGCCGGTGAGCCTGGTGCGTGCTGGCGATGGGGGCTTGGTCATAGGCCGGGTTGATTGACCGCCCGCACCGGCCCCTTCGCGGGCTTGCCCGCTCCCACAGGCGAACGCGTAAACCTGTGGGAGCGGGCAAGCCCGCGAAAGGGCCGGTGCAGGCCATCAATAATTATTTTCATCCCCACATCAACATCCGCCCATGCCCAACCGCCATTCCCATGAAGCCACTTGAATCGTATGGGGAACACATGGGTAACCACCTTTCACCGCTGAGGCTGCTCGCCGCCAGCGTACTGGCCTGCGCCAGCGTCCAGGCACAGGCCGCCACCTTCAGCCTGGATATCCCGGCCCAACGCCTGGACCGCTCGCTAAACGCCCTGGCCCAGCAGACCGGCAGCCGTATCCTGTTTTCCACCGATGCCGCCGAGGGCCGCCAGGCAGGGGCTGTGCAAGGGCGGATGAGCGTCGAGCAGGCGCTGCAGCAGCTGCTCGCCGGCTCTGGCCTGCAGATCCAGCGGGCCGGGGAGGGTTACCTGATCGGCGCACCGGCCAGTGGCGCTGCCATGGAGCTGGGCGCCATCAACATCGATGGCCAGCGCGACGGCAACAGCACCGATGGCACTGGCACCTACACCTTGGGCAGCACGCGGACCGCCACCGGCCTGGGCCTGTCGCTGCGCGAAACGCCGCAGTCGATCAGCGTGGTCACCCGCCAGCGCATGGATGACCAGGGTTTGAACGACCTGACCGAAGTGCTCCAGCAAACCCCGGGCCTGTCGGTGCAAAGCCTGGGCAGCGAGCGCTTCAACATCTACTCGCGTGGCTACTCGGTCGACAACTATCAGTTCGACGGTATTCCCACCACCCTCGACATCGTCAGCCAGGTGTCGGCGCAGAGCTTGGCCGACATGGCCATCTACGACCATGTCGAGGTGCTGCGCGGCGCCAGCGGCTTGCTGACCGGTGCTGGCGACCCTTCGGCCACCATTAACCTGGTGCGCAAGCGGCCCACGGCCGAGTTCAAGGGGCATGTCAGCGCCGGGCTGGGTTCGTGGAACAAGTACCGCACCGAGGTCGACCTGTCCGGCCCGCTGACCCCCACGGGCAATGTGCGTGGGCGCATGGTCGCGGCCTATCAGCAGAACGACAGCTTCGTCGACCACTATCACCAGGAAAAGCAGGTGTTCTACGGCATCCTCGAAGCCGACCTCAGCGACAGCACCTTGCTCACCGTGGGCGCCGACTATCAGCGCAACCGGCCAGAAGGTTCGTCATCGGTGGCGTTCCCGTTGTTCTACAGCAACGGCGAGCAAACCGACTTTTCCCGCTCCACCAACAGCGCCGCACGCTGGAGCAGCAACCCGCAGGATGCGCTGAATACCTTTGCCAGCCTGGAGCAGCAACTGGGCCATGACTGGAGCCTGCGCCTGGCGGTGAACCAGATGTACATCAACCGCGACGACTACCGCCTGGCCACGGCCAGCTGGGGCTTCCCCGATAAAGAGACCGGCGAGGGCGTGCGCTTGTACGGCGGAGCCGGCAGCACCTGGCAGAAGCAGGTTGGCGTGGATGCCCAGCTCAAGGGGCCATTCCAGGCGTTTGGCCGCGAGCACGAACTGGTGCTGGGCTACAACTTCTCCCGTTATCAGAACCACCACGACCCGCTTCGGGGTACCTCGATCGAGGGCAACCGGGTCAACTTCTACACCTGGGACAACTACACCACCCAGCCCAATACTGCCAACGGCAAGCTGTACGACGGCGACACCAGCATCTACCAGAGCGGTGTCTACCTGGCCACGCGGCTGCGGCCCACCGACGACCTGTCGGTGATTCTGGGTACCCGGGTCAGCAACTACCGCTACCGCTACGACCTGGAATACGCGGTGAACACCGCGCTGAACAAGGTCACCGCCAACCGTGACAGTGGCGTGGTCACACCGTACGCCGGCATCGTCTACGACCTCGACGAGGTCCACTCGGTGTATGCCAGTTACACCAGCATCTTCAAGCCGCAGACCGTCCGCGATGCCAGTGGCAGCACCCTCGACCCGCGCGAAGGCGACAACTATGAAGTCGGCCTGAAAAGCGAGTTTTTCGGCGGCCGCCTGAACACCAGCATCGCGGCCTTCGAGATCAAGCAGGACAACCTGGCCGAAGTCGACCCCGGCAAGGTCGTACCCGGTACCACCACTTCCGCCTATCGCGCGATTTCCGGGGCTACCACGCGCGGCTTCGAAGTGGAGGCCAGCGGTGAGCTGCAGCCAGGCTGGAACCTCAGCGCCAGCTACAACCACAGCATCATCAAGGACGCCGATGGCGAACGCATCAACACGGTGTTCCCGGCCAACATGGTCAAGCTGTGGAGCACCTATCGTCTGCCCGGTGAACTGGACCGCCTGACCGTGGGCGGTGGCATGAACTGGCAGAGCGGCATCCACTTCACTGCCGCGCCCGTCGACCTGGGCAAGACAGTCAAGGCCAGGCAGGGCCAGTTTGCGGTGTTCAACCTGATGGGCCGTTACCAGATCACCGACCAGCTTTCGACCACGCTGAACGTCAACAACCTGTTCGACAAGAGGTACCTCAGTGCGCTGGATACCACTTTCTATAGCGGCTATTACGGTGAACCGCGCAACGTGATGGTGTCCACCCGCTGGGATTTCTGACGGCAAGCACTCGGCCCCTTGTAGGAGCGGCCTTGCGTCGCGATGGGCTGCGAAGCAGCCCCAAAATTGTGGTCCTGGCATAGATTGCCGGGGCCGCTTTGCGGCCCATCGCGACGCAAGGCCCCTCCTACAGAGGGCTGCGCAAGGCA
>NZ_JACVZC010000167.1 GCF_016658545.1 Pseudomonas sp. S37 | reverse complement strand
CCCCCCCCCCCCCCCCCCCCCCCCCCCCCCCCCCCCCGCTCCTACAGGGGGCGCGTGAAGCAGGACGGTCAGCACTGGAGTCACAGGCACAAAAAAACCCGGCCGAGGCCGGGTTTTTGCGTATCACAAGAAAAATTACTTCTTGGAACGGCCTTTGAAGCTGTTGTCGCGAGTGTCGATGTCGATCCACTCGTCGATCTGGATGAAGTCGGCAACCTGGATCTCGGTACCGTTCTTCAGTTTGGCAGGCTTCATGACCTTGCCCGAGGTGTCGCCGCGCGCAGCGTTCTCGGTGTAGACAACCTGACGGCTGATGGTGGTCGGCAGTTCAACCGATACCAGGCGGCCTTCGAAGAACACGGCTTCGCAGATGTCTTCCATGCCTTCTTCGATGTACGGCAGAACGGCGTCGATGTCTTCGGCGTTCAGTTCGTACATGGTGTAGTCGGTGGTGTCCATGAAGGTGTACGAGTCACCGCTGATGAACGACAGGGTCGCTTCTTTGCGATCCAGGATCACGTCGTCCAGCTTGTCGTCCGCACCGTATACGGTTTCGGTCTTGTAGCCGGTCAGCAGGTTCTTCAGCTTGGTCTTCATGATCGCGCTGTTACGGCCCGACTTGGTGAACTCAGCTTTTTGAACCAGCCACGGGTCGTTGTCGATGCGCAGCACGGTACCGGGTTTCAGTTCTTTACCAGTTTTCATTACGAAGTATCCGAATCTGGATGGATTTATAAAAATCGAGGCCGCATATCATAGCGAATTTCGATAAAAGTGTACTAGCGCTGTGGCAAGGTCCGGCTGAGCGGCCTGTTGCGCCGCCCAGCGCCGGGCATGCTGCTGCAGTTCCGGCCAATGCTGGCGGGCCGCCTGCCAGGCCTGGGCCATATCCCGATTCATGTTCCAGGCCCGCCACAGGCCCAGCAAGGCGGCGTCGGCGTCGTCTGACAAACCGCGTCGATAATGCGCCAGGAACGCTTCGAGCTTTTCCCAGTGGGCGTTCTCGTCCTGCACGTAGATGTGCCACAGCATCGGCTGCCCGGCCCATTGCGCACGCACGAACGAATCCTCGCCGCGCACCGCGTTGAAGTCGCAGCTCCACAACAGCCGGTCGAAGTCGTCCTGGCTGACGAAAGGCAGCACTTGCACAGTCAGTGCGCCACGCGTGCGTACATCACCCACCTGCAACGCCGCCTCGCCAAGCCACTGGCTGAGCCCTGCAACGATGCGACCTTGCGGTACCAGCAGATGGCAGGGTTGCGCGCCGGTGGCCAGGGCATCGAGCCAGTTGGCCAATTGCGGGTTTTCATAGGCAAACAGCGACACCAGCAACGCCCCCGGCTCAGGGGTTACGCCAAGCCCGTGCAGAAACGCCAGGCGCGCATCAGCCGACTGCTGGAGCGCATCACGCCGGGCCAGCAGTGAACCTTCGCGCAACAAACCACCGGTTTTTTCGGTAAACCCCGGGAAGAAAAACACCTTGCGCAGGCCGTTGGGCTGCGGCGAAGGCAGGCCATGGCAGCCTTCTACCCAGTCCTCGGCACTGAGATATTCAAGGTTCAGCCACAACGGCGGCCGAGGCAGGGCGCGCATCGCCTCGACATAACCCGCCGGCAGCTGGCAGGCAAACGCGCCGATCACCACATCGGCTGGCGCCACCGTCAACCAGGCCGCCGGCCACTGGCGCACGTCCACCCCCTGCTGCCATTGCTGCGCCGCAGAGGCATCGGCGCCGGGGCACATGGGCGTGAAGGCGGCAAGGTCATCCACCCACAGGCGCACCGCCAGGCCATGCTCGGCCACCAACTGCCGGGCCAGGCGCCAGGTCACGCCGATATCGCCGTAATTGTCGACGACGCTGCAGAAGATGTCCCAGGTGGCTTTCATGCGCCCCTCCCCTTTACCTGCGGAAAAACGCGGATTCTGCCCGACAGCATGCGACAATGCACGCCGCCCCACCCTGCCAAGGAGGCAGCCATGCCCCGCACCCGTGAACTGAAGATCACCCTGAAGCCGCTGCAGTTGATACTGTGCGTTGCCTTCGGCCTTTGGCTTGGCGCCGTGGCCATTATCGGTAGCGTCTGGCTGGCGCTGTTGTTGTGGCCGCAGCAGGTGCAGCCGCTGGCCAAGGCCCTGCCCCCCAGCGTCTACCAGCCGGCACCGGCGCCCACAGCGGTCGCACCGGCACAGGACGCCCAGGCCGAAATGTTCGAGCGCTACAAGCACATCCTGCACAAGCAGGAACAGCAACAAGCTGCCGAAGCCGCCCAGGGCAACCCGCGCAACCTCAACAGCCCCAAGTGCCAGTTCTGGCTGCAACAGAACCGCACGGCACCCACCGACAAAAGCCAGGCCAACGTGCTGGAGTTCTGTTACTGACCATGGACAAGCCCCGCCTGCTGGCGCAGATCGTCGCCACCCTCGAACATGACCTGGACGTGCTGACCCGCGCGGCGCAAACGGCTTATGAAGCGGCTACCGCCGAAGAAAATATCGCCGAGAACAAGTACGACACCCTGGGCCTGGAAGCCTCGTACCTGGCCACCGGCCAGGCGCGGCGCAGTGCCGAGATTCGCCAGGGGCTGCTGATCTACCAGCAACTGCTGCTGCGTGATTATGACCCGGCGCGCGGGGTGCAGGTGAGCAACCTGGTGACCCTTGAGGATGAAGATGGCGGGCAGCGCCGGGTGTTTCTTGGGCCTGAGGCGGCGGGGTTGAAGATTGGTGAGGGAGATGGGCTGGTGACCGTGATCACCCCACGCTCGCCGCTGGGGCAGTTGCTGCTGGGGAAGAAGGTTGATGATGAGGTGAGCCTGGGGGGGCAGGTTTTGTTCATTGTTGATGTTGCCTGAGCGGGCCTCTTCGCGGGTAAACCCGCTCCCACAGGATTACCACAAGGCGGGGGGTACTGGATCCCTGTGGGAGCGGGTTCACCCGCGAATAGGCCAGCACAGGCGATAGCTTTCTAAAGGGCCTGCAAGGCATCAAACCGCCCCGCCAACCCCTGCCCTTCAAACTGCTCCACCACAAAATCGACAAACGCCCGGGTCTTGCCCGGCAGCAGCTTGTGCTCAGCGAAATACAGGCTGATGTGCCCATCGTCCACATACCAGTCCGGCAACACCCGCTGCAGCCGCCCGGCCTGCAGGTAAGGCACGGCAAACGGCAAACTCACCAGGGCGATGCCCAGCCCCTGCTCGGCCACCGCACACGCCGCATCCGAATCGCTCATGGTCATCGCCTGGCGCAGTTGCAACGGCTGCTGCACCTGCCAGCGGCTGGTCAACGGCCACGAACGCACCCGCCCAGTTTGCGGTGAGCGGATCAGGATGCCGTCATGCCGCTGCAGCACCTGCGGGTCTTGTATCTGCGCATGCCGCTGCAGGTACGCCGGCGCCGCCACCAGCACCCGATGCGCCGGTGTCAGCTTGCGCGCCACCACCCCGGGCGGCAGTTCGAAACCACCCCCAATCGCCGCATCGAAGCCCTGGCCGATCAGGTCGACCTGGCGGTTGTCGAAATGCCAGTCCGGGGTAATCGCCGGGTAGCGGCGCAAGAACTCGCCCAACAACGGCAACACATACAAGCGCCCGAACACCGTGCCCATGCTCACCCGCAACAACCCGGCCGGCTGCCCCTCGGCACTGGCCAGGTTGGCCACGGCGTACTGGATAGTGCGAAAACTGTCACTCACCTCGCCAAGAAATCGCTGCCCCGCCTCGGTCAAGGTCAGCTTGCGGGTACTACGCTGGAACAACCGCACGCCCAGGCGCGCTTCCAGTTGGGCTACATGCTTGCCCACGGCGGCGGGGGTAATGTGCAAGCGCCTGGCCGCCTCGGCAAAGCTGCCGACCTCGGCACTGCGGATGAAGCACTCCAACGCGTTGAACGATTCCATAGCCATGATTGGCAACCAAAGGTTTACTTTGCTGATAGTGATTGCCATCTTATCAGCAGGTAATCAAGCGCCGATACTGCGCCCATCCAAGGCATTTCGGCCTGGCTTCCAGCAGGAGATCAGCATGTCCAAGCAACTTACACTCGAAGGCAAAGTAGCCCTGGTACAGGGCGGTTCCCGTGGTATTGGCGCGGCCATCGTGCGGCGCCTGGCCCGCGAAGGCGTGCAGGTGGCCTTTACCTACGTCAGCTCTGCCGGCCCGGCCGAAGAACTGGCCCGGGAAATCAGCGAAAACGGCGGCAAGGCCCTGGCGCTGCGCGCCGACAGCGCCGATGCAGCGGCCGTGCAACTGGCCGTGGATGACGCCGTGAAGGCCTTCGGCCGGCTGGACATTCTGGTCAACAACGCGGGCGTACTGGCCGTGGCCCCGGTGACCGAGTTCGACCTGGCCGAGTTCGACCGCATGCTGGCGGTGAACGTGCGCAGCGTATTCGTCGCCAGCCAGGCGGCAGCCCGCTACATGGGCCAGGGTGGGCGCATCATCAACATCGGCAGCACCAACGCCGAGCGCATGCCGTTTGCCGGCGGCGCGCCGTATGCCATGAGCAAGTCGGCGCTGGTCGGCCTGACCCGCGGCATGGCCCGCGACCTGGGGCCGCAGGGGATTACCGTGAACAACGTACAGCCAGGGCCGGTGGACACCGACATGAACCCGGCCAGCGGCGAGTTCGCCGAAAGCCTGATCCCGATGATGGCGATCGGGCGGTATGGCGAGGCGGATGAGATTGCCAGCTTTGTGGCTTACCTGGCGGGGCCTGAGGCGGGGTATGTCACCGGGGCCAGTTTGACTGTGGATGGTGGGTTTGCGGCCTGATTGAGGGGTGACCCTGTGGGGGCCTCTTCGCGGGTAAACCCGCTCCCACAGGGACCGCACACAGCTTGAAATCGGCGCGGTAACTGTGGGAGCGGGTTTACCCGCGAAGAGGCCCGCACAGGGTCACTCATCACCCGCCCCCAAACGCTGCTCCATCACCTCCAGAAAAGCCCGCGCAGCCGGCGTAGGGCTAGCCGACCACACCGCATACAGGTGCCGCACCGGCGCATCCACCAGCCGCGCCACCGCCACGCCCTCGAAGCTGCGGGCCACCTGTTCCGCCACCAAGCCAACCGCCATGCCCCGTTGCACGAACTTCTCCACCAGACGCACATGACCGATTTCGAACTGCACCCGCCGCTGCAACCCCACCGCCTGAAATGCCTCGTCGGTCTGCCGTCGTGCCCCGGTGCCTTCAGGGAAGTCCACCAGCACCTCGCCCGCCAGGTCAGCCAGCGCCAGCTGCGTCCTGCCCGCCAGCCGGTGCCCTGGTGGCAACAGCGCCACCAGTTCCTCCCGGGCAAGCAAGCGGTGCTGCACCCCCTGCACCACTTCGCCCTGCCACAGGCCGATGAAGCCTACGTCCAGGCGCCGCTCAAGCACATCGGCTATCAACAGCTCGCTCTTGGCCGTAAGCCAGCGCACGTCCACATCCGGGTAGCGGTCGTGAAACACCGCCAACAAATCGACCAGGTCCAGCGCCGTCAGCGAGCTGATTTCGCCAATCGCCAGCCGGCCTCGCACCTGGCCGCACGCGGCCGCCACATCATCGGCAATACGCCGCGCCGCCTCCACTGCCGGCCGGGCGCTAAGCACGAAGGCCTCCCCCGCTGGCGTCAGCCGCACCCGCCGCGAACTACGCTCGAACAAGCTCACACCCAGTTGCGCCTCCAACCGCGCCACCTGGTGGCTGAGCGCCGACTGCACCACATGGCAGCGTTCGGCTGCGCGGGTAAAGCTGCCGGTGTCGGCCACGGCAAGGGCGTATTCGAGTTGTTTGAGGTTCATCGATCTATCTGCTTTCAAGATGGATAAGTTGAAAACTATACATTGGTGTCATGCCTGACACTTCTTGATAATCATCGCCACATTACTGCCCGCCACGAGACCCCCATGCACACCCCTACTCTCAGCCGCGCCCTGATCCTGCTGATGGCCACCGCCACCGGCCTGGCCGTGGCCAGCAACTACTACGCCCAACCGCTGCTGCACAGCATTGCCCAGCAGTTCGGCCTGAGCACCGCCAGTGCCGGCAGCATCGTGATTGCCGCGCAGCTCAGCTATGGCGCCGGCCTGTTGCTGCTGGCACCGCTGGGCGACCTGTTCGAACAGCGTCGGCTGATCACCGTGATGACCCTCATCGCCACCGTCGGCCTGGTCATCAGCGCCTGCGCCCCGAGCCTGCCCTGGCTGATCCTCGGCACAGCATTGACCGGGCTGTTCTCGGTGGTGGCGCAGATCCTCGTGCCGATGGCCGCCAGCTTGAGCGAGCCGCATCAGCGGGGGCGTGCGGTGGGCACGCTGATGAGCGGCCTGCTGCTGGGCATTCTGCTGGCACGCACCGCGGCCGGTTTCATGGCCGAGCTGGGCGGCTGGCGCAGCATCTACGTGCTGGCCGCGGTATTGATGGCGGTCACCGCTGTGGCGCTGTACCGCAGCCTGCCGCAGCACCACAGCCATGCCGGGCTGAAGTACCCGGCCCTGATCGGCTCGGTGTTCCGCCTGTTCCTTGAAGAACCGGTGCTGCGCCTGCGCTCGCTGCTCGGCCTGCTGGCGTTCAGCCTGTTCGCGCTGTTCTGGACGCCGCTGGCGTTTCTGCTGGCCAACGGCCCGTACCACTATTCGGACGCTGTGATCGGCCTGTTCGGCCTGGCCGGTGCGGCGGGTGCGCTGTCGGCCAACTGGGCCGGGCGCCTGGCCGACCATGGCAAGGGTTCACTGGGGACCACCGTGGGCCTGGTGGTATTGCTGCTGTCGTGGGTGCCGCTGGGCTTTGCCGAACACTCGCTGCTGGCGCTGCTGTTGGGCGTGCTGATGCTCGACCTGGCGGTGCAGCTGGTGCATGTGAGCAACCAGAACGCGGTGATCGCCCTGCGGCCCGAGGCACGTACGCGGCTGAATGCCGGGTACATCACCTGCTACTTCATTGGCGGGGCGCTGGGGTCGTTGCTGGGCACGCAGCTGTTCCAGCGCCAGGGCTGGATGGGCATTGTGGTGGCGGGGTTGGTGATTGGGGCTTTGGCGTTGCTGGCCTGGCTTGTCTCTGCCCGCAAAGCTGACACATAACCCTTGTAGGAGCGGCCTTGCGTCGCGATGGGCCGCGCAGCGGCCCCACATCTGTAGCTTCGCCGCCGATATTGCCGGGGCCGCTTTGCGGCCCGTCGCGACACAAGGCCGCTCCTACACACAGACCGCGCCAGCCTGAGGGCGACATTCCACCACACTACCCTCCGTCGCCTTGCCGTTGACTTGCCTACCCCAGGCAGCGCTCAGTAGGCGCTGGTCAAATGCCCAATCCCTGACAGGACGACTTTATGACAAGACTCACGGTGCAATCCGGCGATTTCTTGCAAGGTGAAGGCGAGTATCGCAATGGATCGCTCACACTCAAGACCCCGCGCAGCCCGTCCCCGGGTGAGCGGATTTCCCTGGCCCGTATCAGCGACTTGCGCCTGGCCAGCCTGGAACCCAGCCGTAGCCTGGGCAGCGCCCTGGGCTGGGGCGTGGCCGGCGCCCTGGTGGCCGGGCCGGTGGGGCTGCTGGCCGGGCTGTGGCTGGGGGGCAAGGAGGAAGAAGCCACCTTCCTGGCCACCTTCAAGGACGGCCGCAAGCTGATGGCCATTACCGACGGCAAGACCTGGTCGAAGATCGATGACAACTGGCGCCAGCACAAGCGGCCTGCGCGGGCTGGCTGACTGAATATCGCGGGGCCTGGATCGTTTTATGTTGAAGGCGGCTGGTAAGATGCCGCCTTTTTCATGGCCTGTGCCGGCCTCTTCGCGGGTGAACCCGCTCCTACAACGGGTTGTGGTTCCCTTGTGGGAGCGGGTTTACCCGCGAAAAGGCCCGCACAGGTACCCCGCCCCCAGGAGCCCCACCGCATGCCCCCGCGTCACCCTCGCCTGCCCCTGAGCCTGCTCAGCCTGGGCCTGGCCCTGCATTGCCCCCATGCGCTTGCCGAAGACAGCGTGCTCCTGGCGCCGCTGCAGGTGTCCGATACCTACGCCAACGACGGCTACCAGGCCCACCAGGCCGCAGTAGGCGGCTTCCAGCCCGCGCCGTTGCTCGACACCCCGGCTTCGATCAGCGTGTTCAGCCAGCAACTGCTGGAAGACCGCCAGGTGCGCAAGCTCAGCGAAGTGCTGCAAAGCGACGCCTCGGTCGGCGAAAGCTATGCCCCCATCGGCTACTACGAAAACTTCAACGTGCGCGGCTTCGAGCTGAACGCCGCCAGCAGCTACCGCATCAACGGCCAGACCATCGCCGGCGAGCAGAACGTGGCCCTGGAGAACAAGCAGCAGGTGGAATTGCTCAAGGGCCTGTCCGGGTTGCAGAGCGGTGTATCCGAGCCGGGCGGGCTGATCAACTACGTGACTAAGCGCGCCGAAGAGGTACGCAGCATCACCGTATCGACCAACGAACAGGGCGAGCGCTACCTGGCCACCGACCTGGGCGGCTGGTTTGGCAGCGAGAAGCAGTTTGGCCTGCGCGCCAACCTGGCCCATGAAGACATCCGCTCCTACGTCGACCATGCCGACGGCAAGCGTGACTTTGCCTCGTTGGCCTTCGACTGGCAGATCAGCCCGGACGCCACCCTGCAGCTGGACGCCGAATACCAGCACCGCGAACAACGCTCGGTGCCGGGTTACCAGCTGCTCGGCGGCACCCAGGTACCGCACGGCGTCGACCCGGATGACCGCCTGGCCTACCAGCATTGGGCCAAGCCGGTACAGAACGACTCGCTGAACCTGGGCGGGCGCTTCGAGTACCGCTTCAACGAGGCCTGGACCGGCACCCTGAGCGCCTCGCGCAGCAAGGTGGTGATCGATGACTACAGCGCATTTGCCTGGGGTTCCAGCGAAGGGGCGTTCTTCGGCAGCAATGGCGACTACGACATCTACGACTTCCGCAGCCCCGACGACACCCGCCGTACCGATGAGGCCCAGGCCACGCTCAACGGGCGCTTCGATGCACTGGGCGTGGGCCATGAGCTGACCGTGGGCAGCAGCGCGCAACGGCGCACGCTGGACCAGCGCCCGTACTACAACGAGTGGCTGGGCACCGGCAACATCTACACTGGCGTCCCGGCCCTCGACCCGTCCGACAAGCCGGTCGGCGCCAGCGAGCGGCGCCTGGACAGCCGCCAGTACGGCCTGTTCGTCAGCGACCGCATCAGCTTCAACGAGCACTGGCAGACGGTGCTGGGCGCCCGCGAAGTGCGCCTGGATGAAAAAACCTGGGACGAGACCGGCGTGGCCGGGCGCCATACACGGCAGTACCAATTGCTGCCCAATGCTGCGCTCATCTACAAGCCGCAGCCGGATACCACCGTGTATGCCAGTTATTCCAAGGGCCTGTCGGCTGGCGGCACTGCGCCCTGGTTTGCCAGCAACGCGGCGGAAATACTTGCGCCCACCACCTCACACCAGCTGGAACTGGGCCTGAAACACGACTGGCAAGGCCTGAGCCTGAGCGCCGCGCTGTTCCAGATTCGCCAGGCTTACCAGTACGCGCGCCCGGACGGTGCCGGCAACTTCACCTACGTGCAGCAAGGCCAGCAGAAGAACACCGGCCTGGAACTGGGCGCCAGCGGCTGGGTGACCCGCAAGCTGCAGGTGCAAGCCAGCGCCGCAGCCATTCGGGCGCGGGTGAAGAACAGCGGTACCGATGACTATGAAGGCCACCAGGCGATCAACGTGCCCCGGCTCCGCGCGGCATTGCACGCCGAATACAACCTGCCGGTCGCGGGGCTGGCGCTGCTGGGTGGTGCGCGGTATAGCGCCAGCAAGTACGCGAGCCAGGCGGGGAATGTGGAGGTTGGCGGGTATACGGTGTTCGATGTGGGTAGCCGCTACCGCACCCGCATTGGGGGGTATGACACGGTACTGCGGCTGACGGTGGATAACGTGTTCGACAAGCGTTATTGGCGGGATGTGGGGGATTACCTGGGGGATAACTATTTGTTCCAGGGGGCGCCGCGGACGGCTCGGCTTTCGGCTTCGGTCAGCTTTTAGATTTTTTGGGGCCGCTCTGCGGCCCATCGCGACACAAGGCCGCTCCTACAAGGGATCGCGTTCACCTGAAATCGACGCGGTCCCTGTAATCGATGGACTCGCCCCCGCCGAGGCATCACAGTGCCACGGTGGCGT
>NZ_JACVZC010000166.1 GCF_016658545.1 Pseudomonas sp. S37 | reverse complement strand
CCCCCCCCCCCCCCCCCCCCCCCCCCCCCCCCCCCCCCCGCTCCTACAGGAACTGTGTGCGGCCCAAGGTACCTGGAAGCATTAATCCTCACTTAATACAGAGAGGAAACACTCCCTCACAATCCTTAACAAAGTGTCATTTGCGCAGCGCCGGGCTCAAGCGCAGCATATCCAGCCCGGTGTCGACCCATTTTTCGACATCGCCCAACAGATCAACACTGTCAGGCAGCAGCAGCCAGCGCCCGATCAGGCCATCGACATAGGCAAACATGGCCACCGCCGCGCGCTCGACATCCAGCTCGCCTGGCAACTGGCCCCGGCGTACGGCATTGGCCAACGCCAGGGTAATGCCCTGGTGGCAATCCAGCACCGCACCCTGGCGCTGCTGGCGAATTTCACACATATCATCGGTGAACTCGCACTTGTGATGCAGGATTTCATTGATACGCCGGGTTCGGGCATCGAGCACCAGCTCGTTGAACACTTGCAACAGCAGCTTGCGCATGCAGCCAAGCGGGTCGAGTTCGTCCTCGCTTTCGCTCGCCCGCGCCAAATGGTCATGGGTCTCGTGCAGGCTGTCGAGCAGCGCCTGCACCAGCTCGGCCTTGTTGTTGAAGTGCCAGTAGATTGCCCCGCGCGTCACGCCCGCCAGTTCGGCGATGTCGGCCAGGGTGGTTCGCGCAACCCCGCGCTTGTAGAAGGCCTTTTCCGCTGCCTCGATGATCTGGGCGCGGGTCTCCTGGGCTTCTTCTTTGGTTCGACGGACCATGGCAGTACAACCTCATCTGGCCCGAACGCGCGTCGCGTGCGGGGGAACGCTCCGGGGCACCTCTGCAGGGGGCCTCGCGGATGAGCTAATCACGGGCTGTGGCGGTACCTGAGTACAGCCAAGCGCTATTTACAAACAACCATGAATGTAAGTATATTCCTTAGCAAGCTATTTATCCACCGGATAGCAAATTTCTCCAGATCAAGATCTCTTCCATTATTCTTGAGCGTCTCCCTGCTCCCGCGACCCGAGGATCCTCATGCAATTCAAGCCAGCCGTTACCGCTCTGGTTTCCGCCGTCGCCCTGGCAACACTGCTCAGTGGCTGTAAGAAAGAAGAAGCAGCGCCAGCGGCGCAGGCTCCTCAGGTCGGCGTCGTGACCATCCAGCCGCAAGCCTTCACCCTGACCTCGGAACTGCCGGGGCGTACTAGTGCCTACCGCGTTGCCGAAGTGCGCCCGCAGGTCAACGGCATCATTCTCAAGCGCCTGTTCAAGGAAGGGAGTGACGTCAAGGAAGGCCAGCAGCTGTACCAGATCGACCCCGCCGTGTACGAGGCCACACTGGGCAATGCCCAGGCCAACCTGCAGGCTACCCGCTCGCTGGCCGAGCGTTACAAGCAGCTGATCGACGAGCAGGCCGTGTCGAAGCAGGAATACGACGATGCCAATGCCAAACGATTGCAGGCCGAAGCTTCGCTGAAAAGTGCCCAGATCGACCTGCGCTACACCAAGGTGCTGGCACCGATCAGCGGCCGTATCGGCCGTTCGGCATTTACCGAAGGTGCACTGGTCAGCAATGGCCAGGCCAATGCCATGGCCACCATCCAGCAGCTGGACACCATGTACGTTGACGTGACCCAGTCCACTGCCGAGCTGCTCAAGCTGCGCCGTGACCTGGAAAGCGGCCAGCTGCAGAAGGCGGGTGAAAACGCAGCCTCGGTGCAGCTGGTGCTGGAAGACGGCAGCCTGTTCAAGCAGGAAGGCCGCCTGGAGTTCTCCGAAGTCGCGGTCGACGAAACCACCGGCTCGGTGACCCTTCGCGCCGTGTTCCCCAACCCCGATCACACCCTGCTGCCAGGCATGTTCGTGCATGCGCGGCTCAAGGCCGGGGTCAATGCCAACGCCATCCTGGCCCCGCAACAGGGCGTGACCCGTGACCTCAAAGGCGCGCCGACCGCGCTGGTGGTCAACCAGGAGAACAAGGTCGAACTGCGCCAGCTGAAGGCCAGCCGCACCCTGGGCAGCGACTGGTTGATCGAGGAAGGCCTGAACCCGGGCGACCGCCTGATCACCGAAGGGCTGCAGTACGTGCGCCCTGGCGTCGAGGTCAAGGTCAGCGAAGCCACCAACGTCAAGAAGCCGGGCAGCCCTGATCAGGCCAACGCGGCGAAAGCAGACGCCAAAGCGGAGTAAACCATGTCGAAGTTCTTTATCGATCGCCCGATCTTCGCCTGGGTGATCGCCTTGGTGATCATGCTGGTCGGGGCCTTGTCGATCCTGAAGTTGCCGATCAACCAGTACCCCAGCATCGCACCGCCGGCCATCGCCATCGCCGTGACCTACCCGGGCGCCTCGGCGCAAACCGTGCAGGACACCGTGGTGCAGGTGATCGAGCAGCAGCTCAACGGTATCGACAACCTGCGCTATGTGTCGTCGGAAAGTAACTCCGACGGCAGCATGACCATTACTGCCACCTTCGAGCAGGGCACCAACGCCGACACCGCCCAGGTCCAGGTGCAGAACAAGCTGAACCTGGCCACCCCACTGTTGCCGCAGGAAGTGCAGCAGCAAGGTATCCGCGTCACCAAGGCAGTGAAGAACTTCCTGCTGGTGATCGGCCTGGTGTCCGAAGACGGCAGCATGACCAAGGACGACCTGGCCAACTACATCGTCTCCAACATGCAGGACCCGATCTCGCGTACAGCAGGTGTGGGTGACTTCCAGGTGTTCGGTGCCCAGTACGCCATGCGTATCTGGCTCGATCCGGCCAAGCTGAACAAGTTCCAGCTGACCCCGGTCGACGTCAAGACCGCCGTCGCCGCGCAGAACGTGCAGGTGTCCTCCGGCCAGCTCGGCGGCCTGCCGGCCATGCCGGGTACCCAGCTGAACGCCACCATCATCGGCAAGACCCGCCTGCAAACCGCCGAGCAGTTCGAGAAGATCCTGCTCAAGGTCAACAGTGACGGCTCGCAAGTGCGTCTGGGTGATGTTGCCCAGGTCGGCCTGGGCGGTGAAAACTACGCGGTCAGCGCCCAGTTCAACGGTAAACCGGCTTCCGGCCTTGCGGTAAAACTGGCCACCGGTGCCAACGCCCTGGACACTGCCAAGGCACTACGCAGCACCATCAGCGACCTGGAACCGTTCTTCCCGCCTGGGGTGAAAGCGGTATTCCCGTATGACACCACGCCGGTGGTCACCGAATCGATCAGCGGCGTAATCCACACCCTGATCGAAGCCGTGGTCCTGGTGTTCCTGGTGATGTACCTGTTCCTGCAGAACTTCCGCGCCACCATCATTACCACCATGACCGTACCGGTGGTGCTGCTGGGTACCTTCGGCATCCTTGCCGCAGCGGGCTTCAGCATCAACACCCTGACCATGTTCGCCATGGTCCTGGCCATCGGCTTGCTGGTGGACGACGCCATCGTCGTGGTGGAAAACGTCGAGCGGGTCATGTCCGAGGAAGGCTTGCCGCCCAAGGAGGCGACCAAGCGCTCGATGGAGCAGATCCAGGGGGCCCTGGTGGGTATCGCCCTGGTGCTGTCGGCGGTACTGCTGCCCATGGCGTTCTTCGGTGGCTCTACGGGTGTGATCTACCGGCAGTTCTCCATCACCATCGTCTCGGCCATGGGCCTGTCGGTGCTGGTGGCGCTTATCTTCACCCCGGCGCTGTGCGCCACCATGCTCAAGCCGCTGAAAAAGGGCGAGCACCACACGGCCAAAGGCGGTTTCTTCGGCTGGTTCAACCGCAACTTCGACCGCAGCGTCAACGGCTACGAGCGCAGCGTGGGCACCATCCTGCGCAACAAGGTGCCGTTCCTGCTGGCCTATGCACTGATCGTGGTCGGCATGATCTGGCTGTTTGCCCGCATCCCCACTGCGTTCCTGCCAGAAGAAGACCAGGGCGTACTGTTTGCCCAGGTGCAGACCCCGGCCGGTTCCAGTGCCGAGCGCACCCAGGTGGTGGTCGACCAGATGCGTGAGTACCTGCTGAAGGAAGAAGCCGATACCGTCGCGTCGGTGTTCACCGTCAACGGCTTCAACTTCGCCGGCCGTGGCCAGAGCTCCGGTATGGCGTTCATCATGCTCAAACCGTGGGGCGAGCGTTCGGCAGAGAACAGCGTGTTCGCCTTGGCCCAACGCGCCCAGCAGCACTTCTTCACCTTCCGCGACGCGATGGTGTTCGCCTTCGCCCCGCCTGCAGTGCTCGAGTTGGGTAACGCCACCGGCTTCGACGTGTTCCTGCAGGACCGCGGCGGTGTCGGCCATGCCAAGCTGATGGAAGCCCGTAACGAGTTCCTGGGCAAGGCGGCACAGAGCAAGATCCTCAGCGCAGTGCGCCCGAACGGCCTGAACGACGAGCCGCAATACCAGCTGACCATCGATGACGAACGTGCCAGCGCCCTGGGCGTGACCATTGCCGACATCAACAACACCCTGTCGATTGCCCTGGGTGCCAGCTACGTCAACGACTTCATCGACCGCGGTCGGGTCAAGAAGGTGTACATCCAGGGCGAGCCCAACGCGCGGATGAGCCCGGAAGACCTGCAGAAGTGGTACGTGCGCAATGGCGCTGGCGAGATGGTGCCGTTCTCCTCCTTCGCCAAGGGCGAATGGACCTACGGCTCGCCGAAGCTTTCGCGTTACAACGGCGTAGAAGCCATGGAGATCCTCGGTGCACCGGCCCCTGGCTACAGCACCGGTGAAGCCATGGCCGAGGTCGAGCGTATTGCTGGCGAACTGCCAAGCGGCATCGGCTTCTCCTGGACCGGCATGTCCTACGAGGAAAAACTCTCCGGCTCGCAAATGCCGGCGCTGTTCGCCCTCTCGGTACTGTTCGTGTTCCTGTGCCTGGCAGCCCTGTACGAAAGCTGGTCGATCCCGATCGCCGTGGTGCTGGTCGTACCGCTGGGTATCATCGGTGCACTGATCGCCACCAGCCTGCGCGGCTTGTCCAACGACGTGTACTTCCTGGTCGGCCTGTTGACCACCATCGGCCTGGCGGCGAAAAACGCCATTCTGATCGTCGAGTTCGCCAAGGAACTGCACGAGCAAGGCCGCAGCCTGTACGACGCGGCGATCGAGGCCTGCCGCATGCGTCTGCGCCCGATCATCATGACCTCGCTGGCGTTCATCCTCGGCGTGGTACCGTTGACCATCGCCAGCGGCGCCGGCGCCGGCAGCCAGCACGCCATCGGCACCGGTGTGATCGGCGGCATGATCAGTGCGACCGTGTTGGCAATCTTCTGGGTACCGCTATTCTTCGTCGCAGTGTCGTCGCTGTTCGGCAGCAAAGAGCCGGAAAAAGACGCCACCCCTGAAACTCCACGTTATGAGGCTGGGCAATGACCAAGTCTTTGTTGTCCCTGGCGGTAACCGCTTTCATTCTTGGCGGTTGCTCGCTGATCCCTGACTACCAGACCCCGGAAGCGCCGGTGGCACAGCAGTGGCCGCAAGGCCCTGCGTACTCGCCGACCCAGTCGGCGGACGTTGCCGCAGCCGAACAGGGCTGGCGCCAGTTCTTCCACGACCCGGCACTGCAGCAACTGATCCAGACCTCGCTGGTCAACAACCGCGACCTGCGCGTCGCCGCGTTGAACCTCGACGCCTACCGCGCGCAGTACCGCATCCAGCGGGCCGACTTGTTCCCGGCGGTTTCGGCCACCGGCAGCGGCAGCCGCCAGCGCGTGCCGGCGAACATGTCGCAAACCGGTGAATCGAGCATCACCAGCCAGTACTCGGCCACCCTGGGCGTCAGCGCCTATGAGCTGGACCTGTTCGGCCGTGTGCGCAGCCTGACCGAACAAGCCCTGGAAACCTACCTGTCCAGCGAGCAGGCACGTCGTTCCACGCAAATTGCCCTGGTGGCCAGCGTGGCCAACGCTTACTACACCTGGCAGGCCGACCAGGCCCTGTTCAAGCTGACCGAAGAAACGCTGAAGACCTACGAGGAAAGCTACAACCTCACCCGTCGCAGCAACGAAGTCGGCGTGGCTTCGGCACTGGACGTGAGCCAGGCGCGCACCGCCGTGGAAGGCGCCCGGGTCAAGTACTCGCAGTACCAGCGCCTGGTCGCCCAGGACGTCAACAGCCTGACCGTGCTGCTGGGCACCGGCATTCCTGCCGACCTGGCCAAGCCACTGGAGCTCAATGCCGACCAACTGGCCGAAGTACCGGCTGGCCTGCCGTCGGACATTCTCCAGCGCCGCCCGGACATCCAGGAAGCCGAGCACCTGCTCAAGGCCGCCAATGCCAACATTGGCGCCGCCCGCGCAGCGTTCTTCCCGAGCATCAGCCTGACGGCCAACGCCGGCAGCCTGAGCCCCGACATGGGCCACCTGTTCGCAGGCGGCCAGGGCACCTGGCTGTTCCAGCCGCAGATCAACCTGCCGATCTTCAACGCCGGCAGCCTGAAGGCCAGCCTGGACTACTCGAAGATCCAGAAGGACATCAACGTCGCCAAGTACGAAAAGACCATCCAGACCGCCTTCCAGGAAGTCTCCGATGGCCTGGCGGCGCGCAAGACCTTTGAAGAGCAGTTGCAGGCCCAGCGCGACCTGGTGCAGGCCAACCAGGACTACTACCGCCTGGCTGAACGCCGCTACCGCATCGGCATCGACAGCAACCTGACCTTCCTCGATGCCCAGCGCAACCTGTTCAGTGCCCAGCAGGCACTGATCGGCGATCGCCTGTCGCAGCTGACCAGCGAGGTCAACCTGTACAAGGCGCTTGGTGGTGGCTGGTACGAGCAGACCGGGCAGGCTAACCAGCAGGCATCGGTGGAAGTACCGAAGAGCTGACAGGCCTTGGTTTAGCAGAAAGCCCACCCTTGATGGTGGGCTTTTTGTTTTGTGTTGCCTGTGCCGGCCTCTTCGCGGGTGAACCCGCTCCCACAGGTAATGCACAAGCCTTGGAACCTGTGCGGTCCTTGTGGGAGCGGGTTCACCCGCGAAGAGGCCGGCACAGGAAAAACTATTAACCACCTGGAACATTCCGTTCGATTATCGCCCCGTTCCGTTTGCGACGAATTGCCTCACCCCTGCCCGACCCCGCACCATCCCCCCACGCAACGTTGCCCAAGTTCATCCAGAAAAGACCCGCACCTGCTGGCTCGACCCCGCAGTGCACCGGCTCGCCCCATAAAAACAAGAGATCCACGACAGATGAGCACTTTGCAACCCGCACGCCAGCTGCTGCCCGGCCTGTTGGCCATGTCCTGCACCCTTCCCGTATTCGCCGCCGACCAAGGTGGTTTCATGGAGGACGCCAAGGCCACCCTCAACCTGCGCAACTTCTACATCAACCGCAACTTCGTCGACCCGGCCCACCCGCAGGCCAAGGCCGAAGAATGGACGCAAAGCTTCATCCTCGACGCCCGCTCCGGCTTCACCCAAGGCACCGTTGGTTTCGGTGTGGATGTGCTGGGCCTGTACTCGGTCAAGCTCGACGGCGGCAAAGGCACCACCAATACCCACCTGCTGCCGGTGCACGACGATGGCCGCCCGGCTGATGATTTCGGCCGCCTGGGTGTGGCGCTAAAAGCCAGGTTGTCGGAAACCGAGCTGAAAGTCGGTGAATGGATGCCGGTTCTGCCGATCCTGCGTTCGGATGATGGCCGCTCGCTGCCACAAACCTTCCGCGGTGGCCAACTGACCTCGAAGGAGATCGCCGGCCTGACCCTGTACGCCGGCCAGTTCCGCGGCAACAGCCCGCGCAACGACGCCAGCATGGAAGACATGTCGCTGAACGGCAAAGCCGCATTCACTTCCGACCGTTTCAACTTCGGCGGCGGCGAATACACCTTCAACGACAAGCGCACCATGATTGGCCTGTGGAATGCCCAGCTCAAGGACATCTACCGCCAGCAGTACCTCAACCTGACGCACAGCCAGCCGCTGGGCGACTGGACCCTGGGCGCCAACCTGGGCTACTTCATCGGCAAGGAAGACGGCGCCGAACGCGCCGGCAAGCTGGACAACCGCACCGCCTCCGCACTGTTTTCGGCGCGCTACCAGGGCCACACCTTCTACGTTGGCCTGCAGAAGGTCAGCGGCGACGATGCCTGGCTACGGGTCAACGGCACCAGCGGCGGCACCCTGGCCAACGACAGCTACAACTCCAGCTTCGACAACGCCAAGGAGCGCTCCTGGCAGGTGCGCCATGACTTCAACTTCGCCACTGTCGGCGTACCCGGCCTGACCCTGATGAACCGCTATATCAAGGGTGACAACGTTACCGCTGGCGGCGTGGACGATGGCAAGGAATGGGCGCGGGAAACCGAGCTGGCCTATGTGATTCAGTCGGGCAGTTTCAAGGACCTGTCGGTGAAATGGCGCAACTCCACCATGCGCCGGGACTTCAGCACCAATGCCTTTGATGAGAACCGGCTGATCGTGAGTTACCCGCTGAATCTCCTCTGAGCCTACTGGCCTATTCGCGGGTGAACCCGCTCCTACAACGGGTGGGGAACGCTGTGGGAGCGGGTTCACCCGCGAAGAGGCCATCCGCCCCAGCAAATAACCAAAGAACATAAACAAATCAATAAACCTTCTTTTACAACATATGCAGTAACCGCTTGAATAGGCCCCTGATCCCCGCCCCAGAGCCGTGACATGGACCTCCGTCAGCTGCGTTACTTCATCGCCCTCACCGAATACCGCAGCTTCGTCCGTGCCGCCGAGGCCATGGGCATTACCCAACCCGCCTTCAGCCGCGCCATCCAGGGCCTGGAACACAGCTTCGGCTGCCCGCTGGTCGACCGCGCCAGCAAGGCCCTGCCACCTACCCCAGAAGGCCTGGTAGTGCTGCAACACGCCCGGCGCCTGGTGCAAGGGGCAGCGCAGTTGAGCAACGAAGTACTGCAAATGACCAAGCTCGATGCCGGCGAGCTGCACTTCGGCAGCGGCCCGGCGCTGGCCGTGCGCCTGGTGCCTGATGCCCTGCGCCACTTCATCGAGCGCCACCCGGGTATTCGCACCTCGCTGCTGGTGGACAATGCCGAACGCCTCGGTCAGGCGCTGCGACGGGAGCAGATCGAGTTTTTCGTGGACGATATCCGCCCGTTCGAAGCCGACGCCAACTTCCACACCGAACCTTTGTCGCCCCGCCCTGGCCTGTTCTTCTGCCGCCCGGGCCACCCGTTGCTGGCCAAGGACAGCCTGTCGACCAACGACCTGTTCAGCTACCCATTAGCCAGCGCCCTGCTCGCCCCCGGTGTGCGCAAGCGCCTGGCCAACCTCAGCGGGCGCAGCGATTTCACCCCGCACCTGCAAACCGAGCACCTGGCCATCCTGCGCAGCGTGGTGCAGGCCAGCGACGCCATCGGCACTGCCAGCGAAGAGGCAGTGGCCGAAGACCTGGCCGCTGGCACCCTGGTACGCCTGCACTGGCGCAACCTGCCGCCGGCGCTGGAGGTGCTGAGTGTGCGTTGCGGGGTAGTCAGCCGCAGCGGCTACCGGCTGTCGCCGGCGGCGCGGGCGATGATCGAGACCTTGGTGGGGCTGGATATGCCGGTACGGGCTGCCGCCATTCGCTGAGCTGATGATGGTGGTGGGTGCGCGCTATCCTGAGCTATATGGGTTGCCTGTACCGGCCTCTTCGCCTACCTGTGGGAGCGGGTTTACCCGCGAATAGGCCCGAACAGACACCACACATCGACCAGGCAAACCAGGGAGGCACAACCATGAAAACCCTCGTCGACCACCTGAGCCAATACGCCAGCTACCACCGCGACCCACGCAACATCCTCACCCATTTCATCGGCATCCCCATGATTGTGCTGGCGGTCACCATCCTGCTGTCGCGCCCTGGCTGGCAGGTAGCCGGTATCTGGCTGTCCCCTGCCCTGCTGGCAGCGGCGGCTTCGGTGTGGTTCTACCTGCGCCTGGACCTGCGTTTCGGGCTGGTGATGGGGTTGCTGTTGGGGCTGTGCCTGTGGGTCGGCCAAGTGCTGGCGATGCAGGCCACCGGGCTGTGGCTTGGCGCCGGGCTGGGGGCGTTCGTGGTGGGCTGGATCATCCAGTTCGTCGGCCATTACTACGAAGGGCGCAAACCGGCGTTTGTCGACGATGTCAGCGGGTTGATCATCGGCCCGCTGTTCGTGGTGGCTGAAGCGGCGTTCATGCTGGGTTTGTGCCCAGCCCTGAAGCAGGCCGTGGAAAGCAACGCAGGGCCTGTAGTGGCACGCTCTGTGTAGGAGCGGGGGGGGGGGGGGGGGGGGGGGGGGGGGGGGGGGGGG
>NZ_JACVZC010000165.1 GCF_016658545.1 Pseudomonas sp. S37 | reverse complement strand
GCATGGCACCGGCTGCGCCGGTGTTCGCGGCTAAAGCCGCTCCTACAGGGGCCCTGCTAATTCAATGAGTTATGTGCAGTTCTGTGGGAGCGGGCATGCCCGCGAAGGAGCCAGCGCGGTCTCAAGGGTGAAACGTGCGCCCCAACGCATCCAGCCGGGTAGCAATCGGTGGCAATCGCCGGCTGCTGGACGCCAATGTCTGCACATCCTGCGCCGTCCCTTGGGCTATTCCCTGCACCGACTGCAAGCGCCCGACAATCTCCTGGCTTACCGCCGACTGTTCGCGAGTAGTCGTCACGATCCGCCCGTTAAGTTCGTCGATGTGCGCAATATCACCGCTCACTGCTTGCAACATCGTCACCGCCAGCTGGCTGTCCTCGACGCACCGCTCCACCCCCTCTCGGCTGTGGTGCATGGCCTCGACTGCCTGCAGGCTGCCTTGCTGCAAGGCCTGGATGATGGTCCTGATTTCCTGGGTCGACACGGCCGTGCGCTTGGCCAGGTTGCGCACCTCATCGGCGACCACGGCAAAACCGCGGCCTTGCTCGCCAGCACGGGCGGCTTCGATGGCGGCGTTCAGGGCCAGCAGGTTGGTCTGTTCAGCAATGCTGCTGATCACTTCCAGTACGCTGCCGATCTGCTCGGCCTGGCCGGCCAGCACCTCGACCGTTTCGTTGGTACCTTGCAGCCTTGAGGCCAACTGGACGATTTCCAGCCGCGCCCGTTCGACGCTGGCCTGGCCACGGCTGACCTGGTCACTGGCCTGGCCGGCATGTTCGGCGGCGTGTTCGACGTGGATGGCGATGTCGCCCATGGCATTGCCCATCTGCTGCATGCAGCCGGTGACCTGGGCGATTTCGTTCAGCTGGTGCTGGGCGCCTTTCTCCAAAGTAGTACTGGTCTTGGCCAGTTCCTGGCCCAGCTCGCCCAGGCCTTGCGAATCGCGAACCACGCCATCGACCAGGTCGGTGATCTGGGTGAGGAAGCGGTCGAAGCGTTGAGCCAGCGAGACATGCGCGGCTGTATCGGCAGTGGTTTCGGCGGTGAATTGCGAGGTGGTGGCGAGCATCTTGTCCAGCATGTCCTGGCTTTCGTCGGCATCACGGCGGCTGTGCACGGCCAGGTAGAGCAGGGCGACGGTTTCCATCACCACGTAGAAGGCATGCACGAGGATCATTGCCCAGCCGCCATGGTGAGCCATGACATACACCGGGTAGCCCTGATGTTGCAGCACATGAAACACCACATGGTGCACGGCGATGGCCACTGCAGCGACCAGGATCGGCAACCAGTCGCGATAGAAGGTCAGTACCGCGAGCAGGGCAAAGATGCCGAAGTGCGATTCGATCACGCCCTCGGCCTGGTTGATGTGCAAGGCCGCCATGACCATCAGGCCAAAGGCCAGGCAGCAGCGCATCAGGCGCTTGCCACCCAGGGCCTGGTACAACGCAGTCAGCGCCACGCTGGTGCCGCCGCCGACAACGAAGGCCTGGATGAACGTGTCGTGCCAGAGCGCCAGGGCCAGGGAAAAGATGAACATCAGCCAGATCAGGCCGAGCATGATCCGGTCGGCTTTACGATAGTGTTCGAAAAAGCGAGGGGCGTGGGGCATGCGCGGGGCTCCATGGGGTCATGGAGAGCGTAGCCGTTTGCCATCATGCATCAAGGGAAGGGCTGAGAAATCACATTCATTCAGATGTGACGGTGCTCAAATGAAATTATCAACGTCAGTTGCTCTGCCGATTTTCGGGTGAGCAAGCACTCCAGATTTTAGATGGAAACTAGCATTTTTATCAGTTGTTGCTTTAACACGAACAGTGGGAATCTGGTGGTGCAGTTCAAACGAATCCAGTTATCCAGGAGCTTTTGATATGGACAATGAAAGCCGTAAAGCTACACCTCAGGCAGCTCAGAAGGCCGCGCCAGCTGATCCGAACGCTGCGGTTGTAGCAAATATCCTCAAGAAGTTGGATCTTGATGGCAATGGCAAAACTTCACATAAGGAAGCCATGACATTCATTGCAGGCAACTTGGAATATCTCTGCGAGTTAGCAACGGAAATCGCGCGCTCCCCAAGCTCCGCACAATCTACCGCGCACTCCGCCAAGATTATCGCCTACTCCGCAGATACCAATGCACTTCTGTTAAAAGCTATCCTTGAGGATAAAAGCAGAGACAAGACCCTGATCGTCAAGGACGTTCTGAAGGTCCTGAATGCCCCCAATAAATAACGGGGTCGGCGTTAGGCGCGAAGTGGCCGATTCCGTTTCCGCCTTTTCAACAGTCGATTCAGTGGCATAAGGGCCGGGGGTAGGATGCGGTGCAGTGCCTGAACTCGCGGGCACTCGATGCCAGGGTGAGCACGCTTGCCATTCCTACACCCCGCCCCGCCGCACATGCTTCACGAGCACTTTCTCCAGCAATTCCCACATCGCCGGATCGGTACTGAACGCCACATTGAACCGCATCCACCCGGTCGCCTTGGCATCCACCATGAACAACTGCCCAGGCCCGAGCATGATGCCTTTCTCCAGCGCGTCGTCCAGCAACGCCGCGCTGTCCGGGATCGCCGGGTGGCGGGTCCAGATGTACATGCCTTCGTCCGACTCGATGAACAGTTCGAAGCCTAATCGATGCAGATGCCGGCCAACCTCCTGGTGCGCCTCGGCCAGCCGTTGGCGCAGGCGCTTGAGGTGCTTGCGCCAGCGGCCGTCGATGATCGCGGCATACACCACGCGTTCCATCACTTGCGAGGTGGTCAGGCCCGAGCGCATCTTCAGGTGCAGCAACTTTTGCATCAGCTCGGGGTTGGCCAGCATGTAGCCGACCCGCACATTGGGCGAAATGCTTTTCGAGTAACTGCCCACGTATACCACTTGCTGCAGGTGGTCGAGGCTGGCCAGGCAGGGTTGCGGCTCGGCGACCATGTCGGCGTAGAGGTTGTTCTCCACCAGGCGGAAGCCGTGCTGGGTGGCCAATTGAAGCAGGCGGTGCAGTTGCGGCAGTGGGGTGCGTGAGCAGGTCGGGCTGTGCAGGTGCGGCTGGGTGAAGAAGGCCGTCGGGCGGTGGTGGGTGAGCAGTTGCTCCAGCTGGTTCAGGTCGTAGCCGGCCGGGGTGCGCGGCACGCCGATCAGGGTCGCACCCTGGGTGCGCAGGATGCTCATCAGGTTGGGGTAACCCGGGTCGTCCACCAGCACCACATCGCCCGGGCGCACCAGTGTGCGGGCGGCCAGGTCCAAAGCCTGGCTGGCGCCATGGGTCAGCATCAGTTGCGCCGGGTTGGCGACGATCGACAGTTCCTGCTGCAGGTTCTGCGCGGTCAGGGCACGCAGCTCCAGCAGGCCCATGGGGTCGCCGTAGCCCGACAGTTCCAGCGGGCTGCCGGCCACCTGGCGCAAGCCGCGGCGCAGGCCTTCTTCGTACATCCAGTCGTTGGGCAGCCAGCCGCAGCCCGGCTTGAACGGCAACTGGCGGATCTCGAAGATCTGCTGCAGGTACCATTCGGAGTTGAACGTTGGTCGGGTAGTGTCGGCCTCGGCGTTGTGCTGTTCCAGCAGCTCGCCCGCGGCCCGGTTGACGAAGAACCCCGCATTGCCCCGGCTTACCAGCAGGCCTTGGGCGACCAGGCGGTCGTAGGCCTCGACCACGGTGAAGGTACTCACCGAATAGCTCGCGGCAAAGGCGCGGATCGACGGGACCTTGGCGCCAGGCTTGAGGGTCTGGTTGTCGATCGCCTCGCGCAGCCCGTCGATGATCTGGTTCACCAACGGGGTCGAGGAGTCTGGATGTAGTTCGAACATTCGGGGCCTTCAGGGTGCGTATCGCCTGGCGTTTGCAGGGTGTACTGCATGGGCGACCTGTACAGTGCAGTGCGAGATTCATGCCACTGTGCATGGCTCTCTGCGTCGGACATTTTTACATTAGGTGTCGGATATCGCCACATAAAGCATGTTCAGTTCGTTCGAAGGGCAAACCTTCGGGCGCGTCAGCAGGCCGCCATGGAGGGCCTGCGTGTGTTTGCTCACACCATCCTGCCCGCATTAGCACTGATGTACAGGTGAAACCGCCAGCCATCGGGGTTTCACGGTTTTCCTTGGATAAAAAGAAGCACGGGGTACACAACTGATGGACGCAACATCCACAACCACCACCGCGAAAAGCGGGCACGAGAGCAAGCTCAGTGCCTCGCTGAAGTCGCGCCACCTGACGATGATGTCGATCGCCGGGGTTATTGGCGGCGCCTTGTTCGTCGGTTCCGGCAGCGTGATCCACAGCGCCGGCCCAGCCGCTGTCCTGGCCTACCTGGCAGGCGGCATCCTGGTGGTGCTGATCATGCGCATGCTGGGTGAAATGGCGACTTCCTCGCCCGACACCGGCTCGTTCTCCACCTACGCCGACCGCGCCATTGGCCGTTGGGCCGGTTTCACCATCGGCTGGCTGTACTGGTGGTACTGGGTCATCCTGATGGCCTGGGAAGCTTATGTGGCGGGCAAGATCCTGCACGGTTTCTTCCCTGATGTGAGCGTCAACGTGTTCGTGCTGGCCACGACCCTGTTGCTGATTACCGTCAACTTCTTCAACGTCAAGCACTACGGTGAGTTCGAGTTCTGGTTCGCCTTGATCAAGGTGATCGCGATCGTCTGTTTCCTGATCGTGTGTACCGCTGCGGTCATGAACGTGTGGCAGTTCGGTGAAGTGCGTGGCATCAGCCACCTCACCGCCGAGGGCTTCATGCCCAATGGCATCACCACTGTGGTGGGTGCCTTGCTCGGGGTGATGTTCGCCTTCCTCGGTGCCGAAATCGTCACCATCGCTGCTTCCGAAGCCAAAGACCCCGCTGCGCAGATCGTCAAGGCGACCAACTCGGTGGTCTGGCGTGTGTGCCTGTTCTACGTCGGCTCGATCTTCCTGATCGTCTGCCTGGTACCGTGGAACGACCCGCACCTGGGCGTTTCCGGGTATGGCGCCTACCGCCGTACCCTGGAGCTGCTGGGCGTGCCATATGCCGAGCTGCTGATGAACTTCGTGGTGCTGACCTCGGTGAGCAGCTGCCTGATCTCGGGCCACTACACCGCTTCGCGCATGCTGTTCTCCCTGGCCCAGCGTGGCGACGCGCCGTCGTTCTTCAAGATCACCCGTGCCGGCACCGGTGTACCGGTGTACGCGATCATGGGCTCGTGCGCCGTGGCCGTGGTGTGCGCGCTGATCAACTTCAGCGAAACCCTGCGCCCGAAAGACGTGCTGGACACCCTGATGAACACCACTGGCATGATTGCCTTGCTGGTGTACCTGGTAATTGCCTTCTCGCAGCTGCGCATGCGCCGCAAGCTGATCGCCGAAGGCAAGGAAGTGCGCCTGAAGATGTGGTTGTTCCCATGGCTGACCTACCTGGTGATCGCGTTCATCGTGGCGGCCCTGGTGACCATGGCCTTCATGCCTGACTACCAGATCCTGGTAATCTCCACCGGTATCGCCGCGGCAATCGTGGTGGCGATGGGTGTGGTGCACCAGATCCGCTCTGCCAGCAAGCAGCACTAAGCACCAAGCGCTATTGGTGTGTGGAAACGGCCGGCTCCCTTGGGGACCCGGCCGTTTCGCGTTGTTGCGCCTGGGGTTTTTCGGCGGGCATGTGGAAACGCTGGTTCATCCATGGCGAGCCGAGCAGGGCCGCAGCGGCGATCAAGGCCAGGATGGCGAGGGCGATGTAGGTTCTCAGGGGCGTGCGCATACATGGACTGACTTCACGCACAGGTGGTCAGTTCCGGCCCTGTTGCCGGCGATGGGCTGCAAGGCAGCCCCAGGCTTTCAGACCGAGCGATGAACGCCCTGGCCGATGCTCTCAACGCCCGCCTCATCATGCAGCGAAATCCGCGATGTCTCCGGCAACGCCAACCCACCCACCAACGCCACCAGCGCAATCACCACCAGGTAGAACGCCGGTGCCAGGCTGCTGCCGGTCTGCCCGATCAGCCAGGTCGCCACCAACGGTGCGGTACCACCGAACAGCGTATACGCCACGTTGTAGGTGATCGCCGAAGCGGTATAGCGGGTGCGGGTAGGGAAGCTCTCCGACAGCAGCGCCGCCGTCACCACACCACTGCACAACGCCCCCACCGCCAGCAGGATAACCCCCAGCAGTGCGCCCGCCATCGAGCCCGAGCTGGCCAGCCAGTACGCCGGGAACACGCACAGCATCACCCACAGGCAGGTAAAGCCGATGGTCTTGCGTCGCCCGACCCGGTCCGAGAATGCCCCGGCCAGCGGGCAGCCGACGGCGGCGAACAGCAGGGCCAAGGTGGTTACCAGCAGCGACTGCGCACGGGTCAGGTTGCCGACCAGTTGCAGGTAGGTGGCGAAGTAGGTGGTGAACATGTAGAACGACAACGCAGTCAGCGAAATGAACGCACCCAGGTTGCGAATCGCCCGGCCATGGTGGCGCAGGGTGTCCTTGAGCGGCGAATGCTCGTGCTCCTTGCCTTGGGCCACGGCTTCGCGAAACGCCGGGGTTTCCTCCATGCGCCAGCGCAGGTACAGGCCGACCAGCCCCAACGGTGCGGCAATCAGGAACGGTATGCGCCAGCCCCAGGCATTCATTGCCTCGGTCGACAGGCTGGCTTCCAGGCCGTAGGCAATTACCGCTGCACAGGCAAACGCGGAAAAGGTCGAAACCGGCACGAAGCTGCCATAGAAGGCCCGTTTGTCATTGGGCGCGTGCTCCATCAGGTAGGCGCAGGCACCGGCATATTCGCCGCCGGCAGAAAAGCCCTGCAGGCAGCGCGCCAACGTCAGCAGCGCCGGGGCGGCGAGGCCGATGCTGGCGTAGGTCGGCAACAGGCCGATCAGGGTGGTGGAGCCGGCCATCAGCAAAATGGTCAGCGACAGGATGCGCTTGCGCCCCAGGCGGTCGCCGAGGGCGCCGAACACGATGCCGCCCAACGGGCGCAGGGCGAAGGCCACGGCGAACACGGCAAAGGTCTTGAGCAAGGCCACGCTGGCGTCTTCGCTGGCAAAGAACTGGCTGGCGATCAGCGTGGCGAGAAAGCCGTAGACGGCGAAGTCGAACCATTCGACGAAGTTGCCGATGGCCGAGGCGGCGATCACCCGGCGCAGGGTGGCGGGGGACACCTCATGAGGTGTGGGCATGCGGGTGCTCCGGTTCCATTGGCAGCCATGATGAGAGTGGCGCGGTCGGGCCGCGCCATCATTGTTGTGCTTGCCAGTAGATAACCGGGCGCTACCAGGCGCTTTGTCGAGGGCGACCTCGGGATACCTGATTCAACCGCAGTAACGGTTTACAGGCGGCCGACCTTCCAGGGGGCGTACTCCAGTTCGCTGTAGCCTTCGGCCTTGCCGTGCATGTCAGCCTTGAAGCCCGGCAGGTTGCTCAGGTCAAGCGCCATGCAGCGGCTGTTGAGTTCGGCCTGCAGCTTCCCATCGAGGCGAAAGTCATCCGGCCGGTTGGGGTGGGGATAGATTTGCACCAGGCAGCCTTGCACCTTGCCTTGCGCATTCGCCTCATAGTACAGCGAGGCCCTGCCGATACTGTTTACCGGCTGATCGCGGAACAGGTGCTGCCAGAAAAATTCACGTTGTGCATTGGCCTGACGCCGTGGGGTATCCGGCGCCTGGGCGGCAGCGGGCAGGTCCACGAACAGCGGCGCACGTACTTCCACCGTGCCGTCCTCGTCGCGTATCGACTTGGGCACCACGGGATAGATTGTCTTCCAGCATTGCGCCTCGACCATGCTGGCCAACGCCTTGAAGTCCGAGCGGACCTGATCGGCGGGCAACATCATTTCGTATTTCATGGGCGCCTTGCTGGCTTTGCAACTGACGGGGGCGGAGTGCTGGTCGAGTTTGACATTCAGCATGACCACGCCGACCTGTTTGCCAGTATCCGCGGTGGCAATGCCCAGCTTCAGTACCTGTTGCATGTCGCTGACGAATGTCTTGAACGCCTGCTTGTCCGCCTCGGAGGCAGGTCGGCTTTGGCAACCCGCCAGAGCGATTAGCGCAACAGTTGCGACTGTTGGAGAAAACCATCTGAACACAGAAACTTCCTTGCGGTGAGCGCCGGCTTCGTGCCGGGCTGAATGAGAACGAATATTAACATTCAGCTGGCCCGGAATTGTGTGTGGTTTGTGTGGAGAATTGTGGGAGCGCTGGCAGGGATTATTATGCAGAGCCGTCAGAACCGCATGTCCACCGCCAGTTCGAAAGTACGCGGCGGCCCCATGTAGTACTGGCTGTTGTAAGCCTGCTTGGCATACACCTCGTCAGTCAGGTTGCGCACCCGCCCGGTCAAGGTGGTGTGTTCATCCAGCCGATAACGGGCAAACGCGCCAAACAGGGTGTAGGCCGGGGCCTTGAGGCTGTTGGCATTGTCGGCATACACCGAGCCCACGTAGCGCCCGTCCGCGCCCACCGACCAGGCCGGCGACAGGCTGTAGGTCAGCCACAGGTTGGCAACATTGGCCGGTACGTTCACCGGCGCATTGCCCTTGCGCGATACCGACACGCCGTTGACCGCTTCGTTGAACTCATCGTAATGGGCATCGACGTAGGCGTAGTTGGCCTCGGCCAGCAGTTTTGGCGTTACCTGCAAACGCCCGGACAGCTCGACACCGCGTGAGGTCTGCTGCCCGGCCTGTACGGTCAGGTTGGCATCGTTCGAATCGCGCACGGCAAAGTCCTTGCGCACGATCTGGTACAGCGCCAGCGTGGCCGCGCCGCGGCCGTCGAGAAAGTCGAACTTGCTGCCCACCTCCCATTGCTCGCCCTTGGACAGGTCGAACAGGCCGACGTTGGAGTAGGTCGCCGCTGCCAGCGACCCGGCCGGCAAGTCGGCGGAGGAACTGTACTGCGCGTAGACGCTGGCCGAAGGTGTCAGCGCATAGGTCAGGCCGATGCGCCCGGACAGCGGTTCCCAGCGCCGTTCGAAATACGCCGGCGAGGTCGGCGTCACCGCGCCGTAGTTGGTCACCTCCATGTCCAGGTAGTCGTAACGCAGGGCCGTCAGCAGGGCCAGGCGCTCGGTGAGTTGCAGGCGGTTTTCGGCAAACACTGCGCGGTTGCTCACCTCGTGGCGGCGTTGCTTGGTCACGCCGGCATTCACCCCGGGGATGTCATCGAAGCTGCCAGGGTCGAAGTGCTCGGCATCCACCACGTCGGTCCAGCTGCTGGAGGTGGGGTAGAGTGTCTGGCGCATGCGCGAGTACTCCAGCCCCAGCGACCATTGGCTGGCCAGGCCCAACAGCTGGTTGTCATGGCGCAGTTCGATGCGGTCGCCCAGCAGGTTCTGGTCGTGGCGCTGCAGGTAGGGGCTGCTGCGCTGTACCTGGCCATTGCCGGTGTAGGCGTAGCGTTCGAGGTTGCGGTAATCGCGCTGGGCGTTGTAGTGGTAGAGGGTGTTCTGCACGTTGGTGCTGTCGCTGATCTGGTAGTCGAGGATCGAACGCAGCCAGCGCACCCGTTGCTCATAACGGCCATCGCCGACGTTGTAGTTTTCGAAGCGGCGGCTCTTGTCGATTTTCATCGTACTGCGCCCGGGCAGGATAGGTGAGCCCCAGTAAGGGCTGTCTTCACGGTCCTCCTGGTATTCCAGCGCCAGGGTGTGGGTCAGGTTGGGCGCCAGGTCGCTGAGCAGCGAGAAGGCCAGGCTGTCGGTGTTGCGCTCGTTGCGGTCGACATAGCCGTTGCTGTGCCCGCGACTGAAATCCAGGCGCATGAAGTGGCGGGCATCGGCGGGGTTGCTGGCCAGTGCCTGGTTGATGCCGAAGGCCACTTCGCTGTCGTCGAAACTGCCATAGCGGATACGCCCGTCAATGATTTGCGCGTCGCGGCTGGCCAGCTTGGTGATGTAGTTGATCGAACCGCCCACGGCGCCTGCACCATGCAGGAACGAGGACGGCCCACCGATCAGTTCGACACGGTCGAGCACCCAGGCATCCACCGGCCGGGTGGCGCTGCTGTAGCCCAGGTTGATGCCGTTGTACAGCTGGGTGACCTGGTTCTGGGTGAAGCCGCGGTAGGCGACGAAGCCGCCAAAGCCGGGGTTGGCCGAGGCGTTGACGCCGGTCATGGCGTTGATCACGTCCTGGCTGTCTTTGGCGCCGCGCTCTTCGATCAGGCGGCGGTCGGAAACGCTGACCGAGGCGGGTGTTTCCCGCGCGGTAAGGCCCAGGCGCGAGCCGGTGCGGATCGGCTCGTCCAGTTGCACGCCGCTGGCGTTTTCGCGCTCGCCGTCGATGGTGGTGGCGCTGAGTTCCACGGCGGCGTTGTCCGCCCAGGCAAGGCTGCAGGTGCTCATGAGGAGCACCAGTGAGGTATTGCGAAGCATGTTGGTAGGTCTTCCACGCAAAGGTCATGGCTGACGGCGAGCGCGCAGGTAAGCGCGCCCGGCTGAAGTCAGGCGATATGAAGTACGGCTGCGGGGAAGGCGGTGGGGGAGG
>NZ_JACVZC010000164.1 GCF_016658545.1 Pseudomonas sp. S37 | reverse complement strand
ATTTTGGGGCCGCTTTGCGGCCCATCGCGACGCAAGGCCGCTCCTACAGGGATCGCGTCAGGCCGAGAGCATTGCCCGCACAGCGCCCCCTTCGGGACACAACGCCCCCGCTGCTCTATACTGCCGCTCTTTTCATTCGCACCTGGATACCCGTTCGATGACCACCCTGCTGGCCCTGGATACCGCCACCGAAGCCTGTTCCGTCGCGCTGTTGCATGACGGCAAGGTAACCAGCCATTACGAGGTGATCCCGCGCATGCATGCCCAGAAGCTGCTGCCGATGATCAAGCAGCTGCTGGCCGACGCCGGCGTGGCGCTGAATGCACTGGATGCCATCGCTTTTGGCCGTGGCCCGGGCGCGTTCACCGGTGTGCGTATCGCCATCGGTGTTGTCCAGGGCCTGGCCTTCGCTCTTGAACGCCCGGTGCTGCCGGTCTCCAACCTGGCCGCGCTGGCACAGGGCGCGTTGCGCGAACACGGTGCGCAGCAGGTGGCAGCAGCCATCGATGCACGCATGGATGAAGTGTACTGGGGCTGCTACCAGGCCACGGCCGGCGAAATGCGCCTGGTCGGCCGCGAGGCAGTATTGCCACCCGAGCAGGTAGCACTACCCGAAGGTAGCAATGGCGAGTGGTTCGGCGCCGGTACCGGCTGGGGCTACGCCGAGCGCCTGGCGGTGCAGGTCGCGGCGAGCAATGCCAGCGCCTTGCCCAACGCGCTGGACGTACTCAGCCTGGCCAGCTTCGCCTGGGCACGCGGCGAGGCAATCGCCGCCGAGCAGGCGCAACCGGTCTACCTGCGCGATAATGTTGCTACGCCCAAGAAGCACTGAGTGCTGTTCGTCGGTTAGCGTTGGCGCAACCAAAACCTTCTGTGCGATCTGTGGTCCAGTTATCACTTAAGCATTAGCGACGGAACCCTGATGCTGCTAAATTGCCATCATTGGTCCTGAGTGCTCATGCCATGCGTATCGACGGTTTCTCATCGCAGTCCTACCCGATCAAGCGCGCCCCGCGCAAGGCAGCGGTGCGTGACGAGGCCATCGATGACGCCGAGCTGATCGAAGAAACCGAAGCTGCTCCGCAGCAAGCCACCGCCCCCCGTCGCAGCGGTGGCCTGCCAGCCCGCCAGCAGGACATGGTGTTCCCCCGCGCCCGGGACCGGCGCACCGCCAACGCACTGGCCAGCTACCTGAGTACCGCCGGTTTTACCGACTGGGACATGGAAGTACTGGGGCTCGACCTGTACATTTGATGGATGAGTCCATCACCATTGCCTTACTTTCTCGGTTGCCCGTCATGGAGTGAAAACGCCTGGCGCGACTACCTTTACCCCGCCGACGCCACCACCGGCCAGATGCTGGGCTTCTACAGCCAGGTGTTCAATGCGGTCGAGGGCAACACCACGTTCTATGCACGGCCCGCGGCAGGCACCATCGCCCGCTGGGCGCAGGTGATGCCCGGGCATTTTCGTTTCACCGCCAAGTTCCCCCGCGATATCAGCCACGAAGGCGACCTGCGCGATCAACTTGAGCCTGCCTTTGACTTTACCCGCCTGATGGCCCCACTGGGCCAGCGCGTGTCGCCGTACTGGCTGCAGTTGCCGGCCCAGTTCGGCCCCGCACGCCTGGGCGAGCTTTGCCATTTTCTAGATCAGATAGCCGTGCCGGTGGCCGTGGAAGTGCGCAACCAGGCGTTTTTCGCCAAGGGGGAAGAAGAGCGCTTGCTCAACCGCCTGTTGCACGAGCGCGGCGTCGAGCGCATCTGCCTCGACCCGCGCGCGCTGTTCAGCTGCACCTCACGCGACCCTGCCGTGCTGCACGCGCAATCGAAGAAGCCCAAGGTACCGCCGCGCCCCGCAGCCTTCAGCCAGCACCCGCAGGTGCGCTTCATCGGTCATCCCGAACTGGACGCCAACGAGGCGTTTCTCACCCCTTGGGTGGATAAGGTGGCCGGCTGGATCGAGGAAGGTCGCAGCCCCTACATCTTCCTGCATACCTCGGACAACCGCCTGGCAGCGGCACTCGCCCAGCGTTTTCACCAGCGGCTGATGGCGCGGTTGCCGGGGCTGGCACCTTTGCCGGAATTGCCGCGCGCCCGCGAGGTCGAACAACTGGGGCTACTCTGACCACTCCCTGACCCTGCCGGAGATTGTGACCATGGATGTGCAAACCCTGCGAGCCGAAGCCTTCAAGGCCTTGCATGAGCGTGACGGTGCGTTCGTCATCCCCAACCCATGGGATGCCGGTTCCGCCAAGCTGCTGGCCAGCCTGGGCTTTGAAGCGCTGGCCACCACCAGCGCCGGCCTGGCCTTCAGCCTGGGCCGCCCGGACGCTGAGGGCGCCTTGAGCCTGGATGACACCCTGGACAATGCCGGTGAGATTGTCGATGCCACGCCGTTGCCGGTGGCGGCCGACCTGGAAAACGGCTTTGGCGACCTGCCGGAAGACTGCGCGCAGACCATCTTGCGTGCGGCCGAAGTCGGCCTGGTGGGCGGTTCCATCGAAGACGCCAGCGGCCGCAGCGATGCGCCTATCTATGATTTTGGCCTGGCTGTGGAGCGCGTGCGCGCCGCCGTGCAGGCTGCCCGTAGCCTGCCGTTTCCGTTCACCCTGTGCGCCCGCGCAGAAAACCTGCTGCACGGGCGCATGGACCTGGATGACACCATCCTGCGCCTGCAAGCCTATGCCGAGGCTGGCGCTGACGTGCTGTATGCCCCCGGGCTTCGCACTGCCGAGGAAATCCGCGCGGTGGTGCAGGCTGTCGCACCGCGGCCAGTCAATGTGCTGATGGGCATGGCCGGCGTGCCGCTGAGCGTCAACCAGCTGCAGGACCTGGGCGTACGCCGCATCAGTGTCGGCTCGTCGCTGGCCCGTGCGGCACTGGGGGCCTTGCACCGGGCCGCGCTGGAAATTCGTGATGAGGGCACCTTTGGCTACGGCGAGCAGGCATTGCCGTTCGCCCAACTCAACGACCTGTTCCGCCGCTGATGCGGGTGGCGCTGGTGCTGCTAGCCGGCCTGCTGTTGGTGGCTGGCCTGGCCTGGCACTTCGGCTGGCGCCTGCCCGCAGCGTGGAACCCGTGGGCGCCGTTGGACGTGCGCCAACCGCCCAACCTGCTGACGTCCTACAAACTGTCGCGCCTGCGCGATGACCCGGGGTTGTGCCGCCAGGCCCTGGAAACCAGCCAGCTACGCTACCGCGCACAGGCTGACAGCCCGGCCTCGGCCAATTGCCCGTTGCAAAATGTATGGCGTATCGAAAGTGGCCAGGCGCGGCTCAGCAGCAGCTTTCTGGCAAGTTGCCCGTTGGCGGTGGCTTATGCGTTGTTCGAAAACCATGGCTTGCAGCCAGTCGCGCAGCGGGTGCTGGGCCAGCGGGTGACGCAGGTCGATCACCTGGGCAGCTTTGCCTGTCGCAACGTCTACCACCGCAAGCAGGGGCGCCTGAGCCAGCACGCAACGGCCAATGCCTTGGACATCAGCGGTTTTCGCCTGCAGGACGGCCAGCACATCGTATTGGCGCGTGACTGGCAGGCGGGCGGACAGAAGGCGGAGTTTCTGCGTGAGGTGCAGCAAGCGGCCTGCGAAAGCTTCAGCACGGTATTGGGGCCGGACTACAACGCCGCGCACCACAACCACTTTCATCTCGACATGGGGCGCTGGCAGGTCTGTCGCTAGCCTCAGGCGTAGGCGCGTACGTTGTTCAGCACCACCGGGCGTGCCCAGTGGGTGTCGAACTCCAGATCGTTCTGCTGCTTGGCCAGAGTGGCGTCGTCGAATGGTTCCGGGGCCGGGTCCAGCAAGTTGGTCTCAAACTCGGCGATGGGCAGGAACAGCGAGCGCGGGGTGGGGCCCGGGCCCGGCTCGGCGATCGGCTGGCCCTGGCTCATCACCACCGGGCGCAGCCAGCTGTTGTTGATGTCCAGCTGGCGTTGCTGCTCGATCAGTTCCATGGCGCTGAACGGCTCCGGGGCCGGCGGCAGGAACTTGGCTTCCAGTTCAGCCTTGGGCAGGAACAGCGGCTCGGGCGGCGCTACTACGGTGTCCTGCACCGGGCAGGCGCGTTGCGCGTCGATCATGGCCAGCGCGCGGGCGCCGCCGATCGGTTCGCCGCTGTCCTGGTCGTACTGCACGAACGACTGGCTCATGCTGTCTACCGGCTCTTCCTGCTGCTCGGCCACGGCCCGGGCAAAAAAATCCTGCCACAGGTGGCTGACGCCCCCGAGTGCCTGGGTGTTGTGCTGACTGTAGTTGCCGACTGGCGACAAATAGGTCAAGCCGATGGGAAGAGTGTCTGACATGGCAGTCGCGCGCGTTGTGCTCTGGCAGAATAGCGGGATATTGCCTGTATCGGCCCTGATGGCCGTTACATGAGGGGCTGGGTTCAATTTCTAGGTGTGAAAGATGGAAGAGCAGGGCACAGGTATCCGGGTCGAGGCGCTGTCGGCTGAATTCGAGGCGCAGGCCGCCGCGTGGGCCGAGCGCCTGGCGCTGCCATTGCAGGACGATGATGCCGGGTTTGCCGTGCAGGTGGGCGTTGATGGCTTGCAGATCCAGCAATTGGGCCCGCAGGCACCGGGGCCGGTGCGCGTGGACTTTGTCGAAGGGCAGGCTGCGCATCGGCGCCAGTTTGGCGGTGGCAACGGGCAGATGATTGCCAAGGCCGTGGGTATTGCCCAAGGCGTGCGGCCGCAAGTGCTGGATGCCACGGCAGGGCTGGGCAAGGACGCGTTCGTGCTGGCCAGCCTGGGCTGCCAGATGACCCTGATCGAGCGCCAGCCGCTGATTGCCGCGCTGCTGGAGGACGGCCTGGGGCGCGCCCGGCTGGATGAAGAAGTGGGGCCGATTGTGGCTCGCATGCGCCTGCTGACCGGCAATGCCATCGAACGCATGCGCAGTTGGGAAGGTGAGGCGCCGCAAGTGATCTACCTCGACCCGATGTTCCCGCACCGCGACAAGAGCGCGCTGGTGAAAAAGGAAATGCGCGTGTTCCGGCCCTTGGTCGGTGATGACCTGGACGCCCCGGCCCTGCTCGAAGCCGCCCTGGCGCTGGCCAGCCACCGGGTGGTGGTGAAGCGGCCGCGCAGGGCGCCGATTATCGAAGGGCCGAAGCCGAGCCATAGCCTGGAGGGCAAGTCGAGCCGGTATGACATTTATCCGAAGAAGGCCCTGAAGGCCTGATCGGCTGTACCGGCCCCTTCGCGGCTAAAGCCGCTCCCACAGGGATATCGCAGGTTTCAAGCACTGTACGGTACCTGTGGGAGAAGGCCCTGAAGGCTTGACCGGCTGTACCGGCCCCTTCGCGGCTAAAGCCGCTCCCACAGGGATATCGCAGGTTTCAAGCACTGTACGGTACCTGTGGGAGAAGGCCCTGAAGGCTTGACCGGCTGTACCGGCCCCTTCGCGGCTAAAGCCGCTCCCACAGGGATATCACAGGTTTCAAGCACTGTACGGTATCTGTGGGAGCGGCTTTAGCCGCGAAGAGGCCAGCACAGGCTGACTCAGGCCTTGAACGCCCGGATGAACAACTCCACCACCTCGCGCACATGCGCCGCGGCCTCATCCCCCTCCAGTGGCCCCGCACAGCCCAGTAACAACCGGTAATCCGGTGCACCTTTCACGAGGCAGAAGAAGTGCTCCGCCGCCCGCAGCGGGTTGTCGATACGCAGCAACCCACGCTCATCCGCCCCGCGCAGCAGCGCTTCCATCCCGGCCAGCACGCGCTTGGGCCCGGCCTCGTAGAAATACTCGCCAAAACTCGGGTCCAGGCTGCCCTGGGCCATGATCAGGCGGCTGAGCTTGACCGCTTCGTCGCTGCTGATCAGCGCCTGGAAGCCGCGGGCGATGGTCAGCAACACATCTTCCACCGGCGCCCCTTCGGGGTACTCGAACAGCAAGTCGGGCAGTTGCAGCTGACAAGTGGCCATTACTGCGGAGCAGAACAGCGTCTGCTTGTCGGTGAAGTGGCTGTACACGGTGAGCTTTGAAACACCTGCCGCCGCAGCGACCGCATCCATGCTGGTGTTGGCGTAGCCAAGGCTTAAGAACAGCGACTTGGCCGCTTCGAGAATCGCCTCGCGCTTGGCCAGGTCCTTGGGCCGGCCCGGGCCGATGGGTGCGTCGTTGGACATTGTGGTCTGCATCTGGTTGAAGAATCACCATCTTAACGGGTCGGGCACCACGGCCCCAACCCATGCCCCTGCAAAAACCACCCCGCACACACTTCCCGGCATCGGTAACCTGACTTAATATACCCGCCAGTACAAATATTCGAAGTGCCCTCCGCGAAAGGATTCATCATGTTGCGCCATGCCTTGTCCATCGCTTTGCCTGCCGCCGCTGCCCTGCTTCTGGCGGCGTGCGGCCAGGAAGCCGCCCCGCCTGCCGCGCCACGCCCGGCGCTGGTGGTGCAGCCGCAGCCGGCCGCCGCCGCTGCCGACAGCTACCCCGGTGAAGTGCGCGCGCGTTTCGAGCCGGAGCTGGCGTTCCGCATTGGCGGCAAGGTCAGCAAGCGCCTGGTCGAGGAGGGGCAGCGGGTCAAGGCTGACCAGCCGCTGGCCGAGCTGGACCCACAGGACGTGCGCCTGCAACTGGAAGCCAACCGTGCCCAGATGGCCGCCGCCGAGGCCAACCTGTCGCTGGTGCGCGCCGAGCGCGACCGCTACCAGAAGCTGCTGGACCGGCAGATGGTCAGCCACTCCCAGTACGACAATGCCGAAAACCTCTACCGTGCAGGCCTTGCCCGCCTGAAGCAGGCCAAGGCCGAATTCGACGTGGCCGGCAACCAGGCCGAATATGCCGTGCTGCGCGCACCGCAGGCCGGGGTGATTGCCAAGCGCCAGGTGGAAGTGGGCCAGGTGGTCGCCGCCGGGCAGACCGTGTTCACCCTGGCTGCCGATGGCGAACGGGAAGTTGCCATCAGCTTGCCGGAGCAACAGTTCGCCCGCTTCGCCGTGGGCCAGGCGGTGAGCGTGGAGCTGTGGTCGCACCCGCAGGAGCGCTTCCAGGGGCGTATCCGCGAGCTGTCGCCGGCCGCCGACCCGCGCTCGCGCACGTTCGCGGCGCGCATCGCCTTCACTACAGCAGCCACACCGGCCGAACTGGGCCAGAGCGCCCGGGTGTTCATTGCCCATGAAGGGCTGATCCCGTTGGCGGTGCCGCTGTCGGCCATCACGGCAGAAAACGGCCAGGCCTATGTCTGGCGGGTGAACAAGGACAGCCGCCTGGAGCGGGCCGTGGTGCGCCTGGGTGCATATGGCAGCGAAAGCGTGCCGGTACTCGAGGGCCTGGCCCCGGGCGACTGGGTGGTTGCCGCCGGGGGCCATGTGTTGCGCGAGGGCCAGGAAATACGCCCCGTGGACCGCAGCAACCGTGTCGTGAACCTGACGGCCAAGGAGTAAGTCCCGATGGGTTTCAACCTTTCTGCCTGGGCGCTGCGCAACCGCCAGATCGTCCTGTTCCTGATGATTTTGCTGGCAGCCATTGGCGCCATGTCCTACACCAAGCTCGGCCAGAGCGAGGACCCGCCATTCACCTTCAAGGCCATGGTCATCCGCACCCTGTGGCCGGGTGCGACTGCCGAGGAAGTGTCGCGCCAGGTGACCGAGCGCATCGAGAAAAAGCTGATGGAAACCGGCGAGTACGAGAAGATCGTCTCGTTCTCCCGCCCCGGCGAATCGCAGGTCACTTTCATGGCCCGCGACTCGCTGCATTCCAAGGACATCCCCGAGCTGTGGTACCAGATCCGCAAGAAGGTCGCGGACATCCGCCACACCTTGCCGCCAGAGATCCAGGGGCCGTTCTTCAACGACGAGTTCGGCACCACCTTTGGCAATATCTATGCGCTGACCGGCGAAGGTTTCGACTATGCCGTGCTCAAGGATTACGCCGACCGTATCCAGATCCAGCTGCAGCGGGTCAAGGACGTGGGCAAGGTCGAGCTGATCGGCCTGCAGGACGAGAAGGTGTGGATCGAGCTGTCCAACCTCAAGCTGGCCACCCTCGGTGTGCCGCTGGAGGCGGTGCAGCAGGCCCTGCAGGAGCAGAACGCGGTAAGCACCGCCGGCTTCTTCGAAACCCCCAGCGAGCGCCTGCAACTGCGCGTGAGCGGTCGCTTCGACAGTGTCGAGCAGATTCGCCAGTTCCCCATTCGCGTGGGTGACCGCACCTTCCGTATCGGTGATGTCGCCGACGTGCACCGTGGCTTCAACGACCCACCCGCACCGCGTATGCGCTTCATGGGCGAAGATGCCATTGGCCTGGCGGTGTCGATGAAGGATGGCGGCGACATCCTGGTGCTGGGCAAGGCCCTGGAAGGCGAGTTCGACCGCCTGTCGCACAACCTGCCGGCCGGCATGGAGCTGCGCAAGGTCTCGGACCAGCCGGCGGCGGTCAAGGCCGGTGTGGGCGAATTCGTTCAGGTACTGGTCGAGGCGCTGGTCATCGTGTTGCTGGTGAGCTTCTTCTCGCTGGGCCTGCGCACCGGCCTGGTGGTGGCACTGGCGATCCCGCTGGTACTGGCCATGACCTTTGCCGCCATGCATTACTTTGGCATCGGCCTGCACAAGATATCGCTCGGTGCACTGGTGCTGGCCCTGGGCCTGCTGGTGGACGACGCGATCATTGCCGTGGAAATGATGGCGATCAAGATGGAACAGGGCTACGACCGCCTCAAGGCAGCCAGCTATGCCTGGACCAGTACCGCGTTCCCGATGCTCACCGGTACCCTGATCACTGCGGCAGGCTTCCTGCCGATTGCCACTGCAGCTTCCAGTACCGGTGAATACACCCGTTCGATCTTCCAGGTGGTCACCATCGCCTTGCTCACCTCGTGGGTAGCGGCCGTGGTCTTCGTGCCATACTTGGGCGAACGCCTGCTGCCGGACCTGGCCAAGCTGCATGCCGCCCGCCATGGCAAGGATGGCCACGCACCAGACCCGTACGCCACGCCGTTCTACCAGCGCGTACGGCGGGTGGTGGAGTGGTGCGTGCGGCGGCGCAAGACGGTGATCCTGCTGACCATCGCCGCATTTGTCGGCAGCATTTTGCTGTTCCGCTTCGTGCCCCAGCAGTTCTTCCCGGCCTCTGGGCGGCCAGAGCTGATGGTCGACCTGAAACTGGCCGAAGGCGCTTCGCTGGCCAATACCGCCGAGCGGGTCAAGCAACTGGAAGCGCTGCTCAGGCAGCAGGACGGCATCGACAACTACGTGGCCTACGTGGGCACCGGTTCGCCGCGTTTCTACCTGCCGCTGGACCAGCAACTGCCGGCGGCCAGCTTTGCCCAGTTCGTGGTGCTGGCCAAGTCGATGGAAGACCGCGAGCGCCTGCGCAGCTGGCTGATCAACACCGTTGACCAGCAGTTCCCCGACTTGCGCGCCCGCGTTACCCGCCTGGAAAACGGCCCGCCCGTGGGTTACCCGGTGCAGTTCCGGGTCACCGGCGAGCACATCGAAAAAGCCCGTGCCCTGGCCCGTGAAGTGGCCGACAAGGTGCGCGAGAACCCGCATGTGGTGAACGTGCACCTGGACTGGGAGGAGCCGAGCAAGGCGGTGTTCCTGGAGATCGACCAGGACCGTGCCCGCGCGCTGGGCGTGAGTACCGCGCACTTGTCGAGCTTCCTGCAAAGTTCGCTGATCGGCACCACCGTCAGCCAATACCGCGAGGACAACGAGCTGATCGAAATCCTGCTGCGCGGTACCCAGCAGGAGCGCAGCGAGCTGGGCAACCTCGGCAGCCTGGCGTTGCCGACCGACAACGGCCAAAGCGTGGCGCTGTCGCAGGTGGCGACCCTGGAGTACGGCTTTGAAGAAGGCATCATCTGGCACCGCAACCGCTTGCCGACGGTGACCGTGCGTGCGGATATCTACGACAAGGAGCAGCCGGCGACGCTGGTGAAGCAGATCGAGCCGACCCTGCGGGACATTCGCGCCAAGCTGCCCGATGGCTACCTGCTGGAAGTGGGCGGTACGGTGGAGGACTCCGAGCGCGGGCAGAAGTCGGTGAATGCCGGCATGCCGTTGTTCATCGTGGTGGTGCTGAGTTTGCTGATGATCCAGCTGCGCAGCTTCTCGCGCACGGTGATGGTGTTCCTCACCGCACCGCTGGGGCTGATTGGCGTGACCCTGTTCCTGCTGGTGTTCCGCCAGCCGTTCGGCTTTGTCGCGATGCTGGGTACCATTGCCCTGGCGGGGATGATCATGCGCAACTCGGTGATTCTGGTGGACCAGATCGAGCAGGACATTGCCGCAGGGATGGAGCGTTGGCAGGCGATCATCGAGGCCACGGTACGGCGCTTCCGGCCGATTGTGCTGACCGCGCTGGCGGCGGTGCTGGCAATGATCCCGTTGTCACGTAGCGTGTTCTACGGGCCGATGGCGGTGGCGATCATGGGGGGGTTGATCGTGGCCACGGTGCTGACCTTACTGTTCCTGCCGGCGTTGTATGCGGCGTGGTTCAGGGTGAAGAAGGGCTGAGCAGTGCAGGGGAGGGCTTTGCCCTCCTGTTGCGTGATCCTGTGGGGGCGGGTTCACCCGCGAAGAATCCAGCACAGTGCATGGCACCGGCTGCGCCGGTGTTCGCGGCTAAAGCCGCTCCTA
>NZ_JACVZC010000163.1 GCF_016658545.1 Pseudomonas sp. S37 | reverse complement strand
CATCGCGACACAAGGCCGCTCCTACAAGGGCCAGTGCTGGCCACGAGGGATCAGCGAGACAGCTGCTCCCACACCGTGCGTGCGGATGCGGTGGCCCCAAGCGAACATTCATTCAAGAGGAAGCACCATGCATGTCATCGATGCGTTGAGTACCGATTTCTACGAAGTCGAGCTGGCCGGACGCGCGGGCACCGCCCAGGATGTATTTGCACAGTGGAACGCCCATGATCGCCTGGGCGTGTTGATCTACGAACCCTTGGCCGCCCTCGGCGCCACCCACCTTATTCAACTGGCCTGCATGTGCTTCTACGATGCCAAGCCAGTACGCAGAACCGAACGCAAGGTCTACCCGGAGATGTTCGCCATTCACGTCGGTGGCTGGTGGGGTGGGCATGGCAATTTCGACTTCTGGCCACCACGGCGTGAAGTGCAGGTGTCCAGCGACCCGCAGGCGATCCTCGGTGTGTTGAACGACTTCGGCATCACCCGGCTGGCACTGCCCGAACGCCCTGTGCGCGAGATCGTCCACCGGCGCAAAGAAGAGGATTGCGCGCTGGACCGGTTGGCCACCGCCGTGATGTACAGCCCGACCGGGCGCGTGGCTGCGCCCGACTTCAGCATCAGAAGCAACAACCGGCGTAGCGAGCGTGATGTGCAGCGGGTCATCAACCCGACAGCGCTTTCCGAACAGAGCATTGCCCAGCTAGTGGAGACGGCGGTGCCGGTCAAAGAGACCGATGCCGACTTCATGCCGCGCCAGCTGGAGCTTAATGCCGACATTACCGAGGCCATGCGCGAGCAGGCTCTGCAGCAGCGAGCGGCGCTCAAGGTCGATGGGCTGATGACAGAGTCGTATCGCTTTGCCGAGCTTGGGCAGGTGCTCAAGCGCCTGTGATCCATCCCTGGGTGGCGTAGATCCCGCTGCCAGCGTGGCAGAGGGATCGCACTAGGCTCTGTATGAAAAGTCTTGAGACGCAGGTCAGGCAAGGCGAAAACAGCCGAGGAAGCGGAGTGTACTGGAGTACATGAGCATTCCGAGGCTGTTTTCAACGCAGCATGAACAAGTATCAAGGCTTTTCGTACAGAGCCTACAAGTCAGAACGTCGGGGGCGCAATGACCCAGACCAGCACCGTCTCGCTCTCACCCGGGTTTTCCCAGCGGTAGGGCTCATCGTTGACCCTGAAGCTGTCCCCGGCTTTGACATCGAATTGGTGATCGCCCATCCAGATGCTCAACTGCCCACTGACGACGAAACCTTCCTCTACAGTGCCGCGCGTAGTGGGTGCCTCGAAGGTCGTGCCTGGTTTGATCGTGGCCAGGAACATCTCGAATTCGCCGCCAACATCAGGCGATAGCGATTCCTCCGTGAGGCCTCCGGTGGCTGGGCCAAGGCGCCGCCGTGACCCGGCCCGGACTACACGACCTACCTCATCTGATGGCTGTTCCTTGGACGGGAAGAACCAGTCCATCGGTACCCCGAGGGAAAACGCAATACGCTTCAGGTCAGAAATGGGGATCTCTGCACGGCCTCGCTCAAGCTGGCTGATAAAACTGATCGAGCGCCCCGTGGCGGCCGCAATTTCGGCGAGTGTTTTGGCCCGGGCCTTGCGCAGTTTGCGAATTTCCTCACCCAGGGCAATCCGGTCGCTGTCGACGTCAGCTTCAAAGTCGCGTTGGGTCGAGTCGGTTTTATCGATTGGCATGCTGTGTCTCCTAGCGAGCTGACGATAACCGCAACCCATAAAATGGGTCACCATAATCCTTGGTCAAAAAATTCACCATCGATTTATTTTTAGCCCCGGACCGACCTGTGAGCCGGAGCAGTGATTTTTTTTCGCTTCAGAAAAAAATTACCGCTGAAAATTTCGCCAATAAGCAGAGTGGAACGCGATTTTTTATCACTCGTATGGCCTGAATGGCCTGTCTCCCGCCCGCCCGCAAGCCGCCTGAGTACTAAAAAATGCTTAATAAACAGTGAGATATAGGTGTTTTTTACACAGCATAAAAAACCTCGAAAAAACGCAAAAAAATTACGTGCAAAAATTATTTGAAGGTGCATAATCACCTTAGAAAATTTTTAAGCCATTTTTTTTTGAGACTGGCTTGCAGATCTGGCGAGGTTCAAATGACCGGTGAAATTGCAGGCGCAGCTGAGGTAGGCGGTGGCTTCGAGTTTCCCGAGGACCCCCTTGCATGGGGCAGGGAGATTCGCAAGCTGCGCAAGGCGCGAGGGAAAACCCTGGCTGAGCTGGCCTTGGCTACCGGTCGCTCTCCGAGCTTTCTAAGCCAGTTGGAACGCGGCAACACCGAAATTTCGATCACTGATTTAAAAAAACTGGCCGCTGCGCTGGGTGTGCCACTGGGGTGGTTCTTCACTGCCGACAGCAAGCCGCAATCGGAAGTAGGGCGCGTGGTTCGAGCAAACAGCCGCCGGCGTCTGGGTGCTTTTCTGGACGGTATTACAGAAGAGCTGCTGTCTCCCGATATCGGTGGCATGTTTGAAATGTTTCTCAGCACCTTCGCGGTGGGTGCCACGCGGCCTGCAGCAACGGCGCGGGACACCGAGGAAGAACTCTATGTCATCCAGGGACAGTTCGATATCTGGATCGCTGACGATAAGTTCAGCCTCAAGGCGGGTGACAGTGTCAGAATTGTGCGCGAGTCGTACCGTTGGGTGAATACCGGCGATACCGAAGTTATTGTCGTCTGGGTGATCGCGCCGCCCACGTATTGAAAACCGTCGTACTTCGATAACACGATCCGGAGGTCGAAAAAGCAAAGCCTGATCACGTTCCTTATAAGGAATGTCGGGTGCGTGCACCCTGGAATTCGCCAGGCTAATTAATCAAAAGCTGAAAACAAGAACAATAACGGCGCTTGACGTTCTGCCCTGAAATAAAGCGCTGGTGGGTAAGTGCAAACAACAAGGGCCCTGACGGGACGGGCCTCTATAAATTGCCTGCTGATGGAACAAGCGCCAAGGCTTGTTCACGAGATGTCCAAACGACGGTTTTCTTATTTCAGGAGATTCAAAGTTGGCTTCCTTATCTAACAAGCGTATCGATGTTACGCCGCCGCAAGTCGAACCGACCGATTCCGGTTGGTACCTGGCCTCCGGCCCCGACCTTCCACTGAACCCGCTTTACGGCAACGTTACCTGCGAGTGCCTGGTAATCGGTGCCGGCTGGATGGGCCTGCATGCCGCTCGCCGTTACGCCGAGCTCAATCCGCAGGCCCAGGTATTGCTGGTTGATGCAGGGCGCATCGGCAATAACGCCTCGGGCCGTTGCATGGGCTTTGCCATCGACCTGGCCCATAACCCGCGCAAGCGTGATTTTGTCGAAGACCTAAAGGGCAACCAGGAAGAGTTGCATGTGAACCTGGAGGGCACTAATTACCTCAAGAGCGCGGTCGAGGCGGGCGTTGATTGCGATTGGGACCCCCAGGGCAAGTATCACAGTGCTGCAACCGCAGCAGGTGTGGATGACCTGGTGCAGTTTTCCAAAGCACTGGATCTGATGGGGCAGAAGTACAGTTGGGTCGAAGCCGATGGCATGCGCGAACTGACCGGCAGCCGGCATTACATCAAGGCGCTGCACCACCCAGGCACCGTGCTGATCCAGCCTGCCAAATACCTGAAGAACGCCGCGCGCATGTTGCCCAAGAACGTGAAGGTGCATGAAAACACCATCGTGCGTTCGGCCCAGTTCGGCAAGCCCCACCATGTGTTTGAAACCCAGAACGGAGTGATTCACGCCAAGAAGGTGATCATCTGTGCCTCGGGCTATTTGAACAACTTCGGCTTCTACAAGAACAGTGCAATCCCGGTGTACACCTTTGCCAGCATGACCCGCGTGCTCACCGACAAGGAACTGGCCAAGTGTGGCGAGGGCCCGTTCGGCCTGATCCCGGCCAACAGTTTTGGCACCACCGTCAGGCGCACCAACGACAACCGCCTGTTCTTCCGCAACGTTTATTCGTACGCGAAAAAGTACAAGACCACGGTCGAGGATGTGGCCCAGGCCAGTGTTCACCAGCAAGTGTCGTTCGAACGCCGTTACCCGGAACTGGCCTCGATGGGCTTTGTTTCCAGCTGGGGCGGCCTGCTGACCCTGTCGCAGAACGGCGGAATGATCTGGGGCGAACTGGGGGAGAACGTATACGGCACCGGCATCTGCAACGGCACTGGTGTGTCCCGCGGCACCGGCTTTGGCAAGGCACTGGCGGAGCTGGCGTCGGGCCTCAACTCCACCACGATTGAAATTCTCAAGCGGCGCAAAGCCCCGTCAAGGGCCTACCCGGAAATCATTACCTCGCTGGGTGTGAAGTACGTCACCGGGCGTCGATTCAAAGAAGCTGGTCAAGAAATCTAAAAACAGGAGAAGTGGCAATGGCAAATCTGATTGGTATCAACCTCGCGATGCAAACCACCTTCAACGAAAGTGGCGAAGTCGACTACAACGCCTACGAGAAGCTGATCGAGCAGTACATCGAAGCGGGCGTTCACGGCCTGGTACTGGGCGCCGGCAGCGGTCAGCACCCTTACCTCACCGAAGCAGAATGCAACAAGCTGTACGAGATCGGCATCAAACGCATCAATGGCCGCGTCAATGTCATTTGCCAGACCTCCGCGCTCAACGTCGATGAAGTCATCCGCCGTTCTCGCCATGCAGAAAAGGCCGGCGCCGATGCGCTGATGATCCTGCCACCGTACTTCGAAGGCCCGACCGACGACGACGGCCTGTTCGAGTTCTACCGCGAGATCGATGCGGCAGTGAGCATCGACATCGTCGGCTACAACATCCCGCAATCGACCCAGATTTCGGTATCGCCAGAGTTGCTGTCCCGCCTGCAGGGGTTGAAGAACTTCAACTACATCAAAGACAGCGGTGGTGACTTCACCATCCACCAGCAGTACATCCAGAGCGGCGGCGGCGTGCTGAACGGTTGCGACACCATCGCCCTGTATGCCTTCCTGGCCGGCACCAAGGGCGCCATCTGGGGCGCCGCGAACTACATGCCGCGCGAAACCGTGCAACTGTTCAATTTCGTTCAGGAAAAACAGTACGAAGAGGCGCTGGCGCTGTGGAACAAGATGCTGCCATCGCTGCTGCTGATCCAGACTACCAACTACATCCCGTCCGTGCTCTACGCCGCCCACCTGCGTGGTTTCGGTACCGGCATCCTGCGTAAACCGCAGCGCGCGATTACCGAGCAGGAAGCCACTGTACTCAAAGCCGCCTTGCAACCGCTGCTGAACGGCTGAGGCTGCAGGCTGGAAAAACAATAAAGCGGTACCTTGCAGAATCCGGAGATGGCCATGCGTGTTTTCTACAGATTGTTTGCAGTCCTTGCTTTTATCGTTTTCTCAAGCCTCGCGAATGCCGATGAAAAGGTCATAAAGATCGGGGCGATGGTCTATGAAGATGTCCAGGCCATCTCCCTCATCAGCAAGCATTTTCTTGAGCAAGAGAATTACAAGGTTGAAGTGGTGAACTTCTCCGAAACGGGCATTGCGTACAGCGCGTTGGCCCGCGGTGATGTCGACCTGCTGGTTTCGATGATCAATTACGTCGCTTACGACTATTGGACGAAGAACAAGCAGCGGCTGGAGAAGGTGTCGGTCGTGTCCCATGGCTTGCTTCAAGGGATTGCGGTACCGGACTACATGAACATCACCTCGGTTGAGGAGTTGAACACGGTCAAGGAGCAGACCGGCGGCAAAGTGATCGGTATCGAGCCGGGGTCTGGCCTGATGCGCGAAGTGGGTGATGCAGTGACGGCATACGGCCTGCAGTACAACGTGGTCGATGGCAGTACCGCTGCCATGGCTGCCCAGCTGCAGTCGGCGCTGGAGCGCAAGCAACCGATTGCCGTGGCCTTGTGGAAACCGTCGTGGATGGCTGAGCGCTACAACGTGAAGTTCCTGGAAGATCCCAAGCATGTCTTCGCCCCGCCGCAGACGTACTACTGGATTGCCAAGAAAGGCTTCTCGGCGGCCAACCCGGGCTTACGCGAAGCGGTAGCCAGCATCTATGTGCCGATTGATGACATCACCCGCATGACCGGTGCGGTCAAGGGCGGTGCCACGATGGAACAGGCCGTGGATAACTGGTGGAAAGACAATCAGCCCCTCGCCGGAAAGTGGGCGCAGATGTCGAGCAAGTGACGGAACCCGGCCTGGTGCCTGCCCGGCACCAGGCCGGTAACAAGAATAATCAACTTCCGGATAGGCCTATGAACATGATTACTCGACCCACTCATGTGGCGGCATCCCCGATTGTGGAATGCCGTGGTGTATGGAAGATTTTTGGCAACCAAAGCCCTGCAGCAGTCGATGCTGCAAAACGGTTCACCGAAGGCAAGGATGCGCTGCTCGACAAGCACGGTTCGGTGGTGGCAGTGGCGGATGCGACGTTCTCGGTGAGCGAAGGTGAAACCTTCTGCATCATCGGTTTGTCAGGCAGCGGCAAGTCGACGCTGATCCGTCACTTCAACCGGCTGATCGATCCTACCTGCGGTGAAGTGCTCATCCATGGTCGGGATATCTGCAAGATGACCCCCGCCGAGCTGCGCGACCTGCGTTCGCGCAAGATCGGCATGGTGTTCCAGAACGTGGCGCTGCTGCCTTATCGCACGGTGCTGCAAAACGTCGTGTTGCCGCTGGAAGTGCAGGGCACGAACAAGCAGGAGGCCTTTCGCAAGGGCCAGGATGCGCTGGACAAAGTGGGCCTGGGCAACTGGGCCAATCGCTACCCCCAGGAGCTTTCTGGCGGCATGCAGCAACGGGTGGGTATTGCCCGGGCGCTGGCCGCCGACCCTGACGTGCTGTTGATGGACGAGCCGTTCAGTGCGCTCGACCCCCTGATTCGCAAACAGTTGCAGATCGAATTCAAGAAACTCTCCACCGACCTGCGCAAAACCACCATTTTCATTACCCACGACATCGATGAGGCGATCCGCATCGGTGACCGCATTGCGATCATGAAAGAGGGGCGGATGATCCAGGTCGGCACGCCCGAGGAGGTGGTGCTCAACCCGGCGGACGACTACGTGGCCAGCTTCATGGAGGGCATCTCGCGGCTCAAGCTGCTCAAGGCGTACTCGATGCTCAAGCGCATCGACAAGCACGACCTTTCCCAGTTTGGCGGTCGCTCGCTGGACGCGCTGGTCAGCGTCAACATCGATGCCGACCTCGAAACCTTGATCGACATTGCCGTGGGCAAGCGCGAAGAAGTGGTCGCCATCAAGGAGCATGGTCGAATCGTCGGAACGGTCTGCCGCGAAACCCTGCTCAGGGCGGTGCGCGGGCTTGACCTGGCATAACTCATGGCAACTGCATCGGGTTATGGGAGGAGAAGTTCATGACTGCAATAATCGATACATTTGATTCGACCATCGACACATCGCTGGCGTGGTTGATCGACGAAGGTGCCGGGTTCTTCAATGCCATGAGCACGGCCATGGACAGCGCCTATGGGGCGGTCAACACGCTGCTGATGTTCGCACCGTGGTGGGCGGTCGTGCTGGTGGTGGCGCTGATCGGCTGGCGGGTTGTGGGGCTGTTGTTCGGGGCCACTGCCGTCGCCGGTTTATGGCTGTGCCAGGCGATGGGCTTGTGGACCGAAACCATGGCAACCCTGACCCTGGTGTTCAGTTCAACGCTGTTGGCCTTGCTCATCGCCATTCCGGCGGGGGTGGTGGTGGGGCTGTCGGCCAGGTGGAAGCACGGCGCCGAACTGGTGCTGGACTTCATCCAGACGATGCCGCCCTACATCTTCCTGCTGCCGGGCATCGCCTTGCTGGGCTATGGCCCTGCCACGGCGATCTGGGCCACGTGCCTGGTGGCCATTCCACCGGCGCTGCGCCTCACCGCCCACGGCGTGCTCATGACCCCGGTGCAGTATTGCGAGCTGGGTTCGGCGGTGGGCATGAAAACGGCCTCGCAGGTCTTGAAGATTCGCCTGCCGTTTGCCATCCCGTCGATTCTGGCTGGCATCAACCAGAGCCTGATGCTCAGTTTTGGCATGGTGGTAATCGCCGGTATCGCCGGGTCCGGTGGCCTGGGGCAAACCATCTACGAGGCGGTGCGCACCCTGAAGATCGACTTGGCGGTAAACGCCGGGATCGCCATCGTGATCCTGACCATTGTGCTTGACCGCATTTCGCAGGCCATGTGCACCACCGAAAAAGGAGCCGTGTGATGGATATCACTGTATCGCCAGGCTCTACCGTGGCGCCGTTCCTGTCTTACCTGAACAGTAACTTTCACCATGGCTTCATGGCGGTGGCGCAGTTCTTCGATGTGCTCATCGGGGGCATCGTGGCGCTGCTCAGCCTCGCCTCTGCGCCTGTCGTCATCGGCAGCCTGGCAGTGCTTTGCGCGCTGGTGGCCGGCTGGCGTGTCGGCCTGATGACGCTGGTCGGGCTGGCAGGCTGCCTGGCGCTGGGCATGTGGGCACCGGCGGTGCACACCATAGCGCTGATTGTCGTGGCGGTGGCTTTCTCGCTGTCGATCGGCATCGTGCTGGGCGTACTGCTGTCCAGAAGCGAGCGCATGAAGGCCGCCGCACGGCCGGTTCTCGACGTGATGCAGACCATGCCGCCATGGGTGTACCTGGTGCCTGCCGTAGTGCTGTTCGGGCTCGGCGCGGTACCCGCACTGTTGGCAACCATCATCTTCGGCATCCCACCGATGATCCGACTGACCATTCTGGCCATGAACCAGATACCCGCCAACCGGCTGGAGCTGGGGGCTGCGATCGGTGCTCGGCCGCGTGAGATCTTCTGGAAAATCGAGCTGCCGTCGGCACTGCCAACCCTGTTGGTCGGGGTCAACCAGTGCGTCCTGCTGTCGCTAGGGATGGTGGTGTTGGCAGGCCTGGTTGGCGCTGGTGGGCTGGGGTCTGAAGTGACCCGTGGCCTCAGCCGCATGGAGTTTGGCCTTGGCGTGCGCGCCAGTCTGGCCATCGTGATTCTGGCGCTGATCATCGACCGGCTATGCCGCGGCACGGTGCCAGCCCGTTTCCTCAAACATTGAGCAACACCCGCATCAGCAATCGTTCAACAACAAGATATTTGGAGAAAGCATGCGCACCCAACTGTACATCGATGGTCAATGGGCCGATCCGATCCGCAAGGGCACCCTGGACGTCATCAACCCGGCCAATGAGCAGGTCATTCATGCCCTCCCCAAAGGCACCGCTGAAGACATCGACGTGGCAGTCAGTGCGGCACGCCGGGCCTTCGACAAAGATGGCTGGCCGCAGACCACCGGCGCACAGCGTGCGGTGTACCTGCGGCGTATCGCCGAGCTGATCCGTGGGCGTTCCGAAGAACTGGCCAGGCTTGAAGTGCTGGACAACGGCAAGCCGCTGCCCGAAGCGCGTTGGGACATTGGCGATGCGGCGGGTTGCTTCGATTACTACGCAGGCCTGGCTGAGCAGCTGGACAGCGACAGCAGCGCCGACCTGGCGATTTCCGACGACCGTTTCCGCACCAAGGTGGTGAAAGAAGCCGTGGGTGTGGTGGGCGGGATCATCCCGTGGAACTACCCACTGCTGATGGCCGCCTGGAAGGTTGCCCCGGCGTTGGCCGCTGGCTGCACCATCGTGCTCAAACCGGCCGAGAACACCTCGCTCACCGCTCTGGAACTGGCAGCGATTGCGCAGCAGGCCGAGCTGCCTGCCGGTGTGCTGAACATCGTGACTGGCCTGGGGGGCGAGGCCGGGCAGGCGCTGGTCACGCATCCGCAAGTCGACAAGCTGGCCTTCACCGGCTCCGGCAAGATCGGTTCGCACATCATGGCCGAGGCGGCCAAGGACATCAAACGGGTGAGCCTGGAGCTGGGCGGCAAGTCGCCGCTGCTGGTGTTCGACGATGCCGATATCGAGAACGCGGTCGAGTGGATCATGTTCGGCATCTTCTGGAACCAAGGCCAGGTCTGCTCGGCCACCTCTCGGGTGCTGGTGCAGGAGGGCGTGTACGACAAGCTGCTCGCGCGCCTGACCGAGGAGGCCCGCAAGATCACCATCGGCGACGGCCTGGAGGAGGGCGTGCTGCTTGGCCCGCTGGTTTCCCGGCAACAATACGACCAGGTCAATGCAGCGGTGGTGCATGCCCAGGAAGACGGCGCCCGGGTGGTCACTGGCGGTGCTCGCCCTGCCGCCCTGGGCAAGGGTTACTACTTCCAGCCCACCATCCTCACCGATGTGCCGCTGGACAGCCACGCCTGGAAGGAAGAAATCTTCGGCCCGGTGGTGTGCGTACGCCGTTTCGCATCCGAAGGGGACGCCGTGGCGCTGGCCAATGACAGCCGCTACGGCCTGGCCGCCGCGGTGATGACCAAGGATGCCGAGCGCTCGGAGCGCGTGGCCCAGGCGTTGCGCGCCGGCATCGTCTGGATCAACTGCTCGCAACCGACCTTCACCGAAGCGCCATGGGGTGGCTACAAGCAGTCCGGCATCGGCCGCGAACTGGGCAAGTGGGGCCTGGAAAACTACCTGGAAACCAAGCAGATCACGGCGTACACCAGCAACTCGCCTTGGGGTTGGTACATCAAGTAAGGGGTGCTGCGCCCGCAAGCGTGTTGCAGACCTTGTGGGAGCGGGTTCACCCGCGAATGCG
>NZ_JACVZC010000162.1 GCF_016658545.1 Pseudomonas sp. S37 | reverse complement strand
GTAGGAGCGGCTTTAGCCGCGAAGCGCCGCGCGGGCGGCGCTCGATTTCACCGGCGCTGAAAATGTTTCGGCGAATACCTGCGGCGCTCGATTTCACAGGCGCCAAATCTCTAAAGGCATGCACACCACAACCACACAAACCCAAAAACAAAAGGCGCCCGGCCCTACGACCATGGCGCCCTCCACACTCATCAGGACATCGACAGGAACCGATACCCTCCACGCACTCAGACGAAGCTGATATTCGCACGCTGGGCGCCGTACACCACTCGCGCCGCGGTCACCAGCTGGTGAGGCACCTCGACGTAAGGCACGTCGGAATTGCTCAGCGCCATGTCGAAGAGCTTCACCAGCACCGAGTCGCGACGCACGAGAATGACATCGGACCAATCGGTATTGGTCATGGCGACAGGGATGAAGTCCGAGCGCTTCATGAAGCTGCCCAACGCCTCGAGCACACCCAGGTTCTGTCGGGTGCCGTGATGACTATGGCAACAGTCATTGAGCATCATGATGCCATCAGGCCCCAGCAGCTCCTGATAGTACATCATGTCGCGCAGGACGTACTCGTACTGATGGTTGGCATCCACATAGACCAGGTCGAACTGCTCGATACCGGTCTGCTCGCGGATTTTCTCGATCGCACCGATGCTGTCGGCGCGAATCACGGAAACCTCTGGCATGTCGACGAACTTGGCCAGGCACTCCTGATACAGACGCTCCCACGTCTCGTCGTCGTACAGCGAACCGCCATAGTAGTACTCGTACTCTTCCACCGGCGAAACCCAAGGCGGCAACTGATCAAACGGGCTGTAGGCCTTGTTCGCCTCCTTGCTCCAGCTGTCGGCCAGCACCATGCGCGCCGGCGACAGAGCTGCATGCAACTTCAGGGCGTTTTCACCGCGCAGCACTCCAACCTCGGCGATGACCGGGCGCTTTTCCAGCGCATTGAACACCGCAGCCAATACCTGGTACATGTTCACTCGATGGGTATTGCAGACTTTCATGCTCTTTCCTTATCCATGATTAGGCAGCGCCTGAAAACAATCGCCAGGCGGCTCAACCACAGGCTCCTAGCAAGAATCCGACCACACTTCACCAAGCAGCCGCAGCCCGCCTGGCACGGGCCGCAGGCAGCCCGCGTGAAAAACAGCGGATGACTGCTGCCAACGAAATGGCACCCAGGCAAGAAATCTGCCGCCCCAGCCACACGAAAAAAACGAAAGCGAAAAAACTGATTAAAAAACGAAAAAGGCGCCTTGATCGTAAGATCAAGGCGCCTTTTTCAAGAATATGGGGTGGACGATGGGAATCGAACCCACGACAACTGGAATCACAATCCAGCGCTCTACCAACTGAGCTACGCCCACCATATTGCGGTGTTGCGGTACAACCTTACAGAAGCATGGTGCGGACGAAGAGACTCGAACTCTTACAGCTTGCGCCGCTGGAACCTAAATCCAGTGTGTCTACCAATTTCACCACGTCCGCGTAACGCTTAAAACAAAGGCGCCAGATGCTATCGGGGCGCCTTCGAAGAATATGGGGTGGACGATGGGAATCGAACCCACGACAACCGGAATCACAATCCGGCGCTCTACCAACTGAGCTACGCCCACCATATTGCATTACCGCCTACTTGCTTGCCAAAGCTGCCTAATGGCGCACCCGGCAGGACTCGAACCTGCGACCATCCGCTTAGAAGGCGGATGCTCTATCCAGCTGAGCTACGGGCGCTTAAGCTTGAAGCCTAACCGAACAAGCATTTAACAGGTAACTGCCAAACCACTCATTCTGCCCGACTTAGCCAACCAGTGCTAGGCTGTGCCCGACAAGTGCGGCGAATCTTATAGGCGACCCCGAAAGTCGTCAACACCTTTTTCAAAAAAATTTAAATTATTTAAGGGCTTAGGGGATTTGCCCGACCACCCGCCTTTGCCCTTGGCCCGTGTCGTGCGAGAATGCGCGCTCTTTATTGTTTCCTTCTCGATGGTTAATCACGCGTCTATGACTGCACACCTAATCGATGGCAAGGCAATCGCCGCCAGCCTGCGCCAGCAGATCGCTCAACGTGTCGTGGAGCGTCGCCAGCAAGGCCTGCGTACGCCGGGCCTGGCGGTGATCCTGGTCGGCACCGACCCCGCCTCCCAAGTCTATGTCTCGCACAAGCGCAAGGACTGCGAAGAGGTCGGCTTCATTTCGCAGGCTTTCGACCTGCCCAGCGAGACCACCCAAGAAGCTCTGACCGAGCTGATCGACCGCCTCAACGATGACCAGGCCGTCGACGGCATCCTGCTGCAGCTGCCGCTGCCGGCACACCTGGACGCCTCGCTGCTGCTCGAGCGCATTCGCCCGGACAAGGACGTGGACGGTTTCCACCCTTACAACATCGGCCGCCTGGCCCAGCGTATCCCGCTGCTGCGCCCGTGCACGCCAAAAGGCATCATGACCCTGCTGGAAAGCACCGGCCAGGACCTGTACGGCATGAACGCCGTCATCGTCGGCGCCTCCAACATCGTTGGCCGCCCGATGGCCATGGAGTTGCTGTTGGCCGGCTGCACCGTGACTGTCTGCCACCGCTTCACCAAGGACCTGGCCGGCCATGTCGGCCGCGCCGACCTGGTAGTAGTTGCCGCCGGCAAGCCGGGCCTGGTCAAGGGTGAGTGGGTCAAGGAAGGCGCCATCGTCATCGACGTGGGCATCAACCGCCAGGAAGACGGCAAGCTGGTTGGCGACGTGGTCTACGAGACCGCCCTGCCACGCGCTGGCTGGATCACCCCGGTGCCGGGCGGCGTCGGGCCGATGACCCGGGCGTGCTTGCTGGAAAACACGCTGTATGCGGCGCAAGAGCTGCACAAGTAATAGCGCGTGAAATGAAAACGGCACCTCTGGCAGGTGCCGTTTTTTTTGCCTGTAGTTGATGCATTGGCATTGCCGGCCTATTCGCGGGTAAACCCGCTCCCACAGGGTCCGCATGCCCTAGAAGGACAGCGATATCCTGTGGGAGCGGGTTTACCCGCGAAGAAGCCAGCGCGGTATTCAGCCGATCACTTCCTGGCTGCCTCCCAAGACTTCAGCAGTTCGTTGTAGCTGACCGTCTCGCCCTTGGGCTTTTCGTTGGCCAGTTTGGGCTTTGGTGCACCGGGCTGGTCGAACCAGTACTGGGCGTCCTTCTCCGGGTTCAGCTTCGGTGCACAGGTGGCTTGGGCGTTGGACCGCTGCAAGCGCTCCATCATCCGGTCCTGGTCGCGCGCCAGGCCGTCCAGGGCCTCCTGCGGGCTCTTCTCGCCACTGGCCACCTCGGCGATATGGCTCCACCACAACTGCGCCAGGCGTGGGTAATCCGGCACGTTGGTGCCGGTCGGCGTCCACTGCACCCGCGCCGGGCTGCGGTAGAACTCCACCAGCCCACCCAGCTTGGGCGCCAGCTCGGTCATGGCCTGGGAGTTGATGTCCGACTCACGGATCGGGGTCAGGCCGACGATGGTCTTTTTCAGCGACACGGTCTTGGAGGTGACGAACTGGGCGTACAACCACGCTGCCAGGCGCTGCTTTTCGGGGGTGGACTTGAAGAACGTCCACGAGCCGGTGTCCTGATAACCCAGCTTCATGCCCTCCTCCCAATACGGCCCCTTCGGCGAAGGCGCCATGCGCCACTTCGGCGTGCCATCGGCGTTGACCACCGGCAGCCCGGGCTTGGTCATGTCGGCAGTGAACGCGGTGTACCAGAAGATCTGCTGGGCAATGTTGCCCTGGGCCGGTACCGGCCCGGCTTCGGAGAAGGTCATGCCCTGGGCTTCTTTCGGCGCGTAGGCGCGCATCCAGTCCACGTACTTCTGCGTGGCATAGACTGCCGCCGGGCCATTGGTATCGCCACCCCGGGTGACGCTGGAACCCACCGGGTGGCAGTCCTCCACGCGAATACCCCACTCGTCCACCGGCAGGCCGTTGGGCAGGCCTTTATCCCCACCGCCAGCCATCGAGAACCAGGCGTCGGTGAAGCGCCAGCCCAGCGACGGGTCTTTCTTGCCGTAGTCCATGTGGCCATAGACGCGCTTGCCGTCGATTTCCTTGACGTCTTCGGTGAAGAATTTGGCGATGTCCTCATAGGCCGACCAGTTCACCGGCACACCCAGCTCGTAACCGTACTTTTCCTTAAATTTCGCCTTAAGGTCCGGCCGATCGAACCAGTCGGCGCGGAACCAGTACAGGTTGGCGAACTGCTGGTCGGGCAGTTGGTAGACTTTGCCGTCCGGCGCGGTGGTGAAGGAAATGCCGATGAAGTCCTTCAGGTCCAGGGTCGGCGAGGTGTAGGCCTTGCCCTCGTTGGCCATCAGATCAGTGATCGATTCCACCTTGCCGTAGCGAAAGTGCGTGCCGATAAGGTCGGAGTCGTTGACCCAGCCGTCGTAGATGTTCTTGTCCGACTGCATCTGCGTCTGCAGTTTTTCCACCACGTCGCCTTCCTGCAGCAGGTCGTGGGTCAGCTGGATACCAGTGATCTCGCTAAAGGCCTTGGCCAGCACCTTGGATTCATATTCATGGGTGGTGATGGTTTCCGACACCACGTTGATCTTCATGCCACGGAACGGCTCGGCCGCCTTGATGAACCACTGCAACTCGGCCAGTTGCTGTTCAGGGGTAAGGGTCGAAGGCTTGAACTCGCTGCCGATCCATTTTTTTGCCGCGTCCTCGTACTGGTCGGCCCAGGCAGTGCCCTGCACGCTGGCCAGCACCAGCAACGCGGCCAGGGTCAAATGTCGCCTGTTGTGCTTGTTATCGAACATTGTGATCTCCCGTTTCAGTTATCCCACAGGGCCGCTCGCTCAGCCCCAGCGCAGCACCAGCACCAGCCACGCCAGCGACAGCAGCGAGGCCACCCACAACGGCCACTCGCTGACGCCGACCACCAGCAGGTGCAGGTAGGCGCTGGCCAGCAGGCCGACGAACAAGCGGTCACCACGGCTGGTGACCAGCGGCAGAAAGCCTCGCCGCTCCACGCAGGGGCGGCGCAGCTCAAGCAGGGTCATGCCCAGCAGCAGTACACCGACGGCGGCGAAGAACAGCGCCGTCGGCAAGGTCCAGGCCATCCACTCCATGCGTTGCCCTCCTTACACCCGGCCCAGGGCGAAGCCCTTGGCCACATGGTTGCGCACGAACCAGATCACCAGCATGCCCGGCAAAATGGTCAGTACCCCCGCCGCTGCCAGCACGCCCCAGTCGATGCCCGAGGCTGACACGGTGCGGGTCATCACCGCGGCGATCGGCTTGGCATTCACCGAGGTCAGGGTGCGCGCCAGCAGCAGTTCGACCCAGGAGAACATGAAGCAGAAAAATGCCGTGACGCCGATGCCCGAGCCAATCAGCGGAATGAAGATCTTTACGAAGAAGCGCGGGAAGCTGTAGCCGTCGATGTAGGCGGTTTCGTCGATCTCCTTCGGCACGCCGGACATGAAACCCTCCAGAATCCACACCGCCAGCGGCACGTTGAACAGGCAGTGGGCCAGGGCCACGGCGATATGCGTATCGAACAGGCCGATCGATGAGTACAGCTGGAAGAACGGCAGCAGGAACACCGCCGGCGGCGCCATGCGGTTGGTCAGCAGCCAGAAGAACAGATGGCGGTCGCCGAGGAAGCGGTAGCGCGAGAAGGCATACGCCGCCGGCAGCGCCACCAGCAGCGAAATCAGCGTGTTCAGGCACACGTAGTACAGCGAATTGATATAGCCGTTGTACCAGCTGGGGTCCGTAAAGATCACCCGGTAGTTGTCGAGGGTGAACGCCTGCGGCCACAGGGTCAGGCCGCCGAGGATCTCGGTGTTGCTCTTGAACGACATGTTCAGCAGCCAGTAGATCGGCACCAGCAGGAAGAAGAAGTACAGCAGCAGGGCCAGCGTTTTGCGTGTGCTCATGGGCTACTCCTTGTCGGCATGGGTCATGGCTGTGTAGAACAGCCACGACACCAGCAGGATGATCAGGAAGTACACCAGCGAGAACGCCGCTGCCGGGCCCAGGTCGAACTGCCCCACGGCCATGCGGGTGAGGGTCTGGCTGAGGAAGGTGGTGGCGTTGCCGGGCCCGCCACCGGTCAGCACGAACGGCTCGGTGTAGATCATGAAGCTGTCCATGAAGCGCAGCATCACCGCGATCAGCAGCACGTTCTTCAGCTTGGGCAACTGGATATGGCGGAACACCGCCCAGCCCGAGGCACGGTCAATGCGCGCAGCCTGGTAATACACGTCGGGGATGGCGCGCAGGCCCGAATAACACAGCAGCGCCACCAGCGAGGTCCAGTGCCACACATCCATCACCAGCACCGTGAGCCAGGCGTCGAATGGGTCGCCGGCGTAGTTGTAGCTGACCCCGAGCTTGGCCAGGGTGGCGCCGAGCAGGCCGATGTCGGCGCGGCCGAAGATCTGCCAGATGGTGCCGACCACGTTCCACGGGATCAGTAACGGGATGGCCATGACGATCAGGCACACCGAAGCCATGCGCCCCTTGGTCGGCATGGTCAGAGCAATGCCGATGCCCAGCGGGATCTCGATCAGCAATACGCAGGCGGAATAGATGAACTGGCGCAGCAGCGCGTCGTGCAAGGCCGGGTCGCGCAGCACCTGGCGGTACCAGTCGGCACCGACGAAGTAGCGGTTGGACTGGTCGAAGATGTCCTGCACCGAATAGTTGACCACCGTCATCATCGGCACTACCGCACTGAACGCCACCAGCAGGAACACCGGCAGCACCAGCCACCAGGCCTTATTGTTCGGCACCTTGTTCATGCCTCGGCCTCCAGCAGCACGTCATCGACATACAGCAGCAGCCACGGCGCGGGCAGGCTGACCCAGGCCTGGCCCGCAGGCAACGGGCGATCCTCGCCCAACCGCGCCTTGAGCGCGACACCACCCAGTTCAAAGGTGACAATGCGGTAGGTACCAAGGTCCTCCACATCCTGCACCCGCGCCGGGTAGGTATCATCGAACGGGCTGTCCCACAACTGCACGAACTCTGGGCGGATACCCACCTGCAGGCGCCCGCCTGGCATCGCGGCCAGGCGCTCGCGCAGGCCGCCGGGCAGTGCCAGGTGAACATCGCCGAATACCACCCCGTCTGCCTCGGCGTGCACCTCGATCAGGTTCATCCCCGGGCTGCCGATGAAGTAGCCGACGAAGGTGTGCCGCGGCCGCTCGAACAGCTCGCGCGGGGTACCGAACTGGACGATACGCCCGCCGTGCATCACCGCGATCTTGTCGGCGAAGGTCGAAGCCTCCAGCTGGTCGTGGGTGACGTAGATCATGGTGATGTTGAACTGCTCGTGGATCTGCTTGAGCTTGCGCCGCAGCTTCCACTTCAGGTGCGGGTCGATCACCGTCAGGGGTTCGTCGAACAGGATTGCCGACACGTCATCACGCACCAGGCCGCGGCCCATGGAGACCTTCTGCTTTTCGTCGGCACTGAGGTTGCGCGCTTTCTTGCGCAGCACGCCTGCCAGGTCGAGCACCTCGGCGATTTCTTCGACCCGGGCACGCACACGGGCCTCGTCCAGCCCCTGATTGCGCAGCGGGAAGGCCAGGTTGTCGAACACCGTCATGGTGTCGTACACCACGGGAAACTGGAACACCTGGGCAATGTTGCGCGCCTGCGGCGACAACTGGTTGACCGGCTTGCCGTCGAACAGCACCTCGCCGTGGGACGGCGTCAGCAGCCCGGAAATGATATTGAGCAAGGTCGACTTGCCACAGCCCGACGGCCCGAGCAAGGCATAGGCACCGCCCTGCTCCCACACGTGCTCCAGTGCGTGCAGGGCATAGTCTGCCTCGCTGGCGGGCTGGCGGCTGTAGCTGTGCGCCAGTTGGCGCAGGCGGATTTCGGCCATCACCCTCTCCTTGCCTGGCGCAGCCCCGGGGCCTGCACCAGCGCCCCCGTGCTGTCGAAGACGAACAGCTTGTGCGTGGGGATGAACACGCGGATCGGCGTATCCACCTGGTACTCGTGCACCCCGGGCAGGTGCAGGATCGTGCGCCAATGCTCGTTGCGCACATGCAAGAAAGTCTCGGAACCGCTGATCTCGGCCAGTTCTACCAGCACCGCCAGCTCCAGGTCATCGTCATGCGCCGGCACCAGGGTGATATGGCTGGGACGCACGCCAAAGCGGTACTCGCCCTCGGCAAGTTGCTGCAGGTCGGCATTGCGGGCGAAATGCACGGCCTGGGCCAGGCTTACTTCGTTGCCACTGATACGGCCAGGCACCAGGTTGATCGGCGGCTCGGAAAACAACTCGGCGGCCAGCACACTGCCCGGGCGCTGGTAGACCTCGCCGGTGGGCCCGCTCTGCACGATACGGCCCTCGTGCACCAGGGTGGTGGTGCCGCCCAGCGCCAGCGCCTCGGTGGGCTCGGTGGTGGCATAGACGGCAATGCACTGGCGCGCCGCGAACAGTTCGCGCAGCTCCTGGCGCAGGCCTTCGCGCAGCTTGTAGTCGAGGTTGACCAAGGGCTCATCGAACAGGATCAGCGAGGCATCCTTGACCAGCGCCCGGGCCATCGCCGTGCGTTGCTGCTGGCCACCGGACAGCTCCAGCGGCAGGCGCTGCAGGTAGGCTTCGATGCGCAGCATCTCGGCGGTTTCCTGCACCCGCCGGCGAATCTCCGGCTCGGCCATGCGCGCCTGGCGCAGTGGCGAGGCGATGTTTTCGTACACGTTCAGGGTCGGGTAGTTGATGAACTGCTGATACACCATCGACACGTTGCGCTCGCGCACCGGCACCCCGGTGACGTCCTGGCCGTCCATCAGCACCCGCCCGCGATCCGGGCGGTCGAGCCCGGCCATCAGGCGCATCAGGCTGGTCTTGCCGGCCAGGGTGCGGCCCAGCAACACGTTGAACGAACCGGGCTCGAAACGCAGCGAGGCATCGACGACCCAGGCCTGGTTGTCGACGCTGCGGCTGACCTGTTCCAGCACCAGGGACATGGCGTGGCCTTCTTGTGGTTGTTGTCTGCGGGGTACAGCCAGTTCCGTGCCAGATTCGCCACGCTGCTCTGGCCCGAGCCCTGTGCGGCAACGTCCGGCAATTACGTGTTCACACGTGAACACAATCACTGAACAACTGAACATTTGCCGGTTTGACAATGAACACCGGTGGGCAACACTGAACAGCGGTCCGCCCATAACAACAACCAAACAGGACAGGCCCATGGCCGCATCCGCCCACGCCCAACTGATTCAGGCCTCCTGGGCCCGCTGCCGCGACCACGGCCTGCAACCCCAGCACGTGCCCGACTTCGACTGCCTGACCCGCGCCGAGCTCAATGCCCTGCTGGAGCGGCGCCAGGCCCTGCTGCAAGTGACCCGCGACGAAGTGCTGCCGCACTATGCGCACCTGCTGGGCAACGCCAGCTACCTGGTGATGCTGGCCGATGCCAGTGGCTGCCTGCTCGACAGCTGGGGCTCGCGACGCTTCATCGAGCCGCGCCAGCAGCATGGTTTCACTGCCGGCGCCCATTGGCATGAACGTGGCGTCGGCACCAATGCGCTGGGTACCGCGCTGATCTGCGCCGAGGCGATTCACGTCGGCCAGGACGAGCACTTCCTGCGCCAGAACCGCTACCTGGCCAGCGCCGCGGCGCCGCTGTTCAACGCTGCGCGGCAACTGGTCGGGGTGCTCGACGTGGCCAGCGACGGTTACCTGCCGGCCAGCCAGACGCTGGGCCTGGTGCGCATGATGGGCCAGAGCCTGGAGAACCGGCTGATCCTCGCCGAGCATGCCGGGCAACATGCCCAACTGATCTTCAACAGCGCCCCCGACAACCTCGACAGCCCGTGGGCCGGCTTGCTGGTATTCGATGAGTGCGGGCAGGTGCTGGCCGCCAATCACCGTGCCGACAGCCTGCTCGGCGGCAACCCGCTGGGGCAGAATATCGAGCAGCTGTTCCAACTGCCCCTGCAACAGCTGCTCGCTCATCCCCGGCAACGGCCCTTCGCCCTGCAGGCCACCGGGCGCAACCGTTTCCATTGCCAGTGGCAACCTGGGCGCGAAGCCAGGCGTAGCTGTGCGGCTGGCAGCAGCGAACCGCGCCTGGCGAAGGCCCTGGCACAGGCCGGCCTGCTGCTGGAAAAGGACATTCCGGTATTGGTACAAGGCGAAACCGGCGTAGGCAAGGAAGTGTTTGTCGACACCCTGCACCGTGCCAGCAGCCGCGCCAACCAACCGCTGGTGGCCGTCAACTGTGCGGCAATCCCGGCCGAGCTGGTGGAGTCTGAGCTGTTCGGCTACGACAAGGGCGCGTTCACCGGCGCCCACCACAAGGGCAACCCAGGGCTGATCCGCAAGGCCGACCACGGCATCCTGTTCCTCGATGAGATCGGCGACATGCCCCTGCCGACCCAGGCCCGCCTGCTGCGTGTATTGCAAGCGCGCAGCATCCAGCCGCTGGGCAGTGGCGAGCCAGTGGCGGTGGACATTCGGGTAGTGTCGGCGAGCAACCGCGACCTGGCCGAAGAAGTCCGCGCCGGGCGCTTTCGCCAGGACCTGTACTACCGTATCGCCGGGCTGGCGGTGGTCCTGCCGCCACTGCGCGAGCGCAGTGACCGGCGGCAACTGATCGAACAGGTGCATGCCCGCTACCGCGATCCCGGGCAGCCTGCGCGGCTGCCTGCGGGCATTGTCGACCTGCTCGACCGGCACCCGTGGCCAGGCAACCTGCGGGAACTGGTGAGTGTGCTGCAGGTGGCGCTGGCCCTGGCCGGTGCTGGGCCGGTCGGGGTGGAGCACCTGCCTGCGGGCTTTCTGGCCGAGTTGCAGGTGCCGGTGCCGGTTGCCCGCGAACCGGCAGACCTGCCAACGCTGGTGGCGCAGGCCAATGGCAACCTGTCGGCAGTGGCGCGCGGGCTGGGGATCAGCCGCACCACCCTGTACAAGCGGCTGCGTGAGCAGTGACGCAGTTGTCACGCGCGTTGTCGTGCAGGGAACCCGATTTACAGGCGTTCTGCATACCCTGTGGGAGCAGCTTCAGCCGCGAACACCGGCGCAGCCGGTGCCATACACCGCGCTGGTTTCTTCGC
>NZ_JACVZC010000161.1 GCF_016658545.1 Pseudomonas sp. S37 | reverse complement strand
CCCCCCCCCCCCCCCCCCCCCCCCCCCGCTCCTACAGGTTCTGTGCCTGCCATGAAGGTGATGCAGGCCAGGTGGGAGCGGCCCATTCAATGAGTTATGCGCAGTTCTATGAGAGCGGCCAAGGCGGTGAAGTCAGGCGAAGCGTTCGAAACGGTAGGGCGCCGGGTCGATCAGAGGCGCAGACTGGGACACCAGGTCCGCCGCCAGTTGCCCGGCAGCCGGCGAGGTGCCGAAGCCATGCCCGGAGAAACCGGTGGCCAGGGTCAGGCCAGGGATGCTGGCCACCGGGCCGATCACCGGGTTGGAGTCCGGCGTCACGTCGATTGTGCCCGCCCAGGCGCTGGCAATGCGTGCCTGTTCGAACACCGGCCAGGCCGCCTTGAGGTTGCGCATGGCCTCGTCGTTGAGCGCCGGGTTGGCCAGCGGGTCTTGTACCCGCACGCGCTCGAAGGGGGTCACGTCCGTGGCTTTCCAGCGCCGGGCCAGGGCCAGGTCCTTGAAGAAGTACTCGCCGAAGCTGATGCGCAAAAAGTCCCGCTGGGCACGCAGCTGCGGCAGGTAACGCTTGCCCAGCAGCAGGTGATCAAGGGTAAGGCATGCGTCCAGCGCACCGCGCTGGGTGATGATGTAGCCACCGTCCTTGTGCTTGCGGAAGGAAAAGTCCGGTGCGCCGACGGCGATGTCGGTCGGCCCGTCCATGGGTTCGGTACGCAACACGGAGCAGGTCAGCGGCAAGGTCGGCAGGTTGATGCCCAGGTTGCCGAGGAACTTGCGCGACCACAGGCCGCCGGCCAGCAGTACCTGGTCACAACGGATTTCGCCTTGCTCGGTCACCACGCCGCTGACACGCCCGGCAGCGGTGGCCAGGGTGCGCACTGCGCAGTGCTCCACGATGACCGCACCTTTGGCCATTGCCGCGTGGGCGATGGCGCTGGCGGCCAAGGTCGGTTCTGCACGCGCGTCCGAGGGGGTAAAGATGCCGCCCGCCCAATCCGCCTTGCCACCCGGCACCATCCGGGCGATTTCACGCGCGCTCAGCAGGCGTGAGTCCAGGCCCAGCGCCTCGACGCTCTTCAGCCAGCCTTCATGCATGCCCATCTGCGTGTCGTTGCGGCCGATAAACATGATGCCGGCCTGGCGATAGCCGACGTCGCTGCCGACCCGCCCGGGCATTTCGGCCCACAGCCGGTCGGCTGCCAGGGCCAGCGGGATGTCGTGGGCGTGGCGGTTGGTCTTGCGTACCCAGCCAAGGTTGCGCGACGACTGTTCGCCGGCAATGCGCCCCTTTTCCAGCACCACCACCGGGATGTTGCGTTCGGCGAGGGTGAGTGCGGCGGTCAGGCCGATGATGCCGCCCCCGATGATCACCACGGTAGTGGCTGCAGGGTGGCGGGTGCTGGTTTGCACAGGGGCGATCGTCGGGGACATGGCGTTACTCTTCGTGGTTCGTGCTGGGGGTATGCTCAGGGCTGCCAGTGGCCTTACTGGCCCAGGCGGATCAGGGTCACCTGGGCTTGCCCGGCGCCGCGGTAGGCCGTGACTTCCAGCTCGACCTTGTACACCGTCGAACCCAGCGGCGGGCAGGTGACCGTGGTGGCCGGGTCGATGCCGCGGAACTTCTCGCCGATCACCTCCATGACCTGTGGCACATCGGCCGGGTCCTGGATGAACACCCGTGAATTGATTACGTCGGCCAGGCTGGCATCGACTGCGGCCAGGGCGGTTTCGATGTTGGCGAACACCTGGTGGGTCTGCTCGATCACGTCTTCCGGGATGAGCTGGGTCTGCGGGTTGCGCCCGGCGGTGTTGGACACGTGAATCCAGTTGTCCACCGCCACCAGGCGGGAATAGCTGGCCATGTCTTCGAATCTGGAGCCGGTTTTCAGTTTGGTGATCTGGGTCATTGGGCTTTGCCTTGTTTTCCGGTGGTTGGGGAATCAGCTGAGAACGGGGGTTTCCCAGAGGTTTAGCTTTACGCCGATGCCTTGCTCGAGCGCCTTGCGGTACACCACGGTGCCCCAGGCCACGTCCTCGACGGGCATGCCGCCCACCGACATCAGGATGATTTCGTCGTCGTGCAGGCGGCCCGGTGCGTCGCCGCTGATGATCTTGCCGATGTCTTCGACCTGCTCGGCGGCCAGCTTGCCTTCGGCGATCATGTCCATGAAACGCACCCCTACCAGCGGCACATGGTTGTGTGCGGGCTTGGGCAGTTCTTCGAACCAGGCTTCGTAGAGCCCGGTGTTGTCCACCACCTTGCGCACGTCGTGCTGCTCCATGCCGGCATCGATGCTGCACGGCGCCGGCATGGCCAGGAACGCGCCGGGCTTGACCCACTCGCGGCGCACCAGCGGGTACTGGCTGGGGTCGCCGACTTCGCCGGAGCTGCAGTAGCTGACCAGGTCGGAACCGCGCACGACGTCTTCCAGGGTTTGCACGACTTGCACGTTGGTGATCTGCGGGAAGCTGGTTTTCACCCAGGCGACAAAGGCATCGAGGTTCTTCTGGCCACGGCCCTTGACTTTGAGGGTGTCGATCAGCGGGCACACGGCCATGAACGCGGCCACCGTGGTCTTGCCCATTACCCCGGGCCCGGCCAGGCCGATGACCTTGGCGTCCTTGCGCGCCAGGTGGCGGGCGCCGACGCCCGGGATGGCGCCGGTGCGGTAGGCCGACAACAGGTTGGCCGACATGTGCGCCAGCGGTGCACCGGTGTCGGCATCGTTGAGGGTGAACATCAGGATCGAGCGCGGCAGGCCCTTCTCGCGGTTGGCGATGTTCGAGCCGTACCACTTGGCGCCGGCAGTCTGGAAGTTGCCGCCCAGGTACGCCGGCATCGCCATCATGCGCCGGTCGGCGGTGGGCTTGGGCATGTTGGGGAACGGCGAGTGCGCGGGGAAGGTGATCATCGCGCCGTGCGAGTCGCTGTTAGGCCCGGCCATGCGGTAGTCGCCCTGGTACAGCAGGCCGAACATTTCTTCCATGGTGTCGACGCAGGCCGGCATGTCGGTGACGCCGGCGCGGATCATGTCCTGCTCGGACAGGTAGATGAAGTCAATTCTGGTATCGAGGGTCATGGCGGGTCTCGCAGGGCTGGCTGCCGTCGGATTTGTTGTTGGTATCGAGGCAACCAGTTTCGCTAACGACTGGTAGGTCGTCTTGTGCCTGCCTGCCAGCCGAGTTGACCGTCAGTGCCAGCGCTTCAATGGCCCGCGAGCGAGAAGCTGGCGGGGGTGTCGCGCAGGCTCAAAGCGGTCAGCAGGCAGACCATCAGCGTGCACAGGGCCAGCAGCGCGGCCCAGGCCGTGGGGCCGTGGTCGAGCACGATGGCGGCCAGGGGGGCCGCGCCGGCAGACACCGACAACTGGATGGCGCCGAGCAGCGCGGCGGTGGAGCCCAGCGCTTTTTCCTGCGAGGCCATGACCAGTGACATCAACGTTGATTCGGCAATGCCCAGGCCGAACAGCGCCAGCACCATGCCGCCGGCCACACCGGGCAGCCCCAGGCCGGTCAGTGCGCCGAGCAGGCTGATGCAGGCGCCGCCGGCCATGCACAACACGCCCAGGCGGGTCAGGCTGTTCAGGCCCAGGCGGCTGATCAGGCGGCTGGCCGCCATGGCGCCGAACAGGATCGACACCCCGGTGGCGCCAAACAGCAGGCCGAAAGCCTGGGCGCTCAGGCCGTAGTGGGCCTGGTACACCAAGGTGGCGCCGCCGATGTAGGCGAACAGGAAGAAGAACACGGCAGCCACAGCCAGGGTCGGGCGCAGGAAGCGGCGGTCGCCGAGGATGGCCAGGTAAGTGCGCCAGGCATTACCCAGGTGCAGCGCTTCGCGTTTGCTGGCGGGCAGGGTTTCCCGCAGGTTCAGCAGGCTGTTGGCGAACACGGCCACGCCCATGCCGGCAAGCACCAGCATCACCGCCCGCCAGCCGAAATGCGCGTCGATCACCCCGCCCAGGGCCGGTGCCAGGATCGGTGCCACGCCTTCGATGGTCATCAGCAGGGCGAACAGCTTGGTGGCGGCCACGCCCTGGCTGACATCACGCACCATGCTCATGATCACCACCAGCGTCAGCGCGCTGCCCAGGCCCTGGAAGAAGCGCAGCACGATCAGCGTGTCGAGGCTGGGCGCTGCCGCGGCACCGAGCGAGCAGAGGGTGAACAGCAGCAGGCCGGCCAGCAGCGGTTTGCGCCGGCCATAGGCATCGACGATGGGGCCGAAGATCAGCTGCCCGGCGCCCATGGCCAGCAGGAAGAAGGTCAGCGTCAGCTGCACGCGGGTGAAGCTGGCCTGATAGTGGCTGGCGATTTCCGGCAGGCTCGACAGGTACATGTCGACGGCGGACGGGCCAAGCGCGCCGACCAGGCCAAGGCCCAGGGCAAAGCGGAAAGGTAGCGGGGGGAGAGGGATCTGCTTGCATGGTTTTCTCTGGCTGATTTTTCGCCTACCGGTCGGTAGGTTGGCGAATATTATGCGCCGAGCCAGGCAAGGTCAAATCCTTAAGGAAGCCGTGCGGTTCTTGTGGTGGCAACTGTCTTTCTTAAAATTCAAGGCTTACGCAATCCTTGTAGGAGCGGCCTTGTGTCGCGAAAGGGCTGCGCAGCAGCCCCAGCAATATCTGCAGCGAAGCTGAAATCGAGGGGCTGCTGCGCAGCCCGATCGCGACACAAGGCCGCTCCTACAAGGACCGCGTCGATGCGAATTAGAACGGCACAGCCACCGTCAACTGGCTATACACATTGGTACCATTCCCCCCCACCTGATTACCGCCGTTGCCCTCATCCTTGCGCGGCTGGTACAGCCCCACCAGCGGGCTGATGATCAGGTGCTCGCTGACGGCCCATTCCACATACAGGTCCAGCTCCCGGGCATCGAGGTTGAGGCTGTCGCGGGTGCGCACGGTGTCGAAGTCGAAATACAGCGCGCCGACCGTGAGGTTTTCCAGCGGCGTGGCTTTCAAACCGATGTGGTGAATGCCGGTGTTGCTGTTGAACGGCCCGGCGTAGTTGGCCGCGACTTCACCCTGGAACCAGGTGCCATAACCGCTGGACAGGCCGCTGAACAGCGGGTCCCAGCCTGCCGAATAGCGGGTGTAGCGGTAGGTTACCTGCGGTGCCCACGGCAGGTCGGCGAAGGTGTAGCCGGCCTGCAGGTACCAGGCCTGCTCGGGGCCGTCGGTCTTGTCCTGCCAGGCGTATTCGAAGGCGAAACTGGCATTGTCGATACCGGCGCTGCCTTCGCCACGCACGCTGTACACGTCCATGCCTTCGCGGGCTTTCTGGAATGCGCTGGCCCACTGGTCGGCGACGTCGATGCCGTGGACCCAGGTCAGCCCCACGGTGCCCAGCGCATGGGTGTAATCCAGCGTGCCGGCGGCCAGCTCGGTTTCGGCCTGGGCGCGGTTGTCGGACTTCAGCCACAACAGGCTGCCATGCAAACCCTCGCTGCCACCCAGGCGCAGCATGGCCGTGCGGTCGAAGGCATGGCGGGCGGCCAGGTAGTAGGCGCCGCCGCGGTCGAGGGCACCGTCAGCCACGCCATTGCCCAGGTTGGGGCCGTCGTCGTTGATCAGGAAGCCGCTGCCCAGGCGGATGGTCTGGCGGCCAGCGGAAACATCCACGCCATCCTTGCCCAGCAGCGGGAACAGGTCGCCCGAGCGCCAACCGAGGAAGGCGTCCTCGATCTTGGTGGTGCGTTCGCTGCCGTCGGTATTGCCGGCGGCGTCGCCATCGCCCCAGGTGGCCGAGCTTACCCAGTTCAGGCTGCCATACAGCGTGCCGTTGCCGGCCAGGCCCTGGTCACCGCTGAGGCCGTATTTGATAAAGCCTTCGCGCCAGGTCGAACCCCCGGCAGTGCCGTCATAGTTCTTGCGGCTGTTGAACATGCCCCACACGGCCAGCATGTCGGCGTTCAGGTGGCTGTCTTCGTCGGCATACAGCTCATAGGCCGGCGCGGCCTGGCTGGCCAGCAAGGTTGCCAGGGCCAGGCTGGACAGCGTCTGTGGTTTGACCATGTGCACATCCCTCGTTTGTTCTCGGCCACCTGCAGGGCGGCCTTTGTTGTTCGGGGGCACCCTCGGACTGGCGAGGGGCCATCGCGGTTGGCGGCGATGGCCTATTAGGGCGTGTGCGGCGGGGCGGGGTCTTGTTCGTGGCTGCCAAGGCGTTTGCACGCCTTGGCCAACGGCGCGGGGTCAGTAGCGGATCATCACCGACTTCAGTTCGGTGAAGTCGTCGATGAACGCCGAGCCGAACTCGCGGCCAATGCCGGAAGCCTTGATGCCGCCAAACGGCACGGCCGGGTCGAGCAGGGTGTGCATGTTCACCCACAAGGTGCCCGCCTGGATCTGCGGGATCATGCGCATGGCCTTGCCCAGGTCGTTGGTCCACAGGCTGGCGCTGAGACCGTAGGGCGAGGCGTTCATCAATTGCAGCAGTTCGTCTTCGTCGTCATACGGCAGGAAGGTTGCCACCGGGCCGAAGGTTTCCTGGTTGAGCAGGGTGTCGCTGGCCGACCTGGCAAGGATCACCGTAGGCTCGACGAAACAGCCGGGGCCGTCGCCCAGCTCGCCGCCGTGAATGATCTGGCTGCCTTCGGCGCGGGCAGTGGCGAACAGTTCGGCCAGTTTCTGCTGGTGCGGTTTGTTGGCCACCGGGCCGAACTGCGTGGCTTCGTCCAGCGGCGAGCCGATCTTCAACTGGCCCAGGCGTTGCGACAAGGCGTCGAGCAGCGGGTCGAGGCGTGAGCGGTGCACGTAGAAGCGTTCGCCCGCCGCGCAGATTTGCCCGGCGTGCAGGAAGCCGGCTTCGATGATGCCGTCCACCGCCTTGTCGGTGGCCACGTCGGGCAGGAACGCTACCGCGTTCTTGCCGCCCAGCTCTAGCGTGGCGCGGGTCAGCTTGGCGCCCATGGCCGCCTGGCCGACGGCGATGCCGGTGGGTACGGAGCCGGTAAACGAAACCTTGTCGGTGCCTGCATGCTCGATCAGCGCCTTGCCCACCAGGCCGCCACCGGTCAGCACGTTCAGGGCCCCGGCGGGTAGCCCGGCTTCTGTGGCCAGTTCGGCGATGCGCAGCAGGGTCAGCGGGGTAAATTCGCTGGGCTTGAGGATGATGCTACAGCCGGTAGTCAGGGCCGAGGCCAGCTTCCAGATGGCGATCATGGTGGCGAAGTTCCACGGCACGATGCCCACCACCACACCGACCGGCTCGCGCAGGGTAAAGGCGCTGTAGCGCTCACCGGCGAACGAGGGCAGAGACGGGGTAATGGTCTGGCCGGTGATCTTGGTTGCCCAGCCGGCGTAATAGCGCAAGAAATGCGCGGCCTGCTCGACTTCAAAGGCACGGGAAATGCCGATCAGCTTGCCGGACTGCAAGGTTTCCAGTTGCGCCAGTTGCTCGCGGTTGGCTTCCAGCAGGTCGGCCAGCTTGAACAACACCGCGGCACGGGCAGCCGGGCTGGTGTGCGCCCAGGTGTTGAAGCCTTGGCGCGCGGAACTGACGGCGTGGTCGACATCGGCCAGGTTGGCGTCGGCGATGTGGGCGATGGTCTGGCCGTTGGCCGGGTTGACCACGGCGATTTTCGCGGTGGATTGGCTCGCGATGGCCTGGCCGTGGATGAACACGCCATGTTCGCGGGCCAGGAAGGCAGTGACGGCGGGGAGGAGGGTGATGTCGCTCATGCGAACTCCGGGGGCAGGTGGAGCCTGGAGCATAGAGAGCGGGTAAGGCGGGTGCTTGCGCCTGCGTGACAGCGGCATGACTGTGGCTGCCAAGCCTTGGGTCAGCCTCGCACGGCCCCTTGTAGGAGCGGCCTTGTGTCGCGATCGGGCTGCACAGCAGCCCCTCGATTTCAGCTTCGCCACAGATATTGCTGGGGCTGCTGCGCAGCCCGATCGCGACACAAGGCCGCTCCTACAAGGGACGGTGTTGTGTTCGGGGGCGATGGCAGCCAGCAACAAACCCGGCGGCAGCCATGGGCAAGACGCTACGCTGGCTGCAGCGCAAAGTGACCACAACAAAAACAAGCCGGGGCATAGCAATGTCACTCAACAACCAGCTCACCGAGCACCTCAACCGCGGCACGGTCGGTTTCCCCACCGCACTGGCCAGCACCGTCGGGCTGATCATGGCCAGCCCGGTGATCCTCACCGCCACCATGGGTTTTGGTATCGGCGGCAGCGCCTTTGCCGTGGCCATGGTGATTGCCGCACTGATGATGCTGGCGCAGTCCACCACCTTTGCCGAAGCAGCGTCGATCCTGCCGACCACTGGCTCGGTGTACGACTACATCAACTGTGGCCTGGGCCGCTTCTTCGCCATTACCGGCACGCTGTCGGCCTACCTGATCGTGCATGTGTTCGCCGGTACCGCCGAAACCATCCTCTCGGGGGTGATGGCGCTGGTCAACTTCGAACACCTCAACACCCTGGCCGAATCCGCTGGCGGTGCATGGTTGCTGGGGGTGTGCTTCGTGCTGGCGTTCGCGGTGCTCAACGCCTTTGGTGTCAGCGCCTTCAGCCGCGCCGAAGTGGTGCTCACCTTCGGCATGTGGACCACCCTGATGGTGTTCGGCGTGCTGGGCCTGATCGCCGCCCCGGCGGTGGAACTGGACGGGCCATTCGGCGTGTCGCTGGTGGGCACCGACCTGATGACCATCCTGTCGCTGATCGGCATGGCCATGTTCATGTTCGTCGGTTGCGAGTTCGTCACGCCGTTGGCCCCCGAGCTGCGCCGCTCGGCCTGGGTGTTGCCACGGGCCATGGCGCTGGGCCTGTTCGGCGTGGCCAGTTGCATGTTCATCTACGGCGCGGCCATGAAGCGCCAGGTGGAGAACGTGGTGCTGGATGCCGCCAGTGGCATACACCTGCTGGACACGCCGATGGCCATCCCGCGCTTTGCCGAACAGGTGATGGGCGATATCGGCCCGGTGTGGCTGGGTATCGGTTTTCTGTTCGCAGGGGCCGCGACCATCAACACGCTGATGGCCGGTGTGCCGCGCATTCTCTACGGCATGGCGGTCGACGGCGCGCTGCCCAAGGTGTTCACCTACCTGCACCCGCGCTTCAAGACCCCGCTGCTGTGCATCGTGGTGGTGGCGCTGATCCCGTGCCTGCATGCCTGGTACCTGGGCGGCAACCCGGACAACATCCTGCACCTGGTGCTGGCGGCCGTGTGCGCCTGGAGTACGGCCTACCTGCTGGTGACGCTGTCGGTGGTGATCCTGCGCATTCGCCGCCCGGACCTGCCGCGTGCCTACCGCTCGCCGCTGTTCCCGCTGCCGCAGATCGTCTCCAGCAGTGGCATCCTGATCGGCATGGCGTTCATCACGCCGCCGGGCATGAACCCGGCCGATGTCTATGTGCCGTTTGCCATCATGCTGGGTGCCACGGCAGCCTACGCGTTGTTCTGGACGCTGTGCGTGCAGAGGGTCAACCCGTTCAAGCCGGCGCGGGTCGAGGATGTGCTGGAGAAGGAATTTGCCGCCGAACCGGGCCACGTAGTGGAGCACCTGCAGCATGATCAGACGTTTGCGTGAACGGCTGCTGACGCCACGGGCGCCTGCCGGCTACCGCCCCGGGGCTACCCTGGCGTGCCTGGCGCGCAACCTGGGGCAAGCGGGCATTGCGCAGGGCGGGGTGCTCCACGACCCGGCACAGGGCTGGCAGGCCAGGGTGCACGAACGCGCCGAGGCCCACCTGCTGATGCACATCGTCACCTGTGAGTTCCGGCTGCAGGTGCCCGCCCCGCAAGGGGGCGAGGTCAGCCTGGAACTGCGCCATACCGGTGCGCTGCGCCGAACCGGGTTGGCTTGCGTGTACCGCCACGGCGACCGGGCACGCTTTGCGCAACTCCGTGCACAGTTGCTGCAGCAGGCCGCACTGCTGACGGCGCTGATGCCGCTGGACTTCAAGCGCCTGACCCTGGCCTGGCGCGACGGCCAGTGGTTGCTGACGCTGGAGCACATGGGCGGCAGCGAAGTGGTCAACCGCCTGCCGGCGTTTCGCCGCTACATTCCAATCAGCCCGCAACAGCGGACGCACCTGATGGCCAGCCTGGCCCAGTTCAGCCATTTGCTTTCCGCCCTCTGAGGTGGGCTGGCACATGCCTTGCTGTGCCTAACGACAAATGATGACAGTTGTGCGCACATAGATAACATGTTAACAATGTGCGCATAACAACAAATCCTGCGTCGAGGGTAGCCATGCATACTCAACAATCCAACCGTCAGGAGCTGGAATGCTGGACCACGGCCATGCAGCAGATCTGCGGCCGTTTCGAAACGGAGCTTGCGTCCAACCACTCGCTGTTCATTGGCGAGGTCTCCACCTTTTCCCGTGCCGGTTTGCCGCTGGCCAACCTGCGCACCAACGCCGGCAGCATACGCCGCTTGGGCGAAAACCCCAGCCTCGATGACGACCAGCATTGCTTCCTGGTCAGCCAGCGTGCCGGGCATTCCAGCGTGACCCAGGGTGGCATGCAGGTCAGCCTGGCGCCGGGCGAGTTGCTGCTGATGGATTCGGTCGGGCGTTGCGAGATCAGCCCCAGTGGCTTGATCGAGCATGTCTCGCTGGCCTTGTCGCGTGAGCAGGTGCGCAAGTACGTGCAGGGCAGCGGCCCGATGTTCGGCAAGATTTCCTCAACCAATGCCTGCGGGCGCATGTTGCATGTGCTGATGGACCAGCTGTGCAAGGACGGCAACGTCAGTGGTGATGGTGCCCAGGGCGATGCCCTGCAAACGGCGTTCATCGCGCTGCTGGAGCCGGGCTTCGAGCGCAATGGCGAGGCGCCGGGCAACCTGGGTGCGGTGAGCGGTGCCAACCTGCGTGGCTATGTGCAGCAGGTGATCGACGAGTCGCTGTCACAGCCCGGGCTGACCCCGGCCAACCTCGCCGGGCGCCTGAACATTTCCGTGCGCCACCTGTATCGGTTGTTCGAAGAGCAGGGCGATAGCGTGTGCCGTTACATCCAGCGGGCACGGTTGAAGCGCAGCGCGGATGACCTGGCAAACCCGTTCTTCAGGGGGGAGTCGATTACCTCGATCGCCTACAAGTGGGGGTTCACCGACTCGGCGCATTTCAGCCGCTCGTTCAAGAAACAGTTCGAGCGTTCGCCAAAGGATTACCGGGCGCAGGCGATGGCTTAAGGGACTGGCGCGGTCTTGTAGGAGCGGCCTTGTGTCGCGATCGGGCTGCGCAGCAGCCCCTCGAT
>NZ_JACVZC010000160.1 GCF_016658545.1 Pseudomonas sp. S37 | reverse complement strand
CACAAGGCCGCTCCTACAGGTTCTGTGCCTGCCTTGAAGGCGATGCAGGCTATGTGGGAGCGGCTTCAGCCGAGAACACCGACTTGGCCGGTGCCAACCACCGCAGTGAATGGATCCTTGTATATCGGTGTCGGTCCCCACTACATTGCCGCTATAACAATAATCCCCACTCAGAGGTGACCCCACCATGAGCACCGGCACCACCACGCTCACCGACCGCAAGGCCCGGGCCTGGCTTTGGCCTGCACTGTTCAGCCTGGTTGCGTTTGCCGCCAACTCGGTATTCTGCCGGCTGGCATTGAAAGACGGGGCAATCGACCCGGCATCGTTCACCGTGGTGCGCCTGGCCAGTGGCGCGTTGTTCCTGCTGCTGCTGATCCGCCTGCGCAGGCCGGTGCAGAGCATGGGCGGCAGTTGGCGAGGTGGCCTGGCCCTGTTCCTGTACGCGTTCCTGTTTTCTGCAGCCTACCTGCAGCTGGGGGCAGGGGCGGGTGCCTTGTTGCTGTTCGGTGCCGTGCAAATCACCATGTTCGGCTTCGCCTGGTACAAGGGCGAACACATTACCCTGCGCATGCTGCTGGGTATGTTGATTGCCTTTGCCGGCCTGCTGGTGCTGCTGTTGCCGGGGGCTTCGGCGCCCCCGTTGGCCAGTGCCTTGCTGATGGCTCTGTCCGGGGTGGCCTGGGGCGTGTACTCGCTGCTGGGCAAGGGCTCGCCCAGGCCGTTGGCCGACACTGCCGGCAATTTTGCCCGTAGCCTGCCTTGCCTGGTTTTGCTGGTGCCCATGCTGATGCTTGGCGCCGGGCCGCACCTCACACCCATCGGTTTGCTGTACGCCTTGGCCTCTGGCGTGTTGGCTTCTGGTGCCGGCTATGCCGTGTGGTATGGCGTGGTCAGGCAGGTCAGTGCGCAGCAGGCGGCAACCCTGCAGCTCAGCGTGCCGGTAATTGCCGCATTGGGCGGGGTGGCGCTGATCGGTGAGCCGTTGTCGTTGCGCTTGCTGGTTGCCTGTGTGGTGGTGCTGGGCGGTATCGCTTTGGCGCTGCTACCGCGCCGTTAAAAGAAACTGCGCTGCGCCTTGAGCGTGACCACGCTGTCGCAATAGGTGTTGATGCCCGAGTACGCATCGCAGCCACCGCCACTGAGGCTGGAATTGCTGTAGATCAGGTTCAGGTCAATGCCCAGCCAAGGGCGCGACAGCTCCAGCGACCAGTCGGAAAAGCCACTGATCTGGCTGCCATCGCCAATGGTGAACGGCGTGCCCAGGCGGTGGTGGGCGAGCTTGACGGTGAAGTCGACGTCGAACAGCGGCAGTTGGCCGAAGTCGGCGAACAGCGTACCGGTGCGGTTGTCGGGGTTGTCACGCAGCGCCCCGCCGAAGCGGCTGCCCAGCACCGAAATGCCGCCGTACAGGGCATAGCTGTCGGGGCCTGCGATATTGGGCTGGCTATAGTGGATCAACCCCACCTCATAGCCCAGGCTGCTGTCGAAATGGTGCTTGTAGCCCAGGTAGCTGTCCAGGCGCAGGGTCGAATTGTGGGTGACGCCCATGCTCGGGGCGTACTGGCCGAGGTACCAGCCGCTGGCGTGGCTAAGGTCCAGACCGCCATGGAATGCACCGACCGCACTGGGTGAGATCAGCCCTTGGGCCATGCTGCGCGAGGGTGTGGTGCCGAGTGTGAAGTCGAAATCGCCCAGTTGGCGTTTCATTTGCTGGGCCAGCAGCATGGGGCTGAACAGCAGGGCAGCGCTCAGCAACAGAAAGGGCCTGAACATGGTCTCCGTCCTGGAAGGCTTGCGGTTGAGCGCTAAAGGATACCTGCGCAGGTGGCGGGAGGAAACCTTGGATCAGCCCGTTCAGCCTTTGGTCGAACGGTCGGTGTCAGCGGCTTCGGTCACCACCGGCAGGTTGCCGGCACGCTGGATCACCCGCCGTTGCTGTTCGTAGTCGTCCAGCGACAGGCCACGACGTTGCAAGGCTTCCAGCTGCAGTTGGCGGGTTTCGTCGGCGCTATACGGGCGCAGTTCAGGGTGGCTGGCACAGCCGCTGCTGATAGCGATGGCAAGTACGGCAAGGGTGGCGGACAGCAAGCGGGCCAGGGTATTCATCAGGTAGCTCCAGGGGCCGGGGTCATGGGCGGCGAGTCGATGGAGCTAGGTTATTAGGCTGCGTCATTCGGTAGAAATTGCCATTCTCGATAGTGACTATCGATGGTTCCTGAGGAGCTATTACCGTGCCCACATGAAATGAGTTGGCTTGCCAGCCCCCCCTTGGAGCGCAAAAAGTTTGCGCCCTCGTATCTGGCCGTACCCTGCGCCAGCGGCCGCCAGCAAGGACCCGATCTTCACCCAGGAACAACTGGACCAGATGACTGCGCCCATCGCCCTGTATCCAGACCCGTTGCTGGCCCAGGTGCTGATGGCATCGACCTATCCGGGGCAGGTGAGCGAAGCCGTGACCTGGTCCAAGGCCAACCCCAAGGCCACCGGTGACGACGCGGTCAAGCAGGTGGCCAAGCAACCTTGGGACCCGAGTGTGCAGGCACTGGTGGCCTTCCCGCAGGTGCTGGCAACCCTTGGTCAGGACCCGGTTTGGGTACAGCGCCTGGGTGATGCCTTCCTCGCCCAGCCTGACGATGTCATGGGCAGCGTGCAGCGCTTGCGCCACCAGGCCCAGGCCGCGGGAAACCTGCAAAGCAACCAGTACCAGAATGTGACTGTGCAGAACACCATCGCACCTGCCGCAGCACCTGCACCGTCTACCGGTGGCGGTAGTACTCAGGTGATCACTGCCAGCGCGCCACCCACCACCATTGTCATCGAACCCGCCGACCCGCAAGTGGTGTACGTGCCCACCTACAATCCGACCACCACTTATGGCACCTGGGCCTACCCGGCCTCACCGCCGGCGTATTACCCACCACCGCCGATGTACTACCCCGGTTCCGCACTGGTGGCCGGCCTGGCCTTTGGTACCGGCGTGGCGATCACCGCCTCGTTGTGGGGCGACTGTGACTGGGGCAACAGCGACATCGATATTGACGTCAACCGCTACAACAACATCAACAGCAACAACCGCATCACCAACCACAAATGGCAGCACAATGCCGCCAACCGTGATGGCGTGCCTTACCACGACACCCGCGACGGCCAGATATTCGAGTAAGACCTTGGTCCCCACGGCGACAGGCTGGCCAAGCAAATGAAGCGCTTCGACCCGGATGACAGCTGGAAGGTGGTGGATGTGGCGGCGGGGGATTGAATTGCAATCACCTGTCATAGGCTCTCGAAACGCTTGTAGGAGATCGCCCAGCCCTTTGCGTTGCGCTGTCGCGCAGAGAACTGAGTTCGCAAGCGGTCCGCATACCCTGTGGGAGCGGCTTTAGCCGCGAAGAATCCAACGCGGTGCATGGCACCGGCTGCGCCGGTGTTCGCGGCTGAAGCCGCTCCCACAGTGTCCCTGCTAATTCAATGAGTTATGTGCAGTACCATGAGAGCGGGTTTACCCGCGAACACGGACAAAGCCCGTGGCATCCACTTCCTCAGTGGGTGCGCTCCGCCCGCACTTCCCGCGCCGTGCATCCATATTGCTGACGAAAAGCCCGGGCAAATTGCGCCTGGTCGGCAAAACCCCAGCGGAACGCCAACTCGCCAATCGCCAGGTGGCAATGGGGGTCGCGCAATTGCCGGTGCACGGCCTCCAGGCGCTGCTGGCGTACCCATTCACCCAGGGTGTAGGGCGTGATTGCAAACAACTTGTGCAGGTAGCGCAGCGACAGCCCGCAGGCGTTGGCAATGGCCTGGGGAGACAGCTCAGGTTCACCCAGGTGTTGCTGCACATACTGCTCGACCCGTGTCAGGTGCAGGGTGCTGAGGTTGCTGCCTTCACTGCCCAGCACCCGTTCGTCCTGTTGCAGGGCCAGCAGCAGGGTGGCCGAAGCCTGTTCCAGCAGTAAATGGCGGGCGGCCGCAGGGCTGGCGTCGAAGTGGCGGGCACACAGGTCCAGCTGCTCGACGAAGATCCGCCCCAGGCCCTGGCTGGCATCGAAGCAATGCCGGGTGTAGCGCTTGTGCCCCAGCAGGTTGGCCTTGAGTGCGCGCTCGGGCAGCTTGAGCACCCACAAATCGTTCTGCGTGCCGTAGTGGAAGCGGTACGGCGCATCGCCGCGCTCGACAATGAAACCGCCCGGGCTGCAACTGAGCGGGTGGCCGTCCTGCTCGAAGTGCACCTCGCTGCTGCGCGGTACGGTCACCAGGTAGAACGCTTCATGGTCCTGGCCGATGTGCGCCTTGCTGCGTGAATAACCCAGCTGGGTGGAACGCAGGCGCGACAGGCTGAGCGGCGTGCTCGGTGTGCTCCAGCGTTGCAGGTGGCCATCGAACGGCTGGCCGCTGGCAAATTCCAGGCTGAGCGGGAAATAGGTATCGCTGATGGCTTCGGCCCAGCGCGCCTGGCGCTCCGGCTGCGCCCAGCCATGGGTCGAGAGTTCTGTAGGCATGGTTTGTCCTTTTTCAAAGAGGGCAGCATTGAAAAAAGGAACTGCAGGCAAGCTACTCAAGCAGCTCTTGTTATTGTGCAAACCGCCCGGCAGCGCAGCGCTGCCGGGCGGTTATCAGGCCCATGATCGGCGCACGCCGACCTTTTGATCAAGCCCCGCGTGTCACCCGATAGGTGGCCGAAGGCTCAAGGCGCGCCTGCCAGCCCGGTGGCAGGACGATGTTGGTGGTGTCTTCCTCGATCACGCAGGGGCCATGCACGGTCTGCCCCGGCAGCAGGCGGTTGCCGTTGAACACTGGCGTGGGCTGCCACTCGCCGTCGGCACTGAACAGCATCGGCCGAACGGTTTCCGGGGTGGCTGCCGGCGGCTCGGCCGGGCCCTGCAACTCGGGTTGCGGCGGGCGCGGCAGGTGGCCGATCACCGAGCACTCCAGGTTCACCAGCTCCACCGGGCTGGCGGGTTCGCTGTACGAGTACAGGGTCTGGTGGCGGCTGTGGAAGCGGCTGATCAGTGCGGCCAGGCCGGCGTCATCCAGGGCGTGTTGCTGCAGCTCCACACTGCACTCGTGGATCTGCCCCAGGTAGCGCATTTCCAGGGTGTAGTGGCAACTGCTGGCCTGGTCGCCAAAGCCATCTTCACGCAGGTTGGCCAAGCCTTGCTGGCGCAGTTCGGCCAGCGCCTGGTTCAGTTGTGCCAGGTTCACGTGCCCGGCGTCCAGGCGCATCGACAGGCTGGTGAGCTGGTCGTAGCGCACATCGGACAGGATCTGGCCGAATGCACACAAGCCCGAGGCCACCTTGGGGATCAGCACGGTCTGCATACCGATTTCCTCGGCCAGGCGCACCACATGCATGCCTGCCGCACCGCCTGCACCGATCAGGGCGAAGTCGCGCGGGTCGTGGCCGCGCTCGATCGACACCCGGCGGATGCCGTTGACCATGTTCAGGTTCACCAGGGTGGTGATGCCGAATGCGGCGCGTTCCACGCTGATGCCCAGCGGCTCGGCGATCTTGCTGCGGATGGCGTCCAGCGCCGCCTGGCGGTTCAAGCGGATGCTGCCGCCCAGCAGCGCGCCGTCGGGCAGGTAGCCCAGCGCCAGGTTGGCGTCGGTCACCGTGGGTTCGCTGCCGCCCTTGCCGTAGCACACCGGCCCGGGCATGGCGCCAGCGCTGCGTGGGCCGACCTGCAGCATGCCAAACTCGTCCAGGTGGGCGATGGAGCCGCCGCCGGCACCCAGGGTTTCCACCTGGATCATCGGCACGCCGATGCGCTGGCGCAGGAAGTCCACGTCTTTGCTGAAGTTGGTGCGGCCGGCGTTGGTCAGGGTGATGTCGAACGAGGTGCCACCCATGTCCACGGTGATGACGTTATCGATACCGAATGGCCGCGCCACCGCCAGCCCGGCCTGCGGCGCCGAGGCCGGGCCGGAGTTGATCGCGTTGACCGCACGCTCGCGCATCAGGTGCCCGGGGGCCAGGCCACCGTTGGACTGGAAGTAACGCACCGGCTGTTGCGCACCCAGCTCCTGGAACAGGCTGTCGATGCGCGCTACATAGCGCGCCATCACCGGGCTGAGGTAGGCGTTGACCACGGTGGTGGAGGTACGGGTGTATTCGCGAATCTGCGGAAAGACCTCGCAGCCGGTGCAAACGAACACACCCGGCAAGGCAGCCCGTACCAGCTCCGCGGCACGCTGCTCGTGGCGGGGGTTGCGCACCGACCACAGGAAGGAAATGGCCACGGCTTCTACGCCTTCGGCGCGGAAGTAATCGATGGCGTCATGGATGGCGCGTTCGTCCAGCGGGCTGTGCTCACGGCCATCGCCGAGGATGCGGCCGGCGATGGGGCGGCGCAGGTGGCGCGGGGCGAGCATGTGCGCTGGCGGATAGTGGGCGTCGTAGCGGTGGCCTTCCTCCTTGTGGCCCAGGCGGATCTCCAGGCTGTCCTCATGGCCTTCGGTGCACAGCAGGCCAACCTTGACCCCGGTGCGCTCGATCAGCGCGTTGAGGGCCACGGTGGTGCCGTTGATGCAGAGGTCGCAGTTGGCGATCAGCTCGGCCGGGCTGCGCCCGGTGGCGTCGGCAATTTGCGCCAGGCCGGCACGAATGGCCAGGGTGCCGTCTTGCGGTGTGGACGGCGCCTTGAACAGCTGCACGCCGCCGTCGCGGTCGGCCAGGATGAAATCGGTGAAGGTGCCGCCGGCGTCGATGCCCAGGCGATATTGGTTACGCATGATGGTTCTCCGGTCAGCGCGGGGCGCGGGCAAGGCGGGTGGCGGTTTCATCCAGCTGGCCATCGGCATCGACGACCACGCCGTACTCCAGGGCCGCGCCCTGGGGCGAGACCAGGCCGTTGCGCAGGTCTTGCAGCACAGCGGCAATCGGGCGCCGCAGCGGGTCGCCGTAGCCACCGCCACCGGGGTTGATGTTGATGATCCGTTCGCCGGGCTGCAGGGTCAGCATCGGGTTCTGCGTGTAATGGTCTTCGCTGCCGTCGGCGTGGCGGTGGATCAGCCGGCCCAGCTTGGGTTCGAGCAAGGCATTGCGTGCCCCAGCGGCCCCGGCGGTGGGCAACTGGCGACCTTCGCCGAAGCCGACCACGGTCATGGCGTGCTCCAGCGGTTCGATTTCCAGGCGGGTGCCCGAGCCGCCGCGAAATTCGCCGGCACCGCCGCTGTCGGCCATCAGGCTGTAGCGGTGGATCAGCACCGGGTAGGCGTGCTCCAGCAGTTCGATGTCACCGCTCATCAGCGCGCCGAAGCAGCACAGCGGGCCGCAGGCATGCCAGCCATCCATCACCTTGTTGGCGCCGGCACCGGAAATGATCGAAGCCAATACCATGGTCACGTATTCGCTGTTGCCGTTGCGCGGGTCGTGGCCGGCGATGTTGATGCCGCTGGTATGCCCCCAGGAAGCTGTCACCCGCTGTGGCGAGGCCTGCTCCAGTGCGGTGCGCACGGCATCGGCCAGGGTTTCCATCGGCGTGGTGGTGCAGTTGACGTGGGGCGCCGGTTCCTCGGCATTGCACAACGTGCCCTTGGGCCCGACATCGACCGTGACGCAGCGGTACAGCCCTTCGTTGTAGGGCGGTGCTACCTGGGCGAACATCATCAGCCCCAGGTACACGCCAGACACCGAGTTGCCCTCGTAGGAGTTGATGAAATAGGGCACCTGCGGCGGGCTTTCGATGCGTACATGGGCCTGGTCGCCACGGATCTGCACATGCGCGGTAATGGCCAGCTCGCCCAGGCCGTGGCCGGCATCCTCGAGCACGGCGGTGCCGCTGTAATCGCCATCCGGTACATCGCGCAGCAGCGCGCGCATGTGTCGGTCGGCCATGTTCTTCAGCTCGGCGATGCAGGCCCGTACCTGCGCCACACCGTATTTGTCGAGCAGCTCCAGCAAGTGCCGCTCGCCGACCTTGCAGGCGCCGTACTGGGCATTGAGGTCGCCTTCCTGATAGGGCCGGGCGCGCATGTTGGTGAACATGAAATTGATCACGTCTTCGCGGCGCTTGCCCTTTTCCCACAGCTTGACCGGCGGAATACGCAGGCCCTCGGCGTAGATCTCCTTGGCGTCGGGGTTGTACCCGGCCGGCACCGGGCCACCAATGTCGGTCAGGTGGCCCTTGCACACGGTCCAGAACACCAGCTCGCCCTGGTAGTACACCGGCTTGTACATGCAGCAGTCGAGAATATGGCTGCCTTTGTAGGCCGGGTCGTTGTGGTAGATCACGTCGCCTTCGGCGATGTCGTCGCCGAAGAACCCGGCCACGCACTTCATGGCCGGGATCAGCGAGCCCAGGTGGATGGGGATGTCCTGGCCTTGCAGGATCATTTCCGGCAAGTGGTCGAACAGCGAGTTGGAGTAGTCGTGGGCCAGGTTGAACACACTGGAGCGCCCGGTCTTTTCCAGGGTCAGGGTCATTTCGCGTTGCGCTGTCTCCAGCGCACCCCGCACCACCGCAAGGGTGATCGGATCTACTGTCTGCATAGGTCACCAAGGTTTGTTCTTGTGCTTTGGCTGCGTGCCGCGACAGGGCGGCGCGTGGTGACAGGCTACGGGGCAGGGCGGGGGCAAGGCTTGTCGCTGGGTGTACTGGTTGTTGCGTTTGGGCGCACTGCGCAGATCAGGTTGGAAACCCCGGGGGCGCTTTGCGCCCCTTTTCGCGACGCAAGGCCGCTCCCACAGGACCGCGTGCTTCCGCAGGCAGCGCTGGGCTTTCAGGGTAATGCTTTCCCCTGTGGGAGCGGCCTTGTGTCGCGATGGGCTGCATAGCAGCCCCTATCATTTATGACAGTTGCTTAACCTGCTGCAGCGCGAAAAGATTAGCACCTCACAGACTTGAACCAGAGCATGAGCAGATCGATGAATACCACGCGCTTTTTCATGCAGCAGGATAGATTTCATACAGCCTTGTGCGGCACTTCTGCCGTGGTATGCGTTAGGGCCCAGTCAGGCGTACTGGCAGAAACCAGGCTGGAGCAAGCATCAATCAGCACAGCATTATTGGCCACAGACGACGGTGAATCGGTAGTAGGCGTCAAGTCTCAGGCGCAGGTTAAGTCGGTCATTTACAATGTTTATGGCTTTCACAATCCTGATGATATTCCTGCACAGCGGCCAGCATTCAATGGGCATTTGCTGGTGAACGTTCTGTATCTGCTTGGTAATGGCTATCGCGGCTATAATCCTGTTTTGATGCGTTTCCACAGTCCCGACAGTCTCAGCCCCTTTGGGGTAGGTGGTTTGAACAGTTACGGATACTGTGAGGGTGATGCGATAAATTTCAGTGATCCCAGTGGGCATGGTCCTATAAGGAGGTCGGGCAGCCTACCCGGACTTAGTTCAGAGTCGATGATGAAGCGCATTGTGCCGGAGATAGTTAAAAATCCATCACCGAGACCGAGACCGAGGCGTGTTAGTGACGCTGGATACAGGACGCCATCGTATTTGGATCAAACAGTGCAGGACGTGTTGAATGAGCTGCCGGGTTGGGGTACTCCCGACGCGCCCACACAAAGCAGCATGCAGCGCAACCAAGCATCACTCATTGCAGAGCCTATCAATACTCAGCTTGTAGCATCCGCACCTAGGGTAGTAGTACGTGGCAAATCCAGGGGTCTCGGGAATCTGGATCAGGAACGAGCTACTCTGCTTCTCATCCGGAATTATGAAAGTGATAATACCGTTGGTAAATTGACACTGGAGCAAGTTCATGATTCACGTCGTGCAGCAATCTTTGCACGAATGCAAGGTGCGAGCATGTCTAACGCGATCAGGCAAATTGTTCCCGGTGTTTCAGCTAAGGATATTAAAGTTCTTGTACGGCCTATAATTAATATGCTTAGGGTTAGACAGTCAAATTGAGTAGTGGTTGTTTAGAGCAAAATAAACCTACCAACTCATCATCTGCCGCACCAGCCACTGCCCAGCCGGCCCCAGCGCGCGCCGGCTGGACCACACCACATCCATATCAACCCGCCGCGGGTACCCGGCCACCTGCAACTCCACCAACCCACTGCCAAACCGCGCCACCAGCGCCTTGGGCAGTTCGGCCCAGCCAAACCCGCGCACGGCAAACTCCAGCAGAGTGAGGTAGTCCGGCGCCGACCAGGCCTGGCCGCGGCCGTGGTGCAGGCTGGGGGCGTAGGTCTTGATGTACAGCTGCCGGGCGGCTTCCAGGTGCTGTGCCTGCACGTGCTCAAGGCCTGCCAACGGATGGCCGCTGGCCACGTACACAGCAAACTCCGCCTGCTCGGGTAGGCGCGCCACGGCCACATCGGCGGGGTAGCTGGGCTGAGTGGCCAAAATGCCGATATGCGCCAGACCCAGCTGGATCAGCTCGATTACATCGGCATCTTCCGACGGGCCGCAGCGCAGTTCGGTATGCGGGTAATGCTCGGCGAAGCGGGCCATGACCGCGCCCTGGAAGGTGACGCTGTAGCTGTCTGACATCACTACCGACACCAGTGGCTCGACTTTTTCTGCCAGCCGCACCGCCAGCGCATCGAGCTGGGCACTGGCATCCAAAATGGCCTCGACATGGCTCAGCACCTGCCGGCCCGCTTCATTCAGCGTGGGGTGGCGGCCACCGCGGTCGAACAGCGGGCGGCCGATATCGGCTTCGAAATTGGCGATCGCGATGCTGATGGTGGACTGGCTTTTGCGCAACTTGCGCGCCGCAGCAGAGAACGAACCCAGCGATGCGGCTTCGACAAAGGCAACCAGAGCTTCGGGTGAGTAGCGCATGGTATTGATAAAACCGATGGTAGCTATGTCGCGAGTATCTGTTCTATCAAAGAAAATAGGAAGCACGACTCACGCAATGGATGGAATTTGCAATGAAAAACGTGTCTTTCACCGAACGCCTGGTTCACGCCGTCGGTTATGAAGTGTTCGCCGTGCTGCTGTGTGCACCGCTGCTGTCCTGGATAATGGGTAAGTCGCTGGCGACGGCTGGCGCACTGGCCGTGACCCTGTCGGTGATCGCCATGTTGTGGAACATGGCCTACAACGCGCTGGTCGATCGTTATGTGCAGGCTGAACGGATCCACTGGAAGGCCCGCGCGCGTTTCGTGCACGGTTTGGGCTTTGAGGCCGGGCTGGTGGTGTGGTGCTTGCCGGTGGCGGCCTGGATGCTGGATATCTCGCTGCTGCAGGCGTTCATGGTGGAGCTGGGCTTCTTCGTGATCATTCTGCCCTATACCGTGTTGTACAACTGGGCGTTCGACAAGGCCCGGCACCTGCTGATGCAGCGCCGCCTGGCCTGAATCTCCCGGGCGACGCGGTCCCCTGTAGGAGCGGGGGGGGGGGGGGGGGGGGGGGGGGGGGGGG
>NZ_JACVZC010000015.1 GCF_016658545.1 Pseudomonas sp. S37 | reverse complement strand
GCAGGCGGCTTGATCACCGTAATCGGTGTCCGGAAAAACTTGACCAGAACACTTTGCGGCCCGATCGCGACACAAGGCCGCTCCTACAGGGGTCGCGTCAGTCAGCCAGAGTTCGCGTCAGTCGGCCTGTTGTGCAACATCCCCTACCGCCTCGGCCTCCAGCTTCAACCGGTCAGCCTTGCTAATATACTTGGGCTTGCGCGGCGCCAGTTTGGCACTGGCTTTTTTCTGATGCGCCTGCAACAGCTGCTTGATCTTCTTACGACGGTTCATGGTCCACTAGGCCTTTCAGTGCGGTTTCGCTGCAGCCATCATACCTGTGCGGGCCTTGCTGCCATAGACAATGGCCATTTGGCTCGCCGCCTTGACGTTATTTTCACAGTCCGCAGATTAGCGTCTCGCCCTTTCCGGCCACGCGCACATTCGCTGGCTGCCAAGGTACGACGAGGCATACGTGTTACACACTACATCCCCTGCCGCGCACAAGCGCGTGGACTGGGCCGGCCTGGGCTGGCTGTTTCTGTTCTTCTGGTACTTCTCCGGCGTAACCCAGGCGTTTCTGCTGTTCAGTGGCACCACCGGCTTTGCCGGTTTCCGTGATGCGTTCTTCCTTAGCAGCCTATGGCTGGTCCCGGTATTGCTGCTGCCGCGCTTCACCCGCGCCACGGCGGCAATCATCGGCCTGGCGCTGTGGGCTGCATCGCTGGTCGGCCTGAGCTACTTCGGCATCTATCGCCAGGAGTTCTCGCAAAGCGTCATCTTCGTGATGTTCGAGTCCAATACCGCCGAAGCGGGTGAGTACTTCAGCCAGTATTTCAGCGTGTGGCTGGGCTTGGCGCTGCTGCTGTACAGCTTGGTGGCCGTGGTGTTGTGGCGGCGCGTGCGCCCGGTCTACCTGCCGCTGCGCGGTCGCCTGCCAGTGGTCGTGCTTTTACTGCTGGCCAACCTGGTGCTGCCGTTCTACAAGCAGATGGTTACCCAGGAGCGTAATTTTGCCGATGCCGTAGAAAAAGTGCAGCAGCGCATGGAGCCCGCCGTGCCGTGGCAATTGCTGGTCGGCTACCGGCAGTACCGCCAGCAGCTGGACAACATGCAGGAGCTGCTGGCCCAGAACGCGGCCCTGCCCCCTTTGCAGAACCTGCGCGACAGCAGCGGTTCGGCGCCCCGCACCCTGGTACTGGTGCTGGGCGAGTCCACCACCCGCGAGCACATGCACCTGTACGGCTACAACCGCGACACCACGCCCAACCTCGACGCGCTGGCCGCCAGCGACAAGGGCCTTACCGTGTTCCGCGACGTGGTTTCGCCACGCCCGTACACCATCGAAGTGATGCAGCAGATCCTTACCTTCGGCGATGAGCAGAACCCGGACCGCTTCCTCACCGACCCGTCACTGATCAACCTGATGAAACAGGCAGGCTACAAAACCTTCTGGATCACCAACCAGCAGACCATGACCAAGCGCAATACCATGCTCACCACCTTCTCGCAGCAGACGGACGCGCCGGTGTACCTGAACAACCAGCGCAACCAGAATGCCAGCCAGTACGATGACGTGGTGCTGGCACCGTTCGAGAAGGCCCTGCAAGACCCTGCGCCGAACAAGTTCATCATCGTCCACCTGCTGGGCGCGCACATGGACTACCGCTACCGCTACCCGAACGACTACGCGCACTTCACCGACAAGCAGGGCGCGCCGGGCGCACTGACCGATGACCAGGTGGAAACCTACAACTTCTACGACAACGCAGTGCGCTACAACGACTACGTGGTGTCGAGCCTGATCAAGCGGTACTCGGCGGGCAACCCCAACGGGTTTCTGGTGTACCTGTCCGACCATGGCGAGGACGTATACAGCTCTGGCAACCACGACCGCCTGGGGCGCAACGAAGGCGCACCTACCCGGCCGATGTACACCATCCCGTTCCTGTTGTGGACCTCGCCGAGCTGGCAGGCCGAACACCCACGCGACTTGCAGGCAATGGCCAACCGCCCGTACAGCAGCTCGCACCTGATCCATACCTTGTCTGACCTGGCCGGGTTGAGTTATGACCGCTTCGAGCCGACCAAGAGTCTGGTCAGCCCGCAGTTCCTGGTGGCACCGCGCTGGATTGGTGACCCGTACCGCAAGGACGGCCTGCGTGAGTTCGATCACCTGCCGATGGACAAGGGCGGCAGTGTGCAACAGACGGCCAGCAGTGGCGAAGAGCAGAGCGGCAAGCGCTTGAACTGACTCTTTTTGAGGCGCTTTACGCCCCTAAGGCCGCTCCATTCCCTGTGGGAGCGGCTTCAGCCGCGAACACCGGCTACGCCGGTGCCATCCATCGCGTCGCCTGATTCGCGGGTGAACCCGCTCCCACAGGGATCGCGCAGACGCTCAGATGTTCATCAAGTCCATCCTTACCAACCTGGTCCGGAAGATAAATTAAATTTAAATTGATTTTAAATTAAACCTGCGCCACCCTCTGCCCATCTTCCTGGCCCGCAGAGCACCCCGCCATGTCCACAGCCCCCCGCGAACCGCGCAAGGACGGCGCCGTCACCCGCACCCGTATTCTTGAAGCCGCCGGCGAACTGTTCGCCGCGCTCGGCTACGCCGAAACCAGCAACAAGGCGGTCGCCGCCAAGGCCGAGGTCGACCTGGCCTCGATCAACTACCACTTCGGCAGCCGCAACGGTTTGTACCTGGCGGTGCTCGACGAAGCCCGCCAACGCTTCCTCGACCTCAGCGACCTGCAACGCATCACCCAAGGCGCGCAAGCGGCCGAGGAAAAACTGCAGGCGTTAGTGGAACTGGTGGTGCACAAAGCCACATCGGCTCGCGACAACTGGCACCTGCGCGTACTGGCCGCAGAAATCCTCGCCCCCAGCCCCCATGGCCAGGCACACCTGCAGGCGGCAGCACCGCAGCGCCTGTCACTGCTCAAGGCGCTGTTCAGCGAGGTCAGCCAGATTCCCGCCCACGACCCTGCGCTGACCCGCTGCATCCTCTGCGTCACGGCGCCGTGGGCAATGTTGCTGATTGGCCCGCGCGGTGGCTCTGGCGCACTGCACGAGATTCTGCAAATGCCGGTCGAGGCAGTTTCAGCGCAGTTGTACCGCTTTGCCCTGGCAGGCCTGCAGGACGCCGGCCAACAGCATGCCCAGGCCCACGCCATATACCGTTGAGGTCCGCTCCGTGCAACCGATACCCACAGATACCTCACCTGCCGCAACGGACGCGCAAACCTCCATCCCGCTGCTGCTGGCAGCGCTGATGCTGGTGATGTTCCTGGCCGCCCTCGACCAGACCATTGTCTCGACCGCGCTGCCGACTATCGTCAGTGACCTCGGCGGGCTGCGCTGGCTGTCGTGGGTGGTCACCGCCTACCTGCTGGCCTCCACGGTGGTGGTGCCGCTCTATGGCAAGTTCGGAGACCAGTTCGGCCGCAAGCGCGTACTGCAGGTTGCCGTCGTGCTGTTTTTACTGGGCTCGGCACTGTGTGGCGCGGCGCAGACCATGGGCCAGCTGATCGCGTTTCGTATCTTGCAGGGGTTGGGCGGGGGCGGCCTGATGGTGGTGGCGATGGCCGCCATCGGCGATGTGATCCCGCCTGCCGAACGTGGCCGCTACCAAGGCCTGTTCGGCGGCGTGTTCGGCCTGGCCACGGTAGTCGGGCCGTTGATCGGCGGTTTCCTGGTGGAACACCTGTCATGGCACTGGATCTTCTACATCAACCTGCCGCTGGGCCTGCTGGCGCTGGTGGTGATCGGCAGCGTGTTTCGCCCACATGTGGCCCTGGTACAGCATAAGGTGGATTACATCGGCGCGTTCTTCCTTACCGTGGCGCTGGGCGCTGTGGTGCTCATCACCAGCCTGGGCGGCAGCCTGCTGGCGTGGCAATCGCTGGACATGCTGTGCCTGTCGCTGTTTGCACTGATCGGCCTGGCCGGCTTCGTCCTCGAACAACGCCGCGCCGCCGAACCGATCATGCCGCTGCACCTGTTCCGCCACCGTACCTTCGTGCTCGCCGGGTTGATCGGTTTTATCGTCGGGGTGTCGCTGTTTGGCGCAGTCACCTTTCTGCCGCTGTACATGCAGGTGGTAAAGAACGCCACGCCGACCAGTGCCGGGTTGCAGATGCTGCCGCTGATGGGCGGCCTGCTGGTGGTGTCGGCAATTACCGGGCGGCTGATCAGCCGCTGGGGGCGCTACCGGATGTTCCCGATCCTCGGCACGCTGCTTCAGGTAATTGCCCTCGGCCTGCTGAGTCGGCTTGACCTGGACACCCCCATGGCGTTGATGAACCTGTACATGGGCCTGCTCGGTGCCGGCCTGGGCATGGTCATGCAGGTGCTGATCCTGGCAGTGCAGAACAGCGTGGAGCCGCGCCACATGGGCGTGGCCACATCCGGGGCAACCTTGTTCCGCTCGGTTGGCGGCGCCATCGGCGTGTCGCTGTTTGGCGCGCTGTTCTCACATGCCCTGCTCGGCGCCCTGGCCAGCGACTTCAGCGCCAGCGCCGGCAGCCCGGCAAGCCTGTCGCCAGCCGCCGTGCATGCATTGCCTGCGGCCCTGCAACACAGCTACTTGGTAGCGTTTTCCGGCGCCATGCATGGGGTGTTCCTGCTGGCCGGCGGTATTACCAGTGTGGCCTTCGCGCTGTCCTGGCTGTTGCGTGAAGTGCCGCTGCGCCGGGCCACGCAGGCGTGAACAGAGGTTTACCCGGCCGGTGTAAAACGCCATGCTTGGCGGGTCTTTGGAATGAGATTCGCCCATGCTCACGGTGCAGGACCTGATCGACATCGAACTGCTCAAGTTGCAGGCCGTGGCCGGCGCTGCCGGCACCGGCAGGCTGATTACCTGGGCGCATACCGTCGACCTGCCAGACCCATGGCGCTGGGTATCGCCAGGCGACCTGGTGATGACCACCGGCGTCGGCCTGCCCAGCGCCCCGACCGACCAGGTAACCTGGCTGGAGCAGCTGGTACAGAGCAACCCCAGCGCTTTGGTGGTAGCGCCCCGTGCCGATGCTCCGGCGCTGTCTGGCGAACTGCTGGCCGCTGCCGACCGCCTGTTGTTCCCAGTGCTGCATGGCAGCTTCGAGCTGGAATTCGTCAAGCTGTCGCACTATGTGATCGAGAGCGTGCTGCAGGCCCAGCGCGAGCGTTTCAACGCCAGCGAGCGACTGTTCCAGACCTACGCCGAAGCCTTGCGTAAAGCCCCGGACATGGCGGGGCGCCTGGCCATTCTGGCCGACACCCTGGGCCTGGACTTGGCCATCGAAGATGCCCCCAGTGGCCTCACCGTGGTCGAAACCCGCCAAGGCGCACAAGCCGCCGAGCGGGTCGAGCGCATCCCGATTGCCGGCCGCGCCCGCGCCAACCTGCTGATGGCGCGCAAAAGTGCACGCACACAGGATGATTCGATCCTGGTGCGTTCGTTGGTCGGCTTGCTGGGCGTCGAACTGGAACGCCTGATGATTCACCGCGACCAGCAGCGCGAAGAAGGTGCAGCACTGCTGCGCAGCCTGCTCGACAGCGAAACCGAGTTTGGCCTGGCGCGGCCGATGCTGGAGCGCCGCGGCCTGGCGGGCACCTTGGTAAGCCTGGCGATCAGGCCCGGCAGCAACGGCCCTTGGAGCAGCGCTGACATCCACCAGGCCCCTGCCCTGCACCACGGCACACCGCTGCTGCTCAGTGACAAAGGCTTGCTGCTGGCGATCAGCCGTGACGACAGCGCCAGCCTGGCCGCGCTAGGCCAAAACCTGGGCGAGGGAACAAGCATCGGAATCAGCGGGCCGATCGCGGCAGCCACCGGCTTTCGCGAGAGTGTACGCCAGGCACGCCTGGCACTGACGCAGGCTGAAGAGAGCGGCGCACAGTTGCTGCGCTATGGCGACGCGGAAACCGGCCTGATCATGGCGCCCAAGTCATTGGCCGAGGCACGGGCGCTGGTGGGCCGTTACCTGGGGCCGCTGATCGAGCACGACCGCACCCAGGGCGCGGCGCTGCTGCAAACCTTGGTCACCTTCCTGCATAACGACGGTAACTGGAAGGCCACGGCCTACGACCTGGGGATTCACCGACAAACGCTGGTCTACCGGTTGAAGCTGGTGGAGCAGTTGTCGGGAATCAAGCCGACAACCACCAGTGGCATTGCACGCTTCTGGATTGCCATTCAGGCGGGCAAGAATACCGACCTGTTCGAGCATCTGGCTTAGGATTTTGGATGCTTCGCCACGGAGGGCTTGCCGACGCTCAGAACTTCGCCAGCTCTTCCCGGCAAAAGTCGACGAACAACTGCGCCGGTTTGGTCAGTTGCACCCGCTTCAACCACGCCGCAGCCAACCCCGACAGGGCTACCGGCTCGGCGATATCCAGCATGACCAAACGCTGACCGTCATAGGTGTATTCCGAATGCGGGCGAGTCACCAGTAGCGAGAAACCAAAGCCTTGCCCGACCATGCCGCGCACCATCTCGATCGACGGCGAGCTGAAGACGATGTTCGGCGTAAGCCCCATTTCGTTGAACAGGCTGACGAAATAGGTGCGGCTGGGGGCCACGTCCAGCAGGATCATCGGCTCCGGGCACAAGTCACGCAATGAAACCTGGGCCTGACCGGCAAAGCGGTGGTTCTCTGGCAACAGCACGTAGGGCTTCTGCGGCGGCATCAGCGGTTCGGCCTCGATGGTACCATCCAGGTCATGGTCGTAGAGAAACGCCAGGTCGAAGGTACCTGCCGTCAGGCCCTGGATCAGGTCCTGCTGCTCACCATCGCGCAGGCGGATATCCACGCCCGGATAACGCTGGCGAAAGCCGGCGATCAGCCGCGGCAGGTACAACGGCGCCACGGTTTCGAAACAGCCGATGTCGATCTGCCCGGCCACGGTGTCGTTGTCGGCCAGGGCGTTCTGTTCAAACTCATGGGCCATCTGCAGCAGCGACTTGGTCTTGGCATAGAAGCGCTTGCCACTGGGCGTCAGTGACACGCCCTGGGCGTGATGGCGGATGAACAGCTGCACACCGAAACTTTCTTCCAGGCTCTTGATCGCCGTGGAGATGGACGGCTGGGCGATGTACAGCTGGCGTGAAGCCTCGGCAACGCTGCCGGCCTCCACGGTGGTTACGAAGTACTTGAGTTGTCGCAAGGTATAGGCAGCCACGGTACCTCTTGGGCGCCGGCATGGGCGCACGGGGATCATGCCTCACACTTTACTCTTGATCCCACCCAGACGGTGGCTGCCAGATGAAGGATTTAACTATGGCTTGAGCAGCTTTTTTCGTGGGGACAACTGCAGCTGTCACCTATTCCTTCTAATCGAAGTCTATATTGGCCACAATACAGTCATCGCCGATCATTTTGTAGCCTGGCGCGCAGGACATGCCCGACACCGGTCCTACACCGCGCTTGCGCCGGGAAAGTGTCTTCTCTGGTTGTTGATTGTCCTGTTGTTCAGGGTCATGGCTTTCCAGCGGTTCATCAAGACTATCGTCGTGCATGGTTTTCTCTCATGGTTGGGTTGATCCTGCAGGGACAACGTTAATACCGGCCTCCAGGACAACACATACGGAAACGCCACCGCGGCGGGCTAAAGCTCACTGGTCAAATACGCCTGAACGTCTTTACTGGTAGTTATCGACCCTAGGCATACGGTGTGCACTCATGAAGATCGTAGTCACCAGCATCCTCGTCGAAGATCAGGCCAAAGCCCTTGCGTTCTATCACTACGTGCTCGGTTTCGAGCCTAAGCATGACATCCCCATGGGCCGCCACCGCTGGCTGACCCTCACCTCTCCCAATGACCCTAACGGCGTCGAACTGCTGCTGGAGCCCGATGCGCACCCGGCGTCAAAGACCTATAAGGCGGCACTCAAACAGGATGGCATACCCGCCACCTCATTCGGCGTACGCGACATCCAGGCCGAATACACCCGGCTGTGCGCGGCGGGCGTGCAGTTCACCCAGCCTCCCACGCCCATGGGCCCGGTCACGGTGGCGGTATTCGACGACACCTGCGGCAACCTGATTCAGATCGCCCAGAAACACTAGCGGGTTGCTCACCTCCCCAACGCGCACCAATAAGGAAAACAGATGCGCCACGAATTCAGCGAAGTGCTCAACGACCTGGTCGACTACTTTCTGCTCGGCGATATCCAACTGCTCGAGCGCTTCAAACAGGACCATCAACTGCCCGATGACCTGGCCTACGCGTTCACCCACGACGACTGCGGCGACCAGGCCGTGCGCGAAGGCGTCGTGCTGCCGCTGGCCGGGGTCGACAACCTGCCCTACCGCATCCTGTTCACCCTCGATGGCTACACCCCGGCCCTGCGCGAAGCCGGCAGCCGCCTGAAGCACCGGCGCAATGGTTATGTGCTACGGGTCGAGCATGGCGCGCTGATGCTGTACACCTGGCGCATCCTGCAGCACTTCACGCCCAAGACCCTGGGTGACCTGATGGCGCGCTACCAGGTGCCGGGGCGGCCGGTCATCGAGCTGGACAATGGCTGGTATGACGTGGAGGTACTGGCGGGGGCGCTGGTGCGCGACGGGTTGTACGAGCCAGCGTTCGAGTTCGTGCTGAAGAAGCGCTGGAGCCGCGGTGAGGCGGCGGAGGTTGATACGGGGTATGCCTTTGGGCTGCGTGGGTATTTTGATTGATGGGTTGCCTGTGCCGGCGTCTTCGCGGGTAAACCCGCTCCTACAACGGAAACGATGCCCGTTGTAGGAGCGGGTTTACCCGCGAAGAGGCCGGCACAGGCAACCTCAACCTTCAGGTGTGATTGATATCTCGGTCCTTGGTCTCCGGCAGGAAGAAAATCCCCAACACCGCCGTCATCACGGCAATCACGATCGGGTACCACAGGCCGTAATAGATATCCCCGGTCGCCGCCACCATGGCAAACGCCACGGTTGGCAGGAAACCGCCGAACCAGCCGTTACCGATGTGGTAAGGCAGCGACATCGAGGTGTAGCGAATACGCGCCGGGAACAGCTCCACCAGCCAGGCGGCAATCGGCCCATAGACCATGGTCACGTAGATCACCAGAATGGTCAGCAGCAACAGCACCATCGGGTAGTGGATCTTGGCCGGGTCGGCCTTCTCGGGGTAGCCCGCCTCTTTCAGCGCACCACCCAGGGTTGCGGTAAAGGCGTCGTTCTGCGCCTTGAAGTCCGCCGCCGCCAGGCTGCTGCCCTCGAAGCTCGGCAATACCCGTTCACCGATGCGAATCTGCGCCAGGCTGCCAGGTTCAGCCGCTTCGTTGGTATAGGGGATGGCGCGCTTGGCCAGCAGGCTTTTGGCAATGTCGCAGGAACTGGTGAATTTGGCCTTGCCCACCGGGTCGAACTGAAACGCGCACTGGCCAGGGTCGGCCACCACCACGACCGGGTTCTGCTCCTGGGCAACGAATACATCCGGGTTGCCGTACTCGGTCAGCGCCTTGAAGATCGGGAAGTAGGTCAGCGCGGCGATGACGCAGCCGGCCATGACGATCTTCTTGCGGCCAATGCGGTCGGACAGGCTGCCGAAGAAGATGAAGAACGGCGTGCCGATCAGCAGCGAGCCGGCAATCAGCAGGTTGGCGGTTTGCGGCTCGATCTTGAGCATCTGCAACAGGAAGAACAACGCATAGAACTGCCCGGTGTACCAGACCACGGCCTGGCCGGCGGTGCCGCCGAGCAGCGACATGATCACCACCTTGAGGTTGTCCCAGCGGGCAAACGATTCGGTCAATGGCGCCTTGGATGCCTTGCCTTCGGCCTTCATCTTCATGAACACCGGCGACTCGTTCAGTTGCAGGCGGATATACACCGAAATCGCCAGCAACAGGATCGACAGGAGGAACGGTATGCGCCAGCCCCAGGCTTCGAACACCTCCGTGCCCATGGCCGTGCGGCAGGCCATGATCACCAGCAGCGACAGGAACAGCCCCAGGGTGGCGGTGGTCTGGATCCAGGCGGTGAAGAAGCCGCGACGCCCCTTGGGCGCGTGCTCGGCCACGTAGGTGGCGGCGCCGCCGTACTCGCCGCCCAAGGCCAGGCCCTGCAGCAGGCGCAGGGTAATCAGGATGACCGGCGCGGCCACGCCGATCGAGGCGTAACTGGGTAGCAGGCCCACCACCGCAGTGGACAGGCCCATGATGATGATGGTGATGAGGAAGGTGTGCTTGCGCCCGATCATGTCACCCAGGCGGCCGAACACGATGGCCCCGAAAGGTCGCACGGCGAAGCCGGCGGCAAAGGCCAGCAAGGCGAAGATGAACGAAGTGGTTTCATTGACCCCGGCAAAGAAATGCTTGGCGATGATCGCGGCTAGGGAGCCGTACAGGTAGAAGTCGTACCATTCGAACACCGTGCCCAGGGACGAAGCGAAGATGACCTTGCGCTCCTCCTTGGTGATACCGCGTTGGGGCGCGCTACTGCCCGTGGATGCGCTGTCGAGAACCGCCATGGGTTGCCTCCGTCATGTCTTCATGCAGGCCGGAGTACCTCATACCCATTTCACCGTCGCACCCAGGCCCTAGGGCTTGCTTTGGTTGCGCGAAGCACGACGAGGCGGGCCGCCTCGGATCGCAGCAAGGTAACTGAAGCATAATTGGCTTTGCCGGGATATCCACTCCAACTGGCCCCGTGCTCTTGCTCTTGCTCTTGCTCTTGCTTTTGACTTTGCTTCTAAGCGCGCGATAGTCCAGGCGACACAGATTGCGACTTCAGGAGGCCGAGCGCAGGGCTTGCGGAGGGAGGTGACGGGCATGGATGCCCGTCAAGCGCTGAGGCCCCATGGATGGGGCCTGCAGCGCGTACTCCCGGGAGCAAGCCCGTAGCGAGGGGACCCCGGAGCGCAGCGCAGGGGCCGGATGATGGAGCGGGCGGTTTTTGGTTCCTTTTTGCCAAGACAAAAAGGAACTCGCCGTAAAGGCGAAAAGGTGAGTGAGCGTCGCTATCGCAGACAGCGTTTTCACTGTATCGAAACCAACGCTTAAGCTTCTGATTTTATGGGATGTGTGCATTTACATCGAGCAGGCATTCTTTAGCGCAGGTGGCGCCAAGTCACCTTTCCGCCCTTCCGGCGGGTTACTTTGGTCTTGCCCAAAGTAACCAAAGGCGCCCGCTCCCATCATCCGGCCCCTACGCTGCGCTCCGGGGTCCCCTCGCTACGGGCATGCTCCCGGGAGTACGCGCTGCAGGCCCCATCCATGGGGCCTCAGCGCTTGACGGGCATCCATGCCCGTCACCTCCCTCCGCATGCCCTTCGCTCGGCCTCCTGAAGTCGCAATCGGCGGCGCCTGAACTATCGCGCGCTTAGAAGCAAAAGCACCGCACGGCACGGGCATGGTCACGCACTGTGACCACGAACCATCAGCGCAAGAATTGCGTGACTTCCGCCAACACCTGCTCTGCCTGCTCCCGATGCGGCACATGCCCACAGCCTTGCAACAACCGCATCACCCCAGGGCCACCGGCATGCGCCAACAACCGCTCGGGGTGCGCCGGTGAGCCGAACTCGTCGTTATCGCCATGCAGGCTCAACAGCGGGCAACGCACCTGTGCCAGTACGGTATCCAGGTTCCACTCGGCGAAATCCTCGGCCAACCAGTTGTCCACCCAGGCGCGCAGTACCCATTCGGCCTTGCTGCCATGGTAGCGCTGCAACCGCTGCAACTGCCCGGCTTCGGCAAACTGCAGGTCGGCCGCTCGAATGCCCTCCAGCGTACGCGCTTCGACAAATGCCTGCGCTGACTCGGTAATCAGCGCCCTACACCGGTTGCCAAATGCCGCCGCGCAAGCCACCGCCATACCGCCGCCTACGCTGTGGCCAAAGACGATGAAATCCTCAACGCCCAAATGCTCAAGCAGCGCCGAAAAACCCTGCCGCGCCTCGTCCTCGACAAAGCCCAGGCGTAATACACCCGGGTGGGCATCGGAACGGCCAAAGCCCAGACGGTCGTAAGCAATTACCCGGTGCCCGATGGCGTGCGCCAACTGCGCTGGAAATTCGCGCCATAAAGCCACGCAGCCCAACGAGTCATGCAACAGGACGATGGGCGCCCCTTGTGCCTGCGCTGGCACCCACTCCTGGGCGAACAGCTTGCCCTGTGCGCTATCGACCCAGTGTTCGCGGCTGTGCAGGTTGCTCATGCCGCACCCGCAGTCGGTATCGGCCCTTTCAACTCGACCTGGTTGCCATCCGGGTCATAGCAGTACAACGACAGCCCCTCGCCTTCGGCGCCATAGCGCTTCTCGGCAGGCTCCACTTTTACCCCGGCAGCTTGCAGGTAGGCGGTCAACGCCGGCTCATCGAACGGCTCGATGCGCAGGCAGAAATGATGCAGATTGCGCCCCTCTTCGCCCGGTGCCGCACCGCCGGGTTTGCCCAGCGGGCCATCCAAGGTGACCAGGTCGATCATTGCCGTGCCAGTGGCCAGATGAACCATGCCCAGGTCTTCACGCACACGGCTGACCGAGCAGCCAAGTAATTCGGTGTAAAAGGCAACGCTACGCGGCAGGTCGCTGACCCGCAATACAAGGTGGTCGATGTGCTTGATGGCGAACGGTCGCATGTCGGGGCTCCTGTGGATTCGCTCCCCACATAGATTGGGGTTTTCCGCAGCCACCATAGCCCAGGTGCGCAGGCCATGACCAGAATCAGCTACTCGTTCACCAAGCGTTGCAGAACACCCCCTTCATGCCGCGCCAGGATGCGCAGCAGTTGATCGACCAACGCCCGATCCGGCGCATCCAGGTGGAAGTGGTGACCACCCGGGTGCCAGGAAATTTTCGCCTGGCTGGGCAAGGCGGCCTGGCGCCGGCTGAAGCCTTCGCCGGTAAATGCACCCTGGCGGCCAAACAGCAGATACAGCGGGCAGTGAATCTGGGTGAGCAGGTCGCAGGCTTCGCGCTCGGTCAGCGGCATCGGTTCGGGCAGCACCAGCCGCGGGTCGTGGCGCCAGCAGTATCCATCCCCCAACTGCAACAGGTCGCGCAGCGCCAGCAGCCGTGCGGCACCTTCCGACAGCTCGGTATCCAGGCGTTCGCGGCGCTGGGCCAAGGCGGTGTCGAGGTCGTCGAAGCGGCCGACGTCCGGCTCTGCAAAACCCTGTAGCTGGCTGCGCTGGACCATGCGTTTGAGCCGGTAGGCCCGCGCCAGGTGCTGCACGCGGTCGTCCTCGGCCACCGTGAACGGTGCGCCCATGCCATCAAGGAAGGTCATGCTGGCAATACCACTGGTCATCGCTGCCAGCAGCGACGCCACGCCAGTGCCCATACCATGGGCCAGCACATGAAATTGCCCCAGGCCCAGGCTGTCGGCCACCGCCAGCATGTCCTCGGCGTGCTCCCACAGGTAGTAGCCACTGTCGTGGCGACGGTGGTCGGAACGACCGTGACCGACCAGATCGGGGGCCACCACGAAACAGCCATCGAGCATCGGTGCCAAGCGCTCGAACGAGGCGGCATTATCCAGCCAGCCATGCAGGGCCAGCACCGGGATACCGTCTTCCGGCCCCCAGCAACGTACGGCAATCTCTATGCCGTTCAGGTCTAGCAGATGATCCTTGGGTGTCGATGCAGATCGCATGGGTACGCTTCCTGACTTGCAGCCTGGTACGACCACACCAGGCCAGATACGCCGCCGGCCCCTTCGCCTGCTGTCGCCAGCGGCAACCCTTGCGCCGGGCCGCAAGGGGCTCCGACACGTTACCTTGGCGCAACGTCAGGCACCCCACTGGCCCGTCACCGACTGTGACTTAACCGTCACCGACCCTCACTGCCCGCGCAGGTCCTCGAAGAAGGCCTGCTTGCCATCCACCTGGCCCGACGCCCGTGGGGCCGCCGCGGCTTCGCCGTTGGCGGCCTCCACATGCCAGTAGCAGTGCTGCACCGCACGGGTCACCGCCACGTAGGCCAGGCGCTGCACTTCTTCTTTCTGCGCGGTATCGAACGGTTGGGCATCACCGGCCTTGCCTAACCCGGCCTGGCGGTACACCTGGTTCTTGTAAGGCGAGCTGGTCAGGTACTGGCAGTCGCCAAGCATGAACACCGCGTCGGCCTGCAAGCCCTTGGCACTGTGGTAGGTCAACTGGCGCAGGCGGCGCTGTTCGGCCGGCAGCGCCGCTTCGGCGTGCAGCACGCTTTGCAGGTGCTCGGCCATCAGCGCCCGGTCGCCCCCTTTGCGGTACAGCATCATCACCGTTTCGCCGCGCTGGTAGTGCTCGATCAGCGTTTCACCCAGGGCCGCCTCGTCACGGTCGAACACCTTGACCGGCGAGCCCGGCAGTTCGGCTGCCGGGCCACTGGCCCGGGCTTTCTTGCCGGCAATCGCCGGGGTGCCCTTGACCAGGTGCTCGGCAGCGTCGATCACCTGCTGTTGGCAACGGTAGTTGTCGACCAGCATCACCCGGGTATTGGCCGGCGACAGGAAGGCCTTGGAGAACTCCATGAAGTACTTCGGCGAACTGCCGCGCCAACCATAGATCGACTGCCAGTCATCACCCACGCACAGCAGCGACGAGTGCTGGGCATGGCGACCGGTGTGCATGGCCGGGCCGCGCCGGCGGATTTCGGCAAGGCTGGCGCGCAGCCAGCTGACAATCTGCGGCGACACGTCCTGGAACTCGTCGATCATCAGGTGCGCCAAAGGCCGCAACAGCGGGTCAGGCAACAGGCGCAGGTTTTCCGGATTGTTCTCGCCGAACAGGGCGAACATGCGGTTGTAGCTCATCACCGGTGGCGACTGGTCCAGCAGGTGCGCCTCCAGGGCTTTCCAGTACAGGGCCAGTGCCTCGAAGAACAGCGCGTCGCTGTCGCCGGACGGGAAGCTCATTGCCGCCACCGCCGTATTTACATCCAGGCCGAGGTTCTCGATGAAGTTGGCCGCCGCGACGAACGCATCCAGCAGCGGGGCCGGGGCCAGTTCGCCCTTGACCTTGTATTCAAAGCCGGGGCCGGCCACCGCATCACCGGCCAGTGAGGCTGCCAAGCGCCGGGCCATGGCGTAGTTGTCGAGCCAGATCAGCGGCCTGTCACAGAACGCCTGCAACAAGGTGCGCTTGACCGCCCATTCACCACGCACCGCCAACTTGGCGCCGGGGCGCTGGTACTGCGCGCTTTCCGCGGGATCAAAGCCCAGCACCACCAATGGCCCGTCACCCGCCAGGCGCCCATGCACATGGAAGCGGCTGCCACGGATCTCGACGGTTTCGCGGCACGGTTCGATGCCCTTGATCGGCCAGGCTCCGGCGGCAAACCACAGGTCCTCGATCACGTCGCACAGTTCTTCGTCGCGCTGGGCAGCCAACTGGGTTACCTGGGCGCGCTTCTGTACGTCGGGGTTGTTTGGGTCCAATGGCTTGAGCTGCAAAGCTTCGCTGCGCAACAGGCCGACCAGCTCGGCAAAGCGTGGGCTCTCGCCCAGCACGTTGCTGTAGCACTGGTTCAGCTGTTGGCGCTGGGCATCGTTCAGCCGCAGGTCGAAGGGGTTGCTGTCGGCCTCGGCCTCGCGCCCGGCAGGCATCTCGTTGCCCAGCGTTTCGAAGGCACGCACCTGGTCGAAGCCCGGCAGGCTGCGTACCAGCGGCAAAATTCGCGAGTGGAAGGTGCGCACCAGCTCACGGGCCTGCGCCGGTTGCAGGTTGATCTGCCACAAGGCGAACACCTGCAGCAGGCGCTTGATGAAGTCCTTGCGCGACTCGCGGGTGAAGGTGACCACGGTCATCGCATCCAGCTCGTAACCCAGGTAGTGACGCAACAGCAGGATGCGCAGCACCAGCGACGTCGACTTGCCGGCCCCGGCCCCGGCCACTACGCAGGTGGACGGTGTGTCGCTGAAAATCAGCTTCCATTGCGCGGCGCTGGGTTGCGCCTCGGCGGGCAGGCGCTGGGCGACATCGGCCTTGAAACGCTTTTTCAACTCGGCCGTCAGCGGCAGGCGCCAGTCGTCGAACAGGTTGTCGTCGCGGCCGGGCACTGCGGCGATGTCGGGGCGGCTATCGCGAATCACCAGCACTTGGCGCCCGGCCTCATAGCCCTCCACCCTCCCACGCTCGAAGCCGTCACGCAAACCGTCGGCGTGGCCACTGCGCTGGCCCGTGGCGTGGCCAAGGAACCAAGAATCACGGTGCTGCGCCTGCAGACGGGTCAGGCCGCGCCCTAACAGGCGTGCGGCCAGGCGGCGCAACCAGGGTAATTGGGCGGGCGGGGTAAGGTCGGCGGGGGCCAGGGGTTGCTCGTGGGCCACGGTCACTCCATTGAAAAACAAAATCAGCCGGCATGTTCGCCGCATCGCCAGAAAATCGCCAGCGAATGCTTGCAGATCAGTGGATTAGGCGATGAAACGGGTCAACAGCTGCACACGACAACATTCAATATACTGATTGTTTTAAGCCGATATTTACGCTTATTTTCGATGTTTATTTGGCGCATCATGGCCTCATTCCGCTGATTCAAGGAGCACGACCATGCTGCAACTGCGACCGTTCGACAGCCTCGGCCACGCCAACCACGGCTGGCTCGACGCCCACCACCATTTCTCGTTTGCCGAGTACTACGACCCGGCGCGCATGCACTGGGGCAACCTGCGGGTCTGGAACGACGACCTGATCGCAGCTGGCAGCGGCTTCCCACCGCACCCGCACCGCGACATGGAAATCATTACCTATGTGCGTGAAGGCGCAATTACCCACCAGGACAGCCTGGGTAACAAGGGCCGCACCGAAGCCGGTGACGTGCAGGTGATGAGCGCCGGTACCGGCATCGTGCATAGCGAGTACAACCAGGAAGACGTCGATACCCGTATCTTCCAGATCTGGATCGTGCCGGACCGCACCGGTGAAGCACCGCAGTGGGGCACCCGGCCGTTTCCCAAAGGTGAGCGTGGCGAAGGCTTTGTGACCCTGGCCAGTGGCCGCGCCGATGACGAAGACAGCCTGCAGATCCGCGCCGATGCGCGGTTGGTAGCCGCCACCCTGAAGGCGGGTGAAACTGCCGAGTACCGCTTCGACACCGCCCGCCGGGGCTACCTGGTACCGGCCAAGGGGCTGGTGGAAGTCAATGGGCTGCAGGCCAGGGCGCGTGATGGGGTGGCGATCGAGCAGGAAGAAGTGCTGCGGGTGACCGCCATTGAAGATAGCGAAATCGTGCTGGTGGATGTGGCCTGATCACCGTTGGCCTTGATAGCGCAATACCTGTAGGGGCGGCCTTGTGTCGCGATCGGGCCGCACAGCGGCCCCTCGATTTCAGCCGTGCTGCTGATATTGCTGGGGCCGCTTTGCGGCCCGATCGCGACACAAGGCCGCTCCTACAGGGGGTATGCGTCTGCCCCTTAAGCTAGAAGGGCAAGGTCAGCTTCAGCCAGTAAGCATCACCCTGGGCACGGTTGCGCACTTCGGTTTCCTTCGACCACTTCGCCGTCACGAACCACCCGCCTTCGCCGCTGTACTTGATCGACGGGCCGATGGCAAAGCTGCGGCCTTTGTTGTCTTCGATCCGCTCGCCATCCTGGTTGTCATAGGTGGTCTGCCGGTAGTAGTACCCCCCTACCCCCAACACCCAGCCATTGCCCAACCCCCAGCCCACGGCATAGTCCACATGAAACTCCTGCCCCGAGCGGTAATCGGTGGCCGGGTTGCGCCGGTTGAAGTCGTACATGAGCTTGGCATCCAGGTTCAGCCCGGTCGGGTCGACGTAGCTCATCGCATACACCGGCTCGAACACCCAGTAGTTGCGCCCGGGGTTGGCCAGGTCATCCTTGTCGTAGCGGCCAGTGGGGGCAATCATGTCGAAGGCGAGGATGCTGTGGAACTTGTCGCTGTGGTGAAAACCCAGCGCCGGGCCGAAGATCACGTCGCCCAGGCCGCTGTTTTGCTGCGACTGGCCGTTGAGCGAAACCTTGACGTCGACCAATGGCACGATCGCATGCAGCGCCAGGCTGCCGCCCAACAGTGTGTAGTCACTCACCCAGATGAAGCGCGGCACGATGGCGTTGGCACGCACACGGAAATCCACCGGCAACTTGCGCCCGTCGTTGCCACGCAGGTTGTCGGCTTCGTAGTGGTTGACGAACAGCTGGCCGTACAGGCCTGGCGGCGGCATGGCGCCAGACATGTAGTTCTCGGCCCCCAACGGGTACGAGGTGCCACCGCCTTCGGTGGCATGGGACAGGTTGGCAGCGCCAGACAACGAGGCGCACACGGCAAGGCGAAGCAGGTTCGCGAGGGTCGGGGTCATCGGGTCAACCTTTATTGTTGTTTTCGGTCGGGTGCACACCGGCCCCCCGCGTTCGGGGCGCCGGGCCTGGAGATGCTCAGATGCGTTTGAACAGGGCCGAGCGCTGCCCTTCTGCTGCGCCATCGGCCGCGCTGTAGAAGCGCTCCATGAAGATGTCGCGCTCGAACAGGCGGCCCTGCATCAGGCAGGAGATGGCCGCGTCGATCATCGGTGGCGGGCCGCACAGGTAGGCCTTGTGGCCGTTGAAGCGGCCATCGAAATACTGCCGGGCCGCGTCGTGCACGTAACCGCGCACGCCTTGCCACTGCGCGTCCTCGGCGGCCTGGCTGAGGGCCGGCACATAACTGAAATTGGCATGCCGGGCAGCCAGCCCTTCGAACAGCTCGCGGTTGTACAGCTCGGCCCGGGTGCGGGCGCCCTGGAACAGGGTGATGCGCCGGGTGTCGCCACGCGCCAGCAGGTCGAGGATCATCGATTGCGGGCTGGACAACCCCGAGCCGCCGGCGATGAAGATCAGGTCGCCCGGCTGCGAGCTGCGCACGAAGAACTGCCCGTAAGGCCCGGACAACTCCAGTGCATCGCCCACCTGCAGCTGCTGGTGAATGTGCCCGGTGGCCAAGCCGCCTTCCACCAGGCGCACATGCAGCTCCACCTCGTCTGCCTGCTGTGGCGGGTTGGCCAGGGAGAACGCGCGGGAACCTTCGATGCCCGGCAGTTGCAGGTTCACATACTGCCCGGCCTGAAAGGCCATCGGCCGATCGAGCTTAAGGTGCACGCCGCGAATGGTCGGCGACAGCTCTACCAGCCCGGTGACCACCGCGCGGTAGTCCTGCACCGGCAGGCCGGCGAAGTCCGGGTCGACATCGATATCGGCCTCGATCACCAGGTCACTCTGCGGGATGGCACAGCAGGCCAGCACCTTGCCCTCGTCGCGCTCCATGTCCATCAGGGCAAAGGATGATGCCGCACCGAGGTCGACCTCGCCTTCCAGCACCTGGCACTTGCACGTCGCGCAGGTGCCGTGGCCACAGGCAAACGGCAGCCACACGCCTTGGCGCAAGGCCGCTTCGAGGATGGTCTGGCCTTCCTCCACTTCGATCTGTTCACCGGTGGGTTCGATGGTGACGTGATAGCTCATGGCGGCATTCCTCAGTTGTGGCTGCCGCCCAGGCCGTCGAGGCCGGGGGTGTGCAGGTGCAGCAGGCTTTTATGAACTACGCCGTTAGCCGCCAGGCCACGGCCCAGGTCGGGTGTGAACGGCTGCTCGTCAAGGCGCCAGTGCACGGCGGCAAAGTCGACCTGTGCGGCGTCCGGGTGCAGGGCAATGGCGGGTTTGACCACCTGCTCGATAAAAGTGGCAAAGGGCAGCGCCGGGTCTACCGGCAAGGTGAACGGTGCGCAGAACAGCAAGTGCTGTTCCCAGCACAGGTACACCAGCTGGGCGCCGTGGAAGTTGGCCTGGCGGTCCAGGGGTTGGGCGGTGTAGTTGCCGATGGCGGTCACGGGCATGGCACATTTCCTCTTGTTCTTGTAGAAGCCAGGGCGCGATAAGGGCGCCCTGGCGCATCAACGCATCAGCCGAACTTGCGTTCGGTACCCTGCAGCGCCTGCCAGCGCTGCTGCTCGGGCGAGCCCTGGTATTCGAAGTTGTCCTGCCCGTGGGCGATGTTGTAGTAGTCGCGCACCACTGCCTCGACATCGGCGCCACCGCAGTTGCCCTGCAGGATCTGGTGCACCGGCAGCCAGGCCTGCACGTACTTTTCCGGCTCAAAGGCGAAGATGTCGCAGCACCCGTCGGAGCAGAAGTGGTAGCGCTCGCCCTCATGCACCAGGCTGCGGTGGCTCAGTTGCGTGGGCGCATCCGGCTCGGTGAAGGCCAGCGGGATCTGGCAGATCTGGCACAGCATCGGCAGCGTCGGGTTGTAGAAGCGTTCGCCGCGTGCCTGCAGCTCGCGCCAGTGCTCGTAGCGTGGCCGGTAGTAGCGGTCGAAGGTGTCCGGGTACTTGGCCGACAGCCAGTCCAGTTCCTCGTCGGTGGGGATCCAGGTGTGGAAGTTGGTGGCCTGGCTGTACTGGTAGAAGATCGACCAGGCCTGGTGGCTGATGTGCTCCTTGCCGATGGTGGTCTGCTCGACGTATTTGGGCGGGCGAATGCCGTAGCGTTCCAGGTCCTTGAACAGCGCACCGCCGGCCTGTTCGAAGTACACCTCCCAGGCTTCGGCCCAGGACATCACTTTATTCGGCAACATGTAGTCCATCATCATGCCGACCAGGGTCAGCAGCCGGTAGCCGCGCCAGAACCACTTGTCGATCCAGCGCTGCACGATCGGCACATTGTCCTCGTGCTGCTCCAGCAGGAACTTGATCACCTCCAGGCCCAGGGTCATGTGCCGGGCCTCGTCGGACTGCGCCGAGAAGCCGAAGGTGACTGTGGCCATGTCGCCATTGAACGCAGCGCCGGACATGAACGGCACGAACAGCAGGTTGGTCAGCACGTACTCGAACGAGAACGAAATGGCGGTAAGGAACTCGAACGGGCCTGCCGTGCGTGCATCCTCGAAGAACGACTTGGGCACCGACAGGAACCACACCCGGTCGTGCATGTGGGCAAAGTCATGCAGGCCGTTGAAGTGCTTGTTGTAGTGGCTCATGGCGTGCACCTGGGTCTGCACGTGGCGCAGTTCGTCGATGGCCTGCATCTGGCAGGCCACCCGGGCGCCGGCGCCGCCAAAGTGCCGACCGACCCGGGCAAAGCCTTGGTAAGCCTGGTACTCCAACGGCGTGACACCGCTCAGGAACAGCTTCAGGGCATTGACGTAGCGGGCATCGGAGATGTTCTGGTGGCCGTTGTTCTGGGCAAAGGCGTCGAAGATGGCGTACAGCTTCTTTTCTTTCTCGGCCTGGTATTTCCAGTAGGCGTCCATCGTCAGGCGGAACGGGTCTTCCCACTTGTCCCAGTCGGTGATCTTGATACCTTCGAACCGCTCGTAGGGATAGATGTCGTCCTTGAGCTGGTAGCTCGGCTCCCAGCCCAGGTCGCGGGTCAGGCAGCGGTACTTGTCTTTCTGGTTCAGGCGCTTGGCGGCCATGGTGGTCTCCCTTGTTCTTGTCGTTGTGCGGATCAGTTCCAGTGCAGGGCAAAGCAGTCTTCGTCTTCCTCGACGTTGCCGCCGAGGGTGATCACGTCGATCAGCATTTCCTGCACGTCCCATTCACGGCCGATTTTTTCTTCCACCGTGGCGCGGTGGATTTCCAGGCGCCCTTCGGCCTGCACGCGGATCATCGCCGGCTGGTGCTGCACCAGGGCATGCGGGTTGTCCTGGGTGATGGCCTCGACGATGTAGCGGGCGCTGTCGTTGTCCTGGAAGGCGATGTAAACGAGGGAAGTCATGCGGCAGCTCCACTGAGGCCCAGCTTTTTCAGGCGCGCGCCAAAGGCGCTGTCACAGGCATCCAGCGCTTCGCGGCCAGGGCCGGCCTCGGCCAGCGGCAGCAGCGCTTGCACGGCGCGGCCGCGCCACTGGCTTACCCAACCCTCGACCAACTGGCGGTTATGCGGGCTTTCGGCAACGACGGTCTTGACCAGGGCATCGACCCAGCGCTGGCTCTCGGCAAACCACAGGCGCATGAACTCGGTGAGCATGCCCAACTGCCCTGCCCCTTCAGCCACCAACTGCGCATCGAAGTGTTCGAACAGCAGCGGGTACAACAGGCCGTCGCTGACCAGGTTCTGCGCCAGGCTCAACTCGAACCAGTCGCGCACCACCAGGCTGTCCTCGACATAGCGGCGCATGCCTTGCCAGGCAGGCTCGTCCAGCCAGCGCTGCTTGGCCTCGGCCAGCAACGCCAGGCCGTCGTCTTCCAGCAGCAGGCCGATGCGCGACAGGTACTGGGCAATGGCCAGGCGGTCCATGGCGTGGAACATGTGCATCTGGGTGACGCTGGTGCCAAAGGCATCAGCGGCAATGCCGCTGTTGTTCATGTTGGCGCCCAGTTCGGCGTGGCGCAGCGGCAGCAGCAAGCGCGCAACCAGGGCCCGGGTTGGCGCCGGCAGGCTGGCCAGCAGCTCGCGCTTTTCGCAGAAGGCAAAGCTGTGCTCGGCGTTTTCCTGCATGCGTGCCCGGGCCTGTACGTAGGTGCCGTAGTAGTACTGGCGCGGGTCGCTGACGGTGTACCAGTCAGCCATCTGTACGCGGGTGCGGCTGGGGTCGTTGAGCAGCTTGTCGGGCTGCCACAGCGGGCGGTAGTGGAAGTTGCTGGCGGCCTCGATGTCGAAGCTGGCTTCCTGGTAGCGGCTGGCCGGCTTGTCGCCGAAACGCCGGCGGGTGTGGCTGAAGGTCTGGCGGATCGGCTCGACCGTGGCCGTCTTGATCTCGATACTCATGCAAGGCGTCCTGTACTTGTTGTTGTGGGGGTGCAATGCGCCGGCAAGCGGCGCCTCAATCGTCCGCGTCGCGGCTTTCGCCGTAGCGCCACTTCTGCATGTCGGCGTCGACAGCCGCCGCCATTGCGGCATCCATGTGGCGCACCCGGTTGCTGGCGCAGAAGCTGGCGAAGGCCGTTTGCGGCAGGACCAGTTCGACGAACAGGTCGGGGTAGCCGATGGCGAAGTCGAACTCGACAAAGGCCGCGTCCGGCTCACTGCGTACACGGACGTAGCGCGGCATCTGCTCGAAGGAAAGGTTGGCTGGGCTCATCGCTGGGGCTCCGGTTGGACGTGCCAAGGGCTGAGCAACGGCTGTGCCAGGCGCTTTCAATGTGCTGAAAATAGCTATCAAGCCTTTGTTTTTAATTGGTTTTTATTTTTTTCGGGTTACCCAAGGGCAGTGCCAGTGGCGCGTCACAGCCTGCCGGTTTGATCATTTGCTCAATCGCCCAATGGCCTTTCGAGCAAATGGCAAACGTGGCCAGTGATTGACTTTTGCATGGCTTTCAGGCGGTTTAGAAAAAGAACGACCCGGGCCTTGCCTGCACACCGCGGTCGTTTCGGCGTGTCCCATAACCCCGTCTTGCCTGAGCGGATGCGCGCCGATTCCCCATACAACTACAAGCAAGGGGCGCAACGAATGATTACCCAGTACAGGGCGCCGGAACCTGCACCGGCACTGAAGGACCTGACCGAACGGGTCCGCTTCGAAGGCACCGAAGGCAAGATCTGGCTGGACGAGCAGCGCATGCTGCTGGTCCAGGCCGCGACCATGGCCAGCATGCGCCGCGAGCTGATCGAAATGCTCGGCGTGGAACGGGCCAAGGGCTTTTTTCTGCGCCTGGGCTACCAGTCGGGCCTGAAGGACGCAGAGCTGGCGCGCAAGCTGCGGCCCAACGGCAACCCGGTGGAGATGTTCTTCATCGGCCCGCAATTGCACTCGCTCAAGGGCATGGTCAAGGTGCGCCCGCAGCAGCTGGAAATCGACCTGGACAACGGCCATTTTTACGCCGATATCGAATGGCAAGACTCCTTCGAAGTGGAAAACTGCCAGTCCGAAGGCCTGCATTCCGAGCAGCCGGTGTGCTGGATGCTGCTCGGTTACGCGATCAGCTACAGCTCGTTCTTCCTGGGGCGCCAGGTGCTGTACAAGGAGGTCAGTTGCCGCGGCTGCGGCGCCAGCGAATGTCGCATCATCGGCAAGCCGGTGGAGCAATGGGACGACGCCGAGACCTTCCTGCGCTACTTCCAGAGCGACCCGGTGATCGACGAGCTGCAATCGCTGCAGGTGCAGGTAGCCAACCTGCGCCAGCGCCTGCAGTACGAGTCGGGGCAGTTCTACGGCATCGGCCAGTCAGCGGTGTACCGGCGCTGTTGCGCACTCACCGACAAGGTCGCCGCGGGCAAAGCCTCGGTATTGCTGCTGGGGGAAACCGGGGTGGGCAAGGAGGTGATCGCCCGCAGCCTGCACCTGCGCAGCGAGCGAGCCGGGGCAGCGTTCGTGGCGCTGAACTGCGCGACCATCCCGCCGGACCTAATCGAGGCCGAACTGTTCGGCGTCGAGAAAGGTGCCTACACCGGCGCCCAGCAGGCGCGCATGGGCCGTTTCGAACGGGCCAACGGCGGCACACTGTTCCTCGACGAAATCGTCGAGCTGACCCCGCGTGCCCAGGCCAGCCTGCTGCGCGTGCTGCAGGAAGGCGAGCTGGAGCGGGTGGGTGACAGCCGCACGCGGCCGGTGGATGTGCGGGTGATTGCTGCCACCCACGAAAACCTTGAACAGGCCGTCAAGGATGGGCGTTTCCGTGCCGACCTGTTCTACCGGCTGAACGTGTTCCCGGTGCACATCCCGGCGCTGCGCGAACGCCGCGAAGACATCCCGCTGCTGATCGAGCATTTCCTCGGCCGCCTGCACCAGAGCTACGGCAAGAAAACCCGCGGTCTCAGCGACCGGGCCCTGCAGGTGTGCCTGCAGTACGACTGGCCGGGCAATATCCGCGAGCTGGAAAACCTCATGGAACGTGGCGTGATCATCACCGACGAGAACCAGAGCATCGGCCTTGACGCCCTGTTCCCGCATGCCCCGCCGGCCACCGGCAGCATCGGCCTGGGCAGCGATGGACGGCTGGTGGCGGCCAGCGACCAGGCGGCGCCCGGCTGGGTGGCGCAGATCCTCGACAGCGGCACCGGCCTGGATAGCGTCGAAGAAGCGCTGATGCAGGAGGCCATGCAGCGCTGTGGGCAGAACGTTTCAGAAGCTGCGCGCCTGCTCGGCATGACCCGCCCTGCCCTTGCCTACCGGCTGAAGAAGGCACCCGACAAGCCTTGAGCATTTGCGCAATGGCGCTGGCGCGGGTTGATCAAATGATCGAGTGCGCGCCAGCTGCCGATTGCCAAAAAGCAGCAGAACCCTTGCATATCAAGCCGTTGCCAACCTGGCACCGCATTTGCTGAAGGCCTTGCACCGATAACAACAACGACCGGTGAGGCAACCATGACTGTAGCGATATCCCATTCCCCCGAGGTTCAGGCCTTTTTCGCCAAGGCGGCAGGCATTGGCAACGACCAGGGCAATCCACGCCTGAAACAGATTGTGCTGCGCATTCTGCAGGATAGCGCCAGGCTGATCGAAGACCTGGCCATCAGCGACGACGAATTCTGGCAGGCAGTCGACTACCTCAACGGCCTCGGTAGCCGCCACGAAGCCGGCCTGCTGATGGCCGGCCTGGGCCTGGAACACTTCCTCGACCTGCTCAGCGATGCCCGCGACAGCCTGGCCGGGCACGGCGGCGGCACCCCGCGGACCATCGAAGGCCCACTGTACGTAGCCGGCGCGCCGCTGTGTGAAGGCGAGGCAAAACTGGACGATGGCCGCGACCCGGGGCAGCCGATGCAGCTCGAAGGCCAGGTACGGGGCCTGGATGGCCAGCCGCTGGCCGGGGCCATCGTCGACGTGTGGCACGCCAACACCCAGGGGCTGTATTCCTACTTCGACACCAGCCAGTCGGCGTACAACCTGCGCCGACGGATTCGTACCGATGCTCAAGGGCGATATCGCGCCCGCAGCATCGTGCCCAGCGGCTACGGCTGCCCGGCCGACGGCCCGACCCAGGCCTGCCTTGACCAACTGGGCCGGCATGGCCAGCGGCCTGCGCATATCCACTTCTTCATCAGCGCACCGGGGCACCGACACCTGACCACGCAGATCAACCTGGCGGGGGATGAGTACTTGTGGGATGACTTCGCCCATGCCACCCGCGACGGGCTGGTGGGTGAGGTTGAGCAGCTTGACGACGGGGTGGCACGGGTGAGTTTCGATTTTTGCCTGCAACCGGCGGTGCATGCCGATGATGAGCAGCGCAGCCAGCGGCCGCGGGCATTGCAAGCCGGGTAAGCATGTCGGGGGCTGCCTTGCAGCCTATCGCGACACAAGGCCGCTCCTACAGGGGCCAGTGCTGGCCACGAGGGACATGCAAGACAGTTGCTCCCACAGGGATCGCATCCGGGCTGGCAGGTGTTGGCCACAGGCGCTGAAAATGCCCTGGCGAGCACCTGGCAACCCTGATGCCATTGCCAGAAACCATAGAATCTCCCACAGGGCTCCCGGAGTGGCTGCGAACCCGGCTACGCACCACCCGGCTATCGCAAGGCGTTAGCCATCATTGGCGTCATCGCCCTCTCTGCACTAGCGTTGTGCTACCAGCCAGCCCCAACGTTCATGCGGAGCCTTCACCCATCATGCCGGACCTGCGCCCGAACCCGACGCTGTGCCTGGAATACCATGCCGAGCAGCCGATTCATCAGGCCTTTCTGCAACAGGCCCAGCGCTGTCCAGATGCCACTGCAGTCATTACCCCGCACGCCACGTGCAGTTACACCCAACTGGCACTGATCAGCCAGGGTATTGCTGCCCATCTGCTGGAACATACCGGCAGCAGCACTGATCGTGTATTGATCGTCGCCGAGCGCTGCGCCGCGCTGGTCTACGCCATGCTCGGCTGCCTGCGTGCCGGGCGTGCGTTCAGCGTGGCCGACGCCGCCTACCCCGCCGCGCGTATCCAGCAATTGGTCAGCACCCTGGCACCTGCCGTGATCCTGCGCTGTGGCCAGGCAACCGTCGAGGCCGGGCAGACCCGGGTCGTGAGCGTGCCGGAGGCACCCGCCGAGGCACTGCAGGCCTTCCCCTGGCAAGCTGCGACGCTGCCGGCCGTGAGCCCCGAACAACCGGCCTACATCACCTTTACCTCGGGCAGCACCGGCGAGCCCAAGGGCATCGTCACTCACCACGCGCCGCTGGTGCACTTCGTCGACTGGCATGTGAGCCAGCACGGTTTCAGCCAGGCCGACACCTTCTCGTTGCTATCCGGCCTGGGCCATGACCCGGTGTACCGCGATGTGTTCACGCCACTGTCACTGGGTGCGACCATCGCCTGCCCGGCCCAGTCGACCCTGACCGACCCGGCACGGCTGGCCCACTGGATACACCAGCATGACGTGAATGTGATCCACCTGACCCCGCCGCTGGGCAAGCTGATAGAAACCGGTGCGCAGATGACTGGCCAGCGGTTCGAGCAACTGCGCTACCTGTTCTGGGGCGGCGATGCACTCAGCCCGGCGTTGTTCCAGCAGATCCGCGCCATTGCACCAAACGCCGTCAACGTGAACTTCTACGGCACCACCGAAACCCCGCAAGCCATGGCCTTCCACAGGCTCGACCCAGACGCGGACAACACCCGAGTGCCGCTGGGCAAAGGCATCGCTGAAGCGCAGTTGCTGGTGGTCAACCCGGCCAACCAACTGGTCAGCGTGGGTGAAACCGGCGAAATCCTGATCCGCAGCCCCTACCTGTCGCGAGGCTACTGGGGCGACCCGGCGCTGACCGAGGCCAAATTCATCGCCAACCCGTTCACTGCGGACGCAACCGACCGTTGCTACCGTACCGGCGACCTGGGCACCTACCTGGCCGATGGCAGCGCCAGCTTCCTCGGCCGCGCTGACGGCCAGGTGAAGATTCGCGGCCATCGCATCGAACTGGCAGAAATCGAGAACACCATCAGCCGCCACCCGCACATCGGGCAGTGCGTAGTGCTGGCCAACCACGACAGCGCGACGCCCCGGCTGATAGCCTACTGCGTCGCGCGCCAGGCCACCCGCGCGAGTGAATTGCGCCAGGCAATCGCCGGCCAGTTGCCGGACTACATGGTGCCGGCACTGTTCGTGTTCCTTGACGCCATACCGCTCACGCCCAACGGCAAAATCGACAAGCGCGCACTGCCTGCACCGTTTGACGACACCGCAGGCCAACCCTTGTCACCGCTGGCTGAAAAACTGAGTACAGCCTGGGCGCGCATCCTCCAGGTACCGCGCCTGGATGCCAGGTTGAGCTTTGTCGAGCTGGGCGGTGATTCGCTGTCGTTCGTACAGGCCTCACGGGTGCTGGAGGAACTGATCGGTCACTTGCCGGAACGCTGGGAAACCCTGCCGGTGTGTCAGCTGGCCGAATTGAGTGCACCGTCCAACAACGCATGGCGGGTCATGGAGATGCCGGTGTTCGTGCGCATGCTCGCCATCATCCTGATCGTCGTCGGCCACCTGAGCGAGCTCGACCACTGGCTGATCGTCGGTGAAACCTCGGTGCTATTCCTGGTCTCTGGCATCAGCCTGGCACGCTTCCAGCTCAAGGCTATCGAAGCACGGGGTGATGCACGCACGCTGCTGCCGTCACTGGCCGCCATTGCGGTGCCGACCCTGTTGTACACCGCACTGCTGCAACTGGTATTCGACCGGCTGCATTGGCAATCGCTGCTGCTGATGTCCAACTGGTTCCCGGCCAACGAGGTCAGCCTGTTCAATTACTGGTACATCGAAGTGCTGGTGCAGATGATCGTGATCATTGGCCTGGTGCTGTCGATCAGGCGCGTGCGCCAGGCCGTCAACGCCGACCCGTTCCGCTGGCTGATCCTGGCTACCTGCACGCTGGTAGCGCTGGATGTGCTGCTCAACCGCTTCGTGTTTGACGCCAGCCCCCTGCTCCACCGGGTGCCGCAACACTTCCTGGCAGTGATGGTGCTGGGCATGGCCGTTCACCACGCCGATACCACCGCGCGCAAATGGGTCGCCAGTGCAGTGGCCGTGCTGGTGGTTGGCGAACTGGACCTGATGGCGGTTGCCGGCATTGGCTGGGAGGCATTCACGCGCTATGTCGACATTGCCATGCCGGCGATGCTGGCACTTATCTGGTTCCGCTCGGTACCCGTGCCTGCGCTGGTAGCACGGGCCGGTGCGGTGATCGCCTCGTCGACCTTGTATATCTACCTGACGCATTTCCAGTTCCAGTCAGTGGCAGACCATATTTTCCATCACCCGCTGTTCGAAGTGGCCCTGGCCCTGGCCGGTGGGGTGGCGGTGAGCTACTGCTGGAATACCGTGCTGCGTCTGTTGTTTTCCCGCTGGCGCAAGCGCAATCAGGCACCCGATACGGATGCTGACGCGCGCGCCAGCTCCGTTTAAGCCAATTTCCCCAACAGGAGCAGTGATTGCAAACCCTGAAACACTTTGCATAAAATGCGAACCATTAACATTTGCAAGTATTTTCAGGCGGCATGGATGAGCACCCCGGACGCAGCTTTCACCTCACAAGTCGGCCAGCTATACCGGGCGCAGGGCAAATGGCTGCATAACTGGCTGAAACCGCGGGTGAACTGCAGCCACCTGGCGGCCGACCTGGTCCAGGATGTATTCGTGCGCGTGATGTCTGCTGCCGACGCAGCCGTAAAACTCGAAGCCGTGCGCGAACCCAAGGGCTACCTGGCAACCATCGCACGCCGGTTGATGATCGACCACCTGCGCCGTGTGCACCTGGAACGGGCCTGGCTGCAGGTGCTCGCCGAGCAACCCGAAGCGCTGGATATCTCGCCCGAGCAACGCCTGGCCCTGCTGCAAACCCTGTTTGAACTGGACGCCATGCTGGCCTCGCTCGGGCCCAAGGTGCGCGAGGCATTCCTGCTGTCACAGATCGATGGCATGCCGTACAAACACATCGCCAGCCAATTGGGTATTTCCGAAGTCAGCGTGCGCCGCTACGTGGCCAAAGCGGCTGAGCACTGCATGATCTACAGCCTTGAACATGGCTTGTGAGCATGAGCCTGAATGCCGAGCAACTGGCTGCATTGCGCCAGGCCGCACACTGGTTCAGCCAGCTCAACAGCGGTGAACAGCTGGCCAGTGACCATGGCGCCTGGCAGCTGTGGCTGAACGCAACCCCGGTCAATGCCTGGGCCTGGCAACAGGCCGAGCGCCTGCAAACACGGATGGCCGCAAGCGAAAGCCCGGCTTCGGCACGCGTACTGGCGTTGGCAGCGCAGGGTCGGCACGCCAGCCGTCGGCGGGTGGTCAAGGCGGGTTTGCTGCTGCTGGGTGGCAGCGCCGTGGGCCTGGGCGGCTACCGGGAAGTCCGGCAATCGCCGTGGCTGGCAGATGTGCGTACCCGCGTGGGTGAACAGCGCTCGCTGTCGCTGAACAACGGCACAGCGCTGGTACTCAATACAGCATCCGCAGCCGACGTGGGCGACCTGCCAGGCGCACCGTGGCTACGCCTGCGCCAAGGTGAACTGATGGTCACCGTACCGCCACGCCAGAGTTGCAGGGTGGTTACCCGTGACGGTGCCATCGAGGCAGGCGAAAGCCGCTTTGCCGTGCGCTTGTTCGACGACAGCAGCAGCCTTGAGGTGTTCGGCCAGCAGGCACAGGTGACGCTGGCTTCGGGCCAGACGCTGCGGGTAAGCCAAGGCCAGCGCTGCCAGTTCAATGCGCAAGGCTTCGCCCCGCTGGAAACCGTCGCACTGGCCGCCGACGCCTGGAGCCAGGGCCTGCTGATTGCCAATGACCAGCGCCTTGATGCATTCGTCAGCAACCTCTCCCGCTACCGGCCAGGCTGGCTGCGTTGCGCACCTGGCGTGGCCGGGCTGCGCATCAGCGGCACCTTCAGGCTCGCTGATACCGAGCAGATACTGCGGGCCCTGACCACGTCACTGCCGGTTCAGGTACACAGCCGTACCCGCTACTGGGTAACGATCAGCGCTGCGTAAACCGCTGTGTAAATAAATGAGCGACACCTGATCACTTTGGCGCGGCTTATCCGACTCATAGGTAACCCGACACTTACCTACAAGAGAAACCGCAAACATGACCCGCCGCCTCAACCCCAGGCCTTTCACCGCGCCAGGCCTGCGCACCTGCCTGATGCTGGCTGCCTTGCTCGGTGGGCCTGGCGCTGCCTGCGCCAGCCAGGCCCATGATTACCACCTGCCACAGGGCGACCTGGGCGAAGTGCTGACCCGGTTCGCTGCAGAGTCTGGCATCGTGGTGTCCTTCGACACCCAGCTCACGCGCGGTAAACGCTCGCCGGCACTCGACGGCCGCTACGAGGTGGAGCAAGCGTTGCAGCTACTGCTGGGCGGTACCGGGTTGCAGGCCGTACGGGAGCATGACGGGCGCTATTCGTTGCTGCAGACCACCCGCGAGGGCAACGCACTGGAGTTGGCCCCCAGCCGCATCGACGCATTGGGGCCGGGCAATGTCACCGAGGGCAGCGGCGCCTACACCACCGGCGGTTCGACCAGCGCAACCAAGTTGCCACTGACCCTGCGCGAGACCCCGCAGTCGGTCAGCATCATTACCCGCCAGGTAATCGACGACCACGGTTCACAAGACATCGGCGACGTGTTGCGCAACACGCCCGGGGTTTCGGTACAGGCCTACGACAGCGAGCGCATGGAGTACTCCGCACGCGGTTTTGCCATCACCAACTATCAGTACGACGGCATCAACACCATCTATGACGGGGTTTACGATGAGGGCGTGACCCACGTCGACATGGCCGCTTACGACCGCATCGAAGTCATCAAGGGCGCCACCGGCCTGATGACCGGCTCTGGCGACCCTTCGGCCACGGTCAACCTGGTGCGCAAGAAGCCCACCCACGACTTCAAGGCTTCGATCACCGCCAGCGCCGGGTCGTGGGACAACTACCGCACCGAAGGTGACCTGTCGGGTTCGCTCAACGACAGCGGCAGCGTGCGTGGCCGGGTGGTGGCGGCCTACCAGGACCGCAAGTCTTACCTGGACCACTACAAGCAGAAAAAGGACGTTTACTACGGCATTGTCGAAGCCGACCTGACGCCCGAGACCCTGCTGACCTTCGGCATCGACAACCAGGCCACCACCCCGCGCGGTTCGTCCTGGACCGGTAACCCGACGTACTTCTCCGACGGCAGCCGCACCGATTTCTCGCGCTCGCACAACCCGGCGGCAGACTGGAGCCGTCGCGACTTCCAGTCCACCACCTACTTCACCTCGCTGGAGCAAGCCCTGGCCAATAGCTGGAAGGTCAAGCTCAGCCTCAACCACATGATCAGCGACCACGACACGCGCCTGGCCTCTGCCAGCGGCGGCAACCCGGACCCGGTCACTGGCGAGGGCATGTTCCTGTACTGGGGGCGCTGGGAAGGCCACCGCGTGCAAAACACTGCAGACCTGAATGTCTCCGGCCCGTTCACCCTGCTTGGCCGCGAGCATGACCTGGTGGCCGGCTTCATGACCGCGCACTCACGACAAACTGGCGATACCTACGACGGCAGCGCGTTCGCCATGGTGCCCGGCTCCATCTTCGACTGGAACGGCAAGCTCCCGGAGCAGGACTTCCCGAAGAACGGCCACTACACCACCACGCAAAGCCAGAACGGCGCCTACCTGGCCACCCGCCTGCGGCCGACCGACAAGCTGTCGGTGATCCTCGGCACCCGGGTCAGCACCTTCAAGTACAACGATGATGAAGACTACTACCCAACGTCGTCACTGAGCGACACGCATGCCAGCTACAAGGAACATGGCGTGGTAACCCCCTATGCGGGTGTGGTCTACGACCTGGACGATACCTACTCGGTGTACGCCAGCTACACCTCGATCTACCAGCCGCAAGTGTACAAGGACATCAACGGCGCAACCCTTGCACCGGTTGAAGGTGACGGCTATGAAGCGGGCTTCAAGGCGGCCTGGTTCGATGGCCGGCTGAACGGCACCCTGGCGTTCTTCCGCATCGAGCAAGACAACGTCGCCTCCAACATCGGCACCAACCCGGTGACCAACGAAGGCATTTACAAAGCCATCGACGGCGCGACGACCAAAGGCGTCGAGCTGGAGCTGGCCGGCGAACTGTCGCCCGGCTGGAACGTCACGGCCGGCTACACCTACGCCCGTACCCGCGACGCCGACGACCAGCGGATTTTCGGTTTCCCGCTGGCAACCACCAAGCCTGAACACGTGGTGCGGCTATTCAATACCTATCGCCTGCATGGCGCACTCGACCCGGTGACCGTGGGCGGCGGGCTGCGCTGGCAAAGCGGCTTCTACGGCAACATCTACAGCCCGATCGCCAATGACTACACGCGCATCAAGCAAGGCGGCTACACCCTGGTCGACCTCATGGCCCGCTACCAGTACAGCGAGCACTTGAGCTTTACGGCCAATGCCAACAACGTGTTCGACAAGGTCTACCTGACCGGGCTGGGCAACTTCGACACCACCTACTACGGCGAACCACGCAACCTGATGGTCACTACCCGCTGGGACTTCTGACGGGGCAGTGAGTCAGCGCCCGGCCTGCCGTGCAGCTACCAGTCCTGCCTCAGCGGCTGCGGCCCCGGCAGGCTGGGGAACAGTGGCAGCACGTCTTCGGCCAGTTCCTGAATGATGTCTGCCGCAGGCCGCTGCGCCTTGTGAATGCCCAGCGCGGCATGGTTGACCCCGGCTGCCTGCCACTCGCCGAGCAGGTCGATCAGCCCGTTGCGCCCGGTCCTGAGCACATAGCCGCCCTGCATTGGAGTGCGCGGGAAGTGCGGGTCATCGACCAGGTCGATCCACTCGTTGGTCATGTGCGGGCGAAAACCACCGCCCGGGATGGCGGCACGCCAGGCGCGGATCTTCTCGGCCAGGCGCACGCGCCCCAAGGCATCGTGGGTGGCGTCCGGGTAGCTCAGCCAGCCGTCGGCGTGTTCCCCCAACCATTCCAGGCTCTGTTGCGAACGGCCGGTGACCACCAACGGAATACGCCCACTCGACGGCCTGGGCAACAACTGGGCATCGCGCACCTGCCCCAGCGGCGAATCGATCGAGGTATGCCCCGCCAGCAACCGGCGCACGTAATCCACTGCCAGGGCAAAACGCTCGCCGCGCGCTGCGTGGGCCAAGCCGTAGGCCGGGAACTCCACGGCGCGATCACCCGAGGCGATACCCAGCAGCAGCCGCCCGCCCGACAGGCAGTCCAGGGTTGCCGCGGCCTTGGCCAGGTCGATCGGGTGGCGCAGGGTAAAAATCGCACTGCCGGTGGCCAGTGCCACGTGCCGGGTCTGGGCCGCCAGGTAGGCCAGGTAGGCGAACGGGTCGAACACCTGGCCGGCATCGCCGAACGCGGGGTCGAACAATGGCACGTCGCGCACCCACACGGCAGCGAAGCCCTGCCGGTCAATGGCGCGCACCAGTTCGGCCTGGCCCTGTAACACGCGCATGTCGCCCTGGTAGAAGCGTAGCGGCAGGAACACCCCCAACGTCAGCCGCTGGGGGGCGAACATACGGCAGTAGCCGGGGTGGTGGGCAAAGGCGCTGGCGTCGGCGCCGCGAGTAACAGCAGACAGCGTCGGATCGAAAACGGACATGCAATGGCTCCTTCAGAAAATCTAATGTTTGGTAGCTGATCCGAGCGTTATGCTAGTCACCACGGGCGGAATTCAGAAACGATACGTTCTGCCCTTTGACTTTAGATTTTCTAAACACAGGAGCAGCCCATGGGAGCCGTCTTGCCTTTGCTTGCCTTGCGCGCGTTCAGCGAAACGGCACGCCTGGGTACCTTGAAAGCCGCCGCCGAGCACATGGGCGTGACACCGGGGGCGATCAGCCAGCAGATTCGCCTGCTCGAAGAGCGCCTGGGCGTTACCCTGCTGGTACGCGGGCGCTATGGCGTGCAACTGACCGACGCCGGCACGCGGCTATACCCGGGCTTGTCGCGCGGCTTCGGGCAGATCGAAAGCGCCCTGGCCGAGTTGCAGACGGCGGCCCGCACACCCAGCCTGACGGTGAGCACCGTGCCCGCCTTTGCCGCGACCTGGCTGGTGCCGCGCCTGGGGGATTTTGCTGCACGCCACCCGGACATCGAGGTGCGGGTGGAGGCATCGGCAAAGCTGGTGGATTTGCAACGCGACCGCGTTGACGTGGCGCTGCGCCATGGCCTGGGGCATTACCCGGGGTTGCACAGCATCGCGCTGATGGCGCCGGTGCTGTTGCCAGTAGCGAGCCCTGCGCTGCTGGCCGACGGGCCGGCCATTGCCGAGCCGGCAGGCTGCCTGCACTACCCGCTGCTGCATGATGGCGAGCGGGCTGACTGGCCGTTATGGTTGCAGGCCCACGGCTGCGCAGTGGACGGCCGTTGCAGCCGAGGGCCGAGCTTCGATGAAGACCTGCTGCTGTTGCGCGCGGCGGTGGCTGGGCAAGGCATTGCGCTGGTGCAGGATTACCATGCACAAGAAGACCTGCGCAGCGGCAGGCTGGTGGTCGCGGTGGACCGGCCATGGCCGGCGCGGTTCGCCTATTACGCCGTGGCCCATGAGGACGCGTTGAAACGCCCGCAGGTGCGGGCGTTCGTCGACTGGGTCACAGAGCAGGCGTTGAACAACTGATGCTGTGCACGATCCCTGTGGGAGCGGGCAAGCCCGCGAAGCAGGCGACGCGGTGGGTGGCACGGGCTGCGCCCGTGTTCGCGGGCAAGCCCGCTCCCACAGGGATCGCGCCAGCTTTTAGAAATTGAGCAAGACATTTGCTCCCACAGTGTTGCTGCTAATTCAATGAAATATGTGCAGATCTATGGGAGCGGGCAGTCTGCGATCAACCCGCCTGCACAATAATCTGGCTTTGCAGGTCGCGGATCATTGCCTCCAGCGCCGGCTTCATGGCACTGAAGTCGTCAGGCGAGCACACCGCGCCCGCCGGGCTGAACTTGAAGTGCCGCTCGACTACCACGGCATTGCCGTCCTGGGTATAACGCGCACTGTAGTCGACATCACCGTCATGCAAGTTCACGGGCTTGGGGATGGCCAGCACGTTGACCTGGGCAGGGAACTCGAAGCGCGAGGTTTCCACCGTATCGTTGCCAATGCACACGAAACTCTGGCTGCGTTGCTTCTCCAGGGTGAAGCTGTACACGTTCTGCGAGATACCACCGGCGAGGCTGGTAAGCGTCGCCACGCCAACCGGCCCGGGCAGGTTGACCAGGTTTTCCGTGCGCCCATCCACAGTGCTGACAAAGTCGCCATTGGCAGCCGGCGGCGCAATCTTGAACGAACCGCTGCCACGCTGACCGTAAGCAGCCAGCACTTTTTCCACCAGCATGTCGCGGTCTGCCGGCTTCATCAGTTTCAGGCTGAAACGGCTGATCTCGCTGGCCCAGCCTTTCACTGTGGAAACATTGGTGAAGTCAGCGCCACCATCGGCCTTCACCTTGAACAGCAAGTCACTGGACACCTGGTTCAACTGCATGGCCGGGGTCTTGCCGAACTCGCCAGTGGCGGTCAGCAGTACCCGCTTGTTCAGAACGGTCAACGGCAGGTACCCCGCGGCAATCGACGGGTCAGTCGAGTCCAGGTACAAGTCCAGGCTCGGCACGTAAGTGATCACATGGTTCAGCACACCCAGGGCCGGCACCTTGGGGAACACATAGGCATTGCCCTGGTTGACCATCGCCGGCGTGCTCTTGATGCCTGCCGCATCCAGCAGTGCCTCCAGCAACGCAACGTGGTCCTTGCAGTCGCCGTAACGGTTGTCCAGCACGGTTTGCGCGGCATGCGGCACTACCCCGCCAGCGCCGACATACACCGCCACATAGCGGATGTTCTGGCGTACCCAGTCGCTCAGGGTCAGGGCCTTCTCCCGCGCCGTGGGCAAACCGGCCGTCAGGCGCTGTGCCAGCTCGCGAATCTGCGGGGTGACCTCGACCGTGGCCCTGGCCTGGTAGGCCTGGGCGAAGTCCTTGAAGCCTGAGAACGTCGACACCGCCAGGTAGTGGCCATAATCCAGGTACGACACCGCCCCGGTCTCGATCCGCGCCCGCGCCGCGGGTCGGTAGTCCCAGCGATACACCGTACGGCCATCAACCGTGGCAGGCGGCGAAGCCTTGAAGCTGCGGGCATCGGCCTGCAGCGGCATGCCCTGCGGCAGGTCGTAGGTCAGCGAGAACTGCCCGACCGGGTGAAACCTCGGTACGGTGATGTCTTCGAACTGCCCGGGGAACAATGGCGTGAAGCGGTTGCGCTGGTAACGCAGCACCAACCGGTCGCCCACCGCCACCTCGGGGAAGATGACCACCTTGTTCAGCGAGTCCTGGAACATCGGCGCCTGGGCCGACGCGTGCTCCTGCTGCTCTTTGATGTGCGCGGCATCGACCGGCACCTTGCGGCCATCGGGCTTCTGCGTGTACGCCTCGAGCACGTCCAGCGTTTCCAGCGAACGGTTGTAGCCAAGCGGCTGCTCGGCATTGGCCTTGATGGCGCGTTCTTCGTTGATCAGCAGCACGCTGTCGACGTCGACGCGATAGCTGCCATCTTTCTGCACCACAAAAGCCTGTTCGATCTTTTCCAGGGTGACGGAACGGTCGGTGCCGTCGGTGAAGGCGTGGGCAAGGCCACACCAGGTGATTGTGACCGGCAGCAGAACAGCTGCCAGGCGAGGCATTTTCAGCATGGAGATCCTTCTCGATCAGCGGACTACAATCGACAATGATACGCATTGGCGCCGCTTGATGGCAAAGTGATTACATGCGCTATCGATTCTCGGCCAGTTCCGCCAGCACCTCGGCCGAGGTAGTGACCTGGCGGAAGTGGTGCTGCCACAGCTGGATGCCCAGCTTGCCCGAGCGGTCCAGCGAGGAGCCAACCGTCATGTCGGTGACCAGGGTCGGCGTCAGCCCGGCATCGAACAGGGCAAAGCCGGCAGCCAGCACGCAGGTTTCGGTCTGCAGCCCACACACCAGCACCCGCTCCACGCCCAGCTGGCGGATGTATGCGATTGCCTCGGCGCTCTGCCCGTAGCCATGCTTGACGAATACCTGGTCGGCCTCGACCAGGCTCTCGTCTTCGGCCGCCGGGTGCCAGCCCAGCTGGCGCTCGAAGGGCGTGACCTGTTCGTCATGCAACTCGACCGAGGCAACGGTGGGGATGTTCGCCGACAACCGGCGCAGGCCATCGACCAGCCACTCGGGTGGGCTGAAGGTGGACTGGACATCGACGATGAGCAAAGCCTGGCGCATGAGCGGATTCCGGCATGGGCAAAAGGCGCGGAGTATAACGCGGGTCCGGGCCGTGGTCGCCCGGCACGCTACGGTACGATACTTCTGGCCAGCCCCACAGCCCATGCAGCGGCCATTTTCGCGCCCACTTCATCAAACGCTGGATGGCTGCGTCGGTAGTCCGACATTTCTGCCATTGCCAGCGTCATGCCAGCCTGCACCCTGTCCAGCAACTCATTACAGCGGGCTTCAGTCAGGTTGCAGGCAGTACGCCCGAATTGCACCAGCAGCTTACGCTTGGGCCAGGCTTTCGAGCCCCCAAGCAGCAGCCCCATGATGTCGTGGCTGCTGTACACCGTGGTGGTCACCAGGTCATAGGCAGGTGCGAGCCAGATGTCTGCGTCTTCGGCGCAATGCTCATAGAGCAGGCCGAAGTTCTTCAAATGCGCATCACCGTTCTGGATGCCCGCGCACAACGCTACCAGAGTGAAAAAGTCTTCCAGTGCCCGTGGTACTCGGCTGGGCGTGACATACAGCTTGATCAATTGCGCACAGCCTTGGTAGCTACCGTCGTACTTCTTGCCTGTGCCCCACCCCGACAACACGCACATGTCCTCAAACCCGAGGTAGGCGTTATCGCCGACGTCAAAGCGCTGAACCACCAGAAACCTGCCCTGCTGGCTGAGCTGGAATTCGGGCACTTCAAGGCCACAATGCAACGCCGCCCGCATGCAGAAAAATTCGTTGGCCGCCAACTGCGGGAAGTCTGCTTCGTTGAATGCCTTCACCAGGTGTGTGGCGCCACGGTGGGTAAGCCGGTCGACAGCATGGGCCCTAGCGTCGACATCCCGCACCAGCACTTTGGGCTGAACGCCCGACACGCCGGAGTATGCCGCATAGGTGCCCAACAACTCGGCGAACAGGCCTTCGGCACCGTCGTGAACCAACAAGTTTGACAGCGTTATCCCCGGCATCGGGTCGTCGCCGGCCTGCTGGGCGATGCTGATCCGACCCAGTTGGTGGGGGCCGACAATGCCCAGCAGCGCGAAATCGTCAAACCCGCGCACCGACTTGCTGAAGCGCCGCATGAGTTCTTGTTTCAGGTGCCCTTCAGGCAGGTTCATCTCGAACACGGGGTGTATCCCATACTCCCACTTGTAGCTCGCCAGTCGCGTTGGCATGGTCAACGAGACGGCTTGCGCCTCGTCAGCTGCAGGGTCGTAGGTAAAGACTGTGTCACGCGGGTTCTCTTCACTGCGCCCCAACGTGCCGACCGTGCTGCCGCCTGCACCGATGTACAGGCGGTCATTCTTCCTGGTCATGGATACCCCCGGCCTTCAGTTCATCCAGTGTCCTGCGACGGCGCCTGGGCGTAGCGGTCAGTTCATAGCCCAGGCCCTCCAGGATCGCGGCAACCTTGCGAATGCCGACTTCGGCGATCGAATTGTTTTCGATCCCCGAAATGGTTGCTCGGCTCATGCCGTGACGCTGCGCGAGCTGGGCCTGAGAAAGCCCGGCGTCTTTACGCAGTTTTTTGATCAAAGCGCCCAGATCGTTCATACAACATGCACCATATACAATGCATTTATTGGAAAAATACATTTATGCATCGTATTTGATTCAAAAAAAGCTGTACAGGTGTTTCTCGTTGGGTTGCGCAATGACAATAAGATGCCTCAGACGACTACCAGTCGTACGTCATCTCCACCGCCGCCACCCGCTCCTGCCCGTAGTAGCAGCCAAACGCGTAGTTACAGTCCGACACATACTCGCGGTCAAAGATGTTCTGCACGTTCAGGCTGGCCTGCAGGCCGCGCAGGCCGGGGTCGAGCTTGCCGAGGTCGTAGCTGACGGTGGCGTCGTACACGGCGTAGGCCGGTACATCGAAGGTATTGGCCGAGTTGCCCGGTTTGCGGCCGGTGTAGCGGGCGCCGGCGCCAAAGGTCAGGCCATTGAGCGCGGCCTGGGTGAAGTGATAATCCACCCACAGCGAGGCGGATACAGGTGCCTGCGATTCGTTGCGGTTGCCCTGGTCGCCGTAGGTGCTCTTGGTGTAGAACGAATCGATGTAGGTGGCTGCGGCCAGCACATCGACATTGTCGACGCTGGATTTCAGTTCCAGCTCAACCCCGCGTGAGCGCACCTCGCCGTTTTGCGACTGGTATTGCGGGTACTCGGTATCGCCGGTCAGCACATTCTTCTGCTTGACCTGAAACACCGAAGCGGTGAACAAGGTGCCCTCGACCGGCTGGTACTTCAGCCCCACTTCATACTGCTCGCCCTCGGTAGGCTCGAATGCCTTGCCGCCACGCTCTGGCGCGGCCGTGCCCAGCGTCGGCAGGAACGACTGGGAATAGCTGACATACGGCGCCAGGCCAAACTCGGTGACATAGGTAAGGCCGATGCGCCCGGTGAACTTGTTGTCACGCTGGGAGGCAATGCTGTGCGCCAGCAGGTCCTTGTTGTCGATTTCCGCCCAGTCCTGGCGCCCGCCCACGGTGAGGATCCAGTTGTCCAGCTTGATCTGGTCCTGCAGGTACACCCCGGTCTGGCGCACGGTGTTGTCCCAGCGGGTGTCCAGTACCGGCTTCACGCTGCTGGTGTCGTAGTTGTTCTTGCCGTACAGGTCGACCGGCAACACGTTGTAGGCATTGTAGCCATCGTACTTGCGGCTGAAATGACGGTAATCGGCGCCGGCCAGCAGGGTGTGCCGCAGGGCACCGGTATCGAAGGTGTACTCCAGGTTGTTATCGACGGTGTAGGCGATGTTGTGCTGACGCCAGTCCAGCTTGACCCGGTTGGCGCGGGTGTAGTCGACCACGTCCCCATCGGTGACGAAGCTGCGCAGGTAGAAGCCTTTGTAACGGTCGCGCACATCGGTGTAGCGCGCGGTTGAACGCCAGGCCAAGTCATCGTTGAAGCGGTGGCTGAAGTCGTAGCCCAGTATGAACTGGTCACGCTTGTAGTCGTTGTAGCGTGAGTCGCCCGAGAGGAAGTCGCGGTCAATCTTCTGGCCGGTCGGGCCACGCTTGAGCGAGCCGACCATTGGCAGCGACTGATAGTCGGCCAGGCCATCGTCGCGCTGTACTTGCGCGAGCAACGTCAGGGATGTGTCCTCGTTCGGCGCCCAGGTCAGGCTGGGCGCCAGCAACAAACGCTCGCTGTGGGTGTGCGCGACCATCTCGTTGCCTTTGTCGGCAACGCCGACCAGGCGATAGGTGAACACCTTCTGCTCGTCCAGCGGGCCGCTGGTATCGAAGGCGCCGTTGACCCGGTTGTAGCTGCCGGCCCCCAGCTTCACCTGGCTTTGCTGCTCGCGGGTCGGGCGCTTGGAGACCATGTTGATCAGCCCACCCGGCTGGTTCTGCCCGTACAGTACCGACGAAGGGCCTTTGAGCACCTCGATGCGCTCCAGCGTGTAGGGGTCGATCTGCGGTGCGCCCCCCAGGCTACCGGCATACGGGATGTAGGCGCCATCCAGGTACAACGGGGTCGGGGCAAAGCCGCGGCTGGTGATTTCGTCGGCAATGCTGTTGCGGTCGGTAAAGCCACCCGTGGCCAGGCCCGGGGTGTAGCGCAGCGCCTGGGTCAGGTTGCGCGCGCCCTGGGCTTGCACCTGGTCGGCGGTGACCACGTTGATGGCCTGGGGGATTTCCAGCAGCGGCGTGTCGGTCTTGGTCCCGGTAGCGCTGCGGCTGGCGACGTAACCCTTTACCGGCCCATAGGCGGACTCTGTGGCGGTGCCGGTGATGCTGGTGGTATCAAGCTGCAGGGTCGAAGCATCGCCCACCATGGGCAACAACGAATAGCTGCCATTGGCCTGCTTCAACACCTGCAACCTGCTGCCCGCCAGCAATTGGCGCAGGCCGGCATCGGTACTGAAACGGCCGTGTAGCCCGGGCGATCTCAGTGCCTGCACCGAGGACGGTTCGAACGACACCGTTACCCCGGCCGCCGAGGCAAATTGCGTAAGTGCGGTGCCCAGTGCGCCAGCGGGGATATCGAAGGTCGCTTCAGCCTGGTTCTGAGCCATGGTGGGCTGGGCAATTACCGCTGCGGCCAGCGGCGTGGACAGCGCCACACTGAACAGCGCGCAGTGCACTGCCCGCGCCAGCCTGGCTGAGGGGGTGTTAAGAGGGAGGGTGCGGTTGCAATCGTTGACAGCGAGCATGCGGTTTCCTTTCGCCCTGCGGCAGTTTTTTCATTGCGCTTGTTGCGCGTCTACCTACAAGTCGAACGAGACCGGCAATCGATAACCCCTCGGTAAAAAAATGTTCGCCGATTTTCAGGCAGCTTCCACGCGCGTCCAGTAGCGGCTGAAACGGCGGATGCGCACAGGCAAGGTGGTGGTGAGGTTTTCCAGGACAATGTCGATATCGGCCAGATGAAACGCACCGGACAAGCGCAATTCGCCCACGGCATCGTCGCAGCCCAGGTAGCCAGGGCGGTATCGCTGCAATTCACCGACAACCTCGGCGAGGCGCCAGTTATCCACGATCAGCATCTGCCGGCTCCAGGCATCTGCCATCGTCGCCGCCGGCATCACGGCGCCAGGCCGGTCGGCATGAAAGGCCAACTGCTGCCCGGCGTCTACCCGTACCGTTATCGCGGCCTGTGCCGGGCGCACCTCCACGGCATGTTCAAGCACGCAAACCCGCGTGGTATCACTGTCGCAACGCACAGTGAAGCGTGTGCCCAGCGCGCGAATACTGCCTTGCCCGGTGTGCACGATGAAGGGGCGGGACAAGGCATCCGCTGCGGTCTGCACCAGGATTTCGCCCCTCAGCAGTTCCAGCGAGCGCCACTGGCCGCTGTAGCGAACATCAACCGCCGTGCCGGTGTTCAACTGCAGCTGGCTACCATCGTCCAGCCGCAACGAACGGCGCTCGCCTACCCCTGTGCGCAGGTCGGCCATCAGCCGTGCAGCGCCGCCATCGCGTAGCACCATGCCGCCTGCAGCGCCCGCCATCAGCAGTACCGACAGCACCTTGAGCACCTCACGCCGCTTGGCGCGGGCGCTGCTCAAGGTCGGCCTTGCGATACCCGGTGCAACCTGCGCCAGCTTGCCCTGCAAGCGCGCCAGGCGCTCCCAGGCTTGCACATGGCGCGGGTCACTGAGCAACCAGCGCTGATGCGCCGCTCGCGTGGCCTCATCGGCATCGCAGCGCAATTCCACGTACCAGCTGGCGGCAGCTTCCAGCGTCTTGCGGTTCAACGCCTCAGCACCTGCCTCGCTACCCGCCATGGCTCACGCCTCGTCCAGCATCAGGCAATGGGTCAGCGCCCGCACGGCATGCTTCTTGACGGTGGTCAGCGACACCTCCAGCCGCCGGGCGATTTCCACATAACTCAAGCCGTCCAGCTGGGCCATCAGGAATATCTCGCGGGTACGCGAACCCAGGCCATCGAGCAGGCGGTCGATCTCCATCAAGGTCTCGATGATCAGCAAACGTGCCTCGGGGGAAACCTCCACAAGCTCGGGCCGCGACGCCAGGGTTTCCAGGTAGGCCTGCTCCAGCGCGCGCCGGCGGAACATGTCGATCATCAGGCTGCGCGCCACGCTGCTCAGGTAGGCCCGAGGCTGGCGCAGCTCTGCTGCCTTGCGCAAGGTCAGCACCCGTATGAACGTGTCCTGGGCCAGGTCAGCCGCATGCTCCACGCAGCCGAGCTTGCTGCGCAGCCAGCCGCACAACCAGGTGTGGTGGTCCTCGTAAAGGGTATGTACGGCCTTTTGCAGGGAAGGGTCAGCACAGGACATGGGATGAACCGATAGCAGCGTCTTTAATAATGACTCTCATTTAACCTGAGTAGCCTTCGCCTGCGCAACTGGCCGAGTTGCGCGCTCACCTCAGGCGCCCCGCCTGCACCCGATGAAGGCCCGCCAATCACGCTGACACAATAATTTTCACAAAAATTGATTTATGAAATTAATAGTGTCATTTTCTTCTTGCCGCGCTGCTTCGCACACAAGGCATCAGCCGGCACCCGCCCTATCCACCGGAGTCAACAATATGAACAAGACCGGACTTCTAGGCGCATTGGCACTGTGTGCCTGCAGCGCATTGGCCCAGGCCGACGAAGGCAGCCTGCGCATCGGCATCGAGGCGGCTTACCCGCCCTTCTCCTATCGCACCCCCGAAGGCGAAATTGCCGGCTTTGACTACGACATCGGCAATGCCCTGTGCGCGCAGATGCAGGTCAAGTGCCAGTGGGTAGTCCAGGAATTCGACGGGATGATTCCGTCGTTGAAAGTGCGCAAGATCGACGCGGTGCTGTCGTCAATGTCGATCACGCAAGACCGGCTGAAATCGGTCGACTTCACCGACAAGTACTACCACACCCCCGGCAAGTTCACGATGAAGGCCGGCAGCCAGGTCAACGACCCGGCACAAGACCTCAAAGGCAAGAAGCTCGGCGTGCAACGTGCCTCCACCTACGACCGCTTCGCTACCGAGCAACTCGAAAGTGCGGGGGTCGAGGTGGTGCGCTACGCCGCACAGAGCGAAGCCTTCCTCGACCTGGTGGCCGGCCGGCTGGACGCCACCCTTGCCGACATCGTCAATACCGAAGAGAGCTTTATCAAGACGCCCGCCGGCCAAGGCTTTGCCCTGGTCGGGCCGGACATCAACGACCCGCGCTACTTCGGCCGCGGCGCAGGGATTGCCGTGCGCAAGGGTGATACCGCCAACCTCACGCGCCTGAATGCCGCCATTGCCGCCATCCGCGCCAACGGCACCTACCAGCAGGTACAGGCCAAGTATTTCCCGTTCGATATCTACGGCCAATAAACCCCGGCTGACGAGGACCTTCATCATGCTTCACGGCTACGGTTCGAGCATTCTCGAGGGCGCGTGGTTGAGCATCAGCCTGGCCCTGATGGCGATGGCGCTGGCCATCAGCCTCGGCCTGATCGGCGCCGCTTGCCGGCTGTCACCGCTGCGCTGGCTGGCCGCCCTGGGCGAGATCTACACCACCCTGGTGCGCGGCATCCCCGACCTGGTGCTGATCCTGCTGGTGTTCTACGGCGGTCAGGACCTGGTCAACCGCCTGGCGTTGGCACTGGGCTACGAGCAATACATCGACATCAACCCGTTCATTGCCGGGGTCTGCACCATGGGTTTCATCTTTGGCGCCTATCTGTCGGAGAGCTTTCGCGGGGCATTCCTCGCCATACCCAAAGGCCAGGCCGAAGCAGGTGCGGCGTACGGCATGGGCAGCCTGCAGGTGTTCTGGCGCATCAGCGTGCCGCAACTGGTGCGCCTGGCGCTGCCGGGTTTTACCAACAACTGGCTGGTCCTGACCAAGTCCACGGCACTGATCTCGGTGATCGGCCTGCAGGACATGATGTTCAAGGCCAAGAACGCGGCCGATGCCACCCATGAACCGTTCACGTTCTTCCTCACCGTGGCAGGCCTTTACCTGCTGCTGACCAGCCTGTCGCTGTTGCTACTGCGCGGTGTGGAAAAGCGTTATTCGTTCGGCATCAAAGCCGCCGAACTGTGAGTGAGGGTTTGCAAAATGCTCGACTACCAACTGATCTGGCAGAGCCTGCCGCTGTACCTCAATGGCATTGCGCTGACCCTGAAAGTGCTGCTGATTTCCCTGGCCTGCGGCCTGGCCCTGGCGGTCCCGCTGGCCTTGATGCGCGTGTCACGTACTTGCCTGCTGCGCTACCCGGCCTGGCTTTACACCTATGTCATCCGCGGCACACCGATGCTGGTGCAGCTGTTTCTGGTGTATTACGGCCTGGCGCAGTTCGAGCTGGTGCGCCAGGGGCCGCTCTGGCCGTACCTGTCCAGCGCCACGTTCTGCACGTGCCTGGCGTTCGCCATCAACACCAGCGCCTACAGCGCCGAGTTGCTGGCCGGCAGCCTGCGTGCCACACCACGGGGCGAAGTCGAAGCGGCACGCGCCATGGGCATGTCACGCCTGGCCCTGTACCGGCGCATTCTGCTGCCGTCGGCCCTGCGCCGGTCGCTGCCGCAATACAGCAACGAAGTGCTGATGATGCTGCAGACCACCAGCCTGGCGTCGATCGTCACCCTGGTCGACATCACCGGCGCGGCGAAAACCTTCAACGCCCGGTACTACCTGCCCTTTGAAGCATTCATTACCGCAGGGCTGATCTACTTGGCCCTGACGTTCCTGCTGGTACGCCTGTTCAAAGTGGCCGAGCGCCACTGGCTGGCCTACCTCGCCCCACGCAAGCACTGAGGAGCTTCCATGCAGCAAATCGACCATACCCTGCCGTGGAGCGCCTGCGGTACACAACGGACGCTGAGTGTGTTTCGCTTCGGCAGCGGCCCGCGCAAAGCCTATATCCAGGCCTCGCTGCACGCCGACGAGTTGCCAGGCATGCGCGTGGCAGTGGCATTGAAGGCCCGCCTGGCCGAACTGGAAGCACAAGGCCGGCTGACGGGCGTAATTGAACTGGTGCCGCTGGCCAACCCGATTGGCATCGGCCAGATGTTCCAGGCCACCCACCAGGGCCGTTTCGAGTTCAACAGCGGCAAGAACTTCAACCGCGACTTTCCGGCGTTGACCGAAGCACTGGTCCAGCGCCTGGAAGGCCAGTTGGGCGAAAACGGTGAAGACAACGTCGCCACCATTCGCCGCGCCATGCGTGACACCCTCGGCGAACTGCCTGCGGCGCAATCAGAGCTCGATGGCCTGCGCCGGTTACTGCTGCAGCATGCGTGTGATGCGGACGTGGTGCTCGACCTGCACTGTGATTTCGAATCGGTGATGCTGCTGTATGCGCTGCCACAAAACTGGCCCCGCTTGCGTTCACTGGCGGCACGCCTGGGTGCTGAAGCGGCGCTGCTTGCCGAGGACGCCGGTGGCAATGCATTCGACGAAGCCTGCGCGGTACCGTGGATAAAGCTGCCTGAACACTTCCCCAGGGCGAACATCCCGCTGGCCTGCATTGCCACTACCGTTGAGCTGCGCGGCATGGCCGATACCGGGCGCGAACAGTGCCAGGCCGATGCTGAACACTTGCTTGCCTACCTGGCCGATCAGGGCCTGATCAGCGGCACGTGGCCGCCCGCACCGGCGCGCTGCTGTCACGCAACGCCGTTTGCCGGTGCCCAGTATGCCTATGCCGAACACCCTGGCGTGGTCAGTTACCTGCAACCGCTGGGGGCATACGTCAAAGCCGGCGACCCGCTGTTCGAAGTCATCGACCCGCTCAGTGACCGGCACAGCGTCGTCTGCGCCAGCACCGACGGGGTGCTGTATGCCCGCGAACGCCTGCGCTTCGCCCAACCAGGCCTGTGGCTGGCGAAAGTCGCCGGCAGCCTGCCCATTCGCCACGGTCGCTTGTTCAGCGACTGACACCAACGGGTATCCTTTGATGAACAAACTGGAAATTCACGAACTGCACAAAAGCTACGGCAACCATCAGGTACTCAAGGGCGTTTCGCTGCAGGCCAAGGCCGGTGATGTGATCAGCATCATCGGCTCCAGCGGCTCAGGCAAAAGCACGTTCCTGCGCTGCATCAACCTGCTTGAGCAACCCAACGCCGGGCAGATCATGGTCAATGGCGAAGACCTGAAGCTGCGCCCCTGCCCACGTGGCGGGCTGCGCGCCGCAGACCCTGGCCAGCTGCAACGCCTGCGCTCACGGCTGAGCATGGTCTTCCAGCATTTCAACCTGTGGTCGCACATGAGCGCCCTGGAAAACGTGATGGAGGCCCCGGTGCATGTACTGGGCATGGCCCGCAAGGAAGCCCGTGAAAAAGCCGAGCACTACCTGCACAAGGTCGGTGTGAGCCACCGCCGTGGCGCCTATCCGGCGCACATGTCCGGCGGCGAGCAGCAACGCGTGGCCATTGCCCGGGCGCTGGCCATGGAACCCGAAGTGATGCTGTTCGACGAGCCGACCTCGGCGCTCGACCCCGAGCTGGTTGGCGAGGTATTGAAGGTGATGCAGGCGCTGGCACAGGAAGGCCGCACCATGGTGGTGGTGACCCATGAGATGGGCTTTGCCCGGGAGGTTTCCAACCAGGTCATGTTCCTGCACCAGGGGCTGGCCCTGGAACGCGGCAACCCGCGCGAGGTGCTGGCCCGGCCGCAGTCCGAGCGCCTGCAGCAGTTTCTTGCCGGCAGCCTCAAGTAAGCATGCCCATGGCCCCCGGCTGCTGCCGGGGAAGCCATGGGATACACTACGGCCACTCATTCAGGGAGCCTTGAGCCGGATGCCGAGCAATTCGAAAGACACCACCGTGTACGCCTCCCCCGTCATGCGCAAGCTGTCGCAGAGTCTGACCGACCTGCCGCCTTCGCTGCGCAAGGTCGCCGACTACATCCTGCGTCACCCGTTGAAGGCAGCAACCCTGACCATCGAAGACATGGCCCAGGCCACCGGTACCTCGCCGGCGGCAGTCAATCGCCTGGCCAAAGCCCTGGACCTGGGCGGCTACAGCGGCATGAAGGCCGAACTGGTGACGACCTTGCAGCAGATGGTCTCGCCGGTAGACAAGCTGCGCAATGAACTGGCCCAGCGGCCGGGTGGCGATTTCGGCCTGCACGAGCAGATCCAGAGCGCCAGCAGCAACCTTGCCAGTGCTGCCAGCATCAACCCGGCCAATGCCTTCGAAGCCTTCGTCAGTACGCTGATCGCGGCGCGTAAAGTCTATGTGCTGGGGTTCGGCAACAGTGTCTACCTGGCCGGCCTTGCAGCCTCGACCCTGGTGCCATTCTGCAAGGACACCTGCGCCATCAGCATGGAGGGCGGCAACGAAAATGCCGCCTACCGGCTGGCCGCCATCACCGAACAGGACGCGCTGCTGGCTATTGCCCTGCCCCGCTATTCCCAGGACACCCTGCAACTGTCACGCTTTGCCCGCGAGCGTAACGCTACAGTGCTGGCGATTACCGATTCGCCCGCCTCCCCCCTCACGGCCATCGCTGAGCATGTACTGTTTGCGCCGGCCGACCATCCGGTGCTTACCAGTTCCAACATTGCCGTGCTGGCACTGATCGAGGGGCTGGTTGCCGGGGCCATGGCGCGCAACAAGGAAGCGGTCAGGCTGGCGACAGAGCTGACCGAAAGCGTGATGTCCTACTTGCATGTGCCCAGCGGCAAGGTCGGTAAGAAGTAAGCCAGCCCAGTAAAGCACGTGTCGGTGACCTTTACTCCCACAACCCTGTAGGAGCGGCTTTAGCCGCGAACACCGGCGCAGCCGGTGCCATGCAGCGCGCTGGATCCTGTGCGGCTAAAGCCGCACAGGAATGGCGCGATCCAAGGGCATGCGCAGTACCTGTGGGAGCGGGCTCACCCGCGATGCGCAGTACCTGTGGAAGCGGGTTCACCCGCGATGCGCAGTACCTGTGGGAGCGGGTTCACCCGCGAATAGGCCGGACCTGCCGGCCAATATCCACCGGCCGTTCACCGTTGCTGCCACCCCCGTATTCGCGGCTAAAGCCGCTCCTACAAAGTGATTACTTTGCCCCCGCCTTGCGGCTACCATGCACCGCTTTCAATCAGGGAGGATTTGAACACATGGCACGCGTAGCACTGCTCCTTACTCCGGGTTTTGCCGACTGGGAATATGCACTTATCGCCGGAACCGGCGCGCCGTTCTATGGTCTGGAACTGGACTTCTTTGCGCCCTCGCCCGGGCAGTTTCGCTCCCAGGGCGGGCTGGCAGTCACGGTGGACCACGACCTGCTGCAGTGCCTGGCCTGGCAACCCGACGTCGTCGCGGTGATCGGTGGCCTGCTCTGGGAAGGTGAGCAGGCCCCTGACCTGGGCAGTTTCCTGCAAGCCTGCCATACCCGCGGCGCGACCCTGGCCGGTATCTGTGGCGGCACCCTGGCGCTGGCGCGCGCCGGGCTTCTCGACACGGTGGCGCACACTTCCAACAATCCCCAGTACCTGCAACAGCATGCCGCCAACTATGCCGGGCAGGCGCGCTATCAGAGCACCCCCGCTGCGGTGGTAGCCGAACGCATCATCACCGCCCCTGGCCCAGCCCCGGTCAGTTTCACCTGTGCCGTGTTGCAGGCTGCTGGCGTAGCCCAGGAAGCTGTCGGGCAGTTCAGGTCAATGCTGGCCGCCGAACACGCCTGAGCCTGGGACAGGGCCGCCGTCTCGCAAGAGGAGCCAAGGTGTTCGGCGTGATTCTCGCAGCGCCTATGCAATCGAGCGCCGCCCGCGCGGCGCTTCGCGGCACAAGGCCGCTCCCACATCTGTTTCGGGCCAATTAAACCTGTGCCTCTAGCGCGCGCACCTTGGGTGCATGACTGGAGATTGATGAAGAGCGGCGATGCCCCCTTCAATATCGAAGGGAACAAACAAGGCGGACAGAGGTGATCCCACAGGAGTGACTGGCCCGAAGCAGATGGGAGCAACTGTCTTACATCTCTCTCCTGGCCAGCACTGGCCCTTGTAGGAGCGGCCTTGTGTCGCGATGGGCTGCGCAGCAGCCCCAGGGTTTGCGCACAGATGCACAAATTGCCGGGGCTGCTTCGCAGCCCTTTCCGACCGGTCCGGCGCCCCGGCAAGGCCGCTCCTACAGTTGACCGCGTTAGCCGATCAGGTGCGGCCTTGTGCCGCGAAGCGCCGCGCGGGCGGCGCTCGATTGAATAGGCACCCAACATCCCAAGGCAAGCATGCAGGCGGCAGGCAGCAGGTAACGCAGGTAACGGTTCATGAGCCCTCCTGGCCCGCGCACAGCAGGCATACACCCAGCCACTGGTAAACCTTCAGCAGCAGAAAATCCCAGGCGCGGCTGAACCAGCCGCCCTCGGCGACCGCCTCCATCACCACCAGGGGTTTTTCCGCTATGTGGCGGTCGCCGACCTGGAAACTCACCACGCCCACTACCTGCCCAGCCTGCAAGGGTGCATGCAGTTCGGGGCTGTCGAGGATGGTACTGATCTGCACCGCGTCAGCCTGCCCGTAAGGCACGCTGATGGCCGGGTGCGCACCCGCGTTGAGCTTTACCTGGCGTGCATCGCCAAACCACACGCGCTTGCTCATGAACACGTCGTCGGCCTTGATCGGCGTGATCGTCTCGAACGTGCGAAAGCCCCACTTCAGCAGCTTTACACTTTCCTGAAAGCGCAACGGGCTCGACTCGGCGCCCAGCACCACGGCGATCAACCGGCGGCCGTAGAGCTGCGCCGACGTCACCAGGCTATATCCCCCGGCACTGGAATTGCCGGTTTTCAAACCGTCCACTGCCAGGCTGGTGCTCCACAGCAGGCGGTTGCGGTTGTATTGCTGAACCTGATTGAAGGAAAAGCCCCTTTCCCGGTAGAGCGCATATTCGGCAGGTAGTTGTTCGATCAACGCCCGGCTCAATAACGCCATGTCCCGCGCGCTGCTGTATTGCCCTTCGGCGGCAAGCCCATGCACGGTCTTGAACCGGGTGTTGAACATACCCAGTTGCCGCGCCTGCTCGTTCATGGCATCAACAAATGCCTGTTCACTGCCGGCCAAGTAGTTAGCCAAGGCGATGCAGGCATCGTTGCCGGATTGAATGACCATACCCTTGTTCAAATCATCAATCGTCACCCGGTCACCGGGTTTCAGAAACATCAGTGACGAACCCTGCAACTGTGCGTTGCCGGCGGCGGACGCTGCGTTGTCGATCGTTACCCGGTCGCGGCCGCGCAAGGCGCCGCTGCTCAGGGCCTGGCCGACTACATAGCTGGTCATGATCTTGACCAGACTGGCCGGTTCCAGACGGGCATCGGCATTGCCCTGGGCCAGTACCTCGCCACTTTCGTGGTCCATCAGCAACCACGCCTGCGCAGCTATCCCAGGTGCAGCCAGGTACTCCTGTGCATTAACCGCATTTGTATATTGCACCAGCAAACCTGCAACTAGCGCCCGCACCAAACCGCCAACAACTTGTAGACCTTTCATACACTCCAGAACCTGAAACCTTCCCAACTTATAAAGCCGACACCTACAGCAAGTGCAGGCCTGAATCATTTGTCGGGGCATTCTGCGAGTGCGTATACTATAAATCAATCAACTATCAGGATATCTGATATGCATACAATTGATATCGATAGCGTCGACCTGAACTTGCTGCGGGTATTTGTCGCGTTGATCGAAGAAGGCGGCGCCAGCCGCGCTGCCTTGCGCCTGGGCGTCACCCAGCCCGCCGTCAGTGCCGCCCTCGCCCGCCTGCGTGATATCTACGCCGACCCGCTGTTCGAACGCACCGGCCGCGGCCTGCGCCCAACCGTACGCGCCAATGAACTGGCCCCGTTGATTGGCGAGGCGCTCAACCGCTGCCGGCAAGCCTTGGCGCTGTCGGTGGCCGGCAAGGACATCAAGGGCCGAACCCTCACCGTCGGGCTTTCGGACGACGCCGAAATCGCCTTGGGGCAAGGCCTGCTGGCGCTGGTCGACAAACACCTGAGCGGGCTGCGCATCCTGTTCAGGCAAACCCACAGCGGCCTGGTGCAGGACATGCTGATGCGTCACCAGGTAGACATCGCCGTATCGGCGGGCGGGCTGTCGTCACCCTTGATCGCCAGGCACCGCCTGGGCCGGGGCAACTACCTGGGCATTGCCGATGCGCAGAACACCCCGCCCACCAGCGCCGAAGACTATGCGCAGCGCCCGCACCTGCTGGTGTCTTCGGGCGGTTTTGTCGGCATCGTCGACGAAGGTCTGAATGCCGCCGGCTACAAGCGCAGCATTCGTGCCTCCACCTCGCACTTTGCCGCAGTGCCGTTTCTGCTGGTGGGTTCGCAGCTGATTACCACGGTACCCACCCACGCCGCCCGCGCCATGCAGCGGGTGTCGACACTGCAGACATTCCCGTGCCCGGTCGAACTGCCGTCCTACGACCTGGAAATCGGCACCCGGGTCGGCAGCAAGCACGACAACACGCTGCAAACGGTCAAGGCACTGATCATCGAGCTGGTTGAGCAGTCGTTCTGCCTGTCGTGACAGCAGCCGCGTCGAGCAGCCTGGCCGGCATGGCCACCAGCAGTACCGTTGCGCCCAAGGCAAGCACGGCGGCAAACACATAAAGGCCCAGGTCGAGGCTGCCAGTACTGGCCTTCACCGCCCCCAGCACCGTCGGGCTGGTGAAGCCGCCGAACAAGGCCAGCGAGTTGATCAGGGCAATGCCCCCGGCTGCCGCCTGGCTACTCAGGTAGCGGGTGGGGATGGTCCAGAACAACGGCATCGACGCATACAACCCTATTGCCGCCACGCTCAAGGTCAGCAGGCCTGGCAGCAACTGGCCCGGCACCCAGGTGCACGCCACCAGGGCAGCGGCGGCAACCAGCATGCAACAGGCCAGGTGCCAACGCCGCTCACCCACCCTGTCGGAATGCCTGCCGATCACGATCATGCCCACACCACCGGCCAGGTAAGGCACCGCCGTGATCAGGCCGATGTGCAACGGGTCGGCCACACCATAGCCCTTGATCATGCCCGGCAACCAGAAGCCGAAGATGTACAGCCCGGCCATCACCGCAAAATACACCAGCGCCAGGGCATAGACCCGCGGGTCGCGCACAACGGCGGCGAATGTGTGGCCGCCGCCCGCCGTGGGGGCGGCAACCTCCTGGGCAATGCGCGCACGCTCATCGGCACTCAGCCATCGGGCATCTTCGGGCCGGTCGATCAGCAGGAAGGCGGCCAAGATGCCGAGGATAATGGCCGGCGAACCTTCCAGCACGAACATCCACTGCCAGCCATGCAAGCCGTGCACGCCATCCATTGCGCTGATGATCCAGCCGGAAACCGGCCCGCCCAGTACACCGGCAATGGCAATGGCCGACATGAATACCGCAATCACACTGCCGCGCAGGCGCGCCGGGAACCAATGGGTCAGGTAGAGGATGATGCCGGGGAAGAACCCGGCTTCGAACACCCCCAGCAGAAAGCGGGCGATATAGAAATGCTGCGGGGTCTGCACCAGCATCATGCTGGACGACACCCCCCCCAGGCAATCATGATACGCATGATGGTCCTGCGCGCTCCGATGCGCGTCAGCAACAGGTTGCTGGGCACTTCGAACAGCACATAGCCGATGAAGAAAATACCGGCACCCAGGCCATACACGGCGTCGCTGAAGCCCAGGTCCTGCTGCATGCGCAAAGCCGCGAAACCGATGTTTACCCGGTCCAGGTAGGAAACGATGTAACTGACAAACAGCAACGGCAAGATCTTCCAGGCGACCTTGCGGTACAACACGCGCGAATCAGTGTTCATTTCTGAAAAGCCTCGAATGTTTTTCTTGTTGGGCAGGGCTGCGTAATGCACAGAAACGTGAAGCGGCCCAGGCCTGGCGGCAGTGTGTTGCCAGGCCTGGGCCGCTCAGCGGTGTTGCGGGTTCAGGTCATTGCTGGAACTTGACGGACGCCTTGGCACGCTCGTCGACGATCAGGGTGAACACGTCAGGCCGCGAATAGTGGCCGACCACATCGAAGTCATAACGCGCCTTGACCAGCTCAGCCGAATCGATCCTGGCCACCAGCAGGCCCGGGCCGTTTTTCAGCGGGCCGGCAATCACCTCGCCCATGGGGCCGATGATCACGCTGTTGCCCTGCATCAGCACGCGGTCATCGTCCCAGTGCGGCAGGCTTACCCCCAAGTCGCGCGGCGATGGCTGATACTGGCAGGCACTGACCAGGAAGCAACGCCCCTCGTGGGCGATATGACGCATGGAAACCTGCCAGTTGTCGCGCTCGTCGACTGTCGGCGCGCACCACACCTCGATACCCTTGGCGTACATCGCCGTGCGCAGCAGGGGCATGTGGTTTTCCCAGCAGATGGCCGCACCGATCTTGCCCACCGGCGTGTCGATCACCGGCAGTGTAGAGCCATCGCCCTGCCCCCATATCAGCCGCTCACTGCCGGTTGGCATGAGCTTGCGGTGGTTGCCGACCAGCCCCTGCTCCGGCGAGAAGAACAACGCCGAGCAGAACAACGAACTGCCCGCGCGTTCAATGACACCGACCACCAGGTGCGCACCGGTACGTTGCGCCAACGCAGCCAGCTCGGCTGTTTCGGCGCCCGGCACATCAATGGCATTGTCGAAGTAGCGCTGGAAGGCTTCGCGGCCCTCCGGCAGGCGATAGCCCATGTAGGTGCCGAAGATTTCACCTTTCGGGTAGCCGCCCAACAGGGCCTCCGGCATGACTACCAATTGCGCGCCGGCGCGGGTGATTTCCGCTTCGTAGGAAAGAATCGTCTCCAGCGTTTGTTGTTTGCCCTCTGGGTGAGAGCCAATTTGCAGTGCAGCAACGGTCGAGATCGTCATGAGATTTTATTGTCATGTGGTGGAAGGTAGGCATAGGTTCCACCTGACGACGATATCGAGCAATTCACCTTGCTTTAGATCTGTTATCAGACCTGCTTATATCGATGCGTGATGATTCACTACCTGAGCCGTTGCCGTGGCAGCCATCCCTCGCCTACTATTGCGAAAAATTCTCATATGAGACCTTGTCGCACAGCGAAAGGATGCCCTGATGTCGCGTCTCGACCCCACTTTCAGCCAGCAGGTTCACCACTACTACAACGCCCACCACGGCTGGATTCGCGGTTGGCTGCACAAGCGCCTGGGCAATGCCAGCGATGCCGCCGACCTGGCCCATGACGTTTTCGTGCGATTGCTGAGCAAGCCCCAGCAGTTCCAGACCGAGCAGCACGCACGCGCCTACCTGAGTACCGTCACCCGCCACCTGTGCATCGATTTCTGGCGCCGCCAGCACCTGCAACAGGCCTGGCTCGAAGCCCTGGCCGCCCTGCCTGAACCGCTGGCGCCAAGCGAAGAAGAGCGCGCACTGGTGTTCGAAGCCCTGGAGCAGGTACAGCGGATGCTGGCGCGGTTGCCGGAGAAGGTCTGCCAGGCCTTTCTGCTGTCTCAGGTCCAGGGGTTGGGCTATCGGGAAATTGCCCATCAGTTGCAGGTGTCCGAACGCAGCGTGACCAAGTACATGGCCCAGGCGATGTACCAATGCCTGCTGCTGGAACTGGACCTGCCATGAACGCCTGCGAACGCCCGGACCACGCCACCCTGCAGGCTGCCGCAAACTGGTATGCGCAGTTGCTCGCCGCCCCGCAAGACCGGCAGTTGCAACTGCGCTGGCAACAATGGCTGGGCGCGGCTGGCGCGAATCAGGTGGCATGGGCCCATGTGGAGCGCATCAGCCAGCGCTTTACCCCGCTGAAGCTGCAGGCCGATGCCTCGCTGCAGGCGTTGGGCAGCGTGCGCCGCAGCGACCTCGACCGGCGCCGGGCGGTCGGCCTGCTCGGCTTGTTGTGCGGCGGCGGCCTGCTGGCCCTGGCCGGCTGGCGCGTACCCGCCGCCCGCCAACAGTTGCAGGCGCTAAGTGCCGACCAGCGCAGCGCAACCGGCGAAGTGCGCAGCCTGCGCCTGCCTGACGGGGGCCAGCTGTGGCTGAACAGCGCCACCGCGTTGAACATCGATTACCGCGCCGACCTGCGCCGCCTGGAGTTGTTGGCCGGCGAAGTGCTGGTGGAAACCGCCCATGATAGCCGGCCATTCGTGATCGACACCCGCCAGGGCCGCCTGCAAGCCCTGGGCACCCGCTTCAGTGTGTGGCAGCGCGACCATGTCGCGCGCTTGAGTGTGTTCGACGGTGCGGTACGGCTGCAGCCCGCAGAGGGCGCCACCCACCTGGTGGTTGCCGCTGGCTGGCAAACCGACTTTGACCGCCAGGGCGCGCAAGCGCCGCGGCAGGTGGATGAGTCGCGTCAGGCCTGGCGCGATGGCCGGCTGCTGGCCAATGACATCAGCCTTGGCGAGTTTATTGAACAGTTGCGGGCCTATATGCCCGGCCATCTGGGTATCGACCCGCAAGTACAAGGGCTGCGGGTGATGGGCAGCTTCCCGGCCGAAGACCCCGAGCGCACCTTGGCCATGCTTGAGAGCGCCTTGCCCATCAAGGTGCGTAAGACCTTGCCGTGGTGGTACAGCATCGAAGCGCGTTGACTGGCACCGGCATTGCCGGTGTTCGCGGCTAAAGCCGCTCCCACAGGGTCAGCATATCTTCGAAACCTGCGCGGTAACCTGTGGGAGCGGCTTTAGCCGCGAAGAATCCAGCGCGGTGCCTGATTTTTTTAACAAGGGTGTTCCGGTTTTACCCCGCTCGTTCGGATTAGCAGATGAACACCCCGCTTCATCTGCCCCCACAAGGAACACCCATGCCCCTGCTCCCGATCACCTTGCGCCCTCTGCTGCTGGCCTTGCCCTTGCTGGCGGCCACTCCCGCCATGGCAGACGAAAGTCCGCGCCGCTACGACCTGCCCTCCGGCCCGCTGACCCAGCAGCTCAACCGCCTGGCCAGTGCCGCCGGTATCTACATTGTCGGCGATGGCGCACTCAGCCAAGGCAAGGCCAGTGCGCCACTGCAAGGTGACTTCACCCCCGAACAGGCGCTGGAGCGCATGCTGCTGGGCAGTGGCCTGGTGGCCGTACCCAGCGGCGACCGCCAATATCGCCTGCAACCTGCCGCGCAGGGCGCAGGCCTGCAGCTGGCGCCCACCAGTGTCGATGCCCACCGCGACAGCGCCTATGGCGCCGTGGACGGCTACCTGGCCACCCGTGCCAGCAGCGCCAGCAAGACCGACAGCGCATTGCTGGAAACCCCGGCCTCGGTGTCAGTGGTCACCCGTGACCGGATCAAGGCCCAAGGTGCACAAACCATCACCGAGGCCCTGAGCTACACCGCTGGCGTGCACACCAATGTCTCTGGCAACAACCCCACCGACAATACCCTGATGGTGCGCGGCTTCCAGCAGATCAACAGTGATGCCTACACCGATGGCCTGCGCAACAACAACACCGGCTACTATGCCCCCGAGCCGTTCGGCCTCGAACGCATCGAGGTACTCAAAGGGCCCGCATCGGTCATCTACGGCCAGGGTGAACCTGGCGGCATGCTCAACCTGGTGTCGAAAAAGCCCCTGTTTACTGCCCACCGTGAGGTCGGCCTGTCGCTCGGCAACCACGACCGCCAGCAACTGAGCCTGGATGTCGGTGACCTGCTCGACAGCCAGGGCACTCTGGCCTACCGCCTGGTAATGCTTGGCCGTGACGCCGACAATGAAATCGACGGGATCAGGGATGACCGCCAGTACGTCGCGCCCAGCCTGACCTGGGCGCCGAACGAAGACACCAGCCTGACCCTGCTGGCGTCGTACCAGAAGAACACCAACCTGTTCACCTCGAACATGGCCTATTCGCTGTTCGACGGCTCCAACCCCAACGGCCGCGTACCGCGTCATCGCTCGCTGAACGAGCCGGGCTTCGACCGCGAACAGTCGGAAATGAACAACCTGGGTTATGAGCTGAGCCACCGCTTGAACGACACTTTCAGCTTTCGCCAGAACTTCCGTTACAGCCACATGCACGGCTACCAGGACCAGCTGTTTCGCAACAGCGGCGTAATCAATGACAACACCATCGCCCGCTACTACGAACTGCGTGACTATGACAGCGACAACTACGCCCTCGACAACCAGCTGCTCGCCAGTTTCAACAGCGGCCCCGTGCGCCATGACCTGCTGCTGGGCGCCGACTTTCTGCGCGGCCACCGCAGCCAGGACGTGCAACACGGCGATGCACCGTCGATCAACATCTACAACCCGGCACGTGGCGTGGTAATCGACACCTCACGCTACACCTCGCTGTCGTCCACCGCCCGCGACGACCGGCAGACCGGCCTGTACCTGCAAGACCAGCTGCACTTCGACAACTGGGTCGCCACCCTGGGCGTACGCCACGACTGGGCGCGCCAGGACAGCACCAACCGCAACAATGGCAGCCACCAGGTGATTACCGACGAAGCCACCACCGCCCGCGCCTCGTTCGGCTACAGCTTCGACATGGGCCTGTTCCCCTATGTGAGCTACAGCGAGTCGTTCAAGCTGGCCAGTGGCAACAGTTTCGACGGTTCGCCTTTCGAGCCGGAAACCGCCAAACAGTATGAAGTGGGCATCAAGTATCAGCCGCCAGGTAGCGAGAGTTTCATCACCGTGGCCGCCTTCGACCTGCGCCGGCAGAACGTGGCAACCACTGATGTCGACCATCCGGGCTTCAGCGTCCAGCAAGGCGAAGTCACCTCGCGCGGGGTCGAGGTGGAAGGCGTGGCCAGGCCGCTGCCGGGGCTGAACCTGATCACCGCGTATACCTACAACGATGTCGAGGTCACCCAGGACAACCCGAATGCGCTGGGCGTCAGCAACAAGGGCAATGCGCCGGTGCGGGTACCTCGTCACCTGGCGTCGCTGTGGGTCGACTACACCCTTCAGGGTGGGCCGCTGGCCGGGCTGGGCGGCGGCATCGGCGTGCGCTACACCGGCGCCACCTATGGCGATGCGCAGAACACCTTCGAAGTGCCCGGCTACACCCTGGTCGACGCCATGCTGTCGTATGACTTCGGCAAGGCCGGCAACGGCCTGCAGGGTTTGTCGGGGCAGCTCAATGTGAAGAACCTGAGTGACAAGTACTATGTGGCCGGCTGTTTCGCCACCGTGGGTTGCCTGCTGGGTACAGGGCGTACAGTCACCGCTGACCTGACCTATCGCTGGTAGGAATGCTGGAGGGATACCTGTGGGAGCGGCTTTAGCCGCGAAGAATCCAACGCGGTGCATGGCACCGGCTGCGCCGGTGTTCGCGGCTAAAGCCGCTCCCACAGTGTCCCTGCTAATTCAATGAGTTATGTGCCCGCTTCCACCGGTGCCGCATGAAACTGGAGTTGCGCTTTATCAGTAAAGCTGAAAAGCCTTACTGCCACGCCGCCAGCTGATCACCTTCGCGGAAAAACGCGCGCAAGTGCTCGACAAAACACGACACCTTGGCCGACAGATTCAAACGCTCCAGGTACACCGCATAGATATCTGCCGGCGGCGTCTGGTAGTCGCCCAGCACCTCCACCAGGCGCCCGCTGCGCAAATGGTCGGCCAGGTTCCACTCGGCGCGCAGCAGAATCCCCTGCCCGTCCAGCGCCCAGTTCAGGGCCACCTCGCCATCGTTGGTACTGAGGCTGCCATGCACCTTCACCGACTCACTCTGTTTGCCGCGGCTGAGCCGCCAGATGCCGAACGCCGCATCGTTCTGGCGCAGCACGATGCAGTTGTGGCTGGCCAGGTCTTTCGGCGCTTCGGGGGTGCCGTGCGCCTCCAGGTAGCTGGGCGCTGCACATAACCGCCGGCGGTTGGCCGCTATCTTGCGGGCGATGAGCCGTGAATCCGGCAACTCGCCAAAGCGAATGGCCACGTCGATGGCATCGTTCGGCAGGGCAATCGGCCGGTCGCTCAGGTGCAGTTGCACTTCCACCTCAGGGTAGCGACGGGCAAACGATGACACCGCCGGCCCCACATGGGTACGGCCAAAACCCAGCGGTGCGTTGACCCGCAACAACCCCTTCGGCTCGGCACGGCTGCTGGACACCTGCCGCTCCATTTCCTCGATCTCGCCCAATATCCGCCGGGCATTCACCAGGTAGGTCTCGCCCTCGGCCGTCAGGCTGATGCTGCGCGTGGTGCGGTTGAGCAGGCGCACACCCAGGCGCTGCTCCAGCTGCGCCAGGCGCTTGGAGACCGCCGGTGGGGTCAGGTTCAGCTCGCGGGCAGTACCCGCCAGGCTGCCGACCCTGATTAGCTGGGTGAAGAAGGCCAGCTCCGATACCGGATTCATAATTAACCTGAGGGAAACAATGAGTTGAATTTCATTGTATTACAGCATTTTTGAAAAACCATTACCTTTTGCCCTGCGTGATTAACCACAAAAAAGCTGGGCTCTTCGGCCGCCAAGGCCAGGTGTGACCTGCACCCCACAAGCAGCCCGGCCGCCAGATAAATCCGACTCACAACAATAATTCGGAGACGGCAATGGCCAAGCGATTGTTCGGCAAGCTTTACGTACAGGTGTTGATCGGCGTTACCCTCGGGGTGCTGATCGGGGTGTTCTGGCCACAGGTGGGTGCTGACCTGAAGCCCATCGGTGACGCCTTCATCAAACTGATCAAGATGGTCTTCGCCCCGATCATCTTCGCCACGGTGGTGCTGGGCATCGCCAAGATGGAAAACATGAAGGAACTCGGCCGCGTCGGCGTGCGCGCGCTGATCTACTTTGAAGTGCTGTCCACCTTTGCCCTGGTGCTGGGCCTGGTGGTGGTCAATATCGTGCAGCCCGGCCAGGGCATGAACGTCGACCCGGCCACCCTCGATGCCAAGAGCATCTCCACCTACACCGCCGCGGCAGCCAGCAACAGCGGTGGCTTCATCGACTTCATGCTGCATGTGATACCCGGCAGCGTCACCGATGCCTTCGCCAAGAACGAGATCCTGCCAATCCTGCTGTTCAGCACGTTGTTCGGCATCGCCCTGTCGCACCTCGGGCCTCGCGGCAAGCCCATGGTCGATGTGCTGGAGGCGTTCTCCCACGGCATGTTCTTCATCGTCGGCATGATCATGCGCGTGGCCCCGCTGGCCGCCTGCGGCGCCATGGCCTTCACCGTCGGCAAGTACGGCCTGGGCTCGATCGTGTCGCTGGGCAAGCTGATGGCGACCATGTACCTGACCTGCTTCCTGTTCGTGGTGATCGTGCTGGGTGCCATTGCACGGCTGTCCGGTTTCAACCTGTGGAAGTTTCTCAAGTACCTCAAGGAAGAGCTGTTCACCGTGCTGGGCACCAGCTCGTCCGAGTCGGTGGTGCCGCAGCTGATGAACAAGCTGGAAAAAGTGGGTGTGTCCAAGCCGGTGGTCGGGCTGGTGATTCCTTCGGGCCTTACCTTCAACCCGGACGGCCAGTGCATCTACTACACCATGGCCGCCATTTTCATCGCCCAGGCCACCAACACGCCGTTGACCCTGATGGACCAGCTGATCGTGCTCGGCGTGCTGCTGCTCACCTCCAAAGGCTCCGCAGGTGTGACCGGCTCGGGTTTCATCACCCTGGCCGCGACCCTGGCGACCATGGACAACATCCCGGTGGCCGGCATGGTCCTGCTGCTGGGCGTGGACCGCTTCATGTCCGAAGCCCGCGCCATCACCAATACCATCGGCAACGCCGTCGGCACCGTGGCCATCGCCAACTGGGTCGGTGCACTGGACAAGCAGCACATGACCAAGGTGCTCGACGGCCAGGTACCGCAAGAACAACCCGAACCGGTGGCGGCGCGCCCTGCCCTGGCACGCATGGAGGCCGGCACACCGACACCCTGACCTTTCGATAACAGCAAGCACTACCCGCCTTGTGATGCAGTGAGGAAATAATCATGGACAAAGAAACCGCCGTGTCATCGCTTACCGACGTGATGGCCAAGTTCACCGCCTATATCGGCAAACGCCTGCCCCGCGACGTGAAGGCCAAGACCGCCAAGTTGCGCGCAGCAGAAACCAACCCGCTGGCCATCGCCGTGTACGACTCGATGGCCGACAACCAGGCATATGCCGACAAGCTCAACCGCCCCAGTTGCCAGGACACCGGGGTGATCCAGTACTTCGTCTCGGCCGGCGCACGCTTCCCGCTGCTGGGTGAGATGGAAAGCATCCTCGAGAACGCCACCAAGGAAGCCACCATTCAGGGGCCGCTGCGCCACAACGCGGTGGAAACCTTCATCGAGAAGAACACCGGCACCAACACCGGCTCCAGGATCCCGTGGCTGGACTGGGAAATCATCCCCGATGCCGACTACGCCATCGTCGATGTGTACATGGCCGGTGGCGGCTGCACCTTGCCGGGTTCGGCCAAGGTGCTGATGCCGGGCCAAGGTTATGAAGGGGTGACCGAGTTCGTCTTCGATGTCATCACCTCGCGCGGTGTCAACGCCTGCCCGCCGCTGCTGGTGGGGGTGGGGGTTTCGACGTCGGTGGAGACTGCGGCGCGCCTGTCGAAAAAGGCCATCCTGCGCGAAGTGGACTCCAGCCACCCGAACGAAAGCGCGGCGATGATGGAAAAGCTGCTGGAAGACGGCCTCAACGAAATCGGCATCGGCCCGCAGGGCCTGACCGGCAACAGCAGCGTGATGGGCGTGAACATCGAGTCTTCGGCGCGTCACCCCTCGACCATTGGCGTTGCCGTTTCCACCGGCTGCTGGGCACACCGCCGCGGCAAGATCCGCATCAACGCCGACCTGACCTATGACATCCTCTCCCACGAAGGGGTGATCCTGTGAAGAGCCCTGTGAGCAGTCCTGTGAAAAAGATCATCAGTACCCCCATCAGCGACGAAGACCTGGCCAGCCTCAACGTGGGCGATGTGGTCTACCTGACCGGCCAGTTGGTCACCTGCCGCGACGTTGCCCACCGCCGGCTCATCGAGCTGGGCCGCGAATTGCCGGTGGACCTGCGTGGCGGCGCCATCTTCCATGCCGGCCCCATCGTCAAGAAGAAAGAGGATGGCAGCTTCGAGATGGTCTCCATCGGCCCGACCACCAGCATGCGCATGGAAAAGTTCGAGAAGCAGTTCATTGAACAGACCGGTGTGAAGCTGATTGTCGGCAAGGGCGGCATGGGCCCGGAAACCACCACCGGCTGCCTGGAGAACAAGGCCGTGCATGCGGTATTCCCTGGCGGCTGCGCGGTGCTGGCGGCGACCCAGGTGGAAGAGATCGAACGCGCCGAATGGCAGGACCTGGGCATGCCGGAAACCCTGTGGGTGAACCGCGTGCGCGAATTCGGGCCGCTGATCATCTCCATCGATACCAAGGGCAACAACCTGTTCGAGCAGAACAAGGCCCGCTTCAATGAGCGCAAAGGGGCTGTGATCGAGAAGATCAACAGCCAGGTGCGGTTTATCAAGTAAGCGAACCCTACGCGGTCATTTGTAGGAGCGGCCTTGCGTCGCGACAGGGCCGCAAAGCGGCCCCGGAATTTCAGCGTTGACACATGGATTGCTGGGGCCGCTGCGCGGCCCTATCGCGACGCAAGGCCGCTCCTACAAAGACCGCGTATCAGCTTATGCCTTCGTCAGCTCGCCAATCTTCTCCAGCCGCGCTCGCACGATGTTGCGGCTGATGTTCAGCAACCGCCCGGTCTGCAGCTGGTTGCCATGGCAGTACCGATACGCCGCCCTGAACACCGTCTCTTCGATGTGCTCATACAGGTTCGGCACATTCTGTTCGAACAACGCCAGCAACGCGCTTTCCAGATCCGGCGCTGCCGCGCCGGGTGCCGGCAGGTGCGGGTGCGCAACCTGCGCGGCTACGGCAGGCCGCATATCCACCAGGTGCAAGTCCGCCGGCGCCACCACCTGGTACCGGCACACCAGCAACGCATGGTGAATGGCATTCTCCAGTTCGCGGATGTTGCCCGGCCAGCTGTGCGCCAGCAACTTGCGCTCGGCATCCGGGCTCAGTGACGCACGTTCGTAACCCAGGCGCCGGCAATGCTCCTCGATAAAGAATTCCGCCAACGGCAAAATGTCCCCCGGCCGCTCGCGCAGCGGCGGCAAGCGGATGGTCGCAACGTGCAGGCGGTAGAACAGGTCTTCACGAAAATGCCCCGCCACCACCGCATCGGCCAGGTTGACGTTGGTCGCCGCCACCAGCCGCACATTGATCGGGATCGGTGTACGTGAGCCCAGGCGCACCACTTCACGCTCCTGCAGCACCCGCAGCAATTTCACCTGCATGTTCAGCGGCAAATCGCCGATCTCGTCGAGGAACAGCGTGCCGCCATTGGCCGCCTCGAACCAGCCGGCCTTGTTGGCGGTGGCACCGGTGAACGCGCCTTTCTCATGGCCGAACAGCTCGCTCTCCACCAGGGTTTCGGCAAAGGCCCCGCAGTTGACTGCCACGAAAGGCTCACGCCCTCGGCGGCTGAGGTGATGGATATGCCGGGCGACCAGTTCCTTGCCGGTGCCGGTTTCGCCAATGATCAGGGTGTTCGCCTCGCTGGGCGCCAGGCGCTCGATGCGGCTGAGCAATTCTTGGGAGCGCGGGTCCTTGAACACGAGCACGGTGGCACGCACCGACTTGGTCAGCTCGCGGGCATTGGGGTGGGTGATCAGCGACATAGGGGCATTCCTGGCAGTTGACGCGCTGGCCCATAGTGCACGAAACAAATTAGATCAAAAAATTATTAATTAATATTTATATATTCGAATTGGAAATATTAGATTTTCCAGCAACCGCCTGCTGCTCCAGCAGCACCCCGCCAGCACCCACCTGCACGCCGATCAGCAGGCCGGCCTTGTCCCAGCCCCGCTGCGGCTGACTGAAAGCCACGCCATTCAAGGCCTGCAGCCCGTTTTCAATGGGCTGGCATGCATTTCGCTCCTGGCCAGTAGAACCTTTGCCTGGAGCTGCACATGAACAAACCCTGGCGTCATGCCCTCGCCCTGCTGGGCGGCCTGTTCCTCAGCCTGGCTGCGCTGGCAGCCGAGCCACCGGCGGCGGTGCGCATCGCCATCGTCGCCTTCACCCAGGGTGGTACGCCAGTGTTCGGCGGCATCCCCGGGCGGGTGATTGAAGAAGGCTGGCTGGAACAGCAACTCGCCGCCCGCGGCGTGAAACTGCAATGGACCGCCCTGCCGCATGCCGGCGCCGGGCCGCAGATCAACGAAGGCTTCAGCAACGACAGCCTGGACTTTGCCGTGCGCGGCGACCTGCCCTCGGTGATCGCAGGCGCCGGCCAGGTGCCGGGCAAGCTGGTGGTGCCAGGCGGCAGCGGCAACAACATCTACCTGGTAGTGCCCAGTGGCTCCACCGTGCGCAGTATCCACGACCTCAAGGGCAAGCGCCTGGCTATCCACCGCGGCCGGCCATGGGAGTTCGCCTTCAGCAACTTCCTGCACAGCCAGGGCCTGCAGCTAAGCGATTTCAAGATCGCCAACCTCAACCCGCAAGTGGGTGCCGCCGCAGTATCCGCCGGCAAGGTCGATGCTGCCGTGCTGCTCAACGAAGCCTACTCCCTGGAAGACAAAGGCGTGGCGCGCATCCTCTGGTCGACCAAGCAGGGCGCCAATGACTGGCGGCTGGTCTCGGACCTGTGGGGCACCGACCGCTTCGTGCAGCAGCATGCCGACCTCACGCAACTGGTTGCCACCGCCTGGGTGCGTGCGGCCTGGTGGATCTCCCAGGAACAGCACCGCGACGCCTACTACGCGCTGTCATCGCGTGCCGGCGTCAGCGAAAGCGTGCTGCGCCGCGACGACCAGGACGACCCGGTGGCGTGGCAGGCGCGCTGGGCGCCGAAAAACGATGCCCAGCTCAAGGCCCACTACGACGCCCTCGGCCAGTACGCCTTGGCCAACCGGCTGATCCGCACGCCCTACGACATCACCCACGACCTGGCCACCGGCTTTACCCGCCAGGCGCTGATCGACCTGCAACTGACCCACTACTGGCCGTCCCTCGACGCCCAGATCAGCCAACAACCTTGAGAGCCTTTCCCATGAAACTGCCTGCTTCGCTCGCCTTCGGCCTCAGCGCCCTGGCCCTGTCCATCGGCGCCATGGCCGCCGAAACCTTTGCCCCCAAACCCGACCCGCAACAAGGCGATGGCCGCGTCTCGGCGTTCTACACCTGGAGCAAGGCCATCCCCGCCACGCCCGGCAAGCTGCTGCGCAGCGAACCGCTGGAGCAGGCACTGAGCCTGCCCCACGCGGCCAGTGCGCAACGCATCCTCTACACATCGCTCGATGGCATCGACGGCAAGACGCCGATCGTGGTCTCCGGCGCGCTGTTCATTCCCAAAGGCAAGGCGCCGGCAGGCGGCTGGCCGGTCGCCAGCTGGGGCCATGGCACTGTCGGCGTGGCGGACATCTGCGCACCGTCGTGGGCCGGCCGCAGCTACCGCGACGTGCAGTACCTCAACCGCTGGCTGGACGAGGGCTATGCAATCGTCGCCACCGACTACCAGGGCCTGGGCGTGCCCGGTGGCCACCCGCTGCTGAACAACCGCATGGCCGCCTACGGCATTCTTGATGCCGCCAAAGCCGTGGTCGCCGGTGTGCCGGGGCTGGCCGACAAGGTGCTGATTATCGGCCAGTCCCAGGGCGGTGCCGGCGCCTTCGCCGCCGGGGCCTATGCGGCCACTTATGCACCAAAACTCGGGGTCAAGGGCAGTATCGGTACCGGGGTGATCTACACCGTGGGTTCGAAGAACGTCGGCGAGCAGGACCAGAACAAGGTCGACCCGGCCCTCGCCTATGGCTTCTATACCCTGCTAGCCGCCCAGCAGTACGACCCGAGCATCGACCCACGCGACTTCTACACCGACAAGGCCCTGCCGCTGTTCGAACAGGCGCGCAGCAGCTGCCTGTCGTCGCTGGTCAGCGATGTGGTCGGCACCGGCCTGACCCCGGCCAACGCCAAGAAGGACTACCAGGGCGACCAGCTCAAGCCATGGCTGGCACAGGTGTCTTACCCGACCCTGAAGCTGGCCCAGCCGATCTTCATCGGCACCGGCGCCGAGGACAAGACCCCTGCCGCCGCCACCCAGGTGGCACTGATGCAGGACGCCTGCAAGGCCGGCTCGGTGGTGCAGGGCCACTTGTACAAGGGCCTGGGCCACAGCGAAACGGTGAATGCTTCGCTCAAGGACTCGATCCCCTTTGCCCGCCAGGTCATCAGCGGCCAGCCGGTCACCGCCAATTGCAGCCCTAGCGTTCAGTAAGGAGTACACGCCATGAGCATCGAATTCTTCACCCGCTTGCCCCTGCACGGCGAAACCCAGTTCCTTCCCGGCGACCCGCGCAACCGTGGCGACTGGCACGCCGGCGGCCCCAGCACCGGCGCCGTATCCGGCTTTGCCGTCGGCGATCATTTCACCTACATCGACTACCTCGGGCAGATCGCCCGTGCTGCTGAAATCAACGGCTTCGGCGGCGCACTGATGGTCAACGCGCCCAGCGGCGAAGAGCCCTGGACAGTGTGCTCGCTGCTGGCCCGGGAAACCCGTGCGCTGAAGTTCGTCACCGCCTTCCAGCCCTACCACTACACGCCCTGGGTGGCCGTGCAACAGGCCGCCACCTACCAGCGCGCCACCGGCAACCGCCTGGTGTGGAACATCATCAATGGCGGCTCGGACGCCATCCAGCGCCAGGTCGGCGACTTCGAGGACCACGACCAGCGCTACGCCCGCGCCACCGAGTTCATGGACGTGGTGCGCGGCTATTGGCACAACGAGCAGTTCCATTATGAGGGTGCCTATTACCGGGCCGAAGGCGGCGGCCTGCGCGGCCCGCTGAAAAAGGCTGAACTGCCGCTGATCTGCACGGCCGGCTCGTCGGTGGCGGCGCGCGAGTTCGCCGCCAAGCATGCCGACTTCTACCTGATGCGCTCCGAGCACCCGGACGAGATCGCCGCGCTGATCGCCGACATCCGCGCCCGGGCGCTGAAGTGGGGGCGCAACGACATCCGCTTTGGCCTGTCCATCGACGTGATCGCCCGCGACAGCGAAGAAGCCGCGCTGGCCGAGGCCAAGCGTTTCTTCGACGAAGGCGTGGCCAAGGGCACTGTCAAGGCCCGCGCCGCCCACGCCGGCCTGCGCACCGCGCGCAAGCTGAGCTACGAGCATGGCTACGGCGACCAGGACGAGGCAACGGCCTTCGACGACTTCTTCATCCACCCCAATGTGTGGACCGGCTTCGGCTACATCGGCATCCCACCGGGCTGCGCGCTGGTGGGCAGCTACGCCAACGTGGTGGCGCGCATCCGCGAGTACCACGGCATTGGTGTCGACGTGTTCTTCCTGGCAGGCTACCCGCACCTGGAAGAAGCCTACCGGATTGGCGAACACATCCTGCCGCACTTCCGCGAGCAGCGTGCGCCCTTGGCCCGCCAGCCCGTGGCCCCCGTGCAACTGCACGCCAGCAACGGGGCCTGACGCCATGGCCTGGGATGGAGCCCAATGCCGATGCCAGCAGCTAGACCCTGCGGCTGCAGCCCGGGCTGGAGTTCCACCACGGCATGGCGGTTCGAGAATTTGTGGCTGAAAAGCTGATACACCTTTAGACCGTTGGGGCCGCTCTGCGGCCCTTTCGCGACGCAAGGCCGCTCCCACATTGATCGGCGTACGCAGGCCCCTGTGGGAGCGGCCTTGTGCCGCGAAGCGCCGCGCGGGCGGCGCTCGATCACACGGCCAATGCAGATATCACGGCAGGCGACGACGCTCACGCCGTGCCAGGCAGGCATAACCCAGGCCCAGCACGCCAAGCGCCAGTACACCCAGCACCACCATCAGCTCGCGGCTGTAGCGGGCCACTGTTGCCGGGAAACCGATGACCTCGCGGTACACCTGCATATTGGCCGCACCGTCGGCATGCCTGATGCTGACCCCGCCCTGACGGATCTGCGAAAAGTCAGCGTCGAAATACACCCACACCTTGCACGCGCCACCTGGCTCGATGGCCGGGATCTCCACTTGCGCAGTGGCATGCTCCAGGAGCGTGTCATTGCCAGCAGCGTCGCGTACCTGCACCAGGCCCTTGGCTGGGAGGCGGATCTTCACCTGGCGTACCTGCGCGTCACCGCTGTTGCGCAACTCGATAAGCAAGCCGGTACGGTGGTCGACCAACCCGGCCTCGAACGGCTTGGCGAACAGCTGGGCATAGGGTGCCTGGGCCATTTCGATCAGGCGCTCGACCTGGTCGTGACCCAGCTCACCCTGGCTGATACTGTTAATGCGCCCCTGCAGCTGCTCGTACTTGAGCTGCTCGCTGGCCTTGCTGATGCGCTCGCTGAACTGGCTGGGGTAAGTGAGGTAGGCATAGGTCAAGGACGCTTCCAGGCGCGGGTTGCCCCTGAACAACGCGTAAGCAGCCAACAGGACCATCAGGCCAATCAGCACGGTGACCAGAAGCTTCCCCACCTTGTCCCAGCTCAATGCGTACTTCCTTCTGACGTGATACAGACGATTAAAACCGCTCAAGGGTGCCAAGTTCGCGCCCCCCAGGCAACCCTGTCTAGGCTTCGCCCTCACCTTCGCGCGCCTGGCGCATCTGCTGCAACTGGCCATCGATCAGTGCCTTGGCCATGCCGGCCAGGTAGAACGTGGCCTTCATCATCACCTTGCGGTCGCCGGGCCTGTCGATGGCCTTGCGGGTGATTTCGGTGATGCAACCCATGATGCCCGATGCTTCCATCAGCGCTGTACGCATCGGCAACTGCGGCCGCATTTGCACCAGTTCGGCATCGGGGTTGCCAAACCGGCTGGCGGCACGCACGACATTGAGTTTGCTGTTGTCTTTCGGGGTGTCGTTTTCCATGTCCATTCCTCAGGGGTTGAGCGTGCCGAGACTAGGCGCCAACCTGCCTCACCACAATGACCTATGGGGTGGAGGGGGTTACTTTCGGAAATGGACTACAAGATTCCTACAAAGCGCACGCTGATCCAATGAACCGCCCCTTGACCGGCACCCAGCAGTGGCGGACGATCAACCACCCCCACATCAGGACGAACACCATGCTACGGATACTCGGCAGAGCCTCATCCATCAATGTGCGAAAAGTCCTGTGGGCCTGCGCTGAATTCGAGGTAGCGTTCGAGCGCGAAGACTGGGGCTCGGGCTTCCAGCCCACCGACAGCGCCGAATTCATGGCGCTGAACCCCAACGCCATGGTCCCGGTGATCCAGGATGGCGACTTCACTTTGTGGGAGTCCAACAGCATCATCCGCTACCTGGCCAACCGCTACGGCGCCACCGCGTTCTACCCGGGCGAGGCGCAGGCGCGGGCCAAGATCGACCAGTGGATCGACTGGCAGGCTTCGGACCTCAACCGCTCGTGGAGCTACGCCTTCATGTCACTGGTCAGGCACTCGCCCGCCCACCAGGACCCGCAGGCGCTCGCCGCCGGTTGTGCAGACTGGTCGCATTACATGCGCATCCTGGACCGCCAACTGGCCAGCACCGGTGCCTATGTGGCGGGCAGCCAGTTCACCCTGGCCGACATCCCGATCGGCCTGTCGGTCAACCGCTGGTTCGAAACACCGTTCGAGCACCCGCACTTGCCAGCCGTGCGCGATTACTACGAACGCCTGAGCGAGCGCCCGGCCTATCACCTGCATGGCCGTAACGGTACGCCGTAACCTAAAGAGGGGGCGATAAGCGCCCCCGCATACCCCAACCTGCTACACCGCAAGCTGACCCGCCACCGCCCGCCCCCGCCAGGCAAACAGCAGCACCATCACCAGCCCCAGCGCCGCCATCGCCGCTCCCGCCTGGGAAATTGCCGGGTAGCCCATGCCTGCATTGATCACCGCGCCACCCAGCGCCGCGCCTATCGCATTCCCCAGGTTGAACGCGCCAATGTTCACGGTCGACGCCAGGTTGGGCGCATCCTTGGCCGCCTCCATCACGCGCATCTGCAGCGGCGGCACCAGCGCAAAGCTGGCCGCGCCCCAGACCAGAATCGCCAGCGCGGTCGGCAGTGGCCAGTCCAGCACCAATGGGAACACCAGCAACACGGCAATCAGCACCGCCAACGACAGGATCAAGGTGCGATCGATCGAGCGATCCGCGGCCTTGCCGCCCCACACGTTGCCCAAGGTCAGACCGACACCGAACAACACCAGCATGACCGTGACGAAGGTCGTGGACGCCGCCGCTTCGCTCTGCAGGATCGGCGCGATGTAGGTGAATACCGTGAACATCGCACTGGAGCCCACCACGGTCAGCAGCAATGCTGCCAGCACCGGCCCGCGGCCAAGCACGCGGATTTCGGCCATGGCGCCATCGCCTTTGGGCGTCGGCACATTGGGCAGTGCGTACCAGAGCGTGGTCATTGCAACCAGACCAAGCCCGGCAATGCCCCAGAACGCCGTGCGCCAGCCGAGCATTTCACCAAACCAGGTCGCCAGCGGCACCCCGCCGATGGTCGCCAGGGTCAGGCCCATGAACATCGCCGCCACGGCCCCGGCGCGCTTCTCGGGCGGTACCACACTGGCCGCGACAATCGCGCCGATACCAAAGAACGCACCGTGGTTGAGCGAGGTGACCACGCGCGCCACCAACAGGCTGGTGTAGTCGCTGGCCAGGGCCGACATCAGGTTGCCCAGGGTGAAGATGGCCATCAGCCCGATCAACAGGTAACGGCGCGGTATCTTCACCGTGGCCAGGGTCATCAGCGGTGCGCCGATCAGCACACCGATGGCATAGGCACTGACCAGCAGCCCGGCAGTGGGAATGGAAACGCCAAGGTCAGTGGCGATACTGGGCAACATGCCCATGGGGGCGAACTCGGTGACACCAATGCCGAAGGCACCGATAGCGAGTGCGACCAGAGGTGGATTGATACGCATGGCAAGCTCCTTATCTATGCCGCAAATGCTACGATCCGTTTAAAACTTGCACTAGACTGCATTTTTGCGAACCACCTTTGCTTACGAGGCACAAATGGACTTCAGTGGAAGATCCGGCGAGATGGAGATATTTGCCAGGGTGGCGCAGGAGGGCAGCTTGTCTGCCGCCGCGCGGGCGCTGGGCCTGACGCCCTCGGCAGTCAGCCGCATTCTCGCCCGCACCGAACAGCGCCTGGGCACACGCCTGCTGCTGCGCACCACCCGGGCGCTTACGCTTACCCCCGAAGGCGACGCCTACCTGCGCGGTGCGCGGCGGGTGCTGGCCGACATGCAGGAGGTGGAAGAAGCGATCACCGACCAAGGGGTGCCACGCGGGCGCTTGCGAGTCAGCGCGGCACTGGGCCATGCCCGGCTGACCGTGGTACCGCTGCTGGCAGCCTTCAGTGCGCGCTACCCGCAGGTGCTGGTAGACCTGACCCTCAGCGACGAAGTGGCCGACATTCTCGGCGGCCAGGCCGACGTCGCGCTGCGCTTCGGTCACCTGCCGGACAGTTCGCTCAGCGCCCGCGCCATTGGCGAGACCGGCCAGGTGGTGGTGGCCTCACCAGAATACCTGGCGCGCTGTGGTACGCCGCAGGTACCGGAAGACCTGGCCAGGCACAACTGCCTGCGCTTCAACTTCCGCCGTGCAGCGCCGGACTGGCCGTTCCGCCGTGACGGGCAAGTGTTTTCGTTGAAAGTGACAGGGAACATCGAATGCAGCAGCGGCGAAGCGCTGGCGCAATTGGCCAGGCTTGGCGCGGGCGTCGCGCGTATCGGCACCTTCACCGTGGCCGATGACCTGGCCAGCGGGCGGTTGCTGCCGTTACTGGAGGCGTACAACCCTGACGACCGCGAGCCGATCCATGCGGTATTCGTCGGTGGCCCGGCGATGCCGGCGCGGGTGCGAGTGTTTGTGGATTTTCTGGTGGAGCATTTGTCACGCAATGCGTAGGTGGCACTGGGCCGGCGGATGGCCGTTTCGCCATGCCTTTTGCATCGCCTATGCGATCGAGCGCTGCCAGCTGGGTTATCTTTGGTGCTTCACCGTAAAACCAGGGCCAGGCCACCATGCACATTGTCATTCCAGACGACTACCAAGATGTGATCCGCACGCTCGACTGCTTCAACCGCCTGAACGCACATACTGTCAGCGTACTGCACGAACGCCAGCCGGCAACGCGGGAGCAATTGGCAGCACGCTTCGCCGATGCCGATGCGCTGGTACTCACCCGTGAACGCACGCGCATCGACGCCGCCTTGCTCGACCGTCTACCCAAACTCAAACTGATCAGCCAGACCGGCAAGGTGTCCAGCCACCTCGACCTGGCTGCCTGCACCGCGCGTGGCATTGTCGTGACCGAAGGCCGCGGCTCTCCGGTAGCCCCTGCGGAGCTGGCCTGGGCGCTGATTATCAATGCCCGCCGGCAACTGGTGCCGGCCATCGATGCCTTTCGCCAAGGCCACTGGCAAGTCAACCTGGGCCGGGCGCTGGCCGGCCAGGTGCTGGGCATCTGGGGCTACGGCAAGATCGGCCAACGCCTGGCGCGTTATGCGCAGGCCTTCGATATGCCGGTACTGGTGTGGGGCAGCGACAGCAGCCGCGCCGCCGCCGAGGCAGACGGCCACCGGGCGGCTACCTCGCGTGAGGCTTTTTTTGCCGAAGCGGATATTGTCAGCCTGAACTTGCGCTTGTCAGAACAGACGCGCCATAGGGTTACCTTCGATGACCTGTCGCGCATGAAGGCTGACGCTTTGCTGGTCAATGTCAGCCGCGCAGAACTGATTGCCCCGGGGGCTTTGCTGCAGGCGCTGGATGCCGGGCGGCCGGGTTACGCGGCCGTGGATGTGTATGAGGATGAGCCGGTGCTAGACCCTGGCCATCCACTGCTACGCCACCCACGTGTGCTCAGTACACCGCACCTGGGCTATGTGGAGAAAAACGGTTACGAACTGTACTTTGGTGACGCCTTTGACAATGTGATGGCGTTTTTCGAAGGCGTGCCGCAAAACGTTGCCAACCCGCAAGCGCTGCCTGACCGTAGCTGAGCTGGCGGGCGTTTTACCTACCCTATGGGTGCGCTCAATCGAGCAGGTGCAGCCCCAGGGTAAAGACTGCCACGGCCAGGGCCAGCAACGACACGGCATTACGCTCCAGATACGCTGCCCATCCGGGCTCTGGCTGCAACTGGCTTTCACCCTGGCGCGCGGTCAACGCGGCCAGGCGCTGCTGGAGTTGCTCAAGGCTCTTGCGGAGTGCCCCTTCCTTCTGCACCCGGGCCAGGGTACTCGCTACCAGCTTCTGGTTAAGCACCTCGATGCGGGCCTGCAACGCCTCTTGCTGGCTGGCCTGCAAAGGCGAGTCGTCTGCCTGAATGGCCTCCTCGGCCCGCCCGCCCACCAGCGGCGGCTTTACCCGTGCAGTGAGGCTGCTGTGTTCGTGTGGCTGGTTCATCATCCCTATCCAGATACAGCGTAAAGTACGCAAAGCTATCAAAACGACATCAATGGATCCACCATCAATGTGCGCGCGTACAATGAACGACAAGCCACTTGCAGGAGCAGCTTCATGCCCTACCCCATTGAAGAAAAGCTGGTGATCGGTGTCGCGTCCAGTGCCTTGTTCGACCTCAGCATCTCTGACGACATCTACCAGACCGAGGGCGTCGAGGCTTACCGTCAGCATCAGCAGCAGAACCTGGACGAACCCTTCCCCAAAGGCGTGGCGTTCCCGTTCATTCGCCGTTTCCTGAGCATCAACCAGGCCTTCCCCGCTCAATTGCCGGTAGAAGTGGTACTGCTCTCGCGCAACTCGCCAGAAACCGGCCTGCGCGTGTTTCGCTCGATCAGCCACTACCAGCTGGACATAACCCGCGCAGCGTTCATGTCGGGCCGCTCGCCCTATGAGTACATCCCGGCGTTCAATGCCTCGCTGTTTCTCAGTGCCAACGAAGAAGATGTGCAAAAGGCGATCGACGCCGACTACCCGGCCGGGCGGGTACTGCCAACGCGCATCTACGACGATGAAATCGATACCGAGTTGCGGGTGGCCTTCGACTTCGATGGCGTGATTGCCGACGACGAGGCAGAGAGCGTGTTCAAGCGCGACAACAACCTGGACGACTTCCAGGAGCACGAGCGTGTGCACATGGGTACCCCGCATTCGCCGGGGCCGTTGGCAGACCTGTACCGCAAGCTTTCGCTGATTCGCATGCTTGAAGACCGCAGGTTGGCCGAAGACCCGACGTACAAGCGGATCCTGCGCATTGCCATTGTGACCGCGCGTAATGCGCCCTCGCATGAACGGGTGGTGACGACCTTGAAGGACTGGGGGGTGTCGCCGGACGAGTGTTTCTTTCTTGGCGGGATGGAAAAGCCCAGGGTGTTGTCGATCCTAAAGCCACACGTGTTCTTTGACGACCAACGCAGCCACCTGCAGTCGCCGGCAGGGGATTTGCCGATGGTGCATGTGCCGTTCGGCGTAGCGAACCGGGGGCCGTTGGTGTAGGAGCGGCTTCAGCCGCGAACACCGGCGCAGCCGGTGCCATGCAGCGCATTACCCGCTTCGCGGATGAACCCCTCAAACCGCCCCAAACAAGCCACCTGCAAAAAGGCGCCTCATGAACCTGATCCCTGGATTGTCTGGCAACGCCAACGTACTGATATGCGGTGCAAGCCAAGGCATCGGCCTGGCATCGTGCCGCGCGTTGCTGGCGCGTGATGACGTAAGCCGCGTCTGGGCCGTGTCGAGACGGGCCAGTGCCAATGAGGCTCTGCAGGCACTTACCCGGCAACATGGCGAACGCCTGCGGCTGGCAGACTGCGATGCGCGCGACGAAACCGCACTCGCTGCGCTGGCGAGCCAGGTAGGAGGTGCCTGCGACCACCTGCATCTAGTCATCTGCACCTTGGGCATCCTCCACCAGCAAGGCGCCAAAGCCGAGAAGTCGCTGGCCCAACTGGACCTCGCCGGCTTACAGGCCAGCTTCGCCACCAATGCATTTGCCCCCATCCTGCTGCTCAAACACCTGCTACCGCTGCTGCGCAAACAGCCTGCAACATTCGCAGCCCTGTCGGCCCGGGTCGGTTCGATCAGCGACAATCACCTGGGCGGCTGGTACAGCTATCGGGCGAGCAAGGCGGCGCTGAACCAGCTGTTGCGTACCGCAAGCATCGAACTGAAACGCCTGAACCCGGCCGCTACAGTGTTGGCGTTACACCCGGGGACCACTGACACCGAACTGTCACGCCCCTTTCAAGGCAATGTGCCAGAAGGCAAGCTCTTCGAGCCGGCGTTTGCCGCGCAGTGTTTGATCGAACAGATCGGCCGGTCAGCAGCAGCGGAAAGTGGCAGCTTCTGGGGATGGGATGGCCAACGTATAGCGTGGTGACAGTGTGGCCTCGTGCCGGGTGCGCTGTTGCAGCCCGGCCGAGGCAATGCGCTCCATCGCGGGGGGCAGCTTAGCGCGGGCCGCCGCCCTGATGGCCACCAAAGCCACCACCACCGCCATGGCCCCCCCCCCCATGACC
>NZ_JACVZC010000159.1 GCF_016658545.1 Pseudomonas sp. S37 | reverse complement strand
GGGTAAACCCGCTCCCACAACCTGTGGGAGCGGGTTTACCCGCGAAGAATCCACCACCGATATCAGCCCGTCTAGCCCGCGTTTTTTTGTTACCATCACCCCACTACGAGCGCACAGCGCCACAGCCAAGATGGAAACCGCCTGATGAGCCAACCCTTCGACGTCGCCGCCCTGGCCGCGACCTATGCCAACAAGTCCCCGCAGGACATCCTCAAGCTCGCCTTCGAGCACTTCGGTGACGACCTGTGGATCTCCTTCAGCGGCGCCGAGGACGTGGTGCTGGTCGACATGGCCTGGAAACTGAACAAGCAGGTCAAGGTGTTCAGCCTCGACACCGGGCGCCTGCACCCAGAGACCTACCGGTTCATCGACCAGGTACGCGAGCAGTACAACCTGCCGATCGAGATTCTCAGCCCCGATCGCGCCAAGCTCGACCCGTTCGTCAAGGACAAGGGCCTGTTCAGCTTCTACAAGGACGGCCATGGCGAGTGCTGCGGCATCCGCAAGATCGAGCCGCTGCGCCGCAAGCTGGCCACCGTGAGCGCCTGGGCCACCGGCCAGCGCCGCGACCAGAGCCCGGGCACCCGTAGCCAGGTGGCGGCACTGGAAATCGACAGCGCCTTCTCCACCCCCGAGCGCACGTTGTACAAGTTCAACCCGCTGGCGCAAATGAGCAGCGCAGAAGTGTGGGGTTATATCCGCATGCTGGAGCTGCCATACAACAGCCTGCACGAGCGAGGCTTCATCAGCATCGGCTGCGAGCCATGCACCCGGCCGGTGCTGCCGAACCAGCATGAGCGCGAAGGGCGCTGGTGGTGGGAAGAGTCGACGCAGAAGGAATGCGGGTTGCACGCGGGCAACCTGATCAGCAAGGCTTGAGATCGTAGCAGGGCCGTTGTGGGAGCGGGTTCACCCGCGAAGAAGGCGACGCAATGTATGGCACCGGCTTCGCCGGTGTTCGCGGCTAAAGCCGCTCCCACAGGGGCCGCGAAGCGCCCCCCGCTACTTCGGATCAGTGCACCGGCAGTTCGACGCCTTCGAACAGCTCTTCCAGCTCCTGCTTGTTATGGCACTGAATGGCCTTGGCCATCACCTCACGGGTCAGGTGCGGGGCAAACTTCTCGATGAAGTCGCACATGAAACCACGCAGGAAAGTGCCACGGCGGAAGCCGATCTTGGTAATGCTGGCTTCGAACAGCTCACTGGCATCCAGTGCCACCAGGTCACTGTCGAGCTTGGCGTCCACCGCCATGCCAGCGACGATGCCCACGCCCAGCCCCAGGCGCACGTAAGTCTTGATCACGTCGGCATCGGCTGCGGTAAACACCACTTTCGGCGTCAGGCCGCGATGGTTGAAGGCTTCGTCCAGCTTCGAGCGCCCGGTAAAACCGAACACGTAGGTAACGATCGGGTATTCGGCAACGGCTTCCAGGGTCAGCTTTGGCAGCTTGGCCAGCGGGTGACCCTGGGGCACCACCACGCAGCGGTTCCACTTGTAGCACGGCATCATGATCAGGTCGCCGAACAGCTCCAGCGCCTCGGTGGCGATGGCGAAGTCGACCGTGCCGTCTGCGGCCATTTCGGCAATCTGCATCGGCGAGCCCTGGTGCATGTGCAGGGACACTTCCGGGTACTGCTTGATAAAGCTGCTGATCACCGGCGGCAAGGCGTAGCGCGCCTGGGTGTGGGTGGTGGCGATGGACAGCGTGCCCTTCTTCTCGTTGGAGAACTCCTGGGCAATCTGCTTGATGCTCTCGACCTTGCGCAGGATCTCGCCGGCCGTATTGATGATGCGCTCACCCGCCGGGGTTACGCGGGTCAGGTGCTTGCCGCTACGGGCAAAAACCTCGACACCCAGCTCATCTTCGAGCAGGCGGATCTGCTTGCTGATACCTGGCTGGGAGGTATACAGGCTCTGCGCCGTCGCGGAGACGTTGAGGTCATGGTGCGCCACTTCCCAGATGTAGCGCAGTTGTTGAAGCTTCATAGATTCCCCTCGGTTCAGCGATGAGTCCGCAGCAGCAGGCAGCGACGATATATAACTATATTAGTGGTTCTGGAAATAAATCTAGAACTATTTTGTTACATGCCCCGGAAATGACCTACGGCCAGCTTCATGATTTCCTACGCCCTAAATGCTGCGCCAACGGCACCATGTAGACCGGTACCGGTGATAGCTGCAGCAACCGCACCGCCGTACGCCCCAGCGGCACATCCACGCCGGCACCGGCGCTGTGGCTGCCGAAAATCAGCAGGTCGACGCTGAGCCGCTGCGCCTGGTCAAGAATCACCTGCGCCGGGTCGCCCTGGCGTACCCGCACCGCCTTGATCACCGCCAGGTCGGCCTCCTCGCCCAGTTCATCGCGAAAACTCTCCAGCACGCGCTGCTCTATGTTCGCCATCACCGTGTTGACGCCCTGGCTGTGCAGCTGGTCGAGCGTCTGCTCATCGAGGTAGCTTTGCAGGAGGGATTCGGCGAACTGGCCCATCGGTTCGACCGCATGGATCACATACAACTCGGCGCCGAAGGTACGCGCCAGCGCCAGCGCGTGCTGCATGACAAAAGGGGCGTAGACACCGAGGTCGGTGGCGTACAGCATGGAGCGGATCATTCGACCTCCTCGACTGCCGCAACGGCAGAGCAAGCTTCAGCTTAGCAGCGCGCCAGACCCACGCTTCGCCGTCTGGCGCACTGCTGGCGCGGGCTTGAGGCCAAGCCCGCACTTAACCGGGGCGGCCGCTATCGATGAACCCTAACGCCTGATACAGCATTTCCATGCGCGGCAAGCTGCAGCCGGCCGCCCTCGCCTGTGCCAGCGGCTCGGCATAGATGGCCTGCAACTCCAGCGGGCGTTTATGGGCATGGTCGTGGTACATGCTGGGCCAGTAATCGGGCATACGCTCGGTCAACTGGAACAGGTGCTCGGCATAACCCTCGGGCAAGACATGCCCACATGCCGCTGCACCCTGCACCACCTCGGCCATCAGGGCCTGGATCAGCGCACGGCTATGGCCGTCAGCCATCAGCGGCGTAGTGCTGACACCCAGCAGTACCGACAGGCCGTTGTAGGGTACGTTCCACACCAGCTTCTGCCAGCGTGCCAGCGCCAGGTTCGGCATGGCCTGCGAATCGATGCCGGCCGCCTGAAACAACCCGGCGCCTTCACTGACCAGTGCTGCGCCACCATCCGTGGCTGGCCCACTGTGATAACCCAGGTTCACAGCGCCCAGCGCCTGGTGACGGATCACCCCTGGTGCCTCGCGGTTGACGCAGATGAAGCACAGCCCGCCGAGCAGGTGCATGTCGCCGCGCAAGGCCGGGCGCAGCTGCTCCTCCACGCCCAGGCCGTTCTGCAACAGCACAACCCTGGCACCGGGCGCGGCGGCCTGGACGATCAGCGGCGCCAGTTGATCGTTGCTGGTGGCCTTGGCCCCGATCAGCAGCCAGTCACAAGGCGGCATGTCGGCGGCGCTGGCGTAGGCCTGCACCTTCATCTGCAGCGCGCCGTGCACGGCACTATTGAGCGTCAGCCCTTGCTCACAAACTGCCTGGTACTCGCTGCGCAACAGAAAATGCACATCAAAACCGGCCTTGGCCAGCATCAGCCCATAGAAGCCGCCAATGGCACCACTGCCAATGATGCCGATGCGAGGTGTGTGCGAACGCATGCCAATCTCCAGCCATTGAAGTCAGCCCTCTTTTTACACGGGTTGGGCAACGCTGGGCAGCCCATCCGTACTCAACCCCCTCGATCAGGGAAAAACCCCACGATGACTGGGCTTAGCCCATTGTCGCGCCACCTGTAACGCGCTAAGGTTCGGCTCCCCGCTGCGATTATTCTTGCTGCTGGGCCGCACGGGGATAGTTGGCGGCCGGCACCCGTGACCTGACGAGTAACACGATGGCTGATTTACCGATCGATGACTTGAACGTTGCCTCCAACGAGACCCTGATCACCCCAGATCAGCTCAAGAAGGAAATCCCCCTCAGCGCCAAGGCCCTGCAGACCGTGACTGCCGGCCGTGAAGTGGTGCGCAATATTCTCGACGGCAAGGACCATCGCCTGTTTGTCGTGGTCGGCCCTTGCTCCATCCATGACATCAAAGCCGCCCACGAATACGCCGAGCGCCTGAAAGTGCTGGCTGCAGAAGTGTCCGATACGCTGTACCTGGTCATGCGCGTGTACTTCGAAAAACCGCGCACCACCGTCGGCTGGAAAGGCCTGATCAACGACCCGTACCTGGATGACTCGTTCAAGATCCAGGACGGCCTGCACATTGGCCGCCAGTTGCTGCTGGACCTGGCCGAAATGGGCCTGCCGACCGCCACCGAAGCGCTCGACCCGATCTCCCCGCAGTACCTGCAGGACCTGATCAGCTGGTCGGCCATCGGCGCCCGCACCACCGAATCGCAAACCCACCGCGAAATGGCCTCGGGCCTGTCCTCGGCGGTTGGCTTCAAGAACGGCACCGACGGTGGCCTGACCGTCGCCATCAATGCCCTGCAGTCGGTGTCCAAGCCGCACCGCTTCCTGGGTATCAACCAGGAAGGCGGCGTATCGATCGTCACCACCAAGGGCAACCCTTACGGCCACGTGGTACTGCGCGGCGGCAACGGCAAGCCGAACTATGACTCGGTCAGCGTTGCCCTGTGCGAACAGGACCTGGCCAAGGCCAAGATCAAGGCCAACATCATGGTCGATTGCAGCCACGCCAACTCCAACAAGGACCCGGCCCTGCAACCGCTGGTGATGGAGAACGTCGCCAACCAGATCCTCGAAGGCAACCAGTCGATCATCGGCCTGATGGTCGAAAGCCACCTGAACTGGGGCTGCCAGTCGATTCCAAAGAACCTGGAAGAGCTGCAGTACGGCGTGTCGATTACCGATTCCTGCATCGACTGGTCGGCTACCGAGAAGACCCTGCGCAGCATGCATGCCAAGTTGAAGGATGTGCTGCCGCAGCGTAAGCGCGGCTAATGCAATAAAAGCGGGGCCGTTTCACGGCCCATCGCGACGCAAGGCCGCTCCTACAGGAAAATGCGATCCCCTGTAGGAGCGGCCTTGTGTCGCGATGGGCCGTGAAGCGGCCCCGCTCTTTTTACAGAATCAGGCCTTGCTCGAATGCCGCTGCTGGCGCTCCATGTAGCGCTCCACATACGAGCAGGAAGGGATCACCGTGTAGCCCATCTGCTCGGCATACTCCAGCGCCCGCTCGGTCAAGGCAGCAGCAATCCCGCGGCCGCGCAGGGCGTTGGGCACGAAGGTGCGATAGATGTCCAGCGTCTGCTTGCCCAGATCCATGTACGTCAGATAGGCACGATGACCGTCCACGGTGGTCTCGAACTGATGACCGGCCTGGTCATGGTGGATGGTCAACGCTTCGCTCATCACTACTCCTCGCAGGTCTTCTTGGCAGACCCATACCTTCACCAATGGTGGTTAATCCGGCACAGAATCCTCTACGCCACCTGTTGCCCCTTCGACCACTGGACGATTGCAATCGTTCGGGTCTTCCGGCACTCACAAGATAGTAGGCGCGGCAAGCGGGATTGCTCAAGGTGGCAACGGTTAAAAATGGCCAGAACGCCATCAGGGCGACTTTACCCTGCCCGCCCTAACAGGCGCCGGATGCTCTAGGGCTTAAGACGCCAAAGGACAGTTAAAGTCACCCTTAGTTCAACAAAAAAGTTCCTGTACTACAATCGCTTGCGAACCCTGCACATTTTTTTCACAGCCACGTCGCAAATCTTGTCGGCGCGACGTCAAGCAACATTTTTTTTGCAGTTCTTGCGCTCAGTCAGTTTACTTACTACAAGTAATGAGTACTATGTACGCCGGCCAGTTTCTCTTTTCCGAGAGATGGCTATTTAATAGAAAGTCCTTGAAGGGGAACACGATGAACAACGTTCTGAAATTCTCTGCTCTGGCTCTGGCCGCAGTTCTGGCTACCGGTTGCAGCAGCGTATCCAAAGAAACCGAAGCTCGTCTGACTGCGACTGAAGACGCAGCAGCTCGCGCTCAAGCTCGTGCAGATGAAGCCTACCGTAAGGCTGACGACGCACTGGCAGCCGCTCAGAAGGCTCAGCAGACCGCTGACGAAGCCAACGAGCGCGCTCTGCGTATGCTGGACAAAGCCAGCCGCAAGTAATAATCCTCCCGGATTGTTATGAAGCCGACCCACTTGTGGGTCGGCTTTTTTATTGCCTGCGAACAACACCGGCGCGCCTGGCAGATACGAAAAGGCCCGCACTAAGGCGGGCCCGGGTGTGTCGCAAAAAGCTTACTGCAGTTCTGGCGGCATACTCGAAACCATCGGCGCAGCCCCTGGGTTCTCGACCGGCACGGCAATTTCTACCGGCATACCATCTTCGGCCGCCACCACGTCACGCACCATGTCCCAGTTCATGCGCAGGTTGTTGGCCAGGTCTTCACGCTTGAGCAAGGCATTGATAACTGCAGTGTGTTTGTCGACCACCGACGGGTTGCCCTGGTCGTCCAGTGGCGTGTGCGCCTCCAGGTAAACCTTGCCGCCACTGATGCCAAACTTGTAAGGCTCGTTGATGATGCGCACTGGCGTACCCACCGGCACCATCTTCGACAGCTCCAGCACGTTGTTGTTGAGCATACGGAAGCAACCGTGGCTAGTGCGCATGCCAATACCGAACTTCTTGTTCGAACCGTGGATCAGGTAGCCCGGCACGCCCAGGGTGAACTTGAACGGCCCCAGCGGGTTGTCCGGGCCAGCCGGCACCACGGCCGGGAGGATGTCACCGTCTGCCGCGTGCTCCTTGCGGATGGAGGCGGGCGGCGTCCAGGTCGGGTTCGGCGTCTTGGCGGTGATCTTGGTGTTGGCGATCGGCGAGCCCCAGCCTTCACGACCGATGCCCAGCGGGAAGGTGTACACCACGCTTTGGCCTTTCGGGTAGTAGTACAGGCGGTACTCGGCCAGGTTGATGACCACGCCTTCACGCGGCCCCGGCGGCAGGATATAGCGGGTCGGCAGGATGATTTCGGTACCGGCGCCCGGCAGCCACGGGTCGACGCCCGGGTTGGCCGCGATCATTTCCAGGTAGCCAAGGTCGTTGGCAGTGCCGATGTCGGCGAAGGTGTCCTCGTACTTTGCCTGGATCGTATGCACCTGGCCGACGATGTCTTCACCGGGCGGTGGCAGTGGCAGCTCCAGCGCAGCAGCGGGGCCCGCTACCAGCAGGGCGGCCAGGGACAGGCTACGGGTGACGGCAGGAAAGCGCGGCAACATCCGGTAAATCCTTCGAAAGGTGGGTCAAGAGGACCGATTGTACACCCACGCCGATGCAAGCGGGGAGGCATTGGCGTGAAGCAAGCGTTTCAGATGATGAAAGGTGCCTGGCGTTCAGCTGCCGTGCAGCTCCGGCCACACCGGGCGCATGCCACGCCGCTGGGCATCGAGGATGGCACGGCACAGGTCGCACAGGCGGCCATCGCGGTAGATCGAACGCGGCACCCCCGACCAGCGCGGCTGCGCCGGCAGCAGGCCACCGCACAGGGTGCGATCGACCGGCACGCCCAGCTCAAGCTGGCGGGCCACCAGGTGGACGCGGATTTCCTGGCAGGCAAACAGGTCGAGCTGTTCATCAGGCTCGATCAGTTGGTAGGCGTACAGGGACCAGGCAGGGCGCGGCATCGGGGGCACTCGAAACGGGGGGCGCAACATTAGCCGAAAGCGGCCCCCGTTTAAAGCGTCACAGCAAGGGTTTTATCGCCGGCCAGGCATTTTCCAGCAGTCGCTGCTGGGCACCCTGGGCCGGGTGGATGCCGTCGGCCTGCATCAGTTCAGGCACGCCCCCTACCCCGTCAAGGAAAAACGGCACCAACGGCACCTGCTGCTCCGCGGCCAGCTGTTCATACACCTTGGCAAACGCCGTGGTGTAGCGCACGCCATAATTAGGCGGCAGGCGCATGCCCAGCAGCAGCACCTTGGCACCGGCCTGGCGTGCGCTTTCGATCATCGAGGCAAGATTTTGTTGCAATTGCGCCGGCGGCTGCCCGCGCAGGCCATCATTACCGCCCAGCTCCAGCACCACCAGGCTCGGCTTATGCGCTGCAAGCAGCGCCGGCAGCCGCGCCTGGCCACCTGCACTGGTGTCACCGCTGATCGACGCATTGACCACTTTGTCGTCGAAACCTTCGTCCTTGAGCCGGGTCTGCAACAGAGACACCCAACCCTGGCGGCTATCCAGGCCAAAACCGGCGCTGATACTATCGCCAACAACCAGCAGTGTACCCGCCGCCGCGCTCTGGGCCAGGCAATACAGGGCCAGACCGGCACTCAACCACCACACTCGCATCGGATTCTCCATGGGCCCCAGCATTCTCGTTGCGCAGAACCTTAGCAAAGTGGTCCCCAGCGCGGAAGGTGACCTGACCATCCTTCACGCATTCTCCCTTGACCTGGCCCAAGGCGACAGCCTGGCTATCGTCGGCGCCTCGGGCTCGGGCAAGTCGACCCTGCTCGGCCTGCTCGCAGGCCTCGACCAGCCCAGTGCCGGCAAGGTCATCCTTGCCGGCCACGACCTGGGGCCACTGGATGAAGACCAGCGCGCCCGGATACGCGCCGAACAGGTGGGCTTCGTGTTCCAGTCGTTCCAGCTGCTCGACAGCCTCAATGCCCTGGAAAACGTCATGCTGCCACTGGAGCTGGACGGCCGCCGCGATGCCCGGGAACACGCACGCACCCTGCTGGAGCGGGTCGGCCTGGGCAAGCGCCTGAGCCACACCCCGCGCCAGTTGTCGGGCGGCGAGCAACAGCGGGTAGCCATTGCTCGGGCCTTTGCTGCGCAGCCCGCCGTGCTGTTCGCCGACGAGCCCACCGGCAACCTCGACAGCCATACCGGCGAGCGCATCAGCGACTTGTTGTTCGAGCTGAACAAGGAGCGCGGCACCACCCTGGTGCTGGTCACCCATGACGAACGCCTGGCCCGCCGCTGCCGGCGCCAGATCCGCCTTGACGCAGGCCGCCTTGTGGCGCCGGTGGAGGCCTGATGACCCACATGCCGCTGTCCCGCCTGTGCGGCCTGGCCCTGCGCCAGTTGCTGCGCGACATACGCGCCAGCGAAGTGCGCGTGCTGTTCTTTGCCCTGCTGGTGGCCGTGGCGGCCAGCACCGCCATCGGCTATTTCGGGGCGCGCCTCAATGGCGCCATGCAACTGCGTGCCAGCGAATTTCTCGGCGCCGACCTGGTGCTGCAGGGCAGTGCCCCGGCCCGTGAGCAACAGCTCGATGCCGGCAAGGCGCTGGGTTTGCGCCATGCGCAGGTGGTCGAGTTCACCAGCGTGGTCGGTGGTGACAATGGCATCCAGCTGTCCAGCGTCAAGGCCGCCGACGGCGCCTACCCGCTGCGCGGGCAAGTGCGCAGCGCCCCGGCGCCCTATGCCGCAGAAACCCCGGGGGGCGGCCCGGCGCCTGGCGAGGCGTGGGTCGAACCACGCCTGCTGGCGGCACTCGGGCTGGCGATCGGCGACAGCATCGACGTTGGCATGAAAACCCTGCGCATGAGCCGCGTGCTCACCTATGAGCCGGACCGCGCCAACAATTTCTACAGCCTTACCCCCCGGGTAATGATCAACCTGGCCGACCTGGAAGCCACCGGTGTGATCCAGCCAGGCAGCCGCGTGACCTACCGCGACCTGTGGCGGGGCGATACCGAAGCGCTGGCGCACTACCGCCAGGCGCTGGAAAAAGACCTGGCGGCCAACCAGCGCCTGCGCGATACCCGCGATGGCAACCAGCAGATCGGTGGTGCCTTGGGCAAGGCCGAGCGCTACCTGAACATGGCCAGCCTGGTGGCCGTGCTGTTGGCCGGCGTCGCCGTCGCCTTGTCGGCCAGCCGCTACGCCGCACGCCGCCTGGACGCAAGCGCCCTGCTGCGCTGCCTGGGCCTATCGCGGCGCCAGGCCTTGGGCCTGTATTGCCTGCAACTGGCCATGCTTGGCCTGGTCGCCGCACTGGCCGGCGCCTTGCTCGGCTGGCTGGCCCAACTGGGCCTGTTCCGCCTGCTGCACGGCCTGCTACCCAGCGTGGTGCCCGCCGGCGGGGTGGTACCGGCCCTGGCCGGTATCGCTACCGGGCTGGTGGCGCTGGCCGGTTTCGCCCTGCCGCCGATCGCGGCATTGGGCCAGGTACCACCACTGCGCGTACTGCGCCGCGACCTGTTGCCGATCCCGCCAAGCAGCTGGCTGGTGTATGGCGCTGCCCTGTTTGCCCTGGGCCTGATCATGTGGCGCCTGAGCCTCGACTTGCTGCTCACGTTTGCCCTGCTCGGTGGTGGCCTGGTCGCTGCGCTGCTGCTCGGCGGCCTGCTGTTGCTCGGCTTGCGCAGCCTGCGCCAACTGCTGGCCGGGGCGCCACTCACCTGGCGCCTGGGGCTGGGCCAACTGCTGCGCCACCCCATGGCGGCCGCTGGCCAGGCGTTGGCCTTCGGCCTGATCCTGCTGGCCATGGCCCTGGTCGCCCTGCTGCGTGCAGAACTGCTCGACACCTGGCAAGCGCAGTTACCCAAGGATGCACCCAACCATTTCGCCCTGAACATCCTCCCGGATGACCGTGAGCCGTTCGCTCGGCACCTGCAGCAAGTCAACGCCACGGCGGCGCCGCTGTACCCGGTGACGCCCGGGCGCCTGGTGCAGATCAACCAGCAACCGGTGCAACAGATCGTCAGCAAGGACTCCGCGGGTGAACGCGCCGTGCAGCGCGACCTCAGCCTGACCTGGGCCGCCGAATTGCCCGAGGGCAACCAACTGACTGCGGGCAGCTGGTGGCAAGCCCTGCCAAGCGGGGACGAAATCCCCGGCGTGTCGGTGGAGGCAGAACTGGCCAGCAGCCTGAAACTGCAAATGGGCGACCTGCTCACCTTCGACATCGGCGGCCAGCAGCGCCAGGCCCGGGTCAGCAGCCTGCGCAGCGTGCACTGGGACAGCTTCCAGCCGAACTTCTACATGATCTTCCAGCCCGGCACGCTGCAAGGGCTGCCGACCACCTACCTGACCAGCTTCTACCTGGCAGCGGGGCATGACCTGGATGTGGTGGCACTGTCACGGGCATTCCCGGCGGTGACCATCCTGCAGGTGGATGCGCTGCTCGACCAGTTGCGCAGCATCCTCGCCCAGGTGACCCTGGCCGTGGAGTATGTGCTGCTGTTCGTGCTGGCGGCCGGGCTGGCGGTGCTGTTCGCCGGCTTGCAGGCGACACTGGACGAGCGCATTCGCCAGGGCGCCCTGCTGCGTGCACTGGGTGCCGCGCGGCCACTGCTGGTGAGGGCGCGACGGATCGAGTTCGGTTTGCTGGGGGCGGCTAGCGGGCTATTGGCGGCGGTAGGGTGTGAGCTGATTACCCTGGTGCTGTACCGCTATGCGTTCGATTTGCAGTGGAGCCCGCATTCTTGGTTGCTGGTGCTGCCGCTGGCGGGGGCGCTGCTGGTGGGCGGTGCGGGGGTGCTGGG
>NZ_JACVZC010000158.1 GCF_016658545.1 Pseudomonas sp. S37 | reverse complement strand
CCCCGCCCCCCGCGCGGCCCCCCCCCCCCCCCGCGGCCGCCGCGCCCCCCCCCCCCCCCCCCCCCCCCCCCCCCCCGCTCCTACAGGTACTGTGCCTGCCTTCAAGGCGATGCAGGCTATGTGGGAGCGGGCAAGCCCGCGAAGAAGGCCACGCGGTTTCAGCTCAGATCGCCGTAGCCCCGCCATCCACCGTCAGGCAATGCCCGGTGGTAAACGCCGCACCGTCGCTGCACAGGTACAACACGGCGCTGGCAATTTCCTCTACCTTGCCGATGCGCCCCACCGGGTGCATGGCCGCAGCAAATTCGGCCTTGCGCGGGTCGGCCTCATAGGCGCGGCGGAACATGTCGGTGTCGATCACCGCCGGGCACACGGCATTCACGCGGATGCCCTTCTTGGCGTACTCGATGGCCGCCGACTTGGTCAGGCCGATCACCGCGTGCTTGCTGGCGCTGTAGATGCTCATCTTCGGCGCCGCCCCCAATCCCGCCACCGAGGCAGTATTGACGATCACCCCGCCGCCCTGGGCCAGCAGCAACGGCAACTGGTACTTCATGCACAACCACACGCCCTTCACGTTCACGCCCATGATGGCATCGAACTCGGCCTCGCTGCCTTCGGCCAGGCGGTGCTGTTCTATTTCGATACCGGCATTGTTGAAGGCGTAATCCAGCCGGCCATACGCCGCGATCAGGCGCTCGTGCAACTGGCGCACCTCGGCGTCGCGGGTAACATCACAGGCCATGAACAGCGCTTCGCCGCCCGCCGCCTGAATGTGCGCCACGGTGGCCTCGCCGCCGACCGGGTCCAGGTCGGCCACCACCACTTTCAGGCCCTGCCGGGCGAAAGCCAGGGCGGTTGCCCGGCCAATGCCGGCCGCAGCGCCGGTAACCAGGGCTACCTGGCCAGAAAAGGTCATGCTCATCGCGTGCTCCTGTGACGGTATGGTGGGGTTCAGAGCATAGTCAGGCACCGCCCGGCCGGGCAGCATCATCACCCCACCGGTTGGGCTACCATGCTTGTCAGTGATGTTAAGGACCTGCCTTCATCAACAAGGTAGATTGAACGCCTGATTCCCTCCACTGCCCACAAGGACCCCGCCATGACCCAGACCAACCGCCGCTTCCTGCTTGCCAAACGCCCGGTCGGCGCCGTGCGCCGTGACGACTTCAGTTTCGAGACCGTGCCTGCCGAACAACCCGGCGAAGGCCAGGTACTGGTGCGCAACCTGTACCTGTCGCTGGACCCGGCCATGCGTGGCTGGATGAACGAAGGCAAGTCCTACATCCCGCCCGTGGCCCTGGGCCAAGTGATGCGCGCATTGGGCGTGGGTGAAGTAGTGGCCTCCAACCACCCGGGTTTCAAGCCGGGCGACCACGTCAGCGGTGCGCTTGGCGTGCAGGACTACTTTACCGGCGAGCCCCAGGGCCTGCACAAGATCGACCCCAACCTGGCGCCCCTGCCGCGCTACCTGTCGGCGCTGGGCATGACCGGCATGACCGCCTACTTTGCCCTGCTGGACGTAGGCCAGCCCAAGGCGGGTGACACCGTGGTGATCTCCGGCGCGGCCGGTGCGGTGGGCAGCATTGTCGGGCAGATTGCCAAGGTCAAAGGCTGCCGTGTGGTGGGCATTGCCGGCGGTGCCGAAAAGTGCCAGTACCTGCTGGACGAGCTGGGCTTTGACGGGGTGATCGACTACAAGGCCGAAGACGTGCTGGCCGGGCTGAAGCGTGAATGCCCGAAAGGCGTGGACGTGTACTTTGACAACGTGGGCGGCGACATCCTTGATGCGGTGCTGACGCGCATCAACTACAAGGCGCGCATCGTGATTTGCGGCGCGATCAGCCAGTACAACAACAAGGAAGCGGTAAAGGGCCCGGCCAACTACCTGTCGCTGCTGGTGAACCGTGCGCGCATGGAAGGCTTTGTGGTGATGGATTACAGCAAGGATTACGGCAAGGCCGCGCTGGAGATTGCCGGGTGGCTGGCCAGTGGGCAGGTGAAGAGCAAGGAAGATGTGGTGGAGGGGTTGGAGACTTTCCCTGAGACCTTGTTGAAGCTGTTCAGCGGGGAGAATTTTGGCAAGTTGGTGTTGAAGGTTTAAGCGCGTCTGACAGGGCCGGTATGCTCCTGTATGGGCGGCACGGGCTGTCGGTGGGTCGATAGCGGCCACTGTGGGAGCGGGTTCATCGAGGCGTCGAACCGCCGCGAAGAGGCCAGACCTAGCGGCCAATTCCTACCAGCCGTTTAGCGTTGCTGTAGCCACCATATTCGCGGGTAAACCCGCTCCTACATTGGTCGGTGTTGTTCACACATCGCCGCCTCGACACCGCCCGTCGTAGGAGCGGGTTCACCCGCGAAAGGGCCAGACCTGCCTGCCAATTCCTACCGGCCGTTCGCCGTTGCTGCCACCACCGCATTCGCGGGTAAACCCGCTCCTACATTGATCGGTGTTGCTCATACATCGCTGACTCGACACCGCCCATTGTAGGAGCGGGTTCATCGAGGCGTCGAACCGCCGCGAAGAGGCCAGACCTGCCGGCCCATTTCCACCGGCCGTTCACCGTTGCGCTGCCACCACACTCGCGAACGGATTCTCCCCGTCTGATTAAGTCTATCCACGGCTTGTCGCGATAGGACAGTTTCACCCAGCCAAATACAAGCGACCTATCCTACACCCCAACCAGAATCCACTGGATTGCCGGGAAATTCCGACAGCGATAACGTCAGCGGGTCGCCCTGTTGGCGACTGATCGTGCGCCACCGTTTGGTAGCGCCATCCTTACCCGTCAATGACACCCTCCTACTGATGGAACACTGCCCTGCTCAGGGTTACAATTTCCGAGCGGTTGACCTGCGTCATTTGCAAACATGGAAAACATTAATGAAAGGAAAACCATTAAGCAGGTGGATATACCTCATCTATTTATTGGCCTTGGCACTCTTGGCCATTCTCGCCTGCTCAACCTACCCAGACCTCACCGAAGGCCCGGTCAACACGCTCGGTTTCCTGGGGTTCTGGATAACACTGTATGGCCTCATCATTGCCATCCTCGAAATTGCTCGCACAGGCTCAGTGAGCCGTCAAATTGCCAGAGCAGCCCAGGCGGCACACAACACGCTTAAAAATCAAATCGAACATGGTGAAACCGAGGCCTGCCAAGAACTGATAAATCTTGCGCTGCAAGACCTTACAAAAAAGAAAGCCGTGTCGGTCATCATAATCGCAAGAATCAAGCAAGTTTATATATCAAGGTTTTCGAAAGGCGACGCACCCGATCTTTATCAAGACAACCTCGACATGCTGGATAGCTACGAGCACGTAGCGCAATCGAGAGGGAGAAGGACGGGGCCCAACCCGATGTACGACACCAGCCAGTACCCGAGCGCCAATGCGGCTGCCAGCGAGCACCCGCACAAACTTACGATCGACGCCCTGAAAAGAATGCAGAATGATCTTCTGGCGCATACGGTCGCAAAACACGATTACGTAGGTGAGCCAGCATGATTCCTGTTCAATTTGCAAAATTCATGGATTTCGTTCTAATCCACACCCAGAACGGTAAGTTAAAGTGGCGTGAAGGCGAAGGCGGGTCTTACATAGCAACCCATAAGGACATGAGCCTTTTCATTTCATCAGATTACGACCCAGACAGAGATGTCTCCACCTTTTGGTTTCGCTTGAATGGCGCTTCAGGCTCAACACCTTTTTCTGTTTCCGACAGAGAGCCAGACTACAGGGACATGAAGGTGCTTTTCGAGGAGGTTATCGCCAACGCTAACGATGTGGTAAGCGCTGTACAGAAGTTCATGAATGACTTCGACTATTGATGAGCCACCGCGCGAACGGTCAGCTCATCTATAAGGCCAGCACGATCGTACTGGCCCTCTACATTCCGCAGGCTACTTACCCACGAATCTCCGCCACCACCGCCGCCAACGCCTGCGCCGGGTCGGCAGCCTGGCTGATCGGCCGGCCGATCACCAGGTAATCGGAACCGGCATCCAGTGCCTGGCGCGGGGTGAGGATGCGGCGCTGGTCATCCTGCGCGCTGCCCGCCGGGCGAATGCCCGGGGTCACCAGCTGCAGCGACGGGTGCGCCGCCTTCAATGCCGGGGCCTCCAGCGCCGAGCACACCAGGCCGTCCATGCCGGCCTTCTGTGCCAGCGCCGCCAGGCGCAGCACCTGCTCTTGCGGGTCGACATCCAGGCCAATACCGGCCAGGTCTTCACGCTCCATGCTGGTCAGCACGGTCACGCCAATCAGCAACGGCTGCGGGCCGCTGCGCTTGGCCAGCTCTTCACGGCAGGCCGCCATCATGCGCAGGCCACCCGAGCAATGCACGTTCACCATCCACACACCCATCTCGGCCGCCGCTTTTACCGCCATGGCCGTGGTGTTGGGGATGTCGTGGAACTTGAGGTCCAGGAACACTTCGAAGCCCTTTTCACACAGGGTTTCGACAATGCCCGAAGCGCTGCTGGTGAACAGCTCTTTGCCAACCTTTACCCGGCACAGCGCAGGGTCAAGCTGGTCAGCCAGCTTCAGGGCGGCCTCACGGGTAGGGAAATCCAGGGCGACGATCAGGGGCGTCTGGCAGGCGGACATGGGCAGGGTCTCTTGGCAAGTCGAAAACGGCGCGCATTGTAAACGAAGTGGCGCAGGCTTTGGGGCCCGCGGGTCACGGAATTGGCCCGGCACGGGCTGACACCTATAATTGAACCAACGGAACGGGTAATCGCTCAAATTTCATACAAGCGTTGCCCATGGCCCGATTTAAGGAGAACGACAATGCCCTGGTATGCCTGGCTGATCCTCATCATAGCCCTCGGCTCCATCGTCGGCGGGTTGATGATGCTGCGCGATACGGCAAAGAAACTGCCGCTGACCGAAGAACAACTGCGCAAGGTGCATGAGCGCAACGCCGAGGCGGACGCCAAGGACGCGCAAGACCGCTAGAAGGCCCAGTAGAAATTAATGTGGTTTAGACACCGCCCGTTGCAGGAGATCGCCCAGCCCTTTGGACTGCGCTGTCGCGCAGAGAACTGAATTCGCAAGCGGTCCGCATACCCTGTGGGAGCGGCTTTAGCCGCGAAGAATCCAACGCGGTGCATGGCACCGGCTGCGCCGGTGTTCGCGGCTAAAGCCGCTCCCACAGTGTCCCTGCCAATTCAATCAGTTATGCATAGTTCTATGAAAGCGGGATGCGCCAAGTTGTAGCTTCGTCCTGATACACATGACCGGATCGGGCCAGGGCATCACCCCGGCCCCACCCCGCTTACTCCACCATCACCTTATCCCGATTCCTCTCCAGCAACGCATTCCCGATCCCCTTGATCTCCAGCAGTTCATCCACCGAAGCAAACGGCCCATTGGCCTCGCGGTAGGCCACGATCGCCTCGGCCTTGGCTTTGCCGATGCCGTTCAGCTCCTTCTGCAGGGTCAGTGCATCCGCCGTGTTCAAGTCCAGCCGCGGCGCCTGCTGGGCCTGTACCTGGGCCACCACCGGCACCGGCTCGGCCACTGGCGTGGTACTGGCCGGGGCAGCGCTAAGGGAGAAGGACAAACTGGCGAACAGTGGCAGCAGCAGGTACGACAGAACGTTATTACGCATGGTCAACACTCCTTGGGTTGGTCAGTTTCCAGCAGCCGTTTTCCTTCGGCTGCGCAAACAACCCTAGCGGTTAACCCGGCCGCGAAACACCCGCCAACCCCGGCGAATGGTTACCGAATCGGTCAGCAGAACGGGCAACCTCGCCCACCCAAAAACAGTGGCCATTTCATCACCGCCCCGCTCGGCCCTTGCTGCTCAAGGCCCGGCCCCAAGCCAACGGCCGAAATCCCGTTTGTCCGATAACCCCTGCCCACGCTTACCCGGCCATTCTCCTACAGCGCCCGCCGAACAAGGCCCGCCACACAAACCACCCCACCCGCCAACCGGCCAACATCCCCAAGCAAACTGGCACCCCACCACCCGCCTGCTAGATTTCTTGAGCAATGGAACCGCCGCGCTTCAAGGACCCGAGCAAGAGGATCACCGCCGTGCCCCTCAAGACCCTGACAGTTTTCGGTACCCGCCCAGAAGCCATCAAGATGGCCCCGCTAGCCCTGCAGCTGGCCCAGGACAACCGCTTCGACGCCCGTGTATGCGTCACCGGCCAACACCGGCAAATGCTCGACCAGGTGCTGGAGCTGTTCGGCATCAGCCCCGACTACGACCTGAACATCATGAAAGCCGGCCAGGACCTGACCGGTGTAACCACTGCCATCCTGCAGGGCATAAAACCGGTGCTGGCCGAGTTCAAGCCCGACGTGGTGCTGGTGCACGGCGACACCGCCACCACCTTTGCCACCAGCCTTGCGGCCTACTACCAGCAAATCCCCATTGCCCACGTAGAAGCCGGCCTGCGCACCAACAACCTTTATTCGCCCTGGCCCGAAGAAGGCAACCGGCGCCTCACCGGCGCCCTGGCCGCGCTGCACTTTGCCCCCACCAGCACCTCACGCGACAACCTGCTGCGCGAAGGCACCGACCCCGCGCACATCTTTACCACCGGCAACACCGTGATCGACGCCTTGCTGGAGGTTGAACAAAAGCTGCAAAGCCCGGCGCTGAACGCCCGTTTCGCCAGCCACTTCAGCTACCTGGCAGCCGACCGCCGCCTGTTGCTGGTCACCGGCCACCGGCGCGAGAACTTTGGTGGCGGCTTCGAACGCATCTGCCAGGCGCTGGTGCAGATTGCCCGGCAGTTCCCCGAAGTGAACGTGGTGTACCCGGTACACCTCAACCCCAACGTGCGCGAGCCGGTGAACCGGCTGCTGGGGGATGTGCGCAACATCCACCTGATCGAGCCACTGGATTACCTGCCGTTCGTGTACCTGATGACCCGCGCATACGTGATCCTGACCGACTCGGGGGGCATTCAGGAGGAAGCGCCGGCCCTGGGCAAACCGGTGCTGGTGATGCGCGACACCACCGAGCGGCCCGAGGCGGTGGCGGCGGGTACGGTCAGGTTGGTGGGGACAGAAGTGGCATCGATTGTGAGGGAGCTGAGTACCCTGCTGACCGATGAAGCGGTGTACCGCGAGATGAGTGTTGCGCATAACCCGTATGGCGATGGCCACGCCTGCGCACGTATTTGCGAAGCGCTGGCGGCGTTTACAGGGGGGGTGATGCAGCGCCTGTGAGATAGTGGCTCATCATCGACAGAACCTCCTGTAACCTTATTTTTTGACCTGTTAACCATTCAGGTTTACAGTTGAAAAAAAGGTTTACAAGGTACCGCTTGATGCCAAGCCTGAAGGATGATTTAAAGGCCTACGTTGAGTCGACACTCGGCTCGCCAATAGAGCTCGAAGCCGTTCACCTCAAGCTTCCGTTCCATATCCTGGATTTGTACAACCCCGTCCGAATGCTGCTAGGGGTGGGTAAAACGTCTGTTTCAGCACTGCTGCTCATGCCAATGGCAGACGAACACCCGGGTAGCGTTGCTCTGAAAAAGCACATTACCCAAGTACGAAAAGCTACAGATGAGGTAATCGTCTACGTAACAAAATCCCTCACCCCTCATGAGCGCCGAAGCCTGATCAGCCATCACATCAATTTCCTCCAGCCCGGGTATCAAATGTTTATTCCGGACTTGGCCATGGACCTGCGAGAAAAGGTACGCCAACGCCGAGAAAGCGAGGAGGTGTCAGCACTCCTGCCAGCAGCCCAGGCAATGCTACTTGGCTGCCTGTATGAAGGGTGGTCCAGTGAAACGCTTTTCAACAGCAACGCAATCATGGGTGACTTCAAATACAGCCGGGTAACGCTGTCCAAAGTGATCGACCAACTCCTGACGCTAAAGCTGCTAACAACAGTGAAAGGCAGGGGGTTCAACAACCTCTATAGCTTTGATGGTAACAGGCTTGAGGTATTTAACCGGGCCCGAAGCCGCATGAGGTCGCCGGTCAGGCGCACCGTCTCTATCGACTCAAAACTTCAACTTGGTGAAGGTGTGTTCCTGGCAGGTGAAACCGCCCTGGCCAAGTACACCCTGCTGGCAGAGCCGGCAAAGCCGATCTACGGCATGACTAAAAAGCGCTTCGCTGAGCTGATTGCGGATGAGCAGATGCGCCCTTCAACGTCAGTCGATGACACGTCAGCATGGGTTGAAATCTGGACCTACAACAGCCTGGCCCGTAACAAGAACATCGCAGACCCAGCCTCCTTGCTGCTGAGCCTGCAAGACAACCCGGACGAACGGATCCAGATTTGCCTGGATGAACTCAAGGAGCAGGTTACATGGCTAGCGTCAGAGGATTAGAGCTGTTTGCGAGGCATTTCGCCGAATACAAGGACCGCTACGTCTTGATCGGGGGGGTGGCATCCGCGCTCACCATGGATGAAGCTGGCCGCGACTTCAGAGCTACCAAGGATCTCGATATTGTTCTGATAATCGAGGCCCTGGATGCTCAGTTTGTGGCGCAATTCTGGAGTTTTGTGAAAGCGGGTGGGTATCAGATCAGGCAGGCGGGCGGTGACCGCCCCATTTTCTACCGTTTTCAACATCCGGCAGACGAAGCCTACCCGGTACAAATCGAGTTGTTCTCGCGGAGCCCTGAAGGCCTCGATCATCCGGAGAATTCGACACTGACGCCGATTCCTACCGATGAGTCTGTTTCCAGTTTGTCTGCAATTCTGCTGGACGATGCGTACTACGCGTTTCTGCTGGACGGCCGCCAGGATAACGAAGAACTGTCGTATATCAGCGCTGACAGGCTGATACCCCTCAAGGCACGTGCCTGGCTTGACCTGTCGAGGCGTAAGCAGGCGGGGGAGAAGATTGATGCCCGCAACGTCAAAAAGCACCGAAACGATGTACTGGTTCTGTCAGGCCTGCTGACAGGAGAGCATATCGAGTTGAGCGAAAGTATTTTGGCTGACATGCACGTGTTCTTGACACTATTGGCAAAGGAAGACGTGAACTTGAAAGACCTCGGCCTGCGAGGAAGCCTTGATGATCTGGTCACACGACTTGAGCAGAGCTTCGGGCTGGAGCAAGAAAGCAGAGATGCTTGATGCAATGCGCAGTGCTTGGTCGAAACCAAGATGACGTACTAATTCGCTACATATATTTATCAAACACGCACTTAAACAAAACCAAACTCTCGTGTAATTATGAAAATATCAAATCTTGAAATTTTAAACTTCCGTGGAATTATCAAGGTAAGCCTACAGAACTTGGGAGACATGGTTGTCATCGCAGGCCAGAACGGGTCTGGGAAATCCTGCATTTTTGACGCCATCCGTCTTTTGAAGTCTATTTATGGCGGCTACCAAGTAAACGAATGGCATCAATGGATGGGCGAGTTTCAAATCACCCCAAGCAACAAACCAAATGACTTGATATCTTTATTCAACGACCCCAAACAAAATTTTAGTATTACTTGCGACTTCACAATCACCGAATCCGAAAAAGAATATGTCTTACAGAATGCAGAGCAACTACTAAGGGAAAAGCTTCTAAACTCATACAACGCCTCACAACAATATGAATACGCCAACGACACCGCCCCTCGCTACAGGATCTACGAGCAAGATCCCGAAACCCAAAAAAAACTAAACGAAGAAACCCAGACCCTAAAAGACGAGCTTAACCAATCGACAATCACCGGGAAAATATATGCAGACCCCAACAAAGGTATCTTTCTAGAATCGTCAGTCGCCCTCTCGATAATTTTTGGTACATTCCGCCCAACGGACTTGGGAGTAATTGACTACCATGGCCCACAGCGTCACTTCTCCCGGGAAAGCATACAAGGTATAACCTTAAACCTTGAACAGCAGATTCAGCAGCGAAGCCAAACCGCGCTGTACAACTACAGCAACAAGTACAGTAATGTGAAAGGAGAAATGGCCGCATCCTACATTAAAGAGGTCCTGGCAGAGGCAGCAGGACTTCCTCGCGAAAAACAATCGAACCTGACGAACACATTACAAGAGCTTTTTGCCAGTTTCTTTCCAGACAAGACATTTTTGGGCCCCAAGCCCACCGTGCAGGGCAAGCTCACATTCCCGGTAATTACCTCCACTGGGCGCGAGCATGACCTTGACGAACTGAGCTCCGGCGAGAAAGAAATCATATATGGCTACTTACGCATCCGAAACTCAGCACCACAACATTCAATAATACTCCTTGATGAGCCCGAACTACACTTGAATCCCCGACTCATCAGGGAGCTTCCTCAGTTTTACCGCAAGCACTTAGGCGAAAGCCTAAACAACCAGCTTTGGCTTGTGACCCACTCTGATGCTCTTTTACGTGAGGTCGTAGGGCATCGTGATTACAGCGTCTTTCACATGACGCCTATCAGCGCAACCACTGCCAACGAGAACCAAGTAAAGTCACTTTCCGCCAACGAAGACGTTGACTTAGCTCTGGCCGATCTAGTTGGAGACCTAGCTGCCTATCAGCCAAACGGGAAAATTGTCATATTTGAAGGCGGTGGTGATTCAGACTTCGACAGAACTGTTGTGAGCAGATTATTCCCGGAACTCATTGAGAAGGCCAACTTGATTTCCGGCACCAACAAAACCAGAGTTAGAGCACTACAAGAAATCCTGGAGAGGGCGGCAACCGAAGGACGATTCCCCTTCAAAGTTTATAGCATAACTGACAAAGACCTCGACCAACCTAAAAATACTGACAAAGATCAAGCAAACCTTAGCTGGAACGTTTACCACATTGAAAATTATTTTCTTAGCGCCCCTCACATTGCGAGCGTCATGTCCGACTACGACCTGAAAAAGCGAAATGTCGAGCATGTCGAACGCCAGCTTATCGAATGCGCAGAAGCTGTACTGCCAAAAATGATTGCCCACGAACTTAATTCACACGCCAATAACATATTGACCTCAGCCATAAACACACGCACGGACCCCAAGTCAAAAAACACGGTAAAAGCCCTATCCGACCGAGTAAACAGCTCCATTGAAAAGATCAACTTATCAATTGCAAAAGAGCTGAGCGAAAGCAGCCTCCAGGCTTTCGAGGAAACACTTACTAATCGGTATTCAACAAGCCTCAAAGATAACACCTGGAAAGAAGTATTACGCGGCAGAGACATCCTCAAAGAGTATGTTTCACGCCATGGGGGCGGCATAAAATATGAGGCTTTCCGCAACTTCGTTCTCGCCAAGATGGCGGACGCAAATTATCAGCCTGAAGGTATGAAATCAGTTGTCAACCACGTCCTGAAATCCTAGATATTGCAGCAACTTATTTTAACTCAGTTGATCCAAGCCAAACGTCGCTGCTGTGTAGCGCCAGGGTTGATTAAGAAATCGCTTCATACACCACACCCCATCTGGGAGCGGATTAACCCGCAAAGGAGGAATGCCCGGCGACCATCCTACGCCGAGCCCGGCCCTTTCGCGGGTAAACCCGCTCCTACAACGGCCGGCGATCGCAGCAAAGACATTTTGCCCGGGCACGCAGAGAGAATTTCCGCCTCACAGCATGCCCACCCCGTCAGACTTTCCTGAAACCTGCTGCCCACCCCTTCAACTCAGATAACCAGGCGAACTATCCTACACACCAGTCAGAAGCAGCTGAATTGTCG
>NZ_JACVZC010000157.1 GCF_016658545.1 Pseudomonas sp. S37 | reverse complement strand
AATGCGGCGGTAGAATCAGCATCGCATTCGCGGGTAAACCCGCTCCCACAGGTCCCTGCTAAATCAAAGAGTTATGTGTTGTTCTATGGGAGGTAGGTTTTGACAAAGACATTGGTAGTGGTCGCACACCCGGACCTTTCCAGCTCGCGCATCAATGCCGCCTGGTACAAGGCCCTGCAAGGGCAGCCGGGGGTCACGGTGGTCGACCTTTACGGGCGTTACCCGGACGGCAGGATCGACATCGCCGCCGAGCAGCAACTGATCGAGGCGCATGAGCGCATCGTCCTGCAGTTCCCGATGCAGTGGTACAACTGCCCGGCGCTGCTCAAGCAGTGGATCGACGATGTGTTCGCCGATGGCTGGGCCTACGGCAGTGGCAAGGCGGTGGCCGGCAAAACGCTCAGCATCGCCGTCTCGACCTGGTCGAAAGCGTCGGATTACCAGACGCAAGGGCGCTACGGGCGCACGCTCGAAGAGCTGACCAGCCCGTTCGAGGTGTTGGCATTTCGTATCGACATGCACTACCGCCCCGGGTATTTCCTCAGCGGTATTGGCGACATTGGCGACGACGCCCTGCGCGACAACGCCGAACAGTACCGGCACTACATCACAGCGTTTGAATACCAGTACAGCGTTGACATGGCCTGACAGCCGGGCGCTGCCTGCACCGCGCCACCGCTGGGTAACACGATGATTGATTGAACCACTTGATTAGCCTGCCGGGCTCGCCCGCGATTGAAAAGGGCGCGGGCGCCTGCTGCCATAAGAACAATGGAGGGTGTGATGCAAAGCGTTTCGTTCCGCCAGATGAAAGACGGCGTTAAAGAAGAATATGAAATGCTCCACCAGCTGGAGGCTGACTTCGCCACGCTGTTGCCGGACCGTATCCTGGCCTGCCTGCGTGGTCTGGAGAACTCGCTGAGCGGCTACCAGATCGACCGCCTGCAGCATTCGCTGCAAACCGCCACACGCGCCGAAAACGACGGCGCCGACGAAGAGATGATCGTGGCGGCGCTGATTCATGACCTGGGCGATGAGCTGGCGCCCTACAACCATTCGCAGTATGCCGCCTCGATCATTCGCCCCTACGTGCGTGCGGAAGTCACCTGGGTGATCAACTACCACGGGCTGTTCCAGAACTTCTACTACGTGCACTTCTTCGGCGGCGACCCCAACGAGCGGGACATCTACAAAGACCACCCGTATTACCAGAGCTGTGTGCACTTTTGCGAGGCTTGGGACCAGGCCTCGTTCGACCCAGAGTATCCCACATTCCCACTCGAGCACTTCGAGCCGATGGTGCGGCGCATTTTCACCCGCCCCGCATTCGACCCACGGTATGTGGGTGACGAGCGCATGAGCGTCAGTATCGAACGCTCGGTCGCCTGAACGCCCTGATCAAAAGCCGACAAGGAGAACACCATGGATGACCGTGCAGCAATCAGTGGAACCACGCGTGTATTTGCCATCCTCGCCGACCCCGTCGCACAGGTGAAGTCGCCGCAGGGCGTGAACCGGCTGGCCAGCGAACGGGGCGAAGACAGCGTGCTGGTGCCGTTCCATGTCGCGCCGGTGGACCTTGGGCGGGTCGTCGAAGGGCTGCGGGCCGTTCAGAGCATCGGTGGCTTCGTGGTTACCGTGCCGCACAAGTCGGCGGTGGTGGAGTATTGCGATACGGTTTCCGATGCGGTGCGCCAGGTTGGGGCAGCCAATGTCGTCACTCGCAGCGCCGATGGGCGCCTGCATGGGCATAACCTCGACGGCCAGGGCTTTGTCGCCGGGCTCAGGCTGGGCGATATCGAGCCTGCCGGGCTGTCGGTGTACCTGGCAGGAGCAGGGGGCGCGGCGTGTGCGATCGCCTTCGCGTTGGCGCAGGCGGGCGTGCGCAGCCTGACGGTGTACAACCGCACGCCGGCCAAAGCACGCCAGTTGCTGGAGCGGCTGGCCGAAGCCTTCCCCGGCCTGGTTACAGGGGTAGGGACGGATAACCCGAGCGAACATGACCTGGTCGTCAATGCCACTTCGCTGGGCATGCGCGAAGGTGATGAGCTGCCTTGTGACGTCACCCGGCTGGAGGCTGGCCAGGTTGTTGCAGAAATCATCATGGAGCCTGCGCTGACGCCGCTGTTGCAAGCAGCGAAGCGCCAGGGTTGCCAGACCCACCCGGGGGTTTCGATGATGGAGGGCCAGATCGAAATGATCTTCCAGACGCTACACCGGGGAGGTTGATTTACTGATTACCTGTGCGGTCACATGGCCGTGATTTCGACACGTGGCCTTACTCCAATAACAACAAATGAGCGTGCCTGATGAAGATGATGATGCGACCTACCGTTCCCGCTTGTGCCGTACTGTGCAGCCAGGCGCTGAATGCAGTCAGGGCAGGCCTGCACAGTGCCTGGGTTGAACTGCGTACACTCGGCCAGGAAGTTGACGAAGAGCCTGGCGGCGCGGCTTCGACCGCGCGGTCGGTCCCGATGACAGCTCACGCGTATTTGGCCGTGGGGACGCTGATGATTCCGCAGACTCGAGAATAACGACTCGAGAATAACAATACCTGTTGGCCCTTGTTACACGTCGTAATGCTGTACCCGGACTGCCTGGTCAATCACTGATATCCATAATAAAAGGTGTACCATGTCCAACCCTGTTTCTCTGGAAGACGTGCCATTCAACCGGTTTCATCGGTTGCTCGCGTTGCGTTCCAGTGGCGGCTCCTTCGTCGATGGCTACGTGCTGAGTATTATCGGCATCGCCATGCCGTTCCTCGTTCCTGCAATGAACATCAGCAGCTTATGGGAAAGCCTGATTGCGGTCTCTGCGCTTGTGGGTATCTTTCTGGGCGGTTTCGTTGGCGGCACGCTCACTGACCGTTTTGGCCGGCGTGCCATGTATTTTGTCGGCCCGATTCTGTTCACCCTGTGTTCGGTGTTGCAGTTGTGGGTCGACTCCGGGCTTGGCTTGTTCATCCTCAGGCTGCTGATCGGCATCGGCATAGGCTTCGAGTATCCGGTGGCCACTGCTTTTCTTGTCGAGTTCTTGCCCAAAAAAGCCCGTGGGCCACGCCTTGCCGGCCTGAGTATCTATTTCTTTGCAGGGGCGGCGGCTGCTTACATGTGCGGCCAGGCCTTGATCGAGGCGGGCGGGGCTGAAGGATGGCGCTATGCGCTGGCCAGCACTGCGCTGGTGAGCGGTTTGCTGCTGCTGATCCGCAAGGGGACGCCTGAGTCGCCGCGCTGGCTGATCAGCAAAGGCCGTACGGTTCAGGCTGAGCGAATCATCAAGCAGATCTATGGCCGGGGCTTCGGGCTGAAGAACCTTCCCGAACATCCCAAGCCTGCGAAGCTGTCGGTACGCAGTTTGCTGCATGCAGGCTATGGCCGACGGATGTTTTTCGTCACCACGTTCTGGACATGTTCGGTGATCCCCGTGTTTGCCGTCTACGCCTTCGCGCCCAAGGTGCTGGACGCGCTGCACCTCGACGCGCAATGGTCTGCCTACGGGTCGATGATCATTACCCTGATGTTCGTAGTGGGTTGTTTCGTCGCCACCTGGCTGGTCAATGCCATGGGCCGCAGAAGCCTGTTGATCAACAGCCTGCTGTGGTCTGGGCTTGCGCTGTTGCTGCTGGGCAGTTTTTCCGAGCAGTCGTCGTGGTTGACCGTGGCGCTGTTTGCCGCCTACGCCTTTTTCATTGGTGGTGCGCAGGTGCTGCAGTTCATCTACCCGAATGAGATTTTTCCGACCGAAATCCGCGCCGTGGCCGTAGGGTTGGGTACCTCGGTGTCGCGCATCGGTGCGGTGGTGGGCACTTACCTGGTACCCCTGTCGATCCAGTCGATCGGCATTGGCCACACCCTGTATTTCGCCGCTGGCATCACCTTCGTTGGCCTTGTGGTGTCTTGGCTGATGGCACCCGAAACCCGGGGTATCGAGCTGTGCAAGGCGTCGGCGCTGACACCTCAACATGAGCCGGTCCGCCAGCAGTCGGCCAGCGCATTGCATAAAGCTACCTAGAGCATCAGGGCTGCCCCCAAGGGGCAGCTCTGCACACGGAAGTGCCTCGACCCGCAACGGGTCGGGACGTGCACGTCGTATTGGAGCAACGACCGAAACTCAACGTGTTGTGACTCACCATTTCAGTGAAGGGGTTACGTATGCATAAGCTGTTGAGCGTGCTGGCTATTGCCTTGATGTGTCTGTTCGCAAGTATTGTTCAGGCGGCAGAGAAAACGACTATCAAAATCGGCACATTGCCGTGGGAAGATACCGTTCCTTTGTCGGATATCGCCAAACGCTTTTTGGAGAAACAAGGCTACACCGTTGAAATGACCACTTTTCCTGACTGGGGTATTGCATTTGCTGCACTGGGGCGAGGGGATGTGGACTTGATGGTGTCGCACATCAACTATATCGCTGCCGACTATTGGCAGAAATATTATCCACGGCTCGAAAAAGTCTCGGTTGTATCCCATGGCTTGCGCCAGGGCATCGTGGTGCCTGATTACATGCCGATCAAGTCCATCGAGGAACTCAACGGTATCAAGGATCAGGTCGACGCCAAGATCATAGGCATCGAACCGGGCTCTGGTGTGATGCGCGACACAGCCGAGGTCATCAAGCAGTATGGGCTGCAGTACACCCTGGTGGATGGCAGCACTGCGGCCATGACCGCCCAGTTGCAGTCGGCCATCGAGCGTAAAGCGCCCATCGTCACCCTGTTGTGGCAGCCGTCATGGATGGACATGAAGTTCAAGGTTCGCTACCTGGAAGACCCCAAGGGCGTATTTCCGCCGCCACAAACCTATTACTGGATCGCCAAGAAAGGTTTCTCTGTTGCCAATCCGCGGGCACGTGAAGCCATGGCCAGCTTGTATGTGCCCATCGATGAAATCACCGCAATCAATATGTCGGTCAACGATGGCATGAGCATGCAGCAGGCCGTGGATAAATGGTGGGGGCAGAATACCAAGTTGATCGACAAGTGGGCCGTCATGAGCAAGTAAGGCGGTGAGGCGAATAGTCAGCGTGTGTTGTGGTGTTTCCAGAACTTGAAAAACAACAAGACAAGTGGAGCGCAAGCATGGCAACCGTGTTTCCGAAATCGCACAAGGATCTTCTGCACGAGCGTCAACCCGGTTTCAGCATGCCGAGCGACTTATATGGTCGTCAGGATGTGCTGGACAATGACATCGAGGTCATCTTTCAAAAACACTGGATCATGGTCGGCGTCGCGGCCGATGTGCCCGAGCCCGGCGATGTCTATGCCGTGGACATCGGCCGCGCGTCGGTGTTGCTGGTGCACGATGACGATGGCCTGATCAGGGCGTTTCGCAATGTCTGCCGCCACCGTGGATCGCGGCTCAAGGATCCGGGCAAGTCGACCGTGGGCATGCTGGTCTGTCCCTACCATCAATGGACCTATGACCTGGACGGCGCCCTCAAGCACGCCGGGCACATGGGGGCCGACTTCGATCGCAACTGCCGCAGCCTGATGCCGGTGCATGTGCGCGACATTGCCGGTGTACTGTTCGTCTGCCTGTCCGACAACCCGCCCACGGACATCGCCAGGCTGGAAGCGGAAATGACCGCCAGGTGGTCGCCGTACGACCTGCGCAATACCAAGATCGCCTACGAGAGCGACATCATCGAAGCGGGCAACTGGAAGCTGGTGATCGAGAACAACCGCGAGTGCTACCACTGTGCCGGTGGGCATCCGGAGCTGCTGGTCAGCCTTTCCTCGGCAGACTTGGGCTACTGCACTGAAGAAATGACCCAGCAAGAGCGCGAGCACGTCGATGCGTTCGAGGCCTTGAGCGAACGCCAGCGTGCCAGTTGGGACGCCGACGGCATTATCCACCATGTGGTCGATGAAATGGCCGACGACAAGCCCACCATGTTTCGCGCCCAACGCCAGGTCATCATCGGTGCAGGTGAGTCCCAGACCATGACCACCCATGTTGCCTGCCAGAAGTTGCTCGGCGGCGGGACACGTCGGGACCTGGGCAGCAGCCATCTGTGGACGCATCACTCCTGGACCCATGTGATGAGCGACCACGCGGTAGTTACCTACTGCATTCCCCTGACACCGGATACCACCCTGGTGCGCAGCAAGTGGCTGGTTCGCGCAGATGCGGTGGAGGGCGTCGACTACGACCTCGAGCAACTGACCGAAGTGTGGAAGGCCACCAATGCGGCCGATGCCCGCTTCGTCGCGATCAACCATTGCGGCACGCAGGACCCCGGTTACGTGCCCGGGCCTTATTCCAGGTACACCGAAGTATTCCTGGAACGCTTCGCCAGCTGGTACTCGGCCAGGCTCGCGGCGCATGGGGTTCGTTGATTGGCGGTGTCACCGGCGGGCCCGAGCCTGCGGAGGTTTGCAATGATGATGTTCGACAAAGTATCAGACCCGGCCACCTGGGCACGTGTGGGCACATTCTGGCCAAGCTCGGAAAGGCGCATGCTGACCTGCATCGGCACCGTGCAGGAAACCCACGATGTGCGCACGTTTACCTTCAGCGCGGCTAGCGGCGAATTGTTCTGCTTCGAGCCTGGGCAGTTCATCACCCTCGACGTCGACATGGGGGCAGCGCGGCAGTCGCGATGCTACACCGTGTCGTCCTCGCCAACCCGGCCCTTCACCTTGAGTATCACGGTCAAGCGTGTGGCCAACGGGCCTGTGTCCAATTGGCTGCACGACAACCTGCGCCCGGGCGATGCGATATCGGCCTACGGCCCATCCGGGGCCTTTACGGCAAGTGGCGTTGCTGCGCAGCGCTACCTGTTCTTTTCCGCAGGCTCCGGGGTAACGCCGTTGATGTCGATGGTACGGGCAGCTGCCGATCTGGACCTGGATCGTGATGTGGTGTTCATGCATAGCGCTCGCACGCCAGGCGACATCATTTTTCGCGAGGAACTCCAGCGGCTGGCGCGTCGGCATCCGCAGCTCAAGGTGCTCAACATCGTCGAAGGTGTTGGGGACGAGCCTGCATGGGATGGGCCGGTTGGGCGGCTCGACCTCGCTGTACTGCAGGCCCAGGTCGCGGACTGGCGGGCCCGTGAAGTGTTCGTCTGCGGGCCTGGGCCCTACATGCAGGCGGTGCGCGACATGCTGATGGGGCAGGGGTTCGACATGTCCCGGTACCACTGCGAAAGCTTCAGCCTTGGAGGGGTGGCGCCGCTGGATGCAGGCAACGCGGCAGCGCCGCCGCCAATGGCCGGTGCTGAGCTGGCTGCATTTAGCGTGCGTTTCAGCAAGTCCGGTGCGGTGTTCAGCGCGCGCCAGGGGGAAACCGTGCTCGGCGCGGCCAAGCGTTCGGGCGTGGCGATTGCGTCGTCGTGCAGCCAGGGTATCTGTGGCACCTGTAAGGCGCAGCTGCTCGAAGGCCGCGTGGACATGCAGCATGGCGGCGGTATTCGGCAGAGGGAAATCGACAAGGGCATGCGGCTGATGTGCTGTAGCAAGCCGCTATCGGACATTGTCATTGACCTCTGAACACAAGTTGTTATGTGGGCTTTCGGGGGCGTGAACCGCCCCTGCTTTTTTCAAGGAGCAATGGACATGCAAACCCGTTACGCATTGGATCTGGACGTTGTCAGCGTCATTTTGCAACAAGCGATAGATCACGCAAGTGCCCAAGGTTGGGCGGTATCGATCGCCGTGGTGGACGAAGGCGGCGGCCTGTTGGCGTTCGCGCGCATGGATGGAGCCAGCCTGCTCAGTGCAGAGCTTGCCCAGGGAAAGGCCAGAACCGCGGCCATCGGCAAGCGCGACTCCATGGCCTTCGAAGCGATGGTCCAGGAGGGGCGCCTGAGCCTGCTGAGCGTGCAAGGCCTTACCTGCCTGGAGGGCGGCTTGCCGCTGCGATACGAGGGCCAATGCCTGGGCGCAATTGGCGTTTCCGGTGTTGCATCGCACCAGGACACCCAGATCGCCAGGGCCGGGGCGGCGGTTATAGGTTGATTCGATCTTCACGAACGGTCCAGCTGCAACGACGGGCCTTGCTCAGCGTTTTCACAGGTAGCGTTAGCAATGAAAAGAACCACGGCACTGACCTGCTTGGGGCTAGGTATCATCTGGGGCTGTACCTACACCTTTCTCCAATGGTCGACGCAACTGATCACGCCGCTGCAGACCACCTTCATTCGTGTGCTGTTCGGTTTTCTGCCTATTGCGGCCTACGGCATGCTCACCGGCGTGCTGCGGTGGCGGCACATGCGTCACCTTCACCACTTTGCCGCGATGTCCATCCTGGCAGGCAGTGTCTACTTTTTTGCCATTACCGCAGGGACGGCACTGCTACCGTCAGGTGTTGCCGGGTTGCTCAATGGTGCAATCCCGCTGTTCGCCTTCCTGTGCGCCTGGCTGTTCTTGCGTGAGGAGCGGCTGGGGTTGCTCAAGGGCCTGGGTACCCTGATGGGCTTTTGCGGGATGCTGCTGATAGCCGCCCCGTGGTCTGGCGCGCAAGCAGTGGACCCTGAAGGGGTGGCGTTCATGTTGTTCGGGGCGCTGTGCTTCGGGGCCTCGTTCGTCTACACGAAGCGCTTCATCTCGCCGCTGAAAATACCGGCCGTGGCGTTGACCACCTACCAGCTGGGCTTGACCTTGCTCACCTTGGCCGCGATCACGCCCATGACAGGGATTGCCAACCTTGCGGCCAGGCCGGCGGCGATGGTGGGTATCGTGCTTGGGCTCGGCGTACTCAGCACCGGCGTTGCCTACATCGCGTTCTACCGCCTGGTGGAAAGTGAAGGCGCGGTGGCGGCCTCGGTGGTGACCTACATCCCACCGGTGGTGGCACTGTTGATTGGCGTGGCGTCGGGCGAACCCACAGCCGTCACTGCCTGGGTCGCAATGCTGTTGATTCTCGCGGGCGTGGCTGTCGTTCAGCTGGCTGGCCACTTCGAGATGCGCCTGGGTGCGGTGTCTGCTGCCGCGCGGCGCTGAAATCATTCTGACTGCCACATGGAGCGACTTCATGAATGTTGCTCCGCAGTTCCAACAATATGCCCGAGGAGGCAAATCATGAAGTGCTGGTTCATTACAGGTGTTTCGCGTGGCTTTGGCTTGGCGCTCGCCAAAGCGGCCCTGGCAAATGGCGACAAGGTGATCGGAACCGTGCGCAGCGAAGCGCCAGACCTGCAGTCCCCCGAGGGTCGCTTGCGCGTGCTCAAGGTCGACATGAATGATGATGAAGGCGTCAGCGCAGCAGTCCACCAGGCATTCGAGGCGTTTGGCAGGATCGATGTGTTGGTCAATAACGCAGGTTATGGAGTGCTTGGGCCGCTCGAAAGCTCGACCGATGAAGACTTGCACAAGCTGTTTCAGGTTAACGTCTTCGCGCCGATTCGGATCATTCGCACGGCATTGCCTTACTTGCGCAAGCAAAAAGGCGGGCACATCATCAACATCACCTCGATCGCCGGGCGCGCACCAGGCGTAGGGGCGGGGCTTTACGCCGCCACCAAATTTGCCCTCGAGGGCATTACGGCCACCCTGGCTCGCGAGGTTGAACCCTTTGGTATCAAAGTCACTGCCGTTGCGCCTGGCCAGTTTCGTACCGACTTTCTCGACACGGAACCGCGGCAGGTGGATACGCAGGATGCCGCTTACGCGTCAACCGTGGGGGCGGCACTGGATGCTCTGTACCGCTTGAACCACCTCCAGCAAGGCGACCCGGCGCTTGCGGCGCAAGCGATCCTGAAAGCCGTGGCAGCCGAACCGCCTCCGCTGCACCTGTTGCTGGGCGCCGATGCGGTGGAGCGTGCGCGTGCCAGGATGAGGGCGGTCGAACAAGAAATGATATGTTGGGAACCCGTCAGCGCCAGTACAGGATTCAAGGACGCCTGATCTGTCGCTTCGGCTTACCTGTTCGAACCGCAATCAGCAGTGCATCAAGGGCTACGTCGGGCATCTGCCCGCTTGAACGCTCCCTCTCAAACGGTATCTTCATTGGCTTTTTGCAGCATGGCGCTGAGCAGGACGTTGGCGCCTGCTTCAGACCAGTGCGGGTGAATGTGTTCTGCCTCGTTGTGGCTTAAGCCCTCCACGCACGGCACGAAGATCATCGCGGTCGGGGCAACCGTGCTGAGGTAGCAGGCGTCATGGCCAGCCCCGGAAATCATGGTTTTGCGCGAGTAGCCGAAGGCTTCGGCCGCTGCATCGACCTTGGCAATGCAGTCGGCATCGAAGTCGATAGGGGCGTACTGGAAGATCCGCCTGACTTCCTGACCCAAGCCCAACGCGTGCGCAATGGCCTGCACCTGGCTGCGCAGTTGTGCCTCCATCGCCTCAAGGGTGGTTTCATTCGGGTGGCGGAACTCGACGCTGAACACGGCCCGGCCCGGCACCACGTTGCGCGAGTTGGGGTAGAGGTTGGCCCAGCCCACCGTGGCGCGGCCATGTTCGCCTTGTGCCAGGCCAATACCGTGCACCAACTCCATGACCCGGGCCATGCCGAGCCCGGCATCCAGACGATGATCCATGGGCGTGGTGCCTGCGTGTGCGCTGCGCCCGCGCAATTCGATTTCGAACCAACGCTGGCCTTGGGCGCCGGTGACCACACCGATGTCGATACCGGCGGCTTCGAGAATCGGGCCTTGCTCGATGTGCAGCTCGAACGCGGCATGGATTGCCTGGCCACCGACCGGGTGGCTGCCGGCGTAGCCGATGGCCTGCAATGCCTGGCCGAGGGTGACGCCTTCGGCGTCGGTGCGCGACAGCCCGTACTCGAGGTCGTAGATGCCGGCGAACACGCCGGAGGCGATCATGGCCGGGGCGAAGCGCGAGCCTTCCTCATTGGTCCAGTTGATGACCTCGATCGGGCGCTGGGTGCGGATGCCCAGGTCATTCAGCGAGCGCAGGACCTCGATGCCTGCCAGCACGCCATAAATGCCATCGAACTTGCCCCCGGCCGGCTGGGAGTCGCCATGGGAGCCGGTGACCACTGGCGCCAGATGGTCCTGCACGCCGGCGCGGCGGGCGAAGATGTTGCCCATTGCATCAACCCGCACGGTGCACCCGGCTTCTTCGGCCCAGCGCACGAACAGGTCGCGCCCCTGGCGGTCGAGTTCGGTCAGTGCCAGGCGTGTCACGCCACCAGCCGGGGTGGCGCCGATTTTCGCCATCTCCATCAGGGACTGCCAGAGGCGGTCGCCGTCCACCCGTATCGGTGCACTCATGGCTTCTGCTCCTTCAGGCGGTAGCGGAAGTCGCAACGTGCCGCGCCACCCATGATGGTGGTGGTGCGCTCCAGGCTGACGCTTGGGTCGTAGCCGACAATGAACACTTCATCGCGGTTGCACGACAGCAGGTGGCCGATCTCGCCCAGGCCCATTTCCTGGTACATCTCGGCGTAGCGGCAGCGGTGCACATCGTAGTCGTAGCGGGTGGCGTCGCTGGCGATCACTTCCACCTTCAGCGCATCGTCCTTTTCCCACAACTCCTGCAGGGCGACGAAGCCTTCCAGGCTCGGCCCCTGGGGTTCGCGCGCGGCGAACTGGCGGCCGGCGGCAATGGCGGCGCCGGAAACGGCTTCGCCGATCACTGCCTGGGCCTGCTGCTTGCCATAGTCGCGCACCAGGATTTCATAGATGGGTTTGATGATCTCGGCTTCGATGCGCCGACGGGCGAGAATGCCCAGTTCACCTTCGATCGCGCTCATGTCCGTTTCCTCGTATCACGGTGATGGCGGCGCCGGGCGCCCCGCCCCCCCCCCCCCCGGGGGGGGGCTTGACGCCAGCGACGCCGACGGGCG
>NZ_JACVZC010000156.1 GCF_016658545.1 Pseudomonas sp. S37 | reverse complement strand
GCTGTTCCGGGGCCACATTTCAGTTTCTTGGGATTTCAGACAGAGCCTAGGCAAGTTTGGATGTAGGAAGGCGCTGGCGGGCAGCGCAGGATGGTCAGGCCGCGCGACGATACTTTTCGGCGCGGCGCTCAGCCAGCTTGAGTCGAAGCGCTTCCTTGTAGCTTGCCTTGGCCGCTTTCATGGTACGAGCCCACTCGCCTGCGACCTCAACAGACTCGTACGGCGACCAGTGCGCGAAACGGGTAGGCCGGCGATGCTCGCAGTAGAGGAACTTCCCCGTGGGTAGCGGACCATCCGGTATTCGTAGTCGCCCCAGGTGCCGCGCTGCTGGATCTGCGGCTGGTTGATTCCGAGGAAATGGGCGAAGCCGTCGTAGCACTCGCACTCGTCGAGATAGGTATCGAACCTGGTGTGCTTTCGCGTTGGCGGTGGTGGTGGCAGCTTGTCCAGCGCGACTGGTTTCCTTCAGGCGTTGCTCGGTATACCACGTCATTCGCGTCACAGAAGGCCGGCGCCTTGCCGCGCGTCATCAGGCCTGCCTCTACCAGAACATCAAGGTTGTTGGGGGCGTCATAGCCTGGGCTGGTGAGGAAGTGGTTTCTCCCGCCAGTTCGGCAACCCGGGTTAAGGCCCAGGGTATGCCAGAGCAGGTTGAGCTGCTTCTCGGTTGCTTCGATCATGGCTTTCTCCATGCATGCGCGGCCCTCCGTGGTCGGTGCGAGCTTGGTGTGGTGGCTTTTTGAGATTGGTTGGTGTTTGATGGCTGGCCGGCATGGAGCCGGGTTATGGAGCAACAATGAAAATTCGAACCGAGCACCAGAATTTGGGTGCGGCATTAATGCAGATTGCTGAGGATGATCGCTTTACAGCAATCAATTCCTTACGCCTTGAGGGTAAGAAGGTAAACAACGCTTTCCTAATCAACGATGATACGTGTCTTTTCCTGAAATACAGGCAAGAGCCAAATGGCACTCATGCCGAATATCTTTTCAACTTCTCATCGGATGTCCTTGCAGCGATAGAAAGCGCGAAAAAAAACTACAAGAAGGTTTTCCTTGGCCTGGTTTGCGTGGAAGGACAGGAGATTTGCTGCATTGACTCCTTGCAGTTTGATGAAATGGTCCGCGCAAGGACGGAAACCTTTGGCGGTAGCGAAGATATCTATCAAGTATTGGTAACGATGCCCAACGGCAAAAGTCTTCGCGCATACATGAACGCTGCTCGCAAAAGGGGTTACGTAGCAGGGGATAAACTCATCATCTCTAGGAGTCGGTTTCCTTCAGCTCTCTTTGAGTGATCGCGCTGATGGCTAAGGAACGCCCTCGCGAAGCGAGGGCACGGCCATCGTTTACCTCGCGTCAAAGGTACCCAAGGACAGCTTCGCACCGGCGCCAATCTTGGTGTCGAGCACCGTCTTGAATTCCTGGGCGATGGCTTCGTGCTGGGCTTCCTCACCGATCCAGCGCAGTTTCATCACCGGCTGCGCGCCGCCGGTGATGACGGATACACGTAGGCGAATCGTTTGCTCGGCCAAGCCCTCGAACGGAATGACCTTGAAGTCCAGCCAGGCAGGCAGGGTTTCTTTGCTGCTTGCCTCGATCTGGTCCATGGTGCTGCGGCTGGCACGGGTTTCACCTACCGCGTGATCGCTCTCGGACGATGCCTTCACGGTGATGGTGCGAACCGCAGCAATCGCTTTGGCGATGGTCATGGTCTGGCCATTTTCATCGGTGGCCGCGAGGTGCTGGTTCCAGTCTTCGATCCAGTCGCTCATGGCTTTCTGCGCCAGGCTCTGGCCGCACACTGCCTGGACGGCGGTGAACGCAGCCGAAGCCTTGAGGCGCAGTACCGCGCGGTCATCAGCGTGGCCCGGCACCTCAGCAGTACCAGGTCGATGAAGCCACGGGCGGCTAGCGCGGCGCGCTCGACGACGTAGGCGCTGTAGTCGGCCAGAGAGTGGGTGGAGTAGGTGCCACGGAAGCGGTTACGGCCGGCCTGGTAGCGTTCCAGATCAACCACGTTAAAGTTCTGCGGAGCAACGGCAACTTTGCCGAGGGCCGGCAGTTGGATGCCAGCTGCAGCTACGGCATTTTCTTGAATCAGTTCGAGAGGTTCTTTGCTGAGGGACATGCGCTTTTCCTTGTAGGTGCTGAGTTACGAGCGTGGGTGAACTGGTGCTTCTTCACGGGTGAAGAGCTGGTCGTGTTTTCCGGGAACAACGAAATGTTGCCGCAGGTTCCGACGTACATCGGGGTGTCCAGGCTGTGTTCTCGCTTTGGTCGCCGCGCTTAGTCGGCACCTTGTAGGCGAGCTTGTGCTTGATCTTCACCTGGTGAGAGTCGCCGATCTGGCTGAAGTCCAAGGTGATGGTGATTTTCCCTGGCTTACCGTGATCGACGACGCCCGCGGCTACCTCGGACAGGGCGTGACTAATCTGGTTGGCGAAGGCGCCGCCGTTGAGTTCGTTGAGAAATTCGCTGGTGTCGGTTGGCTTAGGCATTTCTTCGTTCCCTCGGGAGGTATGCCGCTGGGCGGCAGATTGATGTTCTGCTGGCGCCGGCCATGCCGGACGCGCGCGATGATGCGATTCATGCTGCTTTCTGCTGATTCCAGGCGCCGACAGCAGCAAAGATCTTTGCGGCCTCTGCTTCGTCGAGCGTTGTGTCTGTGGGTATGGCGATCCAGCCGGCCGCCACCAGGTGATTTGGGTTGGCGGTGGCCCGCAGGTCCATGTAGGTCGTTTCGATCACGTCGGTCAGGTGCTCGGCTCGGTAGTTATCCTGGGGCGCGACCTCGATCGACTTGTGATACCGCTCCCCGAACTCCGTACGGCAGAGCACGCGGAGGTAGATCGTCCAGCGGTGAGGGATGTCGCAGACGGCGTCGACGACTTGACGCACGCAGATCAGCTTGAGGTTCTTCCAGTAGATCAGCACCTGCTGGCCGCTGGGGTCGATGTTGACCACGGCCGCATGGTTTGCCGACACCAAGGCCCTGCAGGTCCGCTCCAGCCTGGCGCGCATGTTGTGGGGCTTGCGCTTGCTCATTGCTGCGTTCCTGTTTTGCTGCACGGCGAAGGGGTCCGCGGGTCGGCGGTTCATATGATTTATCGGGACACGGTCAACGTGCAGGCAGCTCGCTGGGCGTGGCAGGCCAGTCGCCAGGCCTTGCGCATCACCAACCCATTCCCCGTCCAGATGGGTGACCCGGATGCAGATTGGGCCCGTGGTGTTGCTGACCAGTCGCTGCGGTCCCAAGGACTGAAGGTGGTCGGCTGATGAAGAAGCACGGCCCAGCCTTCAAGAAGGCCGTGATCGAGTTGGACAAGTGCCCTTTGTGCCGTGGGAGAGCGGTCACGATGGGCACGTGCTACGAACTGCCGTGCACAGGGTGCAATTCCTCTGGTTGGGTGGAGGCGGCAACAGGCGAGTCCTTGGCCCTGGATGAACTGGTTACCCAGCTCAGCCTGGCCCTGCAAGCCGCGCACTGGCAGATCGAGCAGTTGAAGAACCCTCAGGCATCCGGGCCTGAGGCTACATATCAGGGAGCAACCGGCGCGGCGCCGGCGGCACCAACTACACCGGGGATTGAGGGGGAAGAACCATGAAAGTAATTAGCGCTCGTCAAGCATGGCACGACGCACTGCACGAAGATCGGCCATCTGCACTGGCCGTCGCAGCAGAGGCTGCAGTTCTCGGTAAGAAGGGCGGCCCGGGTGAAACGAAGGTGATGGTGATGTTGGAAAACCATGAAGGCAAAGAGGTCGCCGAGGTCTACGAAATCAGAACTGAGGTGTGCACGAGACCCGCTCGGGGCGCCGGCTAACAGATGCGCGTTGCGCTCACATGCTGGCCGTCGGCTTGGTGCTCGTGGCTATCGATTCTCTGCCGAAGTCGCTGCGCCATCTCGGAAACTTCATGTATTCGCCGGTGGCAACCGGTAACGATCTAAGCATTGCCCATGGCCTGGTGTGGCTCGTTAGCGGGCTTGATTCGCTCACTGATCGCAGAAAACAGAGGGCTTACTGGATGGCGATGGGTGCGCTTCAGTCCCACAAGATGCTCGTGAATGGCGGCGAGGCGATGGGCCCTGGTGCCGTGTGCATGCTCGTTGAGGATCGTACGGGCGAGAAGATGAACCCACAGAACTGGGCACGGGACTGGCAGGCGATCTGGGACGCGCTTTGCACGCACGTCGATAAGCTCGATAAGCAAGCGCTGAAGCCTATTGCTGCAGTGGTTCAGCGTCTCTGTGAACGCGGCGAAAACCAGAGCGAAAAAGCCGCTTGACGCTTTGAGGAGCGCTCTGGCACTGTTTCGTCATCGTGATAATTTCGCCTACGGCTAAAACATACAAGAACCCGGCCCAATAAGCCGGGTTTTTCGTTTCAGTTGAGGTTCACGGTTCAACTAGCTCGACAACTACCACACGGAGCTCCGTGTTCAAAACTTTGTTACGACTTTGGAAATATCCACCTCAGCACCCGGAGCTCTCGCAAGAACTTCATTCTTCAATTCTAGAATCATTCTCGATGGTATGACGTATCCTAGGTTGATTAAGTGATCGAATTGAGCTGCCTCTCCGGTAGTAGTTGGAATGTTTTTAATGGTGATCTTGCCGTGCGCAGTTGTAGTTGGTCCTGCGAATAGGACGCCTAGAAGAGCGTTTCTGCGGTTTACGACTGTAATTGCGCCATTTTTCACGTCGACGGTTTGTTTAGCTTTAAGAATTATAGGGCTTCCGCTTGAACCATGATAGCAGGCGCAGTCAATCATGAATTGCTCGCGGCCATTGAACTTCACCTTCGGATCGCTAGCGAGAACACCTTGGCGAACGATTGGTAGATTGTTCACCTCATCTGAAAGCCCTGTTGGGTACCCCACCATCAGAATTTCCTCGGCTATTCCAAGGTCATCAAGCTCTTCACCTGTTACTAGGTCGTTCTCCGAGAACATATTTCCGTGGCCATAAATTCCGCTGTTAACCATATCGTTGAGTATGGCGGCGATATTAATGGCTGCAAGATCAATGTTGGCGTCTGGATGGTTGAAGATTAAATTCTCAACGCCAGATTTAATCGTGTATTCGGTAGTTCCGATTTTTCTCGAGTGGTCTGAAGGGTCGGAGATCGAGATTTTTAGTTTAATCTTGGTTGTATTTTCTAGAACGTGCTTGTTCGTGACAAGCATTGGCATCGCTTCGTCGGCGGCGATGCTAAATGAGAACATAAAGCCAGTGCCCCTTGAAGTCCCTCCAGAACTTGTTGATTCAATCAAGATTGTGGTCGTGCTTAAAATATTTTTATGGGGTGATTTCATAAATTCTCTCAGTAAATCTTTTCTAAACTGTGCTTTTCAGTTTGCTGCTTGCGATGTTCTTGTGACTTCTCTGGCAAATATCCAACTGCGAGACTAACGATAGCATGGGCTTTCCCCGGCTATCAGCACCAAAGTGGCAAAATTCTCCCATTACGGGGGCAATCGAGGTGGGCAAAATGCCTGAGAAAGATCCCGGCCTGTGGGCCGCCCTGATCACTTGGGTGCTTGCGCACCAGCCGCAACTGTATGCCACGGGCCTGTCAGTGTTGATCGCTGCCCTTCGGGTAGTGTACGGCGGCGGCACGCGTCGACAGATGATGTTGGAGGGCGCGCTCTGCCGCCTCATCACCCTGGCGCTGGTGCCGTTGCTTGAGTGGATGGGCCTGCCGCAGGGCATGGCTACGTTCGCGGGTGGTGCTGTTGGCTTCATGGGGGTAGAAAAGTTGCGCGGCTACTCTGACCTGTTCTTGTCCCGTAAAGCGCAGGGTTAAAGCATGCCTCCAGCTGTACCCGATAAGAAGCCAAGCCCATACGGTTACCCCTGGCAGCAAGCCCGCGAAGGATGGTTGCGGAAGAATCCTTTGTGCGTTCGATGTGAGAGTGCCGGCCTCAAGAAGGCAGCCACTGTCGTCGACCACATTCGTCCGCACCGCGGCGACATGGTCTTTTTCTGGGGCCGGTCCAACTGGCAGTCGCTGTGCACTAACTGCCACAGCTCATACAAGCAGCGCCTGGAGAAGTCAGAGCGCGAGGCAGGGTGCGACGTCAGCGGCAGGCCGCTGGACCCCAAGCATCACTGGAATCGGCCCTCCTGAGGGATTCCGGGCGGCGCTGGACCCCATCCCAGAGGGTAGGGGGGTGAAAATGTTTTTTCGGAAACCTTTCCTGACCGATCGCCCCCCTCCGTGCGCAAAACCGCGAAATGAAATGATTTTTTTTGAGAGCAGAAAATGGCCGGGAGACGACCCACACCGACGGAGCTGAAGCTTGTCAGAGGGAATCCCGGTAAGCGCCCGATGAACGAGCCTCAGCCCGCCAAGCGTATTCCCAGTGCCCCAGATCATTTGAGTTCTGATGGCCAGGTGGCGTGGGGGCGACTCACTGTGCTGCTTGACCGCATGGGGGGGGCTTACCGAAGCCGATGGCTTTGCGCTTGAGCGCCTCTACGACTGCTACTCCGAAATCCTTGCCCTGCGTGATGTGATTGATGCGCAGGGGCGGACTTACGAAACCACCAGCACCCAGGGCGAACTGGTGCTCAAGGCGAACCCGGCGGTGGCCATGTTGGCCGACGTAGACCGCCGCTTCAAAAGCTACCTGGTCGAATTCGGCCTGACACCGGCTGCGCGATCCAAGGTGCAAGTAAAAGACGATGAGCCAAAAGAAGACCAGTTCGCGGAGTTCTCCGGTTGACGACCCTGCGACGGACTACGCCAGGGAGGTGCATTCCGGTGAGCGTGTCGCGGGGCCTGACATTCGCAATGCGTGCGCGCGCCATCTGCGGGATCTGGAGGAGGGGCCGAGGCGCGGGCTGACCTAGGCTCTGTCTGAAATCCCAAGAAACTGAAATGTGGCCCCGGAACAACCTGGGGTCTGTACAGTCGCCGACCATCTACGGAAAGGAATTCTGTGATGGCAAAGCGGTACGAACTCTCGGATGAAGCGTGGGCAGTGGTCGCCGATCTCTTTACGGCAGCCCACGTCAGGGGCAGGCCCCGCAGCAGTGATCGCTTGATGCTCGATGGTGTGCTCTCGGTGCTCTGCTCAGGAGCAGCCTGGCGAGATATGCCCGAGCGTTTCGGGTCTTGGGCGACGGTCTATCACCGCTTCCGAGTCTGGCGAAATCGCGGAACGTTCGATCAGATGCTCAGACGATTGCACCTCAGACTCAATGACAAAGGCTTGATCGATCCCCACACCTGGATGATCGAATCGACCGCTGTTAGAGCAACCCGTGCTTCATCTGGATCGCGGAAAAAAGGGGGCCTGACGAGCCTGCCGATCACGCTCTAGGCCGCAGTCGTGGCGGCCTGACAACCAAAATCCACATGCTCTGCGACGCCAACGGGATACCGTTGCGCTTCCTTCTCTCTGGCGGTCAAGCCAGTGACATCAGCTACGCACAACCACTGTTGGACGAGGTCAGCATTCCATCGAGCCAACGTGGCCGCCCGCGCAAGCGCTGCAAATGGCTTCTCGCCGACAAGGGCTACGACGCCTAAGCGCTACGCCGCTACTGCGACCAATATCGAATGCAGCCCGTCATCCCGCCGCGCTCAATGAAGCGCAAGCCCAAGCCAGGCTAACCCAGACTGTTCGACCGGCCCAAATACCGACAGCGCAACATCATCGAACGCATGTTTGGCTGGCTGAAAGAGAGCCGTCGGATCGTGACACGCTTCGACAAGCTCGCGAAAAGTTACGCCGCCATGGTCTCACTGGCTTGTTCCATGCGGTGTTTGCGACATCTCTTTTCGTACAGGGCCTAGCGACTGGCAGTTAACCTTTCTAACCAGTCAGCACGCGTCATCTCCCATATTTCGACCTCCATCGGTCCAGATACAAAATCGCCTGCCCGCACCTCTACCAAGCGCATGCCCTCATGCTCCGAGACCTTGCGAGATGCGTTGTTGGCAATCGCTTTGGGAGCCCGCATGACCGGACGCGACAACGTCTCGAACCAATAGGCATTGATAATCCGGCATGCCTCACGCATGTAGCCCTTTCCCCACCACTGCGGTGCGAGCCAGAAGCCCCTGTTGTTACCAGGCTGGTCATACAAACTAATACTGCCCAAGGTGCAGCCAGCATCGTTACGCATGCGGATCATCCAGTGCCATTCACGACCTGCGGCCATGGCAGGCAGAGCGATATCTCGGACATAGATCAGCGCACCGTCTTCTGGATACGGCCATGGGACACGACGATCAAGGTAACGAACCACCTCCCAGCAGGGGAACAGCTCTTGGATGATGGAGAAATCCTCTAACTGAAGAGGCGTGAGAACCAGCCGATCTGTGACCAGCGTCGGAAGACAATCCATGGCATTCGTTCCTGGGCATTCCTGTAGAGCTCCGATTATCTGGGCCGGGCCTGGTTGTGTCGAACGTTACCTGATTTGCAAAACGTCACCACCGGGGGCACCGATCATGAAGATTTACATTCACTACGTATGATAATAAGGTTTAATCATACGTAACGTATGTAATCTTGCCCTGATGCATCACTGCGCAAGGGTTTTTCGATAAGGAGAGTCGAGCATGTTCAGTACCTACCGCACCTTGTTCCAGGCCAAGGGCACCAAGGCCTTTGCCCTGGCTGGCCTGTTGGCCCGTCTACCATTGCCGATGACCGGTATCGGGATCATTACCATGCTGTCGCAGATCACCGGCAGCTACGGCTTGGCCGGTGCGGTGGCGGCCACCTTCGTGCTGACCTATGCGCTGATGTCGCCGCAAAGTTCGCGTCTGGTAGACCGCCATGGCCAGCGTCGGGTATTACCTGCCGTCGCCGGGGTGAGTGTGCTGGGCATCCTCTTGCTGCTGGTTTGCAGCTATTGGCGGCTGGCGCAGTGGACGCTGTTCGTCGGGGCCGCGCTTGCCGGCTTCATGCCCAGCATGTCGGCGATGGTTCGCGCGCGCTGGAACACGATCTACCGTGGCAAGGCGCAATTGCAGACCGCATATTCGCTGGAAACCGTGCTCGACGAAGTCACCTTCATTGCTGGCCCGCCGATTTCGGTGGGCTTGAGCGTGGTGATACTGCCACAGGCGGGGCCTCTGGCTGCCGCCATACTCCTGGCCATCGGCGTGTCCGCCTTAGTGGTGCAGGTCGGCACCGAGCCGCCGGTAGAGTCCGCACCTGCCGCCGGGCAGGGCAGCCGTTCAATATTCCGGCTTGCCGATGTACGTCTACTGACGCTGCTGATGGTCGCCATGGGCGTGATCGTCGGTACTGTCGACATCGTCAGCGTGGCGTTCGCCGAGCACATGGGCATGCCGGCCGCGGCAAGTGTGGTGTTGTCCTGCTATGCCTTCGGTTCCTGTGTCGCCGGGCTGGTATTCGGTGCGCTGAAACTCGATACCCCGCTACACAAGCTGCTTCTGCTGGGCGGGTTGGCGACAGCAGTGACGACCTTGCCGCTGCTGCAGGCGGGGAACATTGTCGGGTTGGCTGGCGCGGTACTGGTCGCGGGCCTGTTCTTTGCGCCGACCATGATCGTGGCGATGTCGCTGGTAGAGCGCATCGTGCCGGAAAACAGGCTGACCGAAGGCATGACCTGGTTGCTTGCCGGCCTTAACATTGGCGTGTCCGGCGGTGCAGCGGCATCGGGGCAGGTGGTGGATGCATGGGGCGCCAAGGCCGGGTTCAACGTGGCCTTGGCCGCTGGGGCTGCGGTGTTGCTGGTCGCGCTCTGGTGCTACCAGCGCATGAGCGCCGGGGCCCTACAGGCATCGTGAATTCGAACCCGCCGGGCTACAGGCGCATGCATGTCAGCCTTCAGGCAGGCTGGCACCGCAAATGAATTCATCCGACCCAAGCCGGTGCGAGCCGTATTCGACAACGTAGCCAGCACCGCGGAGCGCTGCTTCGACCTTGGCTGTACGCTGGTCGGCGTATACGTCGACCAAATGCCATGGATGGCGGTCTCGTAGCACGCCCCATCCGAGTACCCAGCCCACGTTGTCCGGGTCTGGCGGGAGATTTTTGGCCAGGCTGCGAATGGTCATGTGCATCCTTTGGCTGTGGGTGGTTAACGCTATTGAACCCTCACAGACGAGAATCTGCCAGGCGTTTCTTTGAACCTCCCGTTGCGGTGGTGGGTCAGCCACACGTAAGGGCAGGTTTTTGGTACGCAGATGTTTCCTCAAGCAATTCTGAAACCTTTAGCAGCTATCGTTGAACGTAAGTGAAACCCACCAACGAAGGAGTCAGGGAATGGATTATTCCAGCATGGTTGAATCGTTGGACAAGATACTGAAAGAGGCGGCTGCCGACCGCGAGCGCAGGGCCGAGCAAGATTGCGCGGTGGTGCCCGATGCTGGCGCTTACCGGTATATCCGCAGCCATTCGTCCGCAACGTCGCCCATGGTGGACGGCGTGCCACTTTTGATCCAGGCCATGAAAGCCCGGTCAAACTTGAATGCCGCCCCGCACTCGCTGAGCAGAAACTGACGAACCTTCTGGGTGTTGCGGTAGTGCTTGTCCAGCGGCGTAGAGCGGGTGATCGGCCCTGCATGCCAGTCGAAGCTCATGGTCTGTTCCTTGACGAGTGAGTGAAAAGGCAAAAAGCCCGTAGAGCATCATCTACGGGCTTTGGGTTTGTTGGCAATGGGCAGTCATCAGGCAATTAGCCTTCGAGCTGGATCACCATCCGGCCTTTGATCTTGCCTTCCAGCATCTCTTCAAAGATCTGGTTGATGTCTTCGATTGGCCGCAAGGTTACCTTGGGTACCACCTTGCCTTCAGCCGCGAACTGGAACGCCTCCTGCAAGTCCTGCCGTGTGCCGACCAGCGAGCCGATCACTTCGATGCCGTCCAGCACCAGGCGTGGGATGTTCAGGTTCATCGCCTCCGATGGCAGGCCGACCGCCACCAGTCGACCGCCCGCGCGCAGGGCATCTACGGCGGAGTTGAACGCTGCTTTGGCCACGGCAGTGACAACGGCAGCATGCGCACCGCCGGTCTTCTCCTGAATGACCTTGGCTGCGTCTTCAGTGCGCGAGTTGACGACCAGGTCGGCGCCCATCTCGCTGGCGAAGCGCAGTTGCTCTTCGTTGACGTCGATGGCGATTACCTTGGCGTTGAACACGTTCTTGGCATATTGCAGCGCCAGGTTGCCCAGGCCGCCAAGGCCGTAGATGGCAATCCATTGGCCGGGGCGAATGTTGGAGATCTTCACCGCCTTGTAGGTGGTGACGCCGGCGCAGGTGACGCTGCTGGCCGCAGCGGAGTCCAGGCCGTCGGGTACCTTGACCGAGTAGTCGGCCTTGACGATGCAGGCCTCGGCCATGCCGCCGTCGACGGTGTAGCCGGCGTTTTTCACTTCGCGGCACAGGGTTTCGTTGCCGCTGGTGCAGTATTCGCAATGCCCGCAGCCCTGATAGAACCAGGCAACGCTGGCGCGGTCGCCCGGCTTGAGCGAGGTGACGCCGGGGCCGACTTCCTGAACCACGCCGATGCCTTCGTGCCCCAGCACGACGCCGGTCTTGTCACCGAAGTCGCCATTTTTTACGTGCAGGTCGGTGTGGCACACGCCACAGCATTGCATCTTCAGCAGCGCTTCGCCGTGTTCGAGGGGGCGCAGGGTTTTCTCTACCACGTCCACGCGACGGCCTGGTGCAACAACAGCAGCTTTCATAAGAGCCTCCGTGTCTATCCGAGTGAGCTTGGGTTATCGCCGGGTTAGCATAGACCTTGCCGTGGTGGGGGAAACTGCTTCAGGTCATGGGGTCAGGTAGTTAATTTGCGTAGGGCCTTGTGGGGGGGGGGGCGAAGAGGGTGGCGCGGTGGATGGCACCGGCGAAGCCGGTGTTCGCGGCTAAAGCCGCTCC
>NZ_JACVZC010000155.1 GCF_016658545.1 Pseudomonas sp. S37 | reverse complement strand
CGGGTGAACCCGCTCCCACAGGAATCGCGAAGATTTCAAGCCCTGTGAGCTATGTGTGGGAGCGGGTTCACCCGCGAAGAGGACAGGCAATAAAAAAGCCCCGGAAAACCGGGGCTTATGGGGTCACGCAGTGCTTAGCGAATACCCGACTGGCGCAACGCTGCAGGCTGGAAGTCGGCCTTGCTGGCACTGAAGCCGAAGTCGTAGGCGCGCTTTTCTTCGTTCTTCATGCCCAGGGCCAGATAGCGACCGGACTGCAGGTCGTAGATGGCTTCCAGGGTGTACCACGGCACTTCGACGTTGTAATACGGCTGGGCGTGGGCCTCGGACACGCGCCACAGCTGGTTACGGCCGTCGTACTGGTCGATCACCGCAGCTTGCCAGGTGTCTTCGTCGATGTAGAAGTCACGCTTGGCATAGATGTGCCGCTGGCCCGGTTTGAGGGTTGCAACTACGTGCCAGACGCGGCGCAGCTCGTAACGGGTCAGGTCCTGGTTGATGTGCCCGGCCTTGATGATGTCGCTGTACTTGAGCTTGGGGTCATCGAGCTTGAAGGCGTTGGACGCGATGTACAGCTCCTTCTTGCCTTCCAGCTTCCAGTCATAGCGGTCTGGCGCGCCGTTGAACATGTCCAGGTTGTCCGACGTACGCAGGCCGTCGGCGGCGGTGCCCGGGCCGTCATACGATACCTGCGGCGCCTGGCGCACACGGCGCTGGCCGGCGTTGTAGATCCACGCCTTGCGCGGTTCCTTCACCTGGTCGAGGGTTTCGTGCACCAGCAGCACGGTGCCGGCCAGGCGCGCAGGCGCGGTCACTTCCTGCTTGAAGTAGAACAGGATGTTGCCCGGGTTGTTCGGGTCGTAGTCCTTCATCTTGTCGCGGAAGACGAACTGGTCAGAGAAGTACACCGGGTTGAACGAGCCGTTCTGCTGCGGCGTGGCCTGGGTCACCAGGCGGCTGACGCTGCCGCCGCGGTAGCGGGTGATGTGGTTCCAGATCACTTCCAGGCCGGTTTTCGGGATCGGGAAAGGCACGGCCGTACGGAAGTTGTTCAGGCCGTTGCCGCCCTCTACCAGGGTGGTCTTGGTGGCGTTTTCCTTGATGGCAGCGAACACATCGGCAGGCGCCGTGGAGCCGCGGTGGGTCTTGAACACCGGGATCTTGTAGGTGTCCGGGTAGCGCTTGAGCATGGCCAGCTGGCCGGGCGAGAGCTTGTCCTTGTACTGGTCGGCGTTTTGCGCCGTGATGGTGAACAGCGGCTTTTCACTGCCGTACGGGTCGGACAGGAAGCCCTTGCCGTCGACACTGCCTGCGGTCTTCGACAGCGGCTCCCACGGGCCGATCGAGCCATCGGCGTTGCCGGCCTTTTCGGCACCCATCGGGGTCAGGGTGCTGCCCAGCTTGGCCGCCTCGTCGGCGGATACTGCAGCCATGACGCTTGTCGCCAGCAGGGACAGGCCCAGCACACCGGCTTGCAGCAGACTTCTGGTCTTGTTCATGTCGTGTCGTCCTGGATCTGTGTGCTTAGAAGTTCACGCCGAAGCTGAGGGCGACGAAGTCGCGGTCATCCACGGTGCTGTACTTGCCGTCGAAGAAGTTGGTGTAGGACAGGCTCGCCGTGTAGGTGTTCTGGTACTCGGCGTCCAGGCCCAGGCTGACCGCCTTGCGGCCTTCCTCGAAGTTGGCGCCAGGGCCTGGCGAGTAGCCGGACACGTCATGCGACCAGGCCACGCTCGGCTTGAGGTTGATACCGGCAAACACGTCGTTGTAATCCCAGATGACACGGGCGCGGTAGCCCCACGAGGTGCTGGTGGTGTAGCCGTCGTTCTCGCACTTGCGGTTCAGGTTGGTGGTGGACGCACCGGCACCGGCGCCGGCAATGGTGCTGGCGTTGAGTGCCTGGCAGGTATCTGCGCCGCCGGTGGAAGGCAACGGGCCAGGGCCGAACACCGGGTCACGGCCGTAGCGGGTGTCGTGTGCGTTCTCCAGGCCACCGACGTGGGTAACGCCCACCTCACCCACCACGGTCATGCGGCTGGCGCCCATCACCTGGTCGAAGAAGTGCGTCAGGGTAGTCTGGAACTGGGTGATCTCTTTGCGGCGGTAGCCGTGCAGGTCCTGGCCCGGCGTGCCGGTCAGCAGCGAAGCGTTGGTCAGTGCGCCGCCCAACGGTCGAACACCGGCGAACAGGATATCGGTGGTGTTCAACTGCACCGGGGCGTTGGGCCGGTAGCTGATCTCACCGCTCCAGGCCGTGCCGGTGGGCAGCGTGGTGGAGAAGCTCAGGCCGTAGAGGCGGATGTCTTCCGGGTACTCGACGAAGTACTGCGAGTTGCCTGCCACGATCAGCGGCGCCAGGGCGCGCAGTTGTGCCGGCAGGCCAGCGATACCGGAGAACACCGAGGCCGGTGCACCGGTGGCGCTGAAGATCGGCGCACGGCTGTGGTAGTTCATGAAGTAGGCACCGAACTCGGTGTCCAACGGCTCGAACATGTAGCGCATGGCCACACCGAACTGCCCGCTGTCGCGTGCATCGCGGTCGGCGCCACGGCGCACCATCACGCCCTCTTCATTGATGTTCACACCCTGGGTGGCAAGGAACTGCTGGGCCGCACCCGGTACCGTACGGCTGCTGTTGAGCACGCGCAGGTTGTCGGTGCAACCGTCGGCAATGATGTCTGGCTGCGAGAAGAAGGTGCCGCAGTTGTCGACAACCGTCTGGTCCCACTCAAGCTGGTAGAAGGCCTCGGCCGACAGGTTGTCGGTCAGGCTTTGCGAGACGTAGAACATGTTGACCGGGATCAGGCCTTCCTTGATCTCGGCCCCAGGGCGACGGAACGCCGACACGTCGATGGGGTTGATCGAGTTGATGCCGCCACCGATGAAGGTACTTTCGCCCCAGCTCACCACCTGCTTGCCAAAACGTACCGAGCCAGGCTGATCGCCAATCGAGTAGTTGTGGTAGACGAAGGCGTCGAGCAGCTCGGCACCGGAAGACTTGGCGCCTTCCTTGCGGTTGGAATCGCTGATGTCCTTGAACGGGCGGCTTTCGTCCTTCAGCTCGAAGTCGTACCAGTACTTGCCGCGCACGAACACGCCGGTATCGCCGTACTTCAGCTCCAGGTCATGGATGCCCTTGAAGATCTTGGAGAAGGTTTCGCCCTTCTTGAAGTTCAGGTGGCCATCGTCGGAGGTCTGCGACAGGCCCTTGCCGCCGTTGTTCACCCCGATCAGGTTCTTGTTGGGGTTGGCGGTCGACCAGCTGGCGCCAATGGAGAGCGACGAGTCGAACTGGCCTTCGATTTCACCAATGTTGAAACTGACAGCGAAAGCAGGACTTGCGAGCGTGGAAGCAAGGCTGACGGCCAGCGGCAACTTGGCCCGGCGCCAGAACAGGTTTGCAGATTTCATCGACGCTACTCCATGTACTTTATTGTTATGGCAGTGAGTCCTTTCAAGAACGGCCCGAGCGACCGGTTTGCAGGCTTGCACCTGCGGCGACACGGCTTGCGCGTGACGCCCTCCCCCATTCCTGAAAATCCCCTGGCCCCGACTATAGCCAGCAAGGCACAGGCGCTTGATCCCTCTAAAGTGTGATTTGCGCTCCGTGCCGCCAACTCGCTGTAATTTTGCTCCGCGTGCGCGCTGGCAACGCTCAAGGATGGCGCATTTTCGCCATTTGGCAAGGCGCCAGACGCTCTAGCATGCGGGTCGTGTTCTGTCGCACACGACCCGCAGCACAGTTACAGCGTGGAAAGGAAGGCGCTGTTGCTGGCTTGCCACTGGACGATGTCCTGGCGAATGCGCTTCTTGTCGAGCTTGCCGACACTGGTCTTGGGAATTTCAGTAACAACGGCGATCTGGCTGGGAATCGCCCATTTGTTGATATGACCTTGCTCGACGAACGGCTTGAGGTGGTCCTTCAGTGCCTTGGCGTCGATGACCTGGCCCTCGCGCACCACCAGCAGGGCAAACGGCCGTTCGCCCCACTGCGGGTCAGCCACCCCCACCACCGCCACTTCGCGCACGGCCGGGTGGCGGCTGACCAGGTCTTCCAGGTCGAGCGAGGAAATCCACTCGCCCCCGGTCTTGATCACGTCCTTGATGCGGTCGCGGATGTCGATGTAACCCATGTTGTCGAGGGTGGCGACATCACCGGTATGCAGCCAGCCACCCTGCCACAGCTCCTCGCTCTTTTCCGGCTCCTTGAAGTAGCCCATGGTCAGCCATGGCGCACGCAGCACCAGTTCGCCTTGGGTTTCGCCATCAGCGGGCAGGAAATTGCCGTCACCGTCGACAATGGCCGCCTCGACCAGCGGCACCGGTACACCGGCCTTGATGCGGTAGGTGACCCGTTCATCCTCGCTACCGGCCTGCAGTTCGTCGTTCAGGTGGGCGGCGGATATCAGCGGGCAGGTCTCGGACATGCCATACGCGGCGGTGAGTTGAATACCGCGAGCCAGCGCAGCCTGGTACAGCGAACGGTTCAGCGAGCTGCCGCCGATGATGATCTTCCAGCCGCCGAAGTCCTGGCCCTGGGCGTTCGGGCAGTTGAGCAGCATCTGCAGGATGGTCGGTACGCAATGGGAGAAGGTGACCTTCTCTTCACGCCACAGCCTGACCAGCATGTCCGGCTCGTAGCGACCGGGGTACACCTGCTTCATGCCGAGCATGGTGGCGGCATACGGAATACCCCAGGCATGCACGTGGAACATCGGCGTGATCGGCATGTACACATCGTTGCTGCCCAGCAGGCGCACGCTGTCGATACTGCCGGTGACCGAGGCTTCGGCCAAGGTGTGCAGCACCAGTTGCCGGTGGGTGAAGTACACGCCCTTGGGGTTGCCGGTGGTGCCAGTGGTGTAGAAGGTGGTGGCGACCGAGTTCTCATCAAAGTCCGGGAAGTCGTAGTGCGGGCTGGCGGCAGCCAGCAGTTGCTCGTACTCGCCAACCAGGTTGGGCAGGTCGGCGGCCTTGTCGGGGCCGTCGGTCAGCAGCAACGTCTTGTCGACCGTGGTCAATTGCCCGGCGATGGCCTGGTAAAGGCCGACGAAGTCGCTATTCACCAGCACCACGCGGTCTTCGGCGTGGTTCATGGTGTAGAGGATCTGCTCGGGCGACAGACGCACGTTGATGGTGTGCACCACGGCGCCGATCATCGGGATGGCGAACATGCATTCCAGGTAGCGGTGGCTGTCCCAGTCCATCACTGCCACGGTATCACCGGCCTTCACCCCGGCCTCGGTCAGCACATTGGCCAGGCGGGCAATGCGCTCGTTGAGCTGTGGGTAGGTCAGCCGCAACTGGTCGCGGTAGACGATTTCGCGGGTCTTTTCATAGCGGCTGCCAGACATCAGCAGGCGTTTGATCAGCAGTGGGTAGGCGTAGGCGCCCTCGGCGGGCTTGATGATGCGGGTCTGCAGCATGGGTATCCCTTTTCTGAAAAGCGGGCCGGACAAGTCTGGAACTAATGTAGTTCGTGAATGTGACGGCTAAATCAGCCGAAGGAATGATTTGCCTGGCGAAGGTATGAGCGGCGGGCGTTGACGGGCGGCAAGGTTGGGCTAGACACTGCGGCGGGCAACTTCAGGATATGTGCTGGCACCGAGGGCCTCTTCGCGGGTGAACCCGCTCCTACAAGGTATTCAGCGCCCCTGAGGACAGTGGTGTACCTGTGGGAGCGGGTTCACCCGCGAATGGCCACAACACCGATACCCCGCCCTGCACCGGAGAATTTCATGCCCAGCCCGCGTCGCGCCGTGTTTCTCGATCACCAGTCCCTGGACCTTGGCGACCTCGACCTCTCGCCCCTGCAGCAGCAGTTCGACGAATTCGAGCTGTTCGCCGCCACCCGCCCCGAGCAGGTCGCCGAACGCCTGCAGGGCGCGGTGGCAGTGGTCAGCAACAAGGTCATGCTCGACGCCGAAACCCTGGCGGCCAACCCGCAGCTCAAGCTGATCCTGGTGGCCGCTACCGGCACCAACAATGTCGACCTGGCGGCGGCGCGTGCCCAAGGCATCACCGTATGCAACTGCCAGGGCTATGGCACCCCCTCCGTCGCCCAGCACACCCTCGCCCTGCTGCTGGCCCTGGCCACCCGGCTGTGCGACTACAACCAGGCGGTGGCTGACGGCCAGTGGGCCAAGGCCAGCCAGTTCTGCCTGCTGGACTTCCCCATTGTCGAGCTGGAAGGCAAGACCCTCGGCCTGCTCGGCCACGGTGAGCTGGGCGGCGCAGTGGCGCGGCTGGCCGAAGCCTTCGGCATGCGCCTGCTGAGCGGGCAGATCCCTGGCCGCCCGGAACGCGCCGACCGGCTGCCACTGGACGAACTGCTGCCACAAGTCGACGCCCTGACGCTGCATTGCCCGCTGAACGAGCACACCCGGCACATGCTCGGTGCCCGCGAACTGGCCCTGCTCAAGCCCAATGCGCTGGTGGTCAACACCGCGCGGGGTGGCCTGATCGACGAACAGGCGCTGGCCGACGCCCTGCGTAGCGGCCACCTGGGCGGCGCCGCCACCGATGTGTTGAGCGTGGAGCCGCCAGTCAACGGCAACCCACTGCTCGAACCCGGCATCCCGCGCCTGATCATTACCCCGCACAGCGCCTGGGGTGCGGTGGAGTCGCGCCAGCGCATCGTCGGCCAGCTCAGCGAGAACGCCCAGGCCTTCTTCGCCGGGCAACCCCGCCGCGTCGTCAGCTGAGCCCGGCGCCTGCCTCTGCTACACTGCGCCACTTTTTTCCAGGAGGCGTCGTCCATGGACCCGCGCAGTGAAGTATTGCTCCGCCAGGCAGAGCTGTTCTTGGGGCCGCTGCTGATCGCCGGCGCCCCCGCCGACGACTTGCTCGGCCAGTTGCCCCAGGCCCATGCCTGGACCTGGCATGCCGGCGACCAGGCCATGCTCGACAGCCGCTTCGCAGGGCGCAGCCATTACGGCGTCGAGGCCCCTGCAGTGGCTTTCGACAGCGCCGTGCTGTTCCTGCCCAAGTCCCGTGAACTGTCTGCCTACCTGCTCAATGCCCTGGCCTCGCGCCTGGCAGGCCGCGAACTGTACCTGGTTGGTGAGAAGCGCGGCGGCATCGAAGGTGCAGCCAAACAGCTGCAGGCCTTTGGCAAACCACGCAAGCTCGACAGCGCCCGACACTGCCAGCTGTGGCAGGTGACCATCGACCAGGCACCGCAGGCAAAACCTCTGGAAAGCCTGGCAGAGCGCTTTGAACTGGCCCTGGAAGATGGCCCGCTGCACGTGGTCAGCCTGCCAGGCGTGTTCAGCCATGGCCGCCTCGACCGGGGCACTGCCCTGCTGCTCAAGCACCTCGACGGCCTGCCCAGCGGGCACGTGCTGGACTTTGGCTGCGGTGCCGGGGTGCTGGGCGCCACGGTCAAGCGCCGTTATCCACAAAGCCAGGTAACGCTGCTGGACGTGGATGCCTTCGCCGCAGCGGCCAGCCGCCTGACATTGGCGGCCAACGGCCTGGAGGGCGAGGTAATAATCGGTGACGGAATTGACGCGGCGCCTGCCGACCTGAGCGTGATTCTAAGCAACCCACCGTTCCATACCGGCGTACACACCCATTACCAGGCCTCGGAAACTTTGCTGAAAAAATCTGCAATTCATCTGCGAAAAGGTGGCGAAATCCGCTTGGTTGCCAACAGCTTCCTGCGTTACAGGCCCCTGCTGGAAGCAGCGCTGGGCAACTGCCAGGTCCGCGACGAGGCTGACGGTTTCCGTATCTACCAGGCAACACGCGGATAAAATCATCGCTTGCCGAAAGCGTTTCGGCTAGGCAGAATCCGCACCGTCCTAGGGGAGTAGTCTCCCGCGAGCGCCAGCTCGCCCGGTACGCGTCAACATACTTGGTCCACAGACCATGGCGCGTGCGACCCCCATGCCAGCCTGCATGGAGAGATCCGCATAGACGGATCCGGGGTTTGACAAGACCTATGACACGCACACCTTACCCGGGGCGGGGAGGCTGTACGTGTCATAGCCGTGTCGACCCGCCCCCGTAGGAATCCTGATGCTGGAATCTCTGTTGGTCCCCACCGCCATCGTTGCCCTCGCCGAAATCGGCGACAAGACGCAACTGCTCGCGCTCATTCTCGCTGCCCGCTTCCGCAAGCCGTGGCCGATCATCGCCGGCATCATCGCCGCCACCCTGGCCAACCATGCCGCAGCCGGTGCCGTGGGCGCGTGGTTCGGCAGTTTCTTCAGTGATTCGGCGCTGCACTGGATCCTGGCCGCGAGCTTCACCGCCACCGCGCTGTGGACCCTGGTACCGGACAAGATGGACGACGACGAAAACCCGGCACGCCGCTTCGGGCCGTTCCTGACCACGCTGATTGCGTTCTTCCTGGCCGAAATCGGTGACAAGACCCAGGTCGCCACGGTGATGCTGGCGGCGCAGTATCCGCACCTGATCATGGTCATTATCGGGACTACCCTGGGCATGCTGATTGCCAACGTGCCGGTGGTGCTGGCGGGTAACTTTGCGGCAGACAAGCTGCCGTTGACGCTGATCCGTCGCCTGGCGGCCACGGCGTTCTTTGTGCTGGCGATCGTGGCCGTTTATTCGGCGATGAAGGCCAGTGGCTGGGTGGGGTAACGGGCAAGAAGCGGGGCTGCTGCGCAGCCCATCGCGACGCAAGGCCGCTCCTACAAGGGAACGCGATCCCCTGTAGGAGCGGCCTTGCGTCGCGATGGGCCGCAAAGCGGCCCCAAAATTGAAGCAATTATTGCTTGGCAGCGGCCTGATACAGCGGCATCACTTTCGGAATCGCCGCCTGCAGCGATGCAATGCGGCTGGCCGACGCCGGGTGGGTGCTCATGAACTCGGGCGGCGCACTTTCGGACGCCTTGCTCATCTTGTTCCACAAGGTGATCGCGGCATTCGGGTCGTAGCCGGCACGCGCCGACAGTTCCAGGCCAATCAGGTCGGCCTCGTTCTCGTTGGCGCGGCTGTTGGGCAGGGTCATGGCGTAGTTCACCACGGTGTCGGCCATGGCCATGCTGCCCTGGCCGAGGCCGAAGATGGCACCGGCGCCCTGGCGGGCCATTTCCACGCCGTAGGCCTTGGACATGGCTTCACGGCTGTGCTCACGCAAGGCGTGGGCAATTTCGTGCCCTACCACTGCGGCAATTTCCGCATCGGTAAGCTTGAGCTGGTCGATCAGGCCGGTATAGACAATGATCTTGCCGCCCGGGCCGCAGTTGGCGTTGAGTTCATCGCTTTTGATCACGTTGACTTCCCAGTTCCACTGCGCGGCATCCGGGCGGAACTTGGGCGCCTGGGCGATCAGGCGGCTGGCGATGGCCTGCACACGCTTGGCATCGGCGCTGGACTTGTCGAGCACACCCTTGCTCGAGGCTTCACCCAAGGTCTGCTGGTACGACTGGGCGTACATCTGGTTGACCTCATCGGTCGAGAGCATGCTGAACATGTACTGCTGGCGCTCGACGCCGACAGCACCGCCGCTGGTGGTGTTCACCGCCTGGCAGCCGGCTAGCAGGATGCCAGCACTCAACAGGCTGACGACAAAAGACTTACGCATGAAAACACTCCCTTTTTACATGCGCCGTATCCTAGGCCGAGTCGCCTGGGGCCGCCATAGCCGCAGGGAAGATTTTCGTCGCCTGTGCCGGCCCTTTCGCGGCTAAAGCCGCTCCTACAGGGGTAACGCCATCCGTTGGATTTTCTTTTCCTTCACTGGCCTCTTCGCGGGTGAACCCGCTCCCACACGGGTAACTCAATTCGTTGTAGGAGCGGCTTTAGCCGCGAAAGGGCCGGCACAGGCAACCCATCAAGCCGGGGTCAGGCACTCCGGCGCATCCAGCTTCGGATCATTGACGAAATTCGCCAAGGCCCGCTCGCGCAACTGCGCCGGCGGGCTGGCCAGCAGTTCATGCAAGCGGGTAACCGGCGTATCCGGGTCAAGCCAGGCAGCCTGGCCCGCTTCGTCGAGGATCAGCGGCCGGCGCTGGTTCATTGCCGCCTGGGTCACTACCGCGCAACTCAGCCACACTTGGTCCTGCACCGGGTAGGCCTCCCACACCGCAGCAAAGTACAGCGACGCGCCCTCCCCCGGGGTCAGCCAATACGGGCGTTTGCGTACATTGCCGCGCCACTCGTAAAAGCCGTTGGCCGGCATCAGGCAGCGGCGATGGCGAAACGCGTCACGGAACATTGGCTGCTCGGCCAGGGTTTCGGCACGGGCATGGGCGGGCGTGCGGGAAAGGTCGGTGAGCCAGGCCGGGGTCAGCCCCCAGCGTGCCTTGGCCAGTTGCTGCTGGCCGTCGAGCTGGCGCTGGATCAACACCGAGGCGCCGGGCGAGATGTTCCATTGGGCCGGCTGGCCGACCGGAAAGCCCGGCAGACTGGCAAGGGCCTGGGGCCAGCGAAACAGGGCGTAACGTCCACACATGGGGGAATTCTGAACCTAGCAGATCAAGGTACCGGGGAAACTCTCCGGTTCGTCGCCAACCAGTGGCTGGGCATCATTGTACGCATCGATCAGCTGCCGTGCGTACTCGGCCTGTTGATCCGCCACGGCGAGGCCAAGAAGGCCCTGCATGGGCAGCTCGCCCACGCCGCCCATCAGGTCACGGCCCACCAGCTGTACGTCGATGCCCTCACTGGCCAGCATGCCTATCAGCATTTCGGCTTCGAGCAGGTTTTCCGGTTCGTAGATCCGCCGCATCAGTCATTCTCGCCAAAGACATCCAGCATCCATTCCTCGCCATGAACCTGCAGCACGAAGCGGATAGGCTTGCAGCACACCTGGCAGTCCTCGATGTACTCCTGATCGCCACCAGACAGGTCCACGGTGGTTTCGACTTCTTCGCCACAATAAGGGCAATCGTAGATCGCAGATTCCAGCATCGCGGCCTCCAGGGTGACTTATGCGTATAATTGCCGGTCTGATTACAGGGCCTGTGTGCGTCCGAGCCGTTTTTCGGAGCCTGCCCCTACCTATTACCCTAGCCGTTTCCAACAAGAGAGCATGATGGGCGAATTCGATGCCATCCGACCATACGACGACGCTGAGGTCCCTGCCGTTCTGGCACGCCTGCTCAGCGACCCGGCATTCCTCGATATCCTCACCCACTTTCGCTTCCCGCGTGCCGCCGGCGCTCTCGGCTGGCTGCTCAAACCGCTGATCGCCCGCCGCCTGCGCAAGGAATTCGCCGGTGTTACCTGCGTTTCCACCTTGCAGGACAAAGTCGAGTATTACGTCGACCAGACCATCGATCGCGCCACCGACGGCGTCACCTATTCGGGTGTGGAGCAACTGAAGGCCGGTACCGCCTACCTGTTCCTGGCCAACCACCGCGATATCGTCATGGACCCGGCCTTCGTCAACTACGCGGTGTACCACGCCGGCCTGCCCACGCCGCGCATCGCGATTGGCGACAACCTGCTGCAAAAGCCGTTTGTCAGCGACATGATGCGCCTGAACAAGAGCTTCATCGTGCACCGTTCGATCAGCGGGCGTCGCGAAAAGCTGGCCGCTTACCAGCTGCTCTCGGCCTACATCAACCACTCGATCCGCCACGATGCCACCTCGATCTGGATTGCCCAGGCCGAGGGCCGCGCCAAGGACGGTGACGACCGCACCGACTCGGCGATCCTCAAGATGTTCCACATGAGCCGCAAGGACGAGGCGTTCGGCGCAGTGATCCAGAGCCTGAACCTGACCCCGGTGTCGATCAGCTACGAGTACGACCCGTGCGACCAGGCCAAGGCCCGCGAACTGTATATCCGCGCCACCACCGGCAGCTACCAGAAGGCCCCGGGCGAGGATGACAACAGCATTGCCAAAGGCATTACCGGCTATAAGGGCCGGGTGCACATCAACTTCGCCCCACCGGTGACCGAGTATTACGAGGACACCAAGCAACTGGCAGTGGAAATCGACCGGCAGATTCTGGGGGGCTACCGACTGTTCCCGGTGCACTATCTGGCCTATGCCATGTGGGAAGGCAAGGACGAGGCCCTGCAGGTGCCCGGTGCCGAGCAGGTGTTTCCGGCGGATGAATTGGCCAAGGCCAAGGAGGAATGGCAGCGCCGGCTGGATGCCTGCCCTGAGGAGCAGCGGCCGTACCTGGTGTTGCAATATGCGACGCCGGTGCGTAACCAGTATCAGGTCAGGCAGCAGGCTTCGGTAGCCTGACAGAATTTGGGGCCGCTTCGCGCCCCATCGCGACGCAAGGTGTTCTGGTCAAGTTTTTCCGGACACCGATTACGGTGATCAAGCCGCCTG
>NZ_JACVZC010000154.1 GCF_016658545.1 Pseudomonas sp. S37 | reverse complement strand
ACGTAGGAGCGGCTTTAGCCGCGAAGCGCCGCGCGGGCGGCGCTCGATCTTCCAGGCGCTGCAAATGCCGTGACGAACACCTTCTGCCCTCCCCCAACCATGCCTCCAATCGATGATTGATCCACACATATCATTCAGCGTGATATTAACCTTCGTCCCGTTCGATTCGTGCCTCACGCGCAACACACTCACACTCCGCCCACTACTAATACATTGGCGGAGTTCTCCATGGAACAATCTCTCAAACCCTTGCGCTTCCCCCTCGCTGCCCTGGCAGTGGTGGTGATCAGCGCTTGCGGTCGAACCCCAGACGCCGTGCAGGCTCCCGCCGCGCCCAAAGTCACCGTGGCCAAGGTGATCGAGCAACCGATCAACGAATGGGACGAGTTCACCGGCCGCCTCGAAGCCCCGGAAACCGTTGAAGTGCGCCCACGGGTCTCGGGCCAGATCGACCAGGTGGCCTTCACTGAAGGCGCCCAGGTCAAGAAAGGCGACCTGCTGTTCCAGATCGACCCGCGCCCGTTCCAGGCCGACGTACGCCGCCTCGAAGCCCAGCTGCAACAGGCCAAGGCCACCGCCATCCGCAGCGCCAACGAAGCCCGCCGTGGCGAGCGCCTGCGTGACAGCAACGCCATTTCCGCCGAACTGGCCGAATCGCGCAGCAGCGCCGCCGCCGAAGCCCGTGCCGGGGTCGATGCGATCCAGGCCCAGCTCGACCTGGCCCGCCTGAACCTCAGCTTCACCCGCGTCACCGCGCCTATCAGCGGCCGGGTCAGCCGCGCCGAGTTCACCGCCGGCAACATCGTCAGCGCCGATGTCACGCCGCTGACCAGCGTGGTCTCCACCGACAAGGTCTACGCCTACTTCGACGCCGACGAGCGCGTGTACCTCAAGTACACCCAGCTGGCGCGTGAAGGCCAGCGCGGCCAGAGCACCCCGGTGTACCTGGGCCTCACCAACGAAACCGGCAACCCGCACCTGGGCCAGATGAACTTCGTCGACAACCAGGTCAACCCGCGCACCGGCACCATCCGTGGCCGTGCGGTGTTCGACAACCGCGACGGCCAGTTCACCCCGGGCCTGTATGCGCGCCTGAAGCTGGTCGGCAGTGCCCAGTACGACGCCGTGCTGATCAACGACGAAGCCGTGGGCACCGACCTTGGCAAAAAGTTCGTACTGGTCATGGACAAGGACAACAAGGCCGCCTACCGCGCCGTCGAGCTGGGGCCGAAGCTGGAAGGCCTGCGCATCGTGCGCAGCGGCCTGGGCAAGGACGACCGCATCGTGGTCAAGGGCCTGCAGCGCGTGCGCCCTGGTTCGCCAGTCACTCCGGAAGAAACCGCCATGGCCAGCGAACAGACCCTCGCCGCCCTCGCCCAGCAGCGCCAGGCCCTGGAGGCCAGCAACCCGGCGCCGAAGGTGGCGGGCAACAATGTGAAAGTCGCCAGCGCCCAGGCGCCACGCGGTTAAGGGACCACACCGATGAACTTCTCGAAATTCTTCATTACCCGGCCGATCTTCGCCGCGGTGCTGTCACTGGTGCTGCTGATTGCGGGTTCGATCTCGCTGTTCCAGCTGCCGATCAGCGAATACCCCGAAGTGGTACCGCCGACCGTGGTGGTGCGCGCCAACTTCCCGGGCGCCAACCCCAAGGTCATCGGCGAAACCGTCGCCGCGCCGCTGGAGCAAGCCATTACCGGCGTGGAGAACATGCTGTACATGTCCTCCCAGTCCACCGCTGACGGCAAGCTGACGCTGACCATCACCTTCGCCCTGGGTACCGACCTGGACAACGCCCAGGTGCAGGTGCAGAACCGCGTCACCCGTACCCAGCCCAAGCTGCCCGAGGAAGTGACCCGTATCGGTATCACCGTCGACAAGGCCTCGCCCGACCTGACCATGGTCGTGCACCTGACCTCGCCGGACAACCGCTACGACATGCTCTACCTGTCCAACTACGCCATCCTCAACATCAAGGACGAGCTGGCACGCCTGGGCGGTGTCGGCGATGTGCAGCTGTTCGGCATGGGCGACTACTCGCTGCGCGTGTGGCTGGACCCGAACAAGACCGCTTCGCGCAACCTGACGGCCAGCGACGTGGTGGCCGCCATCCGTGAGCAGAACCGCCAGGTCGCCGCCGGCCAGCTGGGCGCCCCGCCCGCCCCCGGCTCGACCAGTTTCCAACTGTCGATCAACACCCAAGGCCGCCTGGTCAACGAGGAAGAGTTCGAAAACATCATCATCCGCGCCGGTGCCGATGGCGAAATCACTCGCCTGAAAGACATCGCCCGGGTCGAGCTCGGCTCCAGCCAGTACGCCCTGCGCTCGCTGCTGAACAACCAGCCAGCGGTGGCCATCCCGATCTTCCAGCGCCCAGGCTCCAACGCCATCGAGATCTCCGATGAAGTGCGGGCGAAAATGGCCGATCTGAAGAAGGACTTCCCCGAAGGCATGGACTACAGCATCGTCTATGACCCGACCGTGTTTGTCCGCGGTTCCATCGAGGCCGTGGTACATACCCTGTTCGAAGCCCTGGTGCTGGTGGTGCTGGTCGTGATCCTGTTCCTGCAGACCTGGCGCGCCTCTATCATCCCGCTGATGGCCGTGCCGGTATCGCTGATCGGCACCTTTGCGGTGATGCACCTGTTCGGCTTCTCGCTAAACGCGCTGTCTTTGTTCGGCCTGGTACTGGCCATCGGTATCGTGGTGGATGACGCCATCGTCGTGGTGGAGAACGTCGAACGCAACATCGGGCTTGGCCTCAAGCCGATGGAAGCCACGCAAAAAGCCATGAGTGAAGTGACCGGGCCCATCATCGCCACGGCGCTGGTGCTGTGCGCCGTGTTCGTACCTGCTGCGTTCATTTCCGGCCTGACCGGGCAGTTCTACAAGCAGTTCGCCCTGACCATCGCCATTTCCACGGTGATCTCGGCGTTCAACTCGCTGACCCTGTCGCCCGCCCTGGCTGCGGTACTGCTCAAGGACCACCACGCGCCCAAGGACCGTTTCTCGCGGGTGCTGGAAAAACTGCTGGGCAGTTGGCTGTTCGCGCCGTTCAACCGCTTCTTCGACCGCGCCAGCCACAGCTACGTCGGCGGCGTGCGCCGGGTCATCCGCTCCAGCGGCATCGCCCTGTTCGTATATGCCGGCTTGATGGGCCTGACCTACCTGGGCTTCTCGTCCACCCCGACCGGGTTCGTGCCGGCCCAGGACAAGCAGTACCTGGTGGCCTTCGCCCAACTGCCTGACGCCGCCAGCCTCGACCGCACCGAGGCGGTCATCAAGCGCATGAGCGAAATCGCCCTCAAGCAACCTGGTGTGGCTGACTCGGTGGCCTTCCCTGGCCTGTCGATCAACGGCTTCACCAACAGCCCGAACAGCGGCATCGTGTTCACCCCGCTGAAACCGTTCGACGAGCGCAAGGACCCGAGCCAGTCGGCTGCAGCCATTGCTGCCGCGCTGAACGCCCAGTTCGCCGACATTCAGGACGCCTACATCGCGATCTTCCCGCCACCGCCGGTACAAGGTCTGGGCACCATCGGCGGCTTCCGCCTGCAGATCGAAGACCGTGGCAACCTGGGTTACGAAGCGCTGTACAAGGAAACCCAGAACATCATCGCCAAGAGCCACAACGTGCCGGAGCTGGCGGGCCTGTTCACCAGCTACCAGGTCAACGTGCCGCAGGTCGATGCCGCCATCGACCGGGAAAAGGCCAAGACCCACGGTGTGGCGATCAACGATATCTTCGACACCCTGCAGGTCTACCTGGGTTCGCTGTACACCAACGACTTCAACCGCTTTGGCCGGACTTACCAGGTCAACGTCCAGGCTGAACAGCAGTTCCGCCTCGATGCCGAGCAGATCGGCCAGTTGAAGGTGCGCAACAACCTCGGCGAGATGATCCCGCTGGCGACCTTCCTCAAGGTCAGCGACACCTCCGGGCCGGACCGTGTGATGCACTACAACGGCTTCATCACCGCTGAAATCAACGGTGCCGCTGCCCCAGGCTACAGCTCCGGCCAAGCCGAGGCGGCAATCGAGAAGCTGCTGAAAGAGGAACTGCCCAACGGCATGACCTTCGAGTGGACCGACCTGACCTACCAGCAGATCCTCTCGGGCAATACCGCGCTGTTCGTGTTCCCGCTGTGCGTGCTGCTGGCCTTCCTGGTACTGGCGGCCCAGTACGAAAGCTGGAGCCTGCCGCTGGCAGTGATCCTGATCGTGCCGATGACCCTGCTGTCGGCCATCACCGGGGTCATCGTGTCGGGTGGCGACAACAACATCTTCACCCAGATCGGCCTGATCGTACTGGTGGGCCTGGCGTGCAAGAACGCGATCCTGATCGTCGAATTCGCCAAGGATGAACAGGCCAAGGGCCTCGACCCGCTGGCAGCGGTACTGGAAGCCTGCCGCCTGCGTCTGCGGCCGATCCTGATGACCTCGATCGCCTTCATCATGGGTGTGGTGCCACTGGTGTTCAGCTCCGGTGCAGGTTCCGAAATGCGTCATGCCATGGGTGTGGCGGTGTTCTCGGGGATGATCGGCGTGACCGTGTTCGGCCTGTTCCTGACCCCGGTGTTCTTCTTCCTGATTCGCCGTTTCGTCGAGCGTCGTCAGGCCCGCAAGGCCGAACACGCGCCAGTGCTGGAGAAGCATGCATGAAATTGCTCAAACCCCTGACCCCAAGCCTGCTCGCGCTGGCCCTGGCGGCCTGTGCAGTAGGCCCGGACTACCAGGCCCCAACCACCGAGCCTGCACAGTTGAGCAGCGATGTACAGGCCAAGGCCTATGACCGTAGCCGTTTCGAGAGCCTGTGGTGGAAGCAGTTCGACGACCCGGTGCTGAACCAGCTGGTGCAGGCCTCGCTGGACGGCAACCGTGACTTGCGCGTGGCCTTCGCCCGCCTGAAGTCGGCACGCTCGATCCGTGAGGACGCCGAGAACGATCAGTTCCCGGTGGTCACCAGCCGCGCCAGCAGCGACATCGGCAAGGGCCAGGTCCCCGGCCAGACTGACCAGCGGGTGAACAGCGAACGCTACGACCTGGGCCTGGACATGGCCTGGGAGCTTGACCTGTTCGGCCGCATCCAGCGCCAGATCGAAGCCAGCGAAGCCCAGGAGGCGGTGGCTGCCGCCGACCTGCAGCAGTTGCAGGTCAGCCTGATTGCCGAGCTGGTCGATGCCTACGGGCAGCTGCGTGGCGCGCAACTGCGCGAGAACATCGCCCTGGCCAACCTCAAGACCCAGCAGGAATCGCGCACCATTACCGAAACCCTGCGTGATGCCGGCGTGGGCAACGACCTTGACGTAGTGCGGGCCGATGCCCGCCTGGCCGGGGTGGAAGCTACCGTACCGCAACTGCAGGCCGAACAGGCGCGGGCGCGGCACCGTATCGCCACCCTGCTCGGCCAGCGCCCCGACGCGCTCAGCGTAGACCTGTCGCCCAAGGCCTTGCCGGCCATCGCCAAGGCGTTGCCGGTAGGTGACCCGGGCGAACTGCTGCGTCGCCGCCCGGACATCCGCAGCGCCGAACGCCAGCTGGCAGCCGCCACGGCCAACGTTGGCGTGGCCACCGCCGACCTGTTCCCCCGCGTCAGCCTCAGCGGCTTCCTCGGTTTTACCGCCGCGCGTGGTTCGCAGATTGGCTCTTCGGCGGCCAATGCCTGGGCGCTGGGCCCAAGCATCACTTGGGCGGCCTTCGACCTGGGCAGCGTGCGCGCCCGCCTGCGCGGGGCCAAGGCCGATGCCGAAGGGGCGCTGGCCAATTACGAGCAACAAGTGCTGCTGGCCCTGGAAGAATCGGCCAACGCCTTCAGTGATTACGACAAGACCCAGCAGCGGCTGTTGTCGCTGATGCGCCAGAGCGATGCCAGCCGCAAGGCGGCGGAACTGGCGTCGATTCGTTATCGCGAGGGTACGGTGGACTACCTGGTGCTGCTCGATGCCGAGCGTGAGCGGCTGAGCGCTGAAGACGCGCAGGCCCAGGGCGAGGTCGAGCTGTACCGCGGCATTGTCTCGATCTACAAGGCCCTGGGCGGCGGCTGGCAACCGGAGACCGTGGCCAGCGCGCGCTGATACACCCCGTTTCAACGACTCCTTTGGTTGGCTCCTCCCCCAACCGTTTGCCCTGCAGGCCTTGGTTTGCGGGGCTTTTTTATGCGCGGACTGTGAGAGCGGGTTCATCGAGGCGTCGAACCGCTGCGAATGCGATGGCGTCGGCAACGGTGCACGGCCGGTGGTCATTGGCCGGCAGGACCGGCCCTTTCGCGGGTAAACCCGCTCTCATAGAACTGCACATAACTCACCGAATTAGCAGGGACCCTGTGGGAGCGGCTTCAGCCGCGAACACCGGCGCAGCCGGTGCCATGCACCGCGTTGGATTCTTCGCGGCTAAAGCCGCTCCCACAGGGTATGCGGACCGCTTGCGAACTCAGTTCTCTGCGCGACAGCGCAGCCCAAAGGGCTGGGCGATCTCCTACAACGAACGTGCGGCCCATGTAGGAGCGGGTTCATCGAGGCGTCGAACCGCCGCGAATACGGTAGCGGCGGCAACGGTGAACAGCCGGTGGTCATTGGCCGGCAGGACCGGCCCTTTCGCGGGTTAACCCGCTCATGCACCGAACAGCCTGCCCAGGCAGCCGAGCTTTTTCTTGTACGAACGCCGCGCCTCCAGCGCCTGCTCCATGCTCACTTTCAGGAAGCGCGCCTGCTGGTTCGGTTGCATCTGCCCGATCAGGTCCAGGTCGGCGCTGATCACCGTGCCGATCATGGCGTAGCCCCCTCCCGACACGGCATCTCGGTGCAGGATGATGGGCTCCAGCCCGGCCGGCACCTGGATCGAGCCGATCGGGTAGCAGCTGTCGACGATGTTCGAAGGGTCCGAGCCGGCACCGAACGGCTGCTCCCGCGGCTGGAAGCTCAAGGCGCTGCCGCCCTTGTAGCGGTAACCGATGCGGTCGGCTTCAGAGCCGACGGTCCAGGCCTGGGTGAAAAAGCTCTGTGCCGCAGCCTCGGTCAGGCGGTGGAAGTACAACCCCGGCACCACCCGCAGCACTACTTCACCGCCCAAGGCCTGGCGCAAGGCCATCGGCAGGCTTGCGCCAGCGCGGGTCTTGCCACTGGGCATACCGACCGGCAACAAGTCGCCGGCCATCAACTTGCGCCCATGAAAGCCTCCCAGGGCCCCCAGCGCGTAGGTCGAACGGCTACCCAGCACCTCAGGCACATCGATACCACCAGCCACGGCCAGATAGGCCCGCGCGCCAGCCGTAGGAAAGCCGAACCGCAGCACCTGCCCGGCACGCACGGCAAACGCCGTGTCCGGGCGCTGTTCACGGCCATCGAGCAGCGCCGGCATCTGCGCACCGCATACGGCCACCAGCGCATCCTGCTGAAACTCAAGCTCCGGCCCCACCAGCGCACACTCCAGCCCTGCCGCACCCGCCGGGTTACCCACCAGGTGGTTGGCCGCGCTCAGCGCATACTGGTCCAGCGCGCCGGACGGCGGAATGCCCAGGTGGTAGTAGCCTTCACGGCCAAGGTCCTGCACGGAAGTCGCCAGGCCCGGTTTGAGTACCTTGATCATGCCAGCACCTCCTGCAACGTTTTCGGGTAACCGACCGGGTCGGCGAGGAAGGCGTCCAGGGAAAACTCCACCGGGCGAATACGCAGGTCGAAGCGGCCCTCCTCCACATCCGCCACCGCCTGGTCATAGGCACGGCGGTCGATGGGCTTGAACTGCACGATGTCACCCGGGCGGAAAAACACCATGTGCTCCTTGAGGTAATTCAAGGTCTGCTGCGGGTCGTAGATCGGCGCCGGGGTAACGCCGAACATCTGGTAGCCCCCGGCTCCGCGCACCGAGTAGATGCAACCGAAGCAACCGCCATGGCCGAGGGTGAGCTTGGGGGTGTCGGTGCGCGGGCGCAGGTACTTGGGCACCTGCAACTGCCGCTCGCGCTCGACCATCTGGAACATGAACGGCAGGCCGGCCACGAAGCCGACCATCGACACGAACCACGGCGCGCCGCTGTGCGCGGCAATGAACGCCTCGACATCGGCCAGGCCATTGATGCGTGCGGCGTACTCAAGGTCAGTACTGGCCGGGTCCTGGTGGCGGTCACGAAAACGCATCAGCGTTTCGTGGGTCCAGGGGTCGTTGTACAGCACCGGGATCTCGATGATCCGCGTATGCAGCGAACGCTCGGCCACCGCCTGCGCTTCGGCGCCGCGCACGGCGTCCAGCAGGGCTGCGGGGGCAATGCGGTCAGGGTCGAAGCGGATCTGGAACGAGGCGTTGGCCAGGCACACATCCAGCACGCCGTCCAGGGCCAACCGCTCCACCGCGCGGGTGACGGCCATGCCCTTGAAGAAAGCTTCCAGCGACATGCTCTCGCTGACTTCGGCAAACAGGTGTTCGTCTGCGCCGAAGCTGTAGCGGATGGGGGTTGTAGCAAGCGATTCGGCCATGACTGTTCCTTTTCTTGGAATCTTTATAGAAAGGCAGGCAAAAACTACATACACAGGCTCCGGCTTGTATCCGCCAGATGCCTCACTCAACGTGGCGCACGCACCACGATGCCGGCCATGTCCAGCGCCTTGCGCGTGGCCTCGACCAGGTCGAGTGCGCCCGGGGTGTCACTGTGCAGGCAGATGGAATCGAACGCGATGGCCAGGTCCTGGCCTTCAACCGTGCGCACCACACCCTGCTGGCAAGCGCGCAACACACGCTCGGCAACGGCCTGTGGCTGGTAGCCCCGCACATTGCGGGTGAACACGATCGAGCCGCTCAGGTCGTACTCGCGGTCGGCATAGAACTCGCGAACCACCGGCTGGCCCAGTTCCTGGGCAATGCGGCAGATCACCGACCCGGGCATGCAGAACAGCAGCAACTCAGGCTCGACGACGCGCAAGTTTTCTACCAGCAATCGCGCGGCCTCCTCATCGCGCGCCAGGTGCATGTACAGCGCACCGTGCGGCTTGATGTGTTGCAGGCGCACCCCTTGGGCACGGGCCATTTCACGCAGGGCGCCGAGTTGGTAGAGCATGTCGTCGACCAGTTCCTGAGCCGGCGCATTGATGTGCCGGCGGCCAAAGCCGACCAGGTCACGGAAGCCCGGGTGTGCACCCACGGCAACCCCCAGCGCCTTGGCCCGCTCGACGGTACGGCGCATGGTGCCCGGGTCGCCGGCATGGAAGCCGGTGGCAATGTTGGCGCTGCTGATGTAGCCCATCAGCTCGTTGTCGACGCCGTCGCCGATCGTCCACGGGCCAAAGCCCTCACCCATGTCCGAGTTGAAATCCACTGCTTGCATTGCGGCATCTCCTGGCACTTGTGGCTGCATGCAAGCCACGTTAGATTCTCCGCACCCCCTTGGGAAGATCTATAAAAAGATAGGGTGTCTTCGGAAAAACAGATACCTTGGGAGCCTACCGTGTCACTCACCCTGCGCCAGGTCCGTTACTTTGTCGCCACTGCCGAAATCGGCCAGATTTCCCAGGCGGCGATCCACCTGAACATTTCCCAGTCGGCGGTTACCACGGCGATCAAGGAACTGGAGGCAATGCTCGGCGTACTGCTGTTCCAGCGCTCGGCCCAGGGCATGAGCCTGACCGAGGCTGGCCGGCATTTTCTGAACCGTGCATACGTCATCCTGCGCAGCGTCGACGATGCCTTGAACAGCCCGCTGCCGGACGTGCGCGCCAGTGGCTTGCTGCGCCTGGCAGCCAGCTATACGGTGATCGGCTACTTCCTGCCGCACCATTTGCAGCGCCTGGAGCACTGGCACCCGGACGTGACCCTGGAGCTTTACGAGCAGGAGCGCAGCGCCATCGAGCAAGGCCTGCTGGAGGGGCGTTTCGACATGGCGGTGGTGCTCACCGCCAACCTCACCCACCCGGACATTGTTTCGGAAACCCTGTTCAACTCCGAGCGCCGGCTGTGGTTGCCCGGGCATCACCCGCTGTGCGAGCGCTCGGCGGTGAGCCTGGCCGATGTGGCGTGTGAGCCGTTCATCCTGTTGACGGTGGATGAAGCCGAGCAAAGTGCCATGCGGTACTGGGAACAGGCAGGGCAACGGCCAAGCGTACGGGTGCGGACCAGTTCGGTGGAGGCCGTGCGCAGCATGGTCGCCAATGGCAGTGGTGTGGCGATCTTATCGGACCTTGTGCATCGGCCTTGGTCGCTGGAAGGCAAGCGCATCGAGACAGTGACCATCAGCGACCCGGTGACGCCGATGAGCGTGGGGTTGGCCTGGCACCGGGAACGGGCGTTCAGCCCGGCGATGCAGGCGGTGCGCAATTACTTCCATGATGCGTTTCTGGCGCCGCAGCAGTTGTCGGCTCGGCGCTGAGGGTGTGTTTGCAGGTCGGGCCTCTTCGCGGGTAAACCCGCTCCCACAAGGATTACCACAGGTCTGAAAATTGTGGGGTCCTGTGGGAGCGGGTTTACCCGCGAAGAGGCCATCACAGTTCTCCACCGAACCATCAGCCACCACAGCCGTCATAACCTGAGCCGGTGCCGACACGCAAAGAGGACGCGAAATGACCCAGCCCGACCCGTCATACGTCAAATGGCTCGAAGACCGCGCCATGCTCAAGGCCTCCCAGGACCGCACCAGCCTGTACTCAGGCCAGTCGCGGCTGTGGCAACAACCCTACGCCGAAGCGCAGCCTCGCCGCGCCACGGAAATCGCCTCGGTCTGGCTGACCGTCTACCCCGATGCGATCATCGCCCCCGACGGCTGCTCGGTGCTCGGCGCACTGGCCCATGAGGCGCTGTGGAAGCGCCTGTCGGAAATCGGCATCCAGGGCCTGCACACCGGCCCGATCAAGCGCTCTGGCGGCATTCGCGGCCGTGAGCTTACCCCCAGCATCGACGGCAACTTCGACCGCATCAGTTTCGACATCGACCCGCTGTACGGTAGCGAGCCGGAGCTGGTCCAGATGAGCCGCATGGCCGCGGCACACAATGCGGTAACCATCGACGACCTGATCCCTTCGCACACCGGCAAGGGCGCCGACTTCCGCCTGGCCGAGATGGCCTACGGGCCCTACCCGGGGCTGTACCACATGGTCGAGATTCGCGAGGAAGACTGGCCGTTGCTGCCCGAAGTGCCGGCCGGCCGCGATGCGGTCAACCTGCTGCCGGCCCAGTGCGACGAGCTCAAGGCCCGCCACTACATCGTCGGCCAATTGCAGCGGGTGATCTTCTTCGAGCCGGGGGTAAAGGAAACCGACTGGAGCGCCACGCCGCCGATCACGGGCGTCGACGGCAAGACCCGGCGCTGGGTCTACCTGCACTATTTCAAGGAAGGCCAGCCATCGCTGAACTGGCTGGACCCGACGTTCGCCGCCCAGCAGATGATCATCGGCGACGCGCTGCACGCCCTGGATTGCCTGGGTGCGCGCGGCCTGCGCCTGGACGCCAACGGCTTTCTCGGCGTGGAAACCCGCGCCAGCGGCACTGCCTGGTCGGAGAGCCACCCGCTGTCGATCGTCGGCAACCAACTGATCGGCGGCATGATCCGCAAGGCCGGCGGTTTCAGCTTCCAGGAACTGAACCTGACCCTCGACGACATCGCGCAGATGTCCAAAGGCGGCGCCGACCTGTCCTACGATTTCATCACCCGCCCGGCCTACCAGCATGCACTGCTGACCGGAGACACTGAATTCCTGCGCCTGATGCTCAAGGAAATGCACGCCTTCGGCATCGACCCGGCTTCGTTGATCCACGCCCTGCAGAACCACGACGAGCTGACCGTCGAGCTGGTGCACTTCTGGACCCTGCACGCCCATGACATGTACCTGTACAAGGGGCAGACGCTACCTGGCGGGATCCTGCGCGAACATATCCGCGAGGAAATCTACGAGCGGCTGTCGGGCGAGCATGCGCCCTACAACCTGCGCTTCGTCACCAATGGCATCGCCTGCACCACCGCCAGCCTGATCGCTGCCGCACTGGGCATTCGTGACCTTGAACAGATTGCTGCGGCTGATGTCGAGCTGATCCAGAAGGTGCACCTGCTGCTGGTCATGTACAACGCCATGCAGCCCGGGGTGGTGGCGTTGTCCGGCTGGGACCTGGTCGGCGCCCTGCCCTTGCCCGCCGAGGCGGTGGCCGAACGCATGCTGGACGGCGATACCCGCTGGATTCACCGTGGCGGTTATGACCTGGCCGGGCTAGACCCGCACGCCGATATGTCGGTGCGCGGCATGCCGCGTGCCCGGGCGCTGTATGGCAGCCTCGACAGCCAGCTGGAGAACGGCGACTCGTTCGCCTGCAAGGTGAAGAAGCTGCTTGCGGTGCGCCAGGCCTACGGCATTGCCACCAGCCGTCAGGTGCTGGTGCCCGAGGTCAGCAGCCCGGGGTTGCTGGTGATGGTGCATGAATTGCCGGCCGGGCGCGGTATCCAGATCAGTGCGCTGAACTTTGGCCAGGAAGTGATTGCCGAGGAGCTGCTGTTGAGCGGGTTCACACCGGGGCCGGTAGTGGACATGATCAATGAAACCGTCGAAGGCGACCTCACCGAGGATGGCCGGTTGCTGGTCAACCTGGACCCTTATGAGGCGCTGTGCCTGCGGATCGTCAACAGCAGTGGGCATGTCTGACCTCCGCGGATTGTTGTAGGAGCGGCCTTGCCGGGGCGCCGGACCGGTCGGATGGGCTGCGCAG
>NZ_JACVZC010000153.1 GCF_016658545.1 Pseudomonas sp. S37 | reverse complement strand
GTCGGGCTCATAACCCGAAGGTCGTCGGTTCAAATCCGGCTCCCGCAACCATATTCGTCAGAACAAACCCCGCCTGTGTAACAGCAGCGCGGGGTTTGTTGTTTCTACCCTTCCCGCTTTTTCGTCGCCTCGAATCTCCCCGCTCTCAAGCTAACCCTCACGCTTGAGAGGTCTTCCCCAGGATGAACTATCTTTAACCCTGCCGGACGACTGAAAGTCACGTTGCCCGGAGTAATATCCGGATACGTTTTCCAAAGGGACTTTCACTTGGCCGCACCTTTCCTTCACCTCGCGCTGCACGCACGGGGCATTTCATGACTTCGCACAATCCCGAACCTCCGGTGCCGCTCGCCTCGGCGCTGCCCGGTGCTGTGCAGCGCCTGCCCTTGCTCGAACGCCTGAGCCGCTACCGCCAGCCTATCGGCCTGGCCGTGACCCTGTTGCTGTTCACCATGGCCCTGATTGCCTGCCGCCACTTGCTGAGCGAGCTGGACATCTATGCCTTGCACGACGCCATGCTCAGTGTCCCGGTGCAGTCGTTGCTGGGTGCCTTGCTGGCGACAGTGGTCGGCTTCGTGATCCTGCTGGGCTACGAGTGGTCAGCCAGCCGCTATGCCGGGGTCAAGCTGCCCGCACGCAGCCTGGTACTGGGCGGTTTCAGCGCCTTTGCCATTGGCAATGCCATTGGCCTGTCGATGCTCTCGGGCGGCTCGGTGCGCTACCGCTTGTATGCTCGCAAGGGGCTGGGTGCTGGCGAAGTCGCGCGTATGACCGTTTTTGCCAGCCTGTCGCTGGGCTGCGCGCTGCCGCCCTTGGCCGCTTTGGCAACCCTGAGCGACCTGCCGGCTGCCTCGGCCGCACTTGGCCTGGCACCAGGCTTGCTGGCGGGTATCGCCAGCGCCGTGCTGGTTGCCTCTGCCCTGCTGGTTATCGGCTTGTACCGTCGGCGCCTGGCCGAGCAACCACTGGCCAACAACCTGCTCGTGCAACTGGGGCGGCGCACCCTGCGCCTGCCGGATGCGCGGCTGGCCGCCCTGCAACTGCTGATCACCGCGCTGGATGTGGCGGCAGCCGCTACCGTGCTGTACCTGCTGCTGCCCGAAGCACCGCCTTTCGGCGCGTTCGTGCTGGTGTACCTGCTGGCCCTGGCCGCAGGTGTGCTCAGCCACGTACCGGGCGGCGTGGGGGTGTTCGAGGCGATCTTGCTGGCGGCCTTCGCCGACCAGCTCGGTGCTGCGCCACTGGCCGCCGCCCTGCTGCTGTACCGGTTGATCTACGTGGTACTGCCGCTGCTGCTGGCCTGTGTGTTGCTGCTGGCAAACGAAGCCCGGCGCCTACTGTTCGCACAACAGGCTATCAAGGCGGCCTCGGGGTTGGCCGCCCCCATCCTGTCGATCCTGGTGTTCCTCTCCGGCGTGGTATTGCTGTTCTCCGGCGCCACCCCCGAAATCGACACACGCTTGGAGCACATGGGTTTCCTGGTGCCACACCGGCTGATCGATGCCTCGCACTTTGGCGCCAGCCTGATCGGCGTGCTGTGCCTGCTGCTCGCCCAAGGCCTGCGTCGGCGCCTGTCGGCCGCCTGGCTGCTGACCACCGTGCTGTTGCTGGTCGGTGCCCTGTTGTCGTTGCTCAAGGGCTTTGACTGGGAAGAGGCCAGCCTGCTGACCTTTACCGCCACCCTGCTCGCCCTGTTCCGCCGCTCGTTCTACCGCCCCAGCCGGCTGATGGAGCTGCCGTTTTCGCCGGTGTTCCTGGTGGCCAGTGCCTGTGTGGTCGGCGCCTCGGTATGGCTGCTGCTGTTTGCCTACCAGGATGTGCCTTACAGCCATCAGCTGTGGTGGCAGTTCACCCTCGATGCCGACGCCCCACGCGGCCTGCGCGCCGCCATGGGCAGCGCCTTGCTGCTGGCGGCCCTGGCGCTGACCTGGCTGCTGCGCACTGCACCGCCGGTCATTCACCTGCCCGACGAAGATGAACTGCAACGGGCCAACCGCATTCTGCAGGCCTCCGACCAGCCTGACGGCGGCCTGGCGCTGACCGGCGACAAGGCGTTGCTGTTCCACCCGCGGGACAATGCCTTCCTCATGTACGCCCGGCGCGGCCGCAGCCTGGTGGCGCTGTACGACCCGATCGGCCCGGCCCAGGAACGCGCCGAGATGATCTGGCAGTTCCGCGACCTGTGCGACCTGCACCACGCTCGGCCGGTGTTCTACCAGGTGCGAGCGGAAAACCTGCCGTTCTACATGGACATCGGCCTGACCGCGCTGAAGCTGGGCGAAGAAGCCCGGGTCGACTTGCGCCGCTTCGACCTCGAAGCCAAGGGCAAGGAGATGAAAGACCTGCGCTACACCTGGAACCGCGGTGGGCGCGATGGCCTGAGCCTGGAGATTCACGAGCCCGGCCACGCCCCACTGGCAGAACTGAAGGAAATTTCCGACGCCTGGCTCGGCGGCAAGAACGTTCGCGAGAAAGGCTTCTCGCTGGGGCGCTTCAGCACGGACTACCTGCAGCACTTCCGGATTGCCCTGATCCGCTTCCAGGGGCGCCCGGTGGCCTTCGCCAACCTGCTGGAGACCCATGGCAACGAACTGGCCAGCCTCGACCTGATGCGGGCCCACCCCGAGGCACCCAAGTTGACCATGGAGTTCATGATGATCGGCTTGATCCTGCACTACAAAAGCCATGACTACGGGCGTTTCAGCCTGGGCATGGTACCGCTTTCCGGCCTGCAGCCGCGGCGCGGCGCCCCTTTGACCCAGCGCCTGGGCTCGATGGTGTTCCGCCGTGGCGAGCAGCTTTACAACTTCCAGGGGCTTCGGCGCTTCAAGGACAAGTTCCAACCGGACTGGGAACCCCGCTATATGGCTGTGCCGGCCGGGCTCGACCCGCTGGTGGCACTGGCCGACACTGCCGCCCTTATTGCTGGCGGCCTGACTGGATTGGTGAAACGTTGATGACCCGACGCTATTGGCTGTACCTGCTGGTTCCCCTGTTGCTGGCTGCCCTGGGTGGCGCGCTGGCCTTCTGGCTGTGGACGCGCCCGGCCCCCGAGGCGCACCTGGAACAACTGAGCCTCAATGACACCAGCATCACCCGCGTAACCCCTGGCGTACACCCCAAAGTCCGCGTGGCCATCGGTGTACCTCAAGACCAGGCGCTGAGCGACAAGCAACTGCTGGACCTGGCCCAGGCCGGCGAAGCACAACTGGTGCAGGTGATCCTGCCACCCAACGACTGCAGCAAGCAGCAACAGGCGCTGGACCAGGCCCTGACCCAGCTGCCGGAAAAACCCAACCTGGTCGCCGGTATCGGCCCTGGTGCGGCCCAGGCGTGGCGCTGGCTGGCCACCCAGAACGATGACAAGGCCCGGGCGATTTCCGTGGACTTCACCGTCGAACAACCTGGCTGCCAGGCGCCGCTGCCCAAGTCGGCTGCCCATGGCCACTGGAACGTCGCCTGGAACGACAACCCGGATGACGCCAGTGCCGCGTTTGTGCGCGACCAAGCCAATGCCGAAACCAGCATCAGTGACTACGACATCCATCTGCCACAGGTGCTCAAGGCTCAGTTGACTCAGGCCCTGGTTGGCCACGACGGCAACGCGCTGGCGATCCCGGTGGTTGAGGTGCCGGCCGGGCAAACCACCGACACCGTTACCCTGTTCCTTTCCGGTGATGGCGGCTGGCGCGACCTGGACCGCGACGTCGCTGGGGAAATGGCCAAGCTGGGCTACCCGGTGGTGGGCATCGACACCCTGCGCTACTACTGGCAGCACAAGACCCCGGAGCAAAGCGCCGCCGACCTGTCCGAGCTGATGCAGCATTACCGGCAGAAATGGGGGACCAAGCGCTTTGTACTGGCGGGTTACTCGTTCGGCGCCGACGTGCTGCCGGCCATCTACAACCGCCTGCCAGCCGAAGACCAGCAGCGCATCGACGCAGTGATGCTGCTGGCCTTTGCCCGCAGCGGCAGCTTCGAGATCGAAGTCGAAGGCTGGCTGGGCAAGGAAGGCCAGGAAGCGCCAACCGGGCCGGAAATGGCCAAGCTGCCAGCGTCCAAGGTGGTGTGCGTGTATGGCATCGAGGAAACCGACGAAAGCGGTTGCACCGACGGGTCAGCCGTTGGCGAACGCATGAAACTGCCAGGCGGCCACCACTTCGACGAGAACTACCCGGCGCTGGCCAAGCGCTTGATTGGTGAGATCGAGACGCGCCAAGGCAAGTCGAGTGTAGCCGAGCAGAACTGACAAGCCTTTGGTAAACCCGCTACTACAGACGACGCTGTCGATGTAGGAGCGGCCTTGTGTCGCGATAGGGCCGCATAGCGGCCCCAGCTAATTTGCCTTGTTGCACAAATCGTGGGGGCGCTTCGCACCCCATCGCGACACAAGGCCGCTCCTACAGGGACCGAGCACTGGCGCGGATTCAGATCTCGACCTGGGTCCCCAACTCGATCACCCGGTTCAGCGGCAGGTTGAAGAAGCGCAGGTTGCCGTTGGCATTCTTCAGCAGGAACGCAAACAGGTTGCCACGCCAGCGCGACATCCCCTCCAGCCGTGAAGCAATCACCGTCTCACGGCTGAGGAAGTAGGTGGTGCGCATCGGGGTGAAGTCCAGGCCGTCCAGGTGGCACAGCTTCAACGCCGCCGGCACGTCCGGTTCGTCCATGAAGCCAAAGTGCAACAGCACGCGGAAGAAGCCGTCACCATAGGCCTCTACCTCAAAGCGCTCCTGCTCCGGCACCCGCGGCCGGTCTTCACTGACCACGGTCAGCAACACCACCTGGCTGTGCAGCACCTGGTTATGCAGCATGTTGTGCAACAGCGCATGCGGTACGGCATCGGAGCGCGCGGTCAGGAACACCGCCGTGCCCTCGACCCGGTGCGGTGGCTGAATGCGGATGCTGCTGATAAACAGCGGCAACGGCAGCGCACCTTCATCGATACGTTCGACCAGGATCTGCTTGCCGCGCTTCCAGGTGCTCATCAACAGGAACAGCACACCACCCGCCAACACCGGGAAGGCGCCGCCCTGGACGATTTTCGGCACGTTGGCGGCAAAAAACAGCCCATCCACAAACAGGAAGCCCACCAGAATCGGCACCGCCAGCACCGGCGGCCACTTCCACAACAGCAGCATCACCGCCGACACCAGGATCGTGGTCATCAGCATGGTGCCGGTCACCGCCACGCCGTAGGCCGCCGCCAGGGCGCCGGACGACTCGAAGCCGATTACCAGCAGCACCACACCCACCATCAACGTCCAGTTCACCGCACCGATGTAGATCTGCCCCTGCTCGTCGCTGGAGGTGTGCTGGATCTGCATGCGCGGGATATAGCCCAGCTGGATGGCCTGGCGGGTCAGGGAGAAGGCCCCGGATATCACTGCCTGCGAGGCGATTACCGTGGCCATGGTGGCCAGCCCGACCAACGGCAGCAGCGCCCAGCCCGGCGCCAGCAGGTAGAACGGGTTACGTGCCGCGTCCGGGTTCTGCAGCAGCAGCGCCCCCTGGCCAAAGTAGTTGAGCACCAGCGCCGGCAGCACCAGGATGAACCAGGCCCGGGCGATCGGCTTGCGGCCGAAGTGGCCCATGTCGGCGTACAGCGCCTCGGCACCGGTCAGGGCCAGCACCACCGCGCCCAGAATGGCTACGCCCATGCCCGGGTGAACCACGAAGAAGTTCACCGCCCAGCCCGGGTTGAAGGCCTTGAGCACTTCCGGGCTCTGCGAGATGCCGTGCACGCCGAGCGCGCCCAGCACCACGAACCAGGTGACCATGATCGGGCCGAACAGCTTGCCGATCTTCTCGGTACCGTGCTTTTGCACCAGGAACAACGCCACCAGCACCACCAGCGAAATCGGCACCACCCAGTGGTCGATGCCATCGAAGGCCAGGCCCATGCCCTCCACCGCCGACAGCACCGACACCGCCGGGGTGATCATGCTGTCGCCATAGAACAGCGAAGCGCCGACCAGGCCACAGATCACCATCAGCGTGCGCAACCGCGGGTAGGCCGCCGTGGCCCGCCGCGCCAGCGCGGTCAGCGCCATGGTGCCGCCCTCGCCCTGGTTGTCGGCGCGCAGGATGAACATCACATACTTGAACGACACCACCCACAGCAACGACCAGAGGATCAGCGACAGGATCCCCAGCACGCCGTCATGGTTGACCGGCACCCCGTAGCCGCCGGTGAAGACTTCCTTGAGGGTATACAACGGGCTGGTGCCGATATCGCCAAAAACCACCCCGACCGCCGCCACGAGCAAGCCCAGCGACCGCGCTGCGCCCTGCTTACCCTCGTGCCCGCCCTCAGCGTGACTGCTTGCCTGAACCATCGACCACTCCCGCAGACGGCCATTTAGGCCAGTAGAATTCCCACCTGCGCCAGGTACTGCTCATACCCCTGACGCAATGGCGCGAAGCATAGCGCAGCGTCCGTCGATTTTCTGCTGGTAAGCCTGTTACGGAGGTATCTGGAGGCTATGACTAAAGGTCCAGAGACTGCATGGGTATCCCGAGCGCTGCGGCAATCTTCTCGCGAGTGGCCTTGCGTGGACGCTCAGCAGCTTCTTGCTGGGCATAGGCGGACTGAGAGATGCCCAGGCGCTGGGCAACTTCAGCCTGGGTCAGGTCCAGATGCCTGCGCCATGCAGCAATCGCGGTCATGCCCTCTTTCACCATGTAGCCAACGACTTCGTTGGGCACCAGGTCAGGTTGCTGACAGCCGGCGATGTAATCGGCGTACGGCAGCACGACGAAGGCGGGACGCCCGTCGGCATCATTGATGATCTGTACGTTAGTAGGTGTGCTCATCGCGCTTCCTGACCTCCTCGATGTTTACGATTCTCACGCTGCCGTCCCAGTCGAAAAGAACCCGGTAGTTTCCAACCCTGAGCCGGTACCCATAGTGGTGATCAACCAAGGCTTTGACGCTATTGACATGCGGCATATGGGCCAAAACCTGCACTGCATCGTAGATCTTGGCCTGATGAACCCTGTCGATTTTCCTGAGTTGCTTCACAGCTTTGCGCGTCCAGTTGATCGTATTCATATCCACGCCGATCTTATAAGAAAACTATAAGATTTGAATAAGTTCAAGGAAAGGTTATACAGACGCGCAGGAGGGTGACGAGCGGAGCTCTTCGATTCAAGGGGAGTGATTGCCTGCTGTGTTTCGAGGTTTTACCAGGCAAGCAGCTTGCGGTTAGCTGGCATAGCGCAGCGTTCGTCGTATTTCTGCTGGTCAAGCGACCCTGCGCTCGCTAGAATTGCGCACTTTTTGATCAGAGGCGCCGAAAGCGCCCGTCAAGATCGCCCCCGATTCCGGCCGGGCGACCTGCATTCAATACCGAGGTTAGTCATGTCCACCACGCCCGCCACCCCCAAGGTAGGTTTCGTAAGCCTGGGTTGCCCAAAAGCCCTGGTCGATTCCGAGCGCATCCTGACCCAGCTGCGCATGGAAGGCTATGAAGTCGTGCCCACCTACGAGGACGCCGACGTGGTGGTGGTCAACACCTGCGGCTTCATCGACAGCGCCAAGGCCGAGTCGCTGGAAGTGATCGGCGAAGCGATCAAGGAAAACGGCAAGGTCATCGTCACCGGCTGCATGGGCGTCGAAGAAGGCAGCATCCGTGACGTGCACCCGAGCGTGCTGTCGGTCACCGGCCCGCAGCAGTACGAGCAGGTGGTCAACGCCGTGCACGAAGTAGTGCCGCCGCGCCAGGACCACAACCCGCTGATCGACCTGGTGCCGCCACAGGGCGTCAAGCTGACCCCGCGTCACTATGCCTACCTGAAGATTTCCGAAGGCTGCAACCACAGCTGCAGCTTCTGCATCATCCCGTCGATGCGCGGCAAGCTGGTCAGCCGCCCGGTAGGCGAAGTGCTGAGCGAGGCAGAGCGCCTGGTCAAGGCCGGGGTCAAGGAAATCCTGGTGATTTCCCAGGACACCAGCGCCTACGGCGTCGACGTCAAGTACAAGACCGACTTCTGGAACGGCCGCCCGGTCAAGACCCGCATGCTCGAACTGTGCGAAGCACTGAGCAGCCTGGGTGCCTGGGTCCGCCTGCATTACGTGTACCCGTACCCGAACGTTGACGACGTGATCCCGCTGATGGCCGCCGGCAAGATCCTGCCGTACCTGGACATCCCGTTCCAGCACGCCAGCCCGAAAGTACTCAAGTCGATGAAGCGCCCGGCGTTCGAAGACCGCACCCTGGCACGCATCAAGAACTGGCGCGAGCAGTGCCCTGAACTGGTGATTCGCTCCACCTTCATCGTCGGCTTCCCGGGCGAAACCGAAGAAGACTTCCAGTACCTGCTGGACTGGCTGACTGAAGCCCAGCTGGACCGCGTCGGTTGCTTCCAGTACTCGCCGGTAGAAGGCGCCCCGGCCAACGACCTGGGCCTGGCTGAAGTACCGGACGACGTCAAGCAGGAGCGCTGGGACCGCTTCATGGCCCACCAGCAGGCCATCAGCACTGCCCGCCTGCAACTGCGCATCGGCAAGGAAATCGAGGTGCTGATCGACGAAGTGGAAGAACAAGGCTCGGTTGGCCGCAGCTTCTTCGATGCTCCGGAAATCGACGGCAGTGTGTTCATCGATGGCGACCACGGCTTCAAGCCAGGCGACAAAGTGCGTTGCCGTGTGGTGGATGCCGACGAGTACGACATGTGGGCTGAGCCTGTCTAAAACGGCTGAAGCCTGAAAAGCCCCTGCCCCGGCGTTCCCCACAGGGAATGAGCGGCGCAGGGGCTTTTTCGTCAAAACGTGTGAAACAGCATCAGCCCGCCCTCGGCATCCGGGCTGGCATCCGAGAAGCCCTTGACCGCGTACAGTTGCACTTTCCACTGCTGGTTGAGCTTGTGGGTGAGGAACAGGGTCAGTTCCTGGATCTGCGAGCCGGTCGAGACCACTTTCTGCCGCCAATCGTAGGAAGCGCCTGCCGAAGTGCCCGTAGCCACCGGGATGGCGAAACCGAGGCTGGCAAATATCGGGTCGTCGAAATCGCTGCCGGGCGGGTCGCCGAACTTCTTCCAGCCCAGGGTCGCGAAGCCGGTGACCGGGCCGAAGCCTTTGGTGATGTCGACCTGGGCGGTGTAATCGTATTCACCGGTGCCCAGGCACTGGTCTTCGTCGGCAGTGGGGAATTTGACCTTGCCGATCAGGTCGAGCATCAGGCCGCCGTCACTGCCATCGAGCAGGGCGTAGCCTGCGCTCGCAACCGTGTCACCCAGCCCGCTTTCCACATCATGGCAACCACCGGGCAAGGGGTCACCATTGGGGCCGACTTCGGGGTTGGTGATGCGCAACCAGGGCACGGTGACCTTGTAGGTCATGGGGCCGGTCTCATATTTGCCGACCAGTGGGACGTACCAGATTTCCGACGTGGTTCCCGTGCCATAGTCACCCCTTGAATAGTCCATGCCCGTGGCAATGGAGAAGGTATCGGCCAAGGCCGAGGCACTGGTACATGACAACACGCAGGCGATAAGAGGGAGCGCGGGTCTCATCGGTACCTCGGGACATTTTCGGGTAGTGTGATCGACCTTACCCAGCCTAGTTGGCTAACGCCCGGAGCGCTCTGGATGCTCCACTTTTTCGGCAGTCTCTACTTTCTCCACCCTCTCGACTTTCTCTACTTTTTCGACCTTCTCAGGTAGTTCGACTTTTTCTACCTTCTCCACTTTCTCGACCTTTTCGGGTTTCTCCACTTTTTCGACTTTCTCTACCTTCTCTACCTTCTCGACTTTCTCGACTTTTTCAACCTTCTCAACTTTTTCAACCTTTTCGACTTTCTCCGGTTTCTCGACGTTCTCGACTTTCTCTATCTTTTCGACCTTTTCAACCTTCTCGGTTTTTTCTGCCTTCTCGACTTCAACCCTCTCAACCCGATCGGAGCGGCCGCTGTTGCTGCTCCCGGTTCGCTCAACGGCTTCGACATGCTCTGACTTGCCAGACTTGTCCACGTCGTTGGAACTACCGTGCCCACCTGAGTCTTCAACGGTGCTGCGCCCGCTGTGATCATCACTGCTGTCATCGCGCTCGTTTATCGCATCGCTACTGGCAGAACCTGCGGAATCCTTGGTGTCATGCCCGCTACCATGCCCTGAATGGCCCCGGTCCGGGTTGTCACCACGCTCGTCCTGGAACTCCACGCGTGTTGCCCGTAGCTCGTGAGTACCACTGAGCACCCCACTTACCCGTACGCGCTGGTCGAGCGCCTGCTTGCCGACGATCACGGTCCCCTGCCCCAGCGTGACATTGATACCAGCGACCACCAGTTGCCGCGCCTGTGTACGCTGCACCAGCCCTTCGACCACTGCCTGCTGCACACGGCCAGCAAACGGCAGGCTCGGGTCTGGGCGAGTTTGCGCCACCTCCAGCTGACGCCCCGTCCACTGGCCACGCACCAGCACTTCCCGGGCAGGGGCAACGCGGGTGCCCAGCCTCAGCCCCTGCAGGCTGCCCGGGCTGTCGATCGCACCGATCGCACTGGCCTCCCTGAGGCCGGGCGCCCGTTCGATACGGGTAGCCACTACTTCGCCGCGGGCATCGCGCAGGCCACTGACCTTGACCGGCTCGCCAGGGCGCAGCCCTTCGGCCACCCGTGCGCCAGCGGCAAGGCGCACCGGCTGGCCCATGACCCGCAGCGGTGCCGAGGCATTGGGCAACGCCGTCAGCGGCCCTTCGAACACGTTGAGGATCGAAATGCGCCCTGCTTGCAGGCCACGCTGGGTGGCAAATGCCTCTACCGCCACTACCTGCCCGATGGCCAAGTGGCCACTGCTGGCGGGCGCACCGTTTTCACTGACCGGCACGTCCTTGCCATAGTGCACTTCCATGCCGTTGACGCAGATCGAGGCAAAGCCGGTGATGGTGCCAACGATGCCGGTGCCCCCGGTGCCGCCTGGGCGAAGTTGCGGGGCACCGGTACCACCTGTGCCACCTGGGTGTTGCGGGATTGGCGCGCCGGTACCACCCACACCGCCATTGTCGCTGCGTACCCCTGTGCCGCCTACGCCACCCGGCGACTGCAGGCTTGCGGCGCCCGCCATGCCCACTTCGTCACGGCTGACGCATACCGGTGCTGCCGCCACCTCGGCAGGCGTCAGCAGGTTCACCCCGAAAACCAGGGCGAACGTGACGGCACTGAGGCAGCGCGCAAGCAGGGTCATGGGCCAGGTGTCTTCGACAAATCGGGGTCGGTTGCTTCAGTGTAGAAATAAAGCCCGACAGTGATGCGCTGACGTTGCTCGGCGCTGGGCGCATCCGTGCTTTCCAGCTCAGCAGAAAGCCGGCTGATGGCAAGCAGTGTCTGCATGCCATCCTTGGCGACCACTTCACGCAATTGTTCAACGCTGGCCGGGCTCAGGGCGTCGTAGTGCACGCTGCGTTCGAAAAACGGCGGGCCTTCGCTACTGAGGTTGTGCACCGCAGCGCAGGCATGGTCATGCAGGTTGTGGCCGAAGTACGCGGCCTTTTCATCAAAGCCCTTCTGCGGCACGAAGGCCTGGGCTTCCAGGTGCACACAATCCCGTTCATCAAGCCGCACCACCCCCAGCCGCAACCATTCGTCCAGCACCACCCGCCCGCGAATATCCGTGCTGACCTTGGCCACCAGTGCATCGAACGAGCAATCTCCCCCCACACTGGCCAGCCGCGGCAGCGCCAGCGGCTGGCCAGGCCGCAAGCAGAATGGCGGGCTGGTGGTCCAGACAGTGACCAACTGTGCACCCAGCGTGATGTTTTCCGGCAGGGCCTCGCACGCCACACCTGCATCACTGCGCAGTCGCCGGACATCCTTGCGATGTACGCCTGTCAGCAGGCTAATGCGACTGTCGGTTGGGGGCGTGTCGTTCAGGCGAAACTCGCGGTGGGCCACATCGACGAACACCTCCTTGAGCAGGTCGGCGAACACCGTGTAGGTAACCCCTTTGCGCAGCATCAAGCGTACCAGCGGGCGCATGACACGCCGCAGTGCGCTTACTATCGACGGGGGCAAGGCAGGCGATTGCATCGAGCGCATTCCTTGACAGAGGAACCGAGTATACGACGCGGGAAAACATCCCACACCTACTGCAGCCACTTCCCGGCAGGGACCAGAAAAAGCTGTCGGCGCTCATTACCAGGGCATGATATGGGCCAGGCAGGCCGGAACCTGATCACGCAAAACCCGTCCGCTGGGTTTTGCATGGGCTGCTGCAAGTCAGCGCCAATCAGCTTCTGCTGTTGTCATCACCCGGTTCACCACCCACATGATTGCCATGATCATCACCAGGTTCACCGCCAACATGATTGCCGTGATCATCGCCAGGCTCGCCGCCGACATGATTGCCATGATCATCCCCGGGCTCACCGCCAACATGGTTGCCATGATCGTCACCGGGCTCACCGCCAACGTGGTTGCCGTGATCATCACCAACGTGATTGCCATGATCGTCACCCGCTTCAGCATGGCCACTGCTGCGCCCGGAGTTCGAGTTGCCGTCGTGCCCCTGGCCGTCATGGCCGCTGCCACTGTTGCCGGCATGCCCACCACCCTCGCCGCCACTGCCGTGGCCACCACCGCTGCCGCTACCACCGCCGTGGCCGCCACCACCGCTGCCGCCGCCGTGACCACCGCCGCCGCTGCCACCACCGTGGCCACCGCCACCACCACCGTGGCCACCGCCACCACCACCGCTGCCACCAC
>NZ_JACVZC010000152.1 GCF_016658545.1 Pseudomonas sp. S37 | reverse complement strand
ATCAAGATCAAGATCAAGATCAAGATCAAGATCAAGATCAAAAGCCAGAGCAACAGCTACAGCTACAGCAGGGGCAGGGGCAGGAGCAAAAGCACGGCCGATTCGGGTTTGAGGCGCGGTGAGCGGTCCCGGCTACTTCACACCCACAGCATCAGCAGCGCTGCCGTCAATGCAGGAGGCATCACCAGCATGCCGAGGCAAAGGAAGCGCCAGGCGCTGACGTGTTCGCCTTCGCGCCGGATCGCCACCAGCCACAACAAGGTAGCCAGCGACCCGGTAATCGACAGGTTCGGCCCCAGGTCGACGCCGATCAGCAACGCTGCCGTGGTCTGCTGCGGCAGCGCCACCAGCGAACCGATGGACCCGGCTATCAGCCCGGTCGGCAAGTTGTTCATCAGGTTGCTGGCAATGGCCACGCCCACGCCGCCCAGCCAACTGGCTTTGACCGGTGCCTCTGCAGCCAGGCGGGCCAGCGCTTGGGCGAGGCGCAGGATCACCCCGGTCTGGGCCACTGCTTCGACCAGTATGAACAAACCGGCTACCAGTGGCAGCACGCCCCACGCCACGTGGCGCAGCACGGGCATTGGGCTGCGCCGCTGGCGCAGGTGGACCAGCGCCGTGGTGGCCACGCCGGCACAGAAGGTCGGCAGGCCCAGTGCCAGGTCTAGCGCCGAGGCGCTCAGCAGCAAGGCGCCGGTGAGCACGATGCCCACTGCACACAAGCGCGCGCCCGTGGTCAGCGGCTGGCTGTTGATGCTCAAGGCCAGCGGTTGCCGGATCTGCTGGCGCTGGGTCAACCGCAGCACCAGATAGGTCAAGGTGATTGCTGCCAGCGACGGCAGGCTGAACTGCCTCAACCAGTCCAGCAGTGGCGGCATCTGGCTGCCGTACACCACCAGGTTGGCGGGGTTGGAAATTGGCAGCACGAAACTGGCGGCATTGGCGATGAAGGCGCAGATGAACAAATAGGGCAGGGGCTCGGCCTTGGCAGCCTTGCACGCGGCGTACACCGCCGGTGTCAGTACCACGGCCGTGGCGTCGTTGGACAAGAATACCGTGACCAGCGTGCCCACCAGGAACACCAGGTCAAACAGACGTTGCCCGGAGCCCCGGGCGTGCTGAACGGCATAGCGTGCCAGCCAGTCGAACAACCCCTCCTGGCGGGCGAGTTCGGCCAGCACCATCATGCCGATCAGGAACAGGTAGACGTCGCCTCCCTCGGCGACTGCGGCCAATGCGCTGCGTGGCGTGATCAGGCCAAGGCCGACGAGCAGCACCGCGCCACCCATGGCCCAGACATACTCCGGGATTCGCCAGGGGCGCAGGATGACGCCGCAGGTGGCCAGGGCGGCTACCGCCCAGATAATCGATGCGCTTTCGCTTAGGGGCATGAGGTGTTCAGTTTCCGGCAGGCGTGGTGAGCGGCAAGGGGGTAGTGCGCGGGTGAGTCTCGGGCAGCGCCAGTAATACGAGTACAAAGGCGGCTGCGGCAATGCCGGCCAGGGTCAGGAACGCAGCATCGTAGCCAGCCGCCTGCACCACAACCCCGGCGATACCAGGGCTGAGCGCGGCGCCCAGCCCGAACAACGATGTCAGCGCGCCGAGGCTGACATTGACGCGGCCGGTGCCTTCGGTCAAGTCCTTGATGGCAAGGTAGTGGCCAAGGCCGTCACGCACGTCAGCCAGAATGAAGTTCAGCCAGTCGAGGGCGCGGTCGGAGGCGGCCGGGGATTTTGGGTTGGCCAAGGGTGCAGTCTCGAAAAGTGTCGGGGAGCGTGGTTCACCGTCGGCGTTTCAGCCGGCCCATCAATCTCAAGCCATGCACCCAAGGTGCGCGCGCCAAAGTCACAGGAATAGTTGGCCCGAAACAAATGTAGGAGCGGCTTTAGCCGCGAAGCGCCGCGCGGGCGGCGCTCGATCTCATAGGCAACATCACACTAAAGGCAGGCATCTGCCAGCCCCAACTGCCGCGACAGCCAAACACCCTGACAGGCATTTCAGATATCCCCTACAACCGATGTATGGCGATTCCCAACCTGAGGAAATACCCTACAAGTCCTGTCGACACCCGTCTGATTGTTACTGGAATCCTGAGTCATTAGCCTTTGCTGGTCGCTGCCATTCAGCGTCCGGGCGTGGAATCCCGATCAATTACCGAGTAGCTGTCGTCATGGCAGTTGTGCGCGGAAGGTCACAAGCCTACCGGGTTTACTCGTAGCCTGGATTCCACACCGCGTACAACTGCCACCCCTTCGTGTGGAATCGGAGAAGCAGTCAATCAGTAACCCTACGAGTGATTGATATGAAAATGACAGTCCCTGATCCACCCCCTCATTTCGATTTTGCTTCCAATAAGCACTTTCATCCATTGTCGCTGGCTTTGGAGATCAAGATGAGCCGGCAGTGAGGTTGGATTTACCGGCCTCTTCGCGGGTAAACCCGCTCCTACAGAATCCCCACAAACATCAAGGCTTGCACACAACCTGTGGGAGCGGGTTCACCCGCGAAGAGGCCAGGGCAGGCACTCGAAATGATTCGGGAGAAAGATCAATGAGCACAGAAGACACCCAATTCACTGTCGGCAAAACCACCTTCTTCCAAGGTGAAAACCAGACCCACCCCCTGTTCCGCATCGAAGCAGGCATTCCGTGCCGGGACGCCCGTGATCAGGCATCTGAATTGATGGGCTACGTACGCGAACTGACCATTGTCGGCCTGATGGATGAGAAACCGATGATGATCTGGGCTGCCCACTACCTCAGTGCAATGGCCAAGGCGTTGATGGGTGATGCCGAGTCAGGTATGTCGCGTTGAGGTTGGTGTGGTCGCTGTTCGCGTGATGGCCGCCAGGTGTACGCCGACAGGTTTGCAGCGCCTGTTAGATCGAGCGCCGCGCGGGCGGCGCTCGATCTCATAGGCGACATCACACTAAAGGCAGGCACCTGCCAGCCCCAACTTCATCCATTGTCGCTGGCTTTGGACATCTAAATCAGCCGGCACTGAGGTTGGATTTACTGGCCCCTTCGCGGGTAAACCCGCTCCCACAGAGTCACCACAAACATCAAGACTTGCACACAGCCTGTGGGAGCGGGTTCACCCGCGAAGAGGCCGGCGCATGCTGAACACATCCCTTGTAACAGACGCCCGGTGATAACTTCCTGAACCCCTGCTACGTTTACCACTCATACGCCTGTCATCATTCCTTCATGCCACCTGCTTAGCTTGAAGGCGACACCTACGAAGACAAAACGAGAAAGAGGACGCAGTGCATGGACGACTATCAGGAAGAACTGCTCGAAACCCAGGCTTACGAACTGGACACCCCGGAACCGGCCGACGATGCCACCGAGCTTTAACCCACCCGTCGCTGGCTGCGGCGGAACTCCCCCGGCGTAAGGCCCGTCCAGCGTTTGAATGCGCGCTGGAAGGCCTCAGCCGAAGCAAACCCCAACAAATAGGCAATCTCGCCGAACGCCAACTCTGTATCGCGGATGTAGGTCTCGGCCAGGTCGCGCCTTGTTTCATTGAGCAGGTCGCGAAAACGCGTGCCTTCCTCGGCCAGTTTGCGCCGCAGTGTCCAGGTGGGCAGTTGCAGGTGCAATGCCACTTCTTCCAGGTCCGGTTCCCGGCCGCCATTGAGCAGCGGGCCAAGCAGGTGAGTGATGCGCTCACCCAGGCTGCGCACCCGTGTTCGCTGCAGCATCTCGGCTTCGCACAGCTGCAACAGGTGCTGCCAGGTGCTCGGGCAATGCCTGGGGTTGGCCAATTGCAAGGTGGCGCGGCTCAGGCGTAGCTGGTTGCCTTCGGCGGCGAACTGCACTGGCGTGTTGCACAGCGGCTGGTACTGCGCAGCGTAGGCGGGCGCGGCAAATTCGATGTCCAGGCGCTCGGCCTGCACGGGGACGCCGGCAAGGTCGGCCAATTGCGCCAGCCAGCCGGCAAGCAGTGAGTCCACCACAAAGCGGTTGTAGGCGTTGTAGGGGCTGATGGAGTAGAACCGCAACCAGGCACCCTGGGCATCTTCATGAAAGCTGGAGTGGCCACGGTAATTGGCCGCATACAGCGGCTCGAAACGCAGCAGGGTGTGCGCTGCCTCGCCCAGGGTGGGGGCCTGGGCCGCGGTGACCCCGGCCAGGCCGGCATGTGCCAGGCGGCTCAGGCGCCCCATGTGCAGGCCCAGCGCGGGCTCACCGCTCATTTCGATGGCGGCGTTGCCCAAGTGCATGTAGCGGGGGATCGACAGGCGCGCGCCCGCTTCGCTCAGGCGCGCCGCATCCAGGCCATAGCGGTGCAACAGCGGTTCTGGTGCATGCCCCAGTTCAGCCAGGGCTTCGCTCAGTGGCTGGACAAAGCCAACCGACAGGTCGCCCAGGCGTACGCGGGGACGGGCCATGGGCCTACAGCCACAGGTTCAGCAAGCGGGCGCCAGGGCTGGGAGGGCCGGCGAGCAATTCACCCGCCTGGTGGGCGAACCCTTGGCCATCGCTGCCTTGCTCCCAGAACTGCCCGCGCATGAACACGCTCATGCTGCTGACGCTGGCCCCGGCCGCCGCGGTCAAGCGTTGCCAGGCCGTCTGTTCACTGACCTCGCCACGCTGCAAGGCCAGCCCGGCGCTGGCGTGCTGATGGCGGTTTCCGCGCCACGGTCCTTGCCAGCTGCCCTTGCCGCTGAGGAACACCGGGTTGGCGATCAGCTGTACCGACTGCTGCGCCAGTTGCTGGTGGTTTTCCGGGTACCAGCTGTCACTGCCCACCAGCACCCCCAGGCGCCCGGCCGGGGTTTGCACCACTTGCAGCGGGTACTGACGGCCATCGTGGACATAGCGGCGCATTTCGCTGTCGGGGTACTGCTGGCGCTGCGGCTGGCCCAACAGCGAGCCGTCACCGGCAAACACCACGCTGCTGTTGAACAGTGGGCCGCGGCCAGCATGCAGCACGCCTTGTTTCACATACGGGGCGGGCAGCACGATCGAACCGGCCACCAGGGTGACGCCAAATTCCTTGGCCAGGCCACCGAACAGCTGCTGGTAGTCTGCAGCCATCTGCTCGGCCTTCATGCGCAGGTGCGCATCGGCGCGCCGGTCGTCGCTGTCGGCACCGAGCATGGCCAGGCCGTAACGCAGCGGGTTGCTCAGCTCCAGCCATTGCTGGGCCTCGCGGCTCTGGGTGACCTGGTACAGCTCGTTCTTTTCGCCGCGCGCCCACAGCCAGGTGCCGATGTGCTCCGGCAGCACCACCACCGTGCGCGGGCTCACCAGCCCTTGGGCGCGCGCCTGCTCCAGGTAGGCGGCAAGCTTGCGGTGCAGGCGTTGCAGGTTCTGGTAGTCGCCCGGGTACAGCAGCGGCTCGACACCGAGCAGGTTGCCATGTTCGCCAGGCACACCATGGTTCAGCGCCAGTTCGATACGCAGGTCGGACAGGTAATGGCCTTCCGGGCGCTGTTGGGTCCAGAAACCGTAGCCGCAAAGGGCCGCAAGGAAAACCAGCGCCAGAGCGCCAGCAAACAATTTTCGCATTGAACCCTGTCTATTCAGTTGGAACTGTGACAAGGGTACGAGCAAACGGGCGCACAGCGGAAGGTCAATTGTGCGATTTGGCGGACCGGGGCCAGCTTTGGCCCCGGTTGCGGCTTCAGAACTTGCCGCTCAGGCTGACCAGGAAGCTGCGTGGCTCACCATACAGGTTGCCATAGCCGGTCGACGACACCGTGCTGTAGTAGGTTTTGTCGAACAGGTTGTTGGCGTTCAGGGCCAGCGTCCAGTGTTCGTCCAGGTCATACGCAGCACGGGCCGAATAGATGGCGTAGCCGCTCTCGACGAACGAGTAGTCCAGCGATTCGCTACCGCCCAAGGGCACTACGGTGCCCGACTCGCTGTGTTCGCTTTGGGCGATCACACCGGCACCCAGGCTGAGTGCCGGCATACGCTGGAAGCGATAGTCGGTCCACAGTTTGAACAGGTGGCGTGGTGTGTGCGTGCTGAAGCGGGCGTCACCTTCACGTTTGTTCTCGTTGGCGTTGTAGGTATAGCCCAACGCCACCTGCAGCCCCGGCAGCACTTCGCCATTCAACTCGATTTCGAAGCCTTGGCTCAGTTGGTAGCCATTGCCGACGTAGCAACATGAGGTAACGGCGCCCCACTGTCGAGGGTAGTTGGGGTCGGTCTGGCCTTCGCCCTTCTTTTCTATACGGTACAAGGCGAAGCTGGCCAGCAGCCTGCCGTCAGCCAGTTCCTGCTTGATGCCCACCTCGTAGTTGGTGCCGGTCAAGGGCTCCAGGGCTTTGCTGCCCGGCGGTGGGCCTTGAAGCTTGGTCGCCTGCGATTTGTAGATTTCGGCGTGGCTGGCATACAGGCTGGTGGTTTGGCTGAGGTCGTAGACGATGCCGTAGTAAGGCACGAACTGGCGGTCTTCATCGATCGAGCTGAGCTTCTCGCCGCCGGCACCCACGTACTCGGTGTCTTCCATGAGGGTGTAGCGGCCACCGATGATCAGCGACAGGTCATCCACCGGGCGTATACGCAGCGAGGTGTAGGCGCCCGCTTTGCGCACATCGGTGCTGGTATCCGGGAAGTTTTCTGCGGCAGGGAAGCGGCCTGGCAGGGTCGGCGAGAAAATCAGGTCGTCGTAGAGGAAGTTCCAGTAGCTGCCACCACGGCTCTTGAGTTTGCTGCCGTCCACCCCGACAGTCAGGTCGTGCATGTGGCCAAAGGCGTCGAACGAACCTTGCAGGTTCAGGTCCAGGGTGGTGTTGGTGGTTTTGAAATCATGCTGGTTGTTCCACCACGAGCCGCCGGTGCCGGTGGCCGGGTCGATGGGGTTTTCCAGCTCCACCACGTTCTGTGCATTGCGGTTGATGTTGTGGCGTACGTTGGCCACGGCTTTCCAGTTGTCGCTCAGTTGCTGGTCGAGGCGGGCGAACACCGTGGTGTTCTCGATATCGTTCCAGCTCCAGGGCGTGGTCAGGTTGGTGCTGCGTGGCAGGCCCAGGTCACTGCCATCGGAGAAGCGGCCCAAGGTATTGCGTACGCCATTGAGGTCGTCACGCTGGTGGCTGGCGCCGAAGAACAGCAGCATATCGTCGCTGGCATCGAACTCGAACGATACATAGTTGAGGTTGCGTTTCTTGTGGTCGTAGTCAACGAAGTTGTGCTTGTCTTCCAGTACGCCTACATAGCGACCGCGCAGGCGCCCGTCCATTGCCAGCGGGCCGGTGACATCGAATTCGCCGCGGTAGTTGTCCCAGCTGCCGGCCGACGTCAGGGTCTTGACCTGTGGCTGCGCCAACGGGCGCTTGTAGCTGAAATTGATGACGCCACCCGGCTCACCTGCGCCATACAAACCGTCGGCACCCCGCAGCAGGCCGACGCTGTCGAACTGGGCAAGGTCTTCGTAGCGGCTGCTGTCGAGCATGCTCGACGTGGCACCGCCTTCGTAGCGTACATCGTTGATCTCGAAGCCGCGTGACACATAGGTGTTCTTTGCCCATGCCTCCTTGCGGGTAACGCCGGTCATCTGGTTCATCACTTGATCCATGTTGCGCAATTGCTGGTCCTGCAGGCGCTGATCAGTGATGACAGTGACCGACTGCGGGATTTCTCGCAGCTTCTGTGGGCCCTTGCCGCCCATTGTTGTGGTACCTGGCGCGTAACTGCCCGTGTTTTCCGTGCTGGCGCCCAGCCATTGGCTTTCCACGTTGGTGGCGGTCAGTTCCAGTGCAGGTGAAACGTGCTTGCCGCCTTCCTTGGCAGCCTCCTGTGTCGTCAGGTCCAGCGTTTCGGCGCGCAGGGCGACGGTGGGCAGTGCTGCGGCGACGCCGAGGCACAGGTGCAGCGACAGGGGAGACAACCGGGTGAGGCGGGTTCTGACCATGAAAACAGCATCCAATTGATATTTATTGTCGGATGCGAATTATTTACAAACGATTTACATTTTCAATACGCTCATGAAAATATTTTTACAATTCATGACAAATCGGTGGGGTTGATTGTTATAACCGGTCATCAAGCTGTCAGTTTCGATCATTGTTGGCATTCAAACGGCTGTTTAATCTCGCTGGCAGACAGACGACGGGGCCCAGTGAGGCACCCGCATCCCGTGATCACGCCACCTGGGGACCTTTCCATGGCCGCCGACCGTTACCCGCACCTGCTCGCCCCGCTGGACCTGGGCTTCACCACGTTGCGTAACCGTACCCTGATGGGCTCGATGCATACCGGCCTCGAAGAGCGCCCCGGTGGCTTCGAGCGCATGGCCGCGTACTTTGCGGAGCGTGCCCGGGGCGGCGTCGGCCTGATGGTCACCGGCGGTATTGCGCCGAACGATGAAGGCGGGGTGTATTCCGGCGCGGCCAAGCTCAGCACCGAGGAAGAGGCCAACAAGCACCGGATCGTTACCGAAGCGGTGCACGCCGCGGGTGGCAAGGTCTGCCTGCAGATCCTGCATGCCGGGCGCTATGCCTACAGCCCACGGCAGGTGGCACCCAGCGCGATCCAGGCGCCGATCAACCCGTTCAAGCCCAAGGAGCTGGACGAGGCGGGCATCGAGAAGCAGATCGCCGACTTCGTCAATTGCGCGGTGCTGGCCCAGCGCGCCGGTTACGACGGCGTCGAGGTCATGGGGTCGGAAGGCTACTTCATCAACCAGTTCCTTGCGGCCCACACCAACCACCGCACCGACCGCTGGGGCGGCAGTTATGAGAACCGCATGCGCCTGGCGGTGGAAATCGTCAGCCGGGTACGTGGCGCGGTGGGGCCGAACTTCATCATCATCTTCCGCCTGTCGATGCTCGACCTGGTCGAGGGGGGCAGCAGCTGGGACGAAATCGAGCTGCTGGCCAAGGCCATCGAGCAGGCCGGCGCCACCCTGATCAACACCGGCATCGGCTGGCACGAGGCGCGTATCCCGACCATTGCCACCAAGGTGCCGCGCGCGGCGTTCAGCAAGGTCACTGCCAAGTTGCGGGGCGTGGTGAGCATTCCGCTGATCACCACCAACCGCATCAATACTCCGGAAGTGGCCGAAGCGGTGCTGGCCGAAGGGGATGCCGACATGGTCTCGATGGCCCGGCCGTTTCTTGCCGACCCGGACTTCGTCAACAAGGCCGCGGCCGGTCGCGCGGATGAAATCAACACCTGCATCGGTTGTAACCAGGCCTGCCTGGACCACACCTTTGGCGGCAAGCTGACCAGTTGCCTGGTCAACCCGCGTGCCTGCCATGAGACCGAGCTCAACTACCTGCCTGTGCGCGCGGTAAAACGCATTGCCGTGGTCGGCGCCGGCCCGGCCGGCCTGGCTGCTGCCACCGTTGCCGCAGAGCGCGGCCATACCGTGACCCTGTTCGATGCTGCCAGCGAGATTGGCGGGCAGTTCAATGTCGCCAAGCGGGTGCCGGGCAAGGAAGAGTTCTTCGAAACCTTGCGTTACTTCCGCAACAAGGTGCAAAGCACCGGCGTTGACCTGCGCCTGAATACTCGCGTGAATGTGCAGGCACTGGTGGAGGGCGGCTACGACGACATCATCCTGGCTACCGGCATTGCCCCGCGCACGCCAGCCATTCCTGGTGTCGAGCATGCCAAGGTGCTCAGTTACCTGGACGTGTTGCTTGAACGCAAACCGGTGGGCAAGGCGGTGGCGGTGATTGGCGCGGGTGGCATCGGTTTTGACGTCTCCGAGTACCTGGTGCATGAAGGGGTGGCCACCAGCCAGGATCGCGAGGCGTTCTGGAATGAGTGGGGTATCGACACCGAGCTTGAGGCGCGCGGTGGCGTGGCGGGGATCAAGCCTGCGCCGCATGCCCCGGCGCGCCAGGTTTACCTGTTGCAGCGCAAAACGTCCAAGGTGGGTGACGGGTTGGGCAAGACCACCGGCTGGATTCACCGCACCGGGTTGAAGAACAAGCGGGTGCAGATGCTGAACAGTGTCGAGTACCTGGGTATCGACGATGCCGGCCTGCATATTCGCGTGGGTGAGGGCGAGCCGCAGGTGCTGGCGGTGGACAACGTGGTGATCTGCGCCGGGCAAGACCCGCTGCGCGAGCTGCAGGACGGGCTGGTGGCGGCTGGGCAGTCGGTGCATTTGATTGGTGGCGCGGATGTGGCGGCGGAGCTGGATGCCAAGCGGGCTATCAACCAAGGGTCGAGACTGGCGGCTGAGCTCTGAGATTGCCGGGGCCGCTGTGCGGCCCATCGCGACACAAGGCCGCTCCTACAGGGAACAGCGCAATAGCCAAGGCTTACGCGGTCTCTGTAGGAGCGGCCTTGTGTCGCGAAAGGGGCGCACAGCGCCCCCACGATTTCACAGGTAAACTCGCAGCATGCAACTAGATCTCCCCCAAGCCCCCCTGCAACCCCTGAGCTTGCCCTGGCTGCAACAAGCCCAGGTCCATGCCGCCATTCTGCGCCTGGACCTGATCGACCCCCTGATCAGCGGCAACAAGTGGTTCAAGCTGCGCCATCACCTGCACCAGGCCGCCACCCGCAACGCCCCAGGCCTGGTCAGCCTCGGCGGTAACCACTCCAACCACCTGCACGCACTGGCCGCCGCCGGCAAGCGCTTCGGCTTCGCCACTGCCGGCCTGTTACGCGGCCACCCACATGACACACCCACCGTGCGTGACCTGCAGGCGCTGGGCATGGAACTGCACTGGCTGGGTTATGGCGGCTACCGCGCACGTAACGAACCCGGCTTCTGGGAACCCTGGCGGGCACGCTACCCCGGCTGGCACTGCATACCCGAAGGCGGCGGCGGATTGGCCGGTGCGCAAGGTTGCGCGCTGATCATGCAGCAGGCCCGCGCACAAATCGCTGCACTGGGCTGGGCGGACTACGACGCCTGGTGGCTGGCCGCCGGAACGGGGACTACCCTGGCCGGCTTGGTCCTGGCCGAGGCGGGCGCACATGCCGTGCATGGCGCTTTGGCGGTGCCCCGGGACCATGGCGTGCCGCAGGCGGTAGCATCACTGGCTGGCGCGCACGGCTACCAACTGCACGACGCCTGCCGTGGCGGTTTCGGCAAGTTCGATGGTGCGTTGCTGGCGTTCATCGCCGACTGCGAGCAGCACACGGGCGTGCCGCTCGAAGCCCTTTACACCGGCAAGGCCTTGCTGGCGCTGCGTGATCAGGTGGCTGCGGGGCTGTTCGCGCCCGGCAGCCGCCTGATTTTCGTGCACACCGGTGGCCTGCAAGGCCGGCGCGGTTACTTGTAGGGCAGCATGCGCAGCAGCGTGTTGTCGCGCTGCACATAGTGGTGGTAAAGCCCGGCCAGCGCGTGCAGGCCGATCAGCCAGTAGCCCCAGCTGCCGATGCGCTCATGCCAGCCCTTGATGAACTTGGCCTGGTCCGGGTTCGGGCCGATCAGGTGCGGCAGCTCCAGGCCGAAGAACGGCACCGGTTTGTCGGCAGCGCTGAGGATCAGCCAGCCGGCCAGCGGCATGCCGATCATCAGCAGGTACAGCGCCAGGTGCATCAGGTGCGCGAGACCGGTTTGCCAGGCTGGCGGCTTGGGCACGATGGGCGGGGTCGGGCGGCTCAGGCGCACGGCCAGGCGTAGCCACACCAGCACGAACACGCTGAGCCCGAGCATGAAGTGCAGGTCTTTCATCAGGTTGCGTTCGGCGCTGTCCTTGGGGAACAGGCCACGCAGCTCGATAAGGGCGTAGACAGCGGCCAGCAGCACCAGCATCAGCCAGTGCAGGGCGACGGACAGGCGCGCGTAATGAGTCGCGGGGGTGGATGAAACCATGATCGGTCCTCGTCATCAGGTCGGTTGTATGTCTTTATAGTTTTGGTGCTTGCGAGATCGAGCGCCGCCCGCGCGAACACCTTGGCGCATGTCACGGTATCGCGTCGTACAAACAAGATCTTTGCGCCGGGTCGGTGAAAATTGTGTTGCCTGTGCCGGCCCCTTCGCGGGTAAACCCGCTCCCACAGGTACTGCACAGTATTCTGACCTTGTGCAGTACCTGTAGGAGCGGGTTTACCCGCGAAGAGGCCGGCACAGGCGGCATCACCCTTCGGGTAAAAAAGGCCAACTGTCAGCCACCAGAAACACCCGCTCCACCTCCTGCCAGGCGCCATCAGCCTCCTGCTCCAACCTCACCAGCAACTGCGCCGGCGCCTCCCGCTCCAGCACATGCAGCCACGCCGCAAACTGCTCTGCAGCCCAACACTCACCTGCCTCGACCCGCGCCGGCGCCAGCCAGGCATGCCGCTGCAGCGGCTGCCAACGCTCACCCTCAGCCATGACCCAATCCCGCCGCCGTACCCAGCGCCCACGTAAATGCTGCAGATTGGCGCCTTGCGGTGCCTCGGCATGCCCAGGCCACGGATAAAACAGATAACCCCCCAGCCACATATGCGCCTGCACCTGTTCCACCCCTAGCCGGGCGAGCGCCTCGCGGCTGTGCGCCCCCTTCGACATGGGCAACTGGTGCCCCGCCAGGTGCGCCAGCTTGCTGCCCAGCCGGTCATGGCAACCCGGCCCCAGCCAGGCAGCCGGGTCGTGCCCGGCGCTTTGCGGGCCCAGGTACAGTTTGATCGCCAGTTCCAGGTGGTGCACACCCTCGCCGTCACGCAGCAGCACATCCAGCTCGCCCAAGGTATGCCCACCCTCGCGAATGGCCAGGTTGGCTGCCAGCAATTCGATGCCCGGTGCCTGGCCCAGGGCGAATTGCCACAGGCGTTCGTAGTAATGCCCCAGGCGCCGGCTGCCCAGCTTGGCCAGCCATTCGCGCAACGGGCGGTCATCGTCATCCAGCACCCGCAACCACTGTTCCAGGCGTTGCGGTTGCTGCGCCCATAGGCTACCTGCCAGCGGGTGGCGCTGGGGGCAGGGTGGGGCGC
>NZ_JACVZC010000151.1 GCF_016658545.1 Pseudomonas sp. S37 | reverse complement strand
GACATCTTCTCGCAGACCCTGCTGGCCGTGCCCATGTGGCTGCTGTTCGAGGCCGGCGTCCTGTGTGCCAGCCTGGTCCGCAAGCGCAGCGAAACCGAGTAGGTCAACGCGTACAAACCCTGGCGAAGGGGAACCTTCATGGCTGTGGGGGCTCAGTTGTCCAGAGCGCTTGCGACAGCCACAAAGGATTGCCATGGGACATGCTCCAGCCACCGCCCTGCCCAAGGTTCGCGTCGAACGTGAACTGAGCCTGCGGGCAGTGCTCACCGGTGCGGTACTCGGCATTTTGCTTACACCCTCCAATGTGTACGCCGGGCTCAAGATCGGCTGGTCATTCAACATGTCGATCATCGCCCTGCTGGTCGGCTTCGTGCTGTGGCAGGGCCTGGAGCGGCGCAGGCAGGCCCTGCCCGCGTGGACGCTGCATGAAAGCAACATCAACCAGACCGTGGCTTCGGCTGCCGCCTCCATCGTTTCCGGCGGCCTCGTGGCGCCGATCCCCGCCTACACGCTGCTCACCGGTCACCAACTGGACCCGCTGCCAATGATGGCCTGGGTGTTCTCGGTAAGTTTTCTGGGCATATGGATCGCCTGGTACCTGCGCCCCGCCCTGCTCAACGACCCTGAGCTGAAATTCCCCGAGGGCATGGCAACCCTGGAAACGCTGCAGCAGATCTACCACCACGGGCACGAAGCCCTGTTGCGGATCAAGGTCCTGTGCAGCGCCGCGCTGCTGTCGGGGTTGGTGAAATGGATTGACGGGTTCGTCTGGGCGATACCGCGTTGGGCACCCACGCCTGCCTTGGAGCGCATGACCTTCACCTTCGACCCTTCTCTGCTGTTGGTCGGCTTCGGCGGTATCATCGGCATTCGCGTCGGCCTTACCCTGCTGCTTGGTGCCGCACTGGCATGGGGCGGCCTGGCGCCGTGGCTGGTCGACCACGCCTTGGTGATGCTTGCCCCGAACGCCAGCGGCCCGCAGTTCGCTGCCCTGGTGGAATGGCTGTTGTGGCCGGGCGTGAGCCTGATGGTCTGCGCAACCCTGACGTCACTGGCTGTTCGCCTGCTGCAAGGGCCCCGACGTCAGCCCGCCGACCGCCTGGCAAAGCGGCCGGCGCACGCCAGGGTACGCTTTACGCCGTGGCCAGCAGCCGGCCTGCTGCTGGCCATCGCCCTGGTAGTGACCCTGCAGATGCTGCTGTTCGGCATAAATGGGTGGATGGCGTTGCTCAGCATTCCATTGGCGATTTGCCTTGCCGTGGTCGCCGCGCGCGTGGTCGGCGCCACTGGCATCGCGCCGATTGGCGCCATTGGCAAACTGTCGCAGCTCAGCTTCGGCCTGGTCGCCCCCGGCCAGGTGGCCATCAACCTGATGAGTGCCAACACGGCCGGTGGCGCGGCCGGGCAGTCCACCGACCTGATGAACGACTTCAAGGTTGGCCTGGCGATAGGCGCCACGCCGCACAAGCAGTTGCTGGCGCAATGCATCGGTATCTTCATCGGCAGTGTGGTCGGCGTGCTGGTGTACCTGGTGCTGATTCCCGACCCACAGGCCCTGCTGCTGACCGAGCAGTGGCCGGCGCCAGCCGTAGCGACCTGGAAAGCGGTGGCAAAGACGCTGACGCAGGGGCTTGGGGTGCTGTCGCCGGAGCTTCGCTGGGCAATCGTGGCCGGTAGCACGGCGGGTGTGCTGCTGGGTGCACTGGACAGCCTGCTGCCACAACGGGCAGCCCGCTGGTTGCCCAGCACCGCCGCGCTGGGGTTGGCCTTCATACTGCCCGCGTCGATCAGCATGATGATGGGGCTTGGCGCAGTGCTCACCTGGCTGGTCAGCTGCCGCTGGCCGAGCATCACCGAGCGCTTTGCGATTACCGCGGCAGCAGGGCTGATTGCCGGTGAGAGCATCATGGGGGTGGGGGCATCGTTCTGGGAAATGCTACGGGCGCTGTAGGTAGCAGGTAACGCGGTGCATGGCACCGGCTTTGCCGGTGTTCGCGGCTAAAGCCGCTCCTACAAGGTACCGCGCAAGCCTTCAGCCAAACACCGCCCGATGTAGGAGCGGGTTCACCCGCGAAGCAGGCTGAAATGTACTTCGGTGGCCCCGCAGTCGCTGACTGCAAGGCCTGGGCCATGAACCTAACGGATAACAGCCAGCATGCTCGCCGCATCGCTGACTTCGAACTTGCCCGGGGCTTCAAGCGCAATGTGTTTGACAATCTGGTCGTCGACCACCATGGCATAGCGCAGCGAGCGGCGCCCCATGCCACGAGCCGTAAGGTCCTGGATCATGCCCAGTGCCTCGCTGAAATCGCCATTGCCATCGCCGATCATCTTTACTGCGTCACCCACCTGCAGGCTGTTGCCCCAAGCGTTCATGACAAAGGCATCGTTCACCGAGACGCAGAGGATTTCGTCAATGCCCGCCGCGAACAGGTCGGCTGCAGCACCTACATAGCCAGGCACATGACGCTCGGAACAGGTCGGTGTGAACGCCCCTGGCAACGCGAAGATCAGCACCTTCTTCTGCTTGCAGCGCTCGCGAATGGAAAAGGCAACCGGGCCGATCGCGCAGGCGCCGGCATCGTTGTTGTATTGGTAAAGGGTGATATCCGGTAATTGATCGCCAGCCTTGATCATCGCAGTCTCCTGGGTGAGGTGATGATTGAGCGGCACATGATGCCGCAGTCTGGTCGAAATGTCCGTGCAGGCCTGGCAGTCGTCGGCCGCCGAAAGCAAAAAACCGCAACCTCTTCCAGTAACAAAAGGCTGCGGCTTTGGTGTTGGCGCGGCTGTCGCAGCCAGCTTCAGACGGCTGCTACACCAATTTCAGCGCAATAGCTCTGGGTTGCCCGCTCGATCACCTGGATATTCTTGTTGGCACGTACCAGCAGGAAAACGCCCAGCGCAATCATGATGATGCCGGGCACCAGCAGGAACAGCATGGGCAAGCCGAGAATAATGCAGAACCAGCCCACCAGTTTGAGGAACTTGGCAGCCTTGAGCAGCATGTTCTTTTGCGTGTAGATAGCGTCGGCGTCTTTGGTCGGCAGCATCTTGTAACCGCCAATGATTTCCCGCTCGTTCGAAAACAGCATGGCTTTCCAATTCCCTTTAGTGAGTGTGTGAATTACGCCACAGCAACCTTTGCGCTGCTGAAACATCACGGGGCTCGACTTGCCATTCGCTGCGAGCCGTCCGTGTATCTCGCATGGCCCGGGCCTTTGCAGGCGTCTGGACCGGCGCGATTTAACCATGTTGAAGTGCGCTACTTCAATCATTTATCTGGCCCGAAGCGCAGGCACAGGAATATCCCCTGGAACAGGGAACTCATTGAATCGGGAATACTCTGATAAAGCTTGGCCTGCGCCAGGCAGCCGGTAATATTATTATGATATCAACCCGGATTGCCGTTTAGCGCGCCAATATTGCCTGGTGATGGTCGATAGAAGGAACAGGCACCAGAACACGTCGTGCCGTCAGCCATTCGCGCATTCGCACGGTATCGAAAATCTGCCCCTCTTCCATCATCACCAGAATGAGTGTTTGGGACATTCGGTAACAACCACACCGAGCACAACACCGCTCTTCCCAGCCGTGGGCGCACTCAACGGATTCGGCCTGCCCTGCGCAGATTAGACAACTCATGTAAGCCCCCTTTTATTTTTCTTCCATGAAGGGTGGGTGCAAGGTTACGAAGATCGTATGTTTTCGGCTGACCATGAGATTTTCATGCCAACTCCACTTGTGGGAGCGGGTTTACCCGCGAAGAGGCCAGCACAGGGGCCAGATCACTGAAGCCCCAGCACAATCCCCACTACTGATCAGCCCGCCGCATCATGAGCGAAGCTAAAAAACCTTTGAATTATCTTCAATATCATTCATGCAGCGCCCTGCCTAGAATAGCCCTCATTCAAGGAAAACTTAAAGACTACCGAGCGCCCGCCCTGAACACCCAGCAGGGGCACAGCGCTTGAGTCAAGCATCAGGACAGCCGTACGCCATGAACAAAGAACCTTTATTCACCGTCAAGCGCATTGCCTTTGACGAGCACTATCACCCCGCCGAAAACACCCGCATCACTACCAACTTCGCCAATCTGGCGCGGGGTGCCAATCGCAAGGAAAACCTGCGCAACACCTTGACGATGATCAACAATCGCTTCAATGCCCTGGCGCACTGGGATAACACCGACAATGATCGCTACAGCGTCGAGCTGGAAATCATTTCGGTTGAAATGCACCTGGATGCCGAAGCGCATGGCAGTGCCCTGCCGCTGATTGAAATTTTGAAAACCCATATTGTCGACCACAAGACCAATACCCGTTTCGAGGGCATGGTCGGCAACAACTTTTCATCATACGTGCGCGATTACGACTTCAGTGTCCTGCTGCTGGAGCACAACAAAGGCCTGCCAACTTTCAGCACGCCTGAGAACTTTGGCGTGCTGCACGGCAACCTGTTCAAGTGCTTCATCAACTCGTCAACCTACAAAGCGCATTTCAACAAGCCACCGGTTATCTGCCTGAGCGTGTCGAGCAGCAAGACCTACCACCGCACCGAAAACCAGCACCCCGTGCTGGGCGTTGAATACCAGCAGGACGAATACTCCCTGACCGACGAGTACTTCAACAAGATGGGCCTGAAGGTGCGTTACTTCATGCCGCCGAACAGTGTTGCACCGTTGGCATTCTACTTTGCCGGTGACCTGCTGGCCGACTACAGCAACCTCGAGCTGATCAGCACCATCAGCACCATGGATACCTTCCAGAAAATCTATCGCCCCGAGATCTACAACGCCAACTCCGCAGCCGGCAAGTCCTACCAGCCCAGCCTCAAGCACCAGGACTACTCGCTCACGCGCATTGTCTACGACCGGGAAGAACGCAGCCGCCTGGCAATCGAGCAGGGCAAATTCGCCGAGGAGCAATTTGTCAAACCGTACCAGGCCACGCTCGAGCAATGGTCCGCTCAATACACCCGCTGATCACTTTAAAGCACAAGGTTACCGTTCATGAACACACTGCTTCCAACGTCCACCGCCGGCAGCTTGCCCAAACCGTCCTGGCTTGCCGAGCCGGAAACACTCTGGTCACCCTGGAAGTTGCAAAACGAGCAACTGCTTGAAGGTAAACAGGACGCCCTGCGCCTGGCCTTGCAGGAACAACAGCACGCCGGTATCGATATCGTCAGTGACGGCGAGCAGACACGCCAGCATTTCGTTACCACGTTTATCGAGCACCTCAGCGGTGTCGACTTCGAGAAACGCGAAACCGTGCGTATTCGCGATCGCTACGATGCCAGCGTACCGACTGTAGTCGGTGCTGTCGCCCGGCAAAAACCGGTGTTTGTCGACGATGCCCGGTTCCTGCGCCAGCAAACTACCCAGCCGATCAAGTGGGCGCTGCCAGGCCCGATGACCATGATCGACACGCTGTATGACAGCCACTATAAAAGCCGGGAAAAACTCGCCTGGGAATTCGCCAAGATTCTTAACCAGGAAGCCCTGGAACTGGAAGCTGCCGGCGTCGATATCATTCAGTTCGACGAACCCGCGTTCAATGTGTTCTTTGACGAAGTGAACGACTGGGGTGTCGCCACCCTGGAAAGGGCTGTCCAGGGCCTGAAGTGCGAAACGGCCGTGCACATCTGCTATGGCTATGGCATCAAGGCCAATACCGACTGGAAAAAGACCTTGGGCTCGGAATGGCGGCAATATGAAGAGGCCTTCCCCAAGTTGCAGCAGTCCAGCATCGATATCATTTCGCTGGAGTGCCACAACTCGCATGTGCCAATGGACCTGATCGAGCTGATTCGCGGCAAGAAAGTCATGGTCGGCGCCATCGATGTGGCCAACCATGCCATCGAAACGCCCGAGGAAGTTGCCAACACCCTGCGCAAGGCCCTGCAGTTTGTCAATGCCGACAAACTCTACCCTTGCACCAACTGCGGCATGGCGCCCCTGCCTCGCCAAGTTGCCAACGGCAAGCTCAAGGCGCTGAGTGCAGGTGCTGCCATCGTCCGCCAGGAACTGGCAAACGCCCGCTGAAGCAAACGCAGCCACAGGACCTAGCATGTTGATTTCTGGTACCGCCATCGAGCCTTCCAGCTTTCGCCGGGCGCTCGGCCACTACGCCTCCGGCATCACGGTGATCACCTCGCACCTTGACGGTGAGCTGGTCGGTTTTACCTGCCAGTCGTTCTACAGCGTGTCGGTGAACCCGCCGCTGGTGTCATTCAGTGTGATGGCAGGTTCGGCCAGCTACCCGAAGATCCGCCAGGCAGGCCGCTTCATGGTCAACATCCTGTCAGGTGAGCAGGTCGGCATTTCCAACCGCTTTGCGCAGCGCGGCGCCGACAAGTGGCACGGCGTGCAATGGCAGGCGTCGCCGCTGGGCAACCCGATCATTGACGGTTGCCTGCACTGGCTTGACTGCGAGATCCACGCCGAACATGTCGCCGGTGACCACCTGATCGTGATTGGCGAAGTGAAAGCGTTGAACCTGCAGACAGCGGCGGCAACCCAGCCGCTGCTGTACTTCAAGGGGCAGTACCGCAACCTCGCCATGCACGAGGTGGCGTGAGCCGCTGCCCCGCTAACGGAAACCATTCAAAGGGATTGTCAGGATCACGCAATCATGCGGCAACCTCCGCATCATTGCGTCGATCTGCCTGAGTACTCATGATCGATTTACGCCACCTGCGAACCCTCCACGCGTTGCGTGAAACCGACAGCCTGCACGAGGCCGCCGAGCGCCTGCACCTGACCCAGTCAGCCCTGTCGCACCAGTTCCGCGAGATGGAAGAACGCATCGGCATGCCCCTGTTCGTGCGCAAGTCCAGGCCGGTACGTTTCACCAGTGCCGGGTTGAAGCTGCTGCAGCTGGCCGACCAGGTGCTGCCGCAGATCCGCAATACCGAACGCGAGCTGGGCAAGCTGGCCGGGGGTTCTGCCGGGCGGCTGTACATCGCCATCGAATGCCACAGCTGCTACCAGTGGCTGATGCCCTCGGTGGATGAATTCCGCAGCGCGTGGCCCGAGGTAGAGCTGGACCTGGTCTCCGGCGTCTCTTTCGCTCCCCTGCCCGCCCTGGAGCGCGGCGACCTCGACCTGGTGGTCACCTCCGACCCGGTGACACTGCCGGGCATCAGCTACGTGCCGTTGTTCGGCTACGAGGCACTGTTGGCCATCGACAACCAGCATGCCTTGCGCGCCAAGCCGTACCTGGAACCTGCCGACATTGCCAGCCAGACGCTTATCACCTACCCGATCGAGCGCAACCGCCTGGATATCTTCACCCGCTTCCTCGACCCTGCAGACATCGAGCCGGCGCAGCTACGCACCGCGGAAATGACGGTGATGATGATGCAGCTTGTGGCGTCCGGGCGTGGCGTGTGCTGCCTGCCCAACTGGGCCGTGCACGAGTACAGCTCGCGCGGTTACGTGACCGCCAAACGCCTTGGCGAACAGGGTTTGCAGGCGAACCTTTACGCGGCGCTGCGCAGCGACATGCTGGAAGTGCCTTATGTGAGCGATTTCCTGCTCACTGCCAAGGACATCTCCTTTACCACGCTGGCAGGTGTCAGCGTGGCTTCTGGCCCGGTCGTCTGAGCGCCCGCTAAACTGCCTTCGGCTGCTGGTCGGCAGGTAGGACGAGCACATCAGCGGTGCGGCCTGCACCGGCTGGGCACGCGGCGGTGTGTGCTGAGTTAGCATGAGGACGCCAACCCTGTGGCAACTGTCTTATCGAACATTTGAGAGCTTGCGCAATCTCTGTGGGAGCGGGCATGCCCGCGAACACCGGCAAAGCCGGTGCCATCCACTGCGTCGCCTGTTTCGCGGGCACGCCCGCTCCCACAGAGATTGCGCTGGCTTCAAGTTAGCACTGTACCTGTGAGGCTTTAGCCGCGAACAGGCCAGCACAGGCAACACATCCATGGCACCCATGCGCAAGGTTCGAGGCTCGCTGGGTTATCCTGCCCCCTCACCCCTGTCACGAGATTGTCATGTCGTCCGCCGCCACCCCGGTGCAAACCCACCGCGCCGACCGAGACTCGCGCAACGCCGCCCAGGTGCTTGGCCTGTGCCTGCCCAGTGATGTGTTGCTCTACCTGTTGCTGCCGATGTACGCCGCCGACTTCGGCGTAACCCTGGCCGAGGCCGGTGTACTGCTGGCGGCCAACCGCCTGGTGCGTATCATCGGCTATGGCTGGGTGGTGCATTTCTATGCCCGTCATGGCGACCGCGCGGCCTGCAGCCTGGCCGCATTCGCCGCAGCAGTCTGTGCCCTGGGCAACGCGACGCTGTCCGGTTTTGCCGCCCTGCTGGGACTGCGCCTGGTCTGGGGCCTGTGCTTTGCCACGTTCAACCTCAGCACCCAGACCCTCGCCACCGCCGAAGCCCAGGGTGCGGCCCGGCGTGCCGGGCGTTCGCGGGCGACCTTGTCGATCGGGCCGATGCTGGCCTTGCCGCTGGGTGCTGTGATGGCCCAGGCCTACGGCTCGCGCAGCGTGTTCTTCGTGCTTTGCATCAGCGCCCTGTTCGGGCTGTGGCGGGCGCGCGCCCTGCCCTGCACCGGCCACCCCGTCACCAGCAGCGGCGGCCGACGGCTGCGCCTGCCAGACAGCATCGCCACCTGGTCCTTCATCGAAGGGGTAACCCTGGACGGCCTGTTCATCTTCGGCCTTTCGCTGTACGCACAAACCCACCTGGGTGAGTCAGGCGTGCTGGCAGCGGGTGTGCTGATGGCGGTGCGCTACCTGAGTGAAATGCTCTTCAGCCCCTTCGGCGGGCGCCTGGCCGAGCGCTTCGGGCCGCTGCGCATGCTGGTGGTGCTGTCGTTGGCCACTTCGCTGGCGCTGCTGCTGTTCGGCAGCTACTGGCTGTTCATCGGCGCTTTCTTCGTACTGGTGCTACGCGCCCTGCAACTGCCGCTGGTGATGACCCTGGTCGCCCTGCGCAACCCGCAGCAACGTATCCAGGCGTTGGCCGGCAACGCCGTGTGGCGCGACATCGGCGCCGGGCTCGGGCCGATGCTTGCCGGGGTACTGCTGCCGCAGGTACCGGCACTGTGGGCCTATGCCGGGGCGGCGCTGGCGATTGCCGTGGCAGCCTTGAACTGTGCCTGGGCAGCGCGCCGTTGAGCCATCCCGGGCATTGCCGCGATGCATGACACAGGCTCACCCGTAGGGTGAAGAGTGATCGTTTGAGCCACACAGAGAACTGAACTCTAATTGTGCAAAGACTGAGCTACAGGTGAAATCATGATCCACGGGAAAACCCTACAAGACTGGCAACAAAGCCACCCGATCATCGCCGACCTGGTCGCCCTGAAGGAAACCCGCTGGTTCAACCCGGGCATTGCCAAGGCCTCAGAAGCGTTGAGCGACGTAGGCCTGACGGCTGAAGACGTGCAGGCCACCAGCGAGCGACTGCAGCGGTTCGCGCCCTACCTCGCCACCGTGTTCCCCGAAACCGCAGCTGCTGGCGGGGTTATCGAATCGCACATCGCCCCCCTGCCGAAGCTTCGCCTGTTGCTTATCGAGGAAGGTTCACTGCAGAACGCGGGTAGCCTGTGGCTCAAGGCAGACAGTGACCTGCCCATTTCAGGCTCCATCAAGGCCCGCGGCGGCATTCATGAAGTGCTCAAGCACGCTGAGGACCTGGCCTTGGCGGCCGGCCTGATCACGCCTGCCGATAACTATGCGGTACTGGCCAGCGAGCAGGCGCGTGCGTTCTTCAGCCAGTACAAGATCGCCGTGGGTTCGACCGGTAACCTGGGTTTGTCGATTGGCATCATGAGCGCGAAGCTGGGCTTTCAGGTAAGCGTGCATATGTCGTCCGACGCACGACAGTGGAAAAAGGACAAGCTGCGCGCCAACGGTGTAACGGTCGTTGAGCATGCGTCGGACTACAGCGTTGCCGTCGAACAGGGCCGCCAGCAGGCCGCATCCGACCCCAGCTGTTACTTCGTTGACGACGAGAACTCCCCGCAACTGTTTCTGGGCTATGCCGTAGCGGCCGAGCGCCTGGCGCGGCAATTCGACCAGGCCGGCATCAAGGTGGACGCCGATCACCCGCTGTTTGTGTACCTGCCCTGCGGTGTCGGCGGCGGCCCGGGTGGCGTCGCGTTCGGTTTGAAGCTGGTGTTCGGTGACGCCGTGCATTGCATCTTTGCCGAGCCCACCCACTCCCCCTGCATGCTGCTGGGCGTGTACACAGGCCTGCACGATGAAACCAGTGTGCAGGACTTCGGCATCGACAACATCACCGCCGCCGACGGCCTGGCAGTCGGGCGCCCGTCCGGGTTTGTCGGCAAAGCCATGCAGCGGCTGATCGATGGCTACTACACCGTTACTGATGAAGCGCTGTACCGCCTGATGGTCATTGCCTTCGAGCAGGACAAGGTCAAGCTGGAACCCTCTGCGCTGGCAGGCGTACCCGGTATGGTGCGTGTATTGCAATCCCGCGATTACCTGGCACGCCTGGGCTACAGTGCAACCCAACTGCAAGCCGCCACGCACCTGGTCTGGGGCACGGGCGGCAGCATGGTGCCGCAAGCCGAGTTCGAGGCTTACCTGGCGAAAGGCCGGGCCCTGCTGACACGCACCTGACCTGTGCACAAGGACTGCTGAATGAACAAGCCCGGCCGCGGCACAATCAAGCTCAATGGTGCCCATCTGGGCAGCCTGCATGTGTTTCTGGTCGCTGCGCGCTACCTGAGCTTTGCGCGTGCGGCCGATGAGCTGTGCCTGAGTGCAAGCGCCGTGAGCCACCGCATCAACCGGCTCGAGCGCGAGCTGGCGTTGAAACTGTTCAACCGCATGCCGCGCAAGGTAAGCCTGACCGAAGACGGCGAACGCCTGTTCGCGGTCATGCAGCGCTCGATGGACGAGATCAACGAAGCCGTTCAGGAACGCGCTCATGGCGAGATTGCCGGCCAGCTGACCCTGTACGTTCGCCCATCAGTCGCGCAGTGCTGGCTGGTGCCACGCCTTGCCCGGTTCACCTCCCGTTACCCTGATATCCAGCTGGATATCAGGGTGGGTAACGAGAGCATCGATTATCGAACCCGCAAGATCGACTTGGTGCTGTGTTATTCGGATGGCCATCACCCAGGGCTTGCCAGCATTCACTTGATGGGCGAACGGATTGCCCCGGTGTGTTCTGCCCATTACGCAGAAAGCCATGGTTTGACCGGCGAGCTGAAGCAGCTGGGGCGCTGCACCGCCTTGCATGATGTGGCGGCCTGGGACAACGCTGCATTCGACGCGGAATGGCAGCTGTGGGCCAGCGCTACGGGCAAGGATGTGGACCTGCCGCGCAGGTTCCTGACCTTCGATCGCTCCGACCTTTGCACGCTTGCGGCGCTGAATCACGTTGGCATCGCCATTGGCCGGGAACAGCTGGTGCGTGAGCGCATTGACAAGGGTGAGCTGGTGTTGCCTTTTGGCGGCTTTCGCGACACGTCCAATTACGGCTATTACCTGGTTCACCCGCACCATGACGGCATGCCCAAACGGCTGCAGGTGCTGATTGACTGGCTGGTGAAAGAAGCATGTGCTGAACAGTAGGAAATGTTTGCTGCCTGTGCCGGCCTCTTCGCGGCGGTTCGACGCGAAGAGGCCGGCACAGGCGAGAGACCTGCCTGACCGCTTCAACCCCGGATACACTGCGCAAACACCGGCTCCTGCAGGTAGGCCACATTCAACCGGGTCCACGGTGTCCGATCCTGTGACTGTCGCGGGCTGTCACTGGCGCAGCAGGGCAACGTTCTGATCAATCCGCCCTTGAACTGTCTGTAAGGTATCGGGGGTGATAACCCCTGGCACAGTTGCCCGGCAATGCTTGCAAACTCACCGGCCACATTGCAGATGCGGTCAATCAGTTTGCAGGCAGCGTCCAGAGGCACTTCTGCTTCTTCAGCAAGCCTTAGCACTTGTGCGCGGGAAATTGCCAGCGCCTCGCCCATCACATCCATCTGGTGGTAGCCACCTGGCCCTTCACAGAACGTTACGTCGTAGGCCGGTGCCAGTTGCCAGCGACCTGCTGGCGACATCAGGAAGGCAAGTTTCTTTGACTGCCAGCTTTCCTTCTGTACCGAACACGGCTGGCGCTGATTTCGTAGCGCCGTATATCCTCGATACTGTCCAGTTTGGGCAGGAACAGGCCCTCGAGCTCCTGGGTCCGGCCAAGCGCCATTGCCACACGCACGATATTTTCGAAGCCAACGTTGCGCCCGGCTTCGAGGTTGGACACGGTGTTTACGCCAATACCAGCACGCCCGGCCAGTTCGGCCTGGGTCATTTGCAGCGCCAGGCGCTCAGTGCGTAACCGGTCGCAAAGGCGCTTGACGACCTCGCTCGGCTTGCTTTTGATATTTAGGTAAGCGTGCTTGCAATGCTGATCTCGCCCCTCAACACCTTGTGAATCGGGCAGGCGTTGGCGATTTCCAGTAAACGCGCGCGTTGGTCGGCGCTCAGCGCCCCACGCAGCGTGATCTCGCGGGCGATCTGGATCTTCGGTTTGCGACCGAGTTGTTCATGCTCGATGCGGATATCGACATCGATGGCTTCCAGCGGCATTTCCTTGCGTTGGGCGTACATGGCAACGGTGATCGAGGTGCAGGCACCAAGTGACGACAGTAACAACGCATGCGGCGACGGCCCCACATCCCCGCCGCCTGCCTGCGTGTCAACGTCACTGGCCCACTGGTGCTGGCCGTCGGTGATGTTCACCTGATAAGCCACGCCTGCGTAAGATGCGCGGATTGCTCGCTCTGCCATGGGAACTCCTGATTGATGATTGTCCTGCTGTATGGGAGGCATGATAGAGGCACTGGCTGGAAGCCAATAGCCGATGAAAATGGGCCTCAGCGTTCTGCAAGGTGAACGCGGCCCCTTGTAGGAGCGGCCTTGTGTCGCGATCGGGCTGCGCAGCAGCCCCAGGATTTCAGTGTAAATGCATGAATTGGCGGGGGGGGGGGGGGGGCCCCGCGCGCCCCAACGCCCCC
>NZ_JACVZC010000150.1 GCF_016658545.1 Pseudomonas sp. S37 | reverse complement strand
TAGGAGCGGGTTTACCCGCGAAGCAGGCGACGCGGTGGATGGCACCGGCTGTGCCGGTGTTCGCGGCTGAAGCCGCTCCCACAGGACCGCGTAGCCTGGAGCCGCTCAGTTATTGCGCTCGGTCATCTTGGTCCAGCGGTAGAAGTCCGGAATTTCATACTTGTAGGTGTCCAGCCAGCGCTGCATGGACTGGTCGCGTTCGCGCGCGGTTTGTACCTGCAAGCGGCGGGAGGCCTGTTCACCGCTGGCCTGCACGCGCAGCAACCGTTCGGTGGCGGTTTCGTCCCGAGGGGCAGGGCGCGGGTTTTGCTCGGCCATCAGCGCAGTGCTGCCCATGCAGCAGGCCAGTACCATCACGTACCTGATCATGATCACCTCCGCCTCTCAATTGACCATCGTGCCCGGCGCCTGGGTCGAGGCGATCGGGCCTCGGCCGCCAGCCTTGATCTGGTTGGCCCGTGCCTTGGCTTCGGCAAACTGGTCGGGCTTGAGCTGCAGCTTGCCGACCAGGTCGGTAGCCCGCTGCCAGTTGTCCTGCACCAGCGCCAAGGCCACCAGGTTGACCGCAGGCAGCGGGTTATCGTCTTTCAGCTCGATGGCAGTCAGCAACTCGAAACGCGCCTGTTCATAGCGCCCGAGGTTGATCAGCACCACGCCAAGGTCATTGCGCACGCGCTCGTCGGTAGGCGCAAGCCGTACGGCGCGCTGCAAGTTTTGCAGGGCCTGCACGTCGTCACCCCGGGCCGAGGCCAGTTGGCCCAGGCCGTGTTCGCCTTCGGCCGCCAGGCAGCCACCGAGTAGGCTGCGGTACAGGGGTTCCGCCTCGCCCAGGCCCAGCAACCGCGACACCTTGGCCTTGCGCAGGCGAACCTGGTCGAGGGTATCCGGCAGTTGCTGCAGGTGGGCAAGGCTGGCATGCGGGCGGCCATCGTTGAGCATTTCGTCCGCCAGGTTCAGTGCCAGTTGCTGGTCGGCGTCCGGCTTGCTGCAACTGGTGGTGGCGAACAACTGGCGCAACCCTTCCGGCTGTTGCCCGGCGCAGCCGGTCAACAACACCAGGCTTGCGCACAACAGGATTGTCTTCATCCATCACTCCTCAGGGGCTCAACGCCCGCGCCAATGCAGAGAAGCCTGGCCCGGCAAGCACGATGAGCAAGGCCGGGAACAGGAATACCATCATCACTGCCGACATTTTTGCCGACATCATCGATACCCGCTCTTGCAAGCGCGTCAGGCGGCGGTCGTCGAGCAAGGTTTTCAGTGCCTGCAGCGACTTCATCGCGCCGCTGCCCTGGGCCAGCAACTGGCGCAGGATCACGCAGGTATCGGTAAATTCATCCACTGCCAGCAGTTGGGCGGCCTTTTCCAGCTCAGTGCCGAGCGCCAGGCCCGAGTCCACCCGCTGCAGCACCTGGCGCAGTTCTTCGCTGATGTGCGGTATCAGTGTCCGGCCTTCCTGGCTCAGCAGCCGCAGCGCCTGTTCCACGGCCAGGCCGGTTTCGAAGAGAATCCGCAGCATGGGAATCATCAGGCTGACTTCTTCGGCGATACGCTGCTGGCGGCGTGCCGCAGCCATGGCCAACAGGCGCTTGGGCAGCAGATAGCCGACGCCCAGCGCGCACAATGGCCAGACAACCCAGCTGGCAGCGGCGCTGCCCTTGAAGCCCTGTTGCAACAGCAGCGTCAGCGCGACGGCCAGCAGTGGCAGGCCCAGCTGCATAGCGGCAAACAGGGCGCGCTGGCGGCTGCGACGCCAGCCGATACGCTCGAGCAGGGCCTGGCTTTCGCTGTCGAATTTCTGCAGCCGCTGCCCCCACGGGCTGCTGCCCAGCCAGTGCAACCAGTCGCCAAGACGCTCGTGGCGGGTCAGGCGCCCCTGCAGCCGTCGGGCCACCAGTAGCCGGGCGCGCCATTGGCGAATGGCCTGCTGGGCAAACAGGCTGGCGGCGATGAACAGGCACAGGGCGCAGATCAGCAGGGCCATGGTCACAAGCTCCTCATCATGCGCCACAACACCAGGCAGCCCAGCGCCTGCAAGGCAAAGGCCAGCAACAGCATCATCTGGCCGCTGCTGTCACGCCACATGGCCAGCAGGTAGTGAGGGTTGGCCATCAGGAAGTAGCCGACCATCGCCAGCGGCAACGAACCGAGAATGATGGCCGTGATGCGGGTTTCGCCGGTCATCGCCTTGAGCTGGCGCACGCCTTGTTCCCGTTCGCGGATCAGCTTGATGAGGTTTTCCATCAGTTCGCTGGCGTTGCCACCGTAGCGCTGATTGATACGCAAGCCGAGGGCGAACAGCCGCAGTTCGTCTTGCTTGTGCAACTCGGCCAGTTCGCTGACGGCATCTTCCAGCGGCACGCCCAGCTGCACGTTGCGCCGCACCCGCGCCATGGTCGCGCGTAGGGGCTCGCGGCTGCTGTCGATGCCGCCGAGTATTGCATCATTGAGCGTACGCCCGGCTTTCAGGCTGCGCACGCTGTAGTCAAGCAGGCCGGGCAACTGCTCGACGACCTGGCGCATATGCCGGCGGCTCTGCCAGCTCAGGGCCAGGTAGGCGAGGGTCGGCAGGCCGATCAGCAGCATCAGCGCCGCAACCCAGCCAGCGGCGATCAGCGCCAGCAGCACCAGGCCCAGCCAGGCCAGCAACCAGCGTTGGGGGTGCAAGTCGACCATCACCAGACCGGCACGTTGCAGCAGTGGGTCGAGCCAGTCGCGCCGCACCGTGCCATTGCGCACAACGCTGAATGCGCGGCCCAGGCGTCGCAGGATACGTTCTTCGTGCCGCTTGTACAGGCCACGGCGCAACAGCAGCAGGGCCACGCCCAGCAACAGCGGCGACAGCGCCAGCAGCAGCGGGCCGGTCACAGCACGTCCTCCGCCTTCAGCTTGCTGCCTGCCGGGTTGGGCGCCTCGCGCAGGAAGCTGTCACCGCCGCGGCGGTCCAGGCGGAACAGGGTGTTCGTCACGTACACCTCATCGCGCACGCCGACCACTTCCAGCACTTCGCTGACGCAGCGTCGGCCATCGGGCAGGCGCGTCAGCTGGATGACCACGTCCAGCGCCGCACACACCATTTGCCGCAAGGTTTTTTCGGCAATCTGCCGTCCGCTCAGGCCGACCAGGGTTTCCAGGCGCAGTAGCGCATCCTGCGCGGTGTTGGCGTGCACGGTACTCATGGAACCATCGTGGCCAGTGTTCATCGCGGTGAGCACATCGAGCACTTCGCTGCCGCGGATTTCGCCAAGGATGATGCGGTCGGGGCGCATGCGCAGGGCGTTGCGGATCAACTCGCTGGCCTTGATCTCGCCGTGCCCTTCGGCGTTCGGCGGGCGGGTTTCCAGGCGCACCACGTGGGGGTGGTGCAGTTGCAGCTCGGCGACGTCTTCAATGGTGACCAGGCGTTCGCGGGGGGCGATCATCTGGCTGAGGATGTTCAGCAGGGTGGTCTTGCCGGTACCGGTGCCGCCGCTGACCAGGATGTTGCAGCGTTTGCCCACGGCGCGTTCGAAGAAGTTGAAGATGTGCTGGTCAATGGCGCGGGTGGCCAGCAGGTCGGCACTCTTGAGCATGTCCTGGCGGAACTTGCGGATCGACAGGCACGGGCCGTCCAGCGCCACCGGTGGAATGATCGCATTCACCCGGCTGCCGTCGGGCATGCGCGCATCGACCATGGGCGACGATTCATCCAGGCGCCGGCCGAGCGGGGCGAGGATCCGTTGCATCACCCGCTCCACATGGTGGGCGTCGATGAAGCGCAGGTCGGTCTGCTGCAACAGGCCCGCCCGCTCCACGAATACCCGGTGCGGCCCGTTGACCAGGATCTCCGTGACGGTGGGGTCGCGCAGCAGCACTTCCAGCGGGCCGAAACCGGTCAGCTCATCCACCAGTTCTTCGGCCAGGCGCTCCATTTCGTAGCGCGACAGCGCCAGGCGCAGGCGCGCGACGTAATCGCCTACCTGCTCCAGCACGAACTGGGTCAACGCTGGCCGGGCGCCTTCGAGCAGGTTGCGGCCGCTGTCCTCGATGGCATCGATGGCAAAGCGGTGCAGCGCGCGCTTGAGCGCGTGAGGGTCGCCGGAGGCATGTTGCTGGCCACCAAACGGCTGGTCACTGTTCATTTGCTGCCCCAGAGCCGGCGCAGCCAGGTGAAGGCCGGTGGTGCCAGGTTCTCCGAGCGCCGTGCCAGGCGTTCGCCGAGGCTGCGCAAGGCTTGTGTAAGGCTTTCACGAGGGGCCAGCTCAAACAGGCTCAGGCCCTGGTTTTTCACGTTCAGGCGCACTTCCGGGCTGTAGGGCAGGGCCTTGAGCAAGGGCAGCCCATAACGCTTGGCCAATGTGTCGGCGTCAGGTGCAACGTTGCCCAGGTAGCGGTCCACCAACAGGCTGGCATGTTCCAGCTTGATGCCGTGGTCACGCCACAGGTCGAGCACTTCCAGGTTGCGCCGGCAGTCGAGGATGTTCTGGTCGGTGTACACGATCAGCTTGTCGCAGTGGCTCACCAGCGTGCGCAGGGCTTCGCTGTCGGCATGCCCGGTGAGGTTGACGATGATGTGCTGGAAGTGCTGGCGCAGGGCGCTGAGCAGCATGTACAGCTCGGCGGCGCTGGTTTGTTGCAGCGGGTCGTCGGTTTCGGCGTAGGTCAGCAGGCGCAGGCCTTTCTTGTCGCGGGTGAAGGCGCTGTCGATCAGTGTGGTGTCGAGGCGGCGCAAGTGGCGCAGGGCGTCACCGAAGTAGAACGATGCCTCCAGGCCAAGCAACGCCAGGCTGTCACCGCGGGGCAGGCCCAGGTCCAGCAGCAGGGTTTGCTGGCCACTCTCCTGCACCACACGGGCCAGGTGGGTGGTGAGCAATGCGCCGTCGGCACCCCCTTGTACGCCGAACAGCACCGTCAGCCCGCCCAGGCTGGGGTTGCTGGCCACCGCCGGCATGCGTTTGCCCAGGCGCCGTACCAGCCCGGCCACTTCGCTGGCGCGTGAGCCGTAGGCGACGAAGTCGCGGGCGCCAGCGCGCATGGCGTGCAGCACCAGCTGGTTGTCCATGCCATCGCCGAGGGCGACGATCGCCAGCATTGGCTTGGCCTCCAGCACGCCCTCGATCAAGGCGCACTGGTTGATCAGTTGCTCACGGTCCAGGCCGATGAACATCAAATTGCTGAAGGTGGCATTGACCAGCGCCAGCAGCTCGTCGAGGCTGCCGGCACTGGCACCGATTACCTGGCCTTGCGGCGCCAGTGCGCCTTGCAGCCAGTGCAGGTCGTCTTCGTTGCGGGTGATGGCGAGGAAGGTCGGGTTCAGGCTCTCGTTCATTGGGACAGCCCGCCTTTGCCATCGAAGTTGCCGTTTTCCAGGAAGAACAGGCGGCCCCAGCTGGGGTCGTAGTTGCGCAGGTCCTCGCCCGGCAACTGTGGCAGCTGTGCGTTGACGGCCAGCGGCTGGACCAGGTGCGGGGTGACGATCATCAGCAATTCGGTTTCTTCGCGGCGCATGGCCGTGTTGCGGAAGAACGCGCCGAGTATCGGCAGGCTGCCCAGGCCCGGCAGCCGGTCTACCGCGGAGCGGGTGTTGCTGCTGACCAGGCCGCTGATGATGAAGCTTTCGCCATCGGCCAGGGCAATGCTGGTGTCGGTGCGCCTTACCGTCAAACCCGGTACCTGTGTGCCGGCGATGGTGACCACGTTGCTGTAGTCCAGCTCACTGACTTCGGGGGCGACCTTGAGGGTGATCCGGCCCGGGCTGACGATGGTCGGTGTCAGTGCCAGGCGTACGCCAAATTCCTTGTATTCGATCGACACGTTGTCGCTGCCCGCACTGGGTACCGGGATGGGGATTTCGCCGCCGGCCAGGAAGCTGGCGGTCTGGCCACTGAGCACGGTCAGGCTCGGGCGGGCCAGGGTGTAGGCGAAGCCGCTGTTCTCCAGGGCGTTGATCATGGCCAGGAAGCGGCTGCTGCCGCCGCCCCAGACAATGTTGAAGACCGTGTCGTCGAGGGGGATGGCGGGTTTTACGATCGGCACAGAACCTGGGGTTACGCTGGTATTGGGTACCGTCCCCGGCGAGCCGATCAGGCTGTTGTTCGAGCCCTTGAAGAACAGCCGTGCGCCGGCCTCCTTGTACTTACTGCGGCGTACCTCGACGAAACGGATGTCGGCCTGTACCTGGCTGGGCAGTTGCGTATCCTGCGATGGCAGGAAGCTGTCTAGCGCCATGTCGGCACTGGCGCGACCGCGGACGAACACCATGGCCTTGTGCGGCGACGGGGCGCAGGCTGTCCACAGCATCAGGGTGGTATTGCCCTGGCCCACCGCAGTAATCACTACGCCACGCTCGCCGCTGGCCTGCACATCGGCCACCTTCGGCTCGCCTACGGCAACCCGGTTTATCGCCAGCGGCAGACGCAGCTCCTGCTGCAGGCCCTGGTCTATCTCGATGATCGAGGGCAGCTGGTTGAACGCCTCGCAGCCTTTGACCGCCGCCTGGGCATGAGGCAATAGTGCAGCCAGCAGCCCGGTACACCATGCTTGTCTGAAAAAGGAACTACGCATCGCTGCATCCTTGCCGGGTCAGGGGGTTTTGTCGTTCTCGTCAGCCTTGGCGCCACGGATGATGTGCATGGCGGGGGCGGCTTTGCTGGTTGCCAGGCTGGCGGCATTGGCCAGCGGCGACTGGGAGAGCTGGCTGAAGCGGTAGAGCTCGCGGTTGGCGGCTTCTACCTGCGGTTTGGCATCGGGTTCGGTCCAGTAGCGGGCCAGGCGTTGTTCATCGGCGCTGCGTACGGCCAGGCGCAAGGTGCCGGCCTGGGCTGCCAGCAGCAGGCGGCTGGCCATGGCCTCGGGCACGGCCAGCGCCACGGTGCGGGTGCCGTTGCCGCTCATGCTGGCTTGTTCACGTCGGGCTTTCTGTTCTTCGGCGGTCTGCGCCGGGCGGCCGTCGTTGGCCAGCCCCGTCTGTTCACCGACACTGAGCACGCGCAAGGCCGGCAGCACCACTTGGGCCGAGGACTGCGGGTTGTTGGGTTCTTCACGCAGGAACAGCAGCACGTCCACGTAGTCGCCCGGGCGCAGCTGGCCGGCGGCCCCGATCACTTCGTCCACACCCACTGCCACGGCGCGTTCGTTGCTGCGGATCATCCGTGCCAGCGGCCCGCCGGCCTGAAAGCTGGACGCCTCCAGCCAGGTTCCCGCGGCAAGTGGCCTGGCGCTGGTGCGCCCGATCACCTCGGCGATCTGCTGGTAGGCCCCGGCGGGGGCAACCTGCAGGCGCTCGACCAGTACATCGTCTTCGGTGAGGGGGGTGTTGGCTGGCAACGCCTTGCGCAGGACAACGACGGCGGTACGCGGCGGCTCCACTGGCACGGTGGGCGGTGGGGTGATGGCTACGCTGGGTTGTTCGGTGGTTGGCAGAGCCGGGGCGGGCGCAGGTGCAGGTCGGCTCAGTGCCACGCCCCAGTAGCCTGCCAACAGGGCTGCCAGCAGGAAAAACGCAGCCAGGAATAGGGTCAAGCGACTGCTCATCTCGGCCTCCCTGCACGCATTGACTGATGGCAAAAAGTCACTATTTCGCTATAGGACGGTAGCGCAGCCATCGCCGTTTGCCATGAGCCTGGGTGGTTTTTTTCAGATTTTTGATGAGGTGCTTAAATATCAGCCAGTTAGACGTTCGCGGAAGGTTTAATTGGTCCGATTTAATACTTTCTGATTAATCCTTTAATACATTTGCAGTTCGCCCCGGCTTGGCAATTCTTTGATGGCAAATAGGTGTCATTTTGATACCGCTGTCGCCGGCAACTACGCCGCAAGGAGCTGAAGCATGAAACTGTTCATTCTGCACTGTATGAATTTCCTGCATCGCAAGGATGGTGCGTCCGGTATCGAGTATGCGGTCATCGCGACCATGGTTGCGGTGGTGCTGGCCGGCTTTGTCGGAGAGATTTCCACTGCCGTGACCGATACCTTCACCACGATCAAGAATGCCCTTTGACCCGTGAGCAGGAGCCAACGTCATGCAGAACGCTTGCGCGCGCCAGCAGATCCTTTTGGTGGATGACGAGCAGGACGTTCTGCTGGAGCTGGCAGAACTACTGGAAAACGAGGGTTTCGCCTGCCTGACTGCGACGTCGGTGCAGGCTGCCTTGCAACAGCTGACCCGTCATCCGGACGTAGCCTTGGTGATTACCGATGTGCGCATGCCAGGTGAAAACGGCATCGGTTTGATCAAGCGCCTGCGCGACCACACGGCCCGTTCGCACCTGCCGGTGATCGTCATGTCTGCGCAAGCCGACCTGGAGGATGTCAGTGAACTGCTGCACCTGCAGGTGCTGGATTTCTTCCGCAAGCCGCTTTACCACGCACGGTTGCTGGATACCCTGGAAAACCTGTTCCCGGTGCCGAGGTTGAAGGCGGTCAATTGAACGGGTCAATCAAACCAGACAGGAATGAAAACGCCCGGCACTTGGCCGGGCGTTTTCATTGTGGCGATCAGGCGTCCGGGTCACTTAGCTCCAGGGCACCGCGCTTGCTGCGCAGCTTGCCGTAGAAGTGTTCCAGCGCGTGGCTGAGTTTGGTGGCGGCACCGTCCACTGCCTGGTCCAGCGAAGTGGCGGTGTGGGTCACGGAAATCGGTTGGTGGCCTTTGGGGCGAGCCTCCATCTGGCAGCGTTTGTCATGCGGTCCGGGCTTGGCGCCGTTCTCGTCGCGCAGGTGCACCTCGATGCGGGTGAGGTCGTCCTCGTAGCGCTCAAGTGAGCTTTCCAGTGTACTGCGGACCCACTGGTCGAGCCGGGCGTTGCCTTCGAAATGGTTGCTGCTGTTGACCTGGATTTGCATGATTCAATCCTTATTCAGCTTGCTCGCATGGAGGCGCGTCCAGGTCCTTGAGACCGTTGGAATTTCTGCGCCTCTTGACTCTAAGGTCAGGCAACGGCGAAACGAATTCAAGCCCTTTTTGAAAATAAATTTCTTGTTGCAAATGGGCTTCCGGGACTTGAAGGTTTGCACTGTACCTGTGGGAGCGGGTTAACCCGCGAACACCGGCGAAGCCGGTGCCATGCACCGCGCTGCCTGCTTCGCGGGTAAACCCGCTCCCACACTGGCCTGTGACAGTCGGTCAGAACTCCACCGACGTCTGCACATATAACGTACGCGGTTCACCCACATACTTGCCCTTGTTGTTGTCGTCATACGAGCGTGTGTAGTACTCGCGGTTGAACAGGTTCTTCACGCCCACCGCCACCTTCAGGTTCGACAACTGCGGGCCGAAATCGTAGCCGGCGCGGGTGCTGACCAGCATGTAGCCGGGGATGCGCCCGGTGCTGCCGTCGGCGCTTTCCGTGCCGGTGTTGGCGTTGTCCGCGTACTGGCTGCTCTGGAAGCTGCCGTCCAGGTTCAACTGCCACGGCCCTTCGGTGTAACCCAGGCCCAGGTTGCCCTTGTGCCGAGACGAGAACGGCACCTGGTTGCCTTTGTTCGGCCCGTCCTCGCGGATGGTGGCATCCACGAAGGCATAGCTGGCGTGCACGTCGAAGCCGGCCAGCGCCGGGCTCAGGCCGTCCAGCGCGTAGCGGATGCTGGTCTCGATGCCCTGGTGGCGGGTTTCGCCACGGGCGATGACCGAATCGTTGGTCTGGTTGCTCTCGTACTGGTTATCGAAGTTGATCAGGAACGCACCGATCTCGGCTTGCAGGTCGCCGCTGTCGTAGCGGGTGCCCACTTCCCAGGTACGGGCCTTTTCCGGTTTCACTTCGCCGCTGCTGACCCGGTTGGGCATCTGGCTGTACTGCACGCTGCCGAACGAACCCTCGGTGTTGGCGTACAGGTTCCAGCTGTCGGTCAGGTGGTACATCACATTCAGTGCCGGCAGCGCGGTGTTGTAGCTGCCCTGGTAGCGCTGGCCGCTGAGCTTGTTGCTCTGCTCCGAGTCGATCATCTCGTAGCGTACGCCCGGGGTGATGGTCCAGCGGCCGATGTCGATGCGGTCGTCCAGGTAGATGGCGTGGGCTTCGGTGCTGCCGCGGGTGTCGCGGTCGTTGCGGCTGGCGGTGGTGGGCAGGTCGCCGTTGACCGGTTCACGGAAGCGCAGCTCGTGGCCGGCTTCGTTGATGTAGCGGTAGCCGATGCCCAGCTCGTGCCAGCTGTCGCCCAGGGCCAGGCCCTGCGAGAAGCGGGTTTCGATACCACGTACCCAGTACTCGCGCGGCGACAGCGAAACGAAGCTGCCCTGGTCCAGGTAGCCGCTGCGCAACGTCTTGGTGAAGAAGCTGTTGACGCTGAACTGGCGGTCGTCCTGCTTGTAGTCGTAACCGAAGTTGAACAGCGTGCGGCGCCCCCAGAACTTGTCTTTCAGGCGGGTGGACTGGTACGGGTCGGCGTCAAAGTCAGCGGTGCTCAGGCCGCCGGGCATCTCGGCTTCGCCCTCGTAGTACTGGGCCATGGCGTGCAGGCTGTTGGCTTCGTCCAGTTGCAGCTTGCCCTTGAGGATCAGGTCGTCGATCTGTGTGTCGCTGTGCTCGCGCCAGTCGCCGCCACGGGTGCCGGAGTACAGCAACGCACCGCCCAGGCCGTTGTCGTTGGTACCGCCGACCAGCAGGTTGGCGCTGTTCTTGAACCCGTCGTGGCTGGAGGACGGGCTGATCTGGTTCTGCATGGCGGCCTTGAACGTGGCCTGTTCGGGGATCGCCCGGGTGACGAAGTTGACGATGCCGCCGACGTTCTGCGGGCCATAGCGCACGGCGCCGCCGCCGCGTACCACATCCACGGCGTCCATGTTGCCCATGCTCAACGGTGCCAGCGACAGTTGCGGCTGGCCATACGGGGCGAAGGGCACCGGGATGCCGTCCATCAGCACCGTCGAGCGCGAGGCCAGGCGCGGGTTGAGCCCACGGATGCCGAAGTTCAGCGCCAGGTCGTGGCTACCGGTGCCGTTGTTGTCGGGGGCGTTGACCCCGGGGATGCGGTTGAGCACTTCGCGGGCGGTGGTGGCGCCGCTGCGTTCGAACTCTTCACGGCGCACCACGTCACGGGCGCCAGGGTGTTCGAAGACATTGTCCTGCTGTGCTTCGGCCAGCCAGTCGCCGACCACGGTAGAGGCACCCAGCTCGACGGCGGCGCCTGCGGTTGCGCGGGCAGCGGGCTGCAGGCTGAAGGCGTTGTCGGTTTCCTGCCGCGCCTGCAGGCCGCTGCCGCGCAACAGCGCGTCGAGGCCCTCGCGCACGTCGTACTGGCCATCCAGGCCTTGCGTGTTCATGCCTTGGGTCAGTTGCGAGCCGAACGAGATCAGTGCACCGCTTTCGCGGCCGAACTGGTTGAGGGCGTCTTCAAGCGAACCGGCGGCGATGTGGTAGCTCCGGGATTCAGCGTGAGCGGCGGGCATGGCCAGCACGAGGGTGGTGCTGAGCAGCAGGGCGTGAACGAGTGGGCTGGGGCGCAACGGCATGGGTCGGGTCCTGAAAGAGGGGTTCTGCCATGTCTGTCACGCGAGGTTGGGAAAATGGCTCAGGGAATTTTAAAAAAATATTGTCTGTACCGGCCTCAGCTCATCTTCGGCTCGACAGTCACCCAATACCGGGTAAACCGCCGCACCCGCACCGGCAGCGCCACCTCCAGCATCTGCAGGATGCGCTCGCTGTCATCCAGCGGATACGACCCGGAAATGCGCAGGTCGGCGACCCGCTGGCTGCAGCCCAGTTGGCCATGGCGATAGCGCCCAAGCTCGGCGAGGAAGTCGGCCAGGCGCATCTGCGATGCCACCAGCATGCCGTCGACCCAGGCCCCGACATTACGGTCGAGTGCCGCCACCGATCGCCATGCGCCAGCAAAACGCGCCTGCTGCCCGGCCAGCAGCGACTGCCCAGCGGCGCTGGCCACGCCTTCGAATACGGAAACCACGCTGTAACCGTCGAACTGGCGGACGTTGAAGCGCCCACTGTCCAGGCGCAGCGCCCCCTCCGCGGTACGCAACAGCAATGGCCGCGCATCGCTGGCCACCTGCAGTGCCAGTTCCCCCTCGAACAGGCGTACCAACCGCTGCTGGCCGTCGAAGCGCGCGTCGGCAGCGCTGCGGGTGTTGAGCTGCAGCACACTGCCATCGGCCAGTTGCATGCGCCGGCGCTGGCCGAGCGGGCTGCGGTAGTCGGCCATCAGGCCCGGCAACGGGTTGTGCTGTTGCAGGCCAAGCCCGGTGGCGCTGGCGACACCAACCAGCAGCAAGGCCTTGACCGCCCGCCGACGGGCGGGTGACGCAGGGGCTTGCAGCGTAGCGTGAACCACGGGCGAAGACACACCGCGCAAGCGCTGGTTGACCTGCAGGATGTGCGCCCAGGCCCGCTGATGTTCCTGGTTGGCCTGCAACCACCTGTCGAATGCCCGTTGTTGCGCTTGGCCAAAGTCATCGCCCTGCGACTCGATCAGCCAGTGCACGGCCTGCTCCGCCACCTGCGGGGAGAACGTAGCGTTCACAGGGCGAAGTAGCAGCGCATGGCCGCCTTGCTCAGGTAACGCTTGACCGTGGCCAGCGATATCCCCAGCTCGCGGGCGATTTCGCCCTGGCCCAGGCCGTCGACCTGGGCCAGCAGGAAGGCGCGTTTGACCAACGGCGGCAGGCCGTCCAGCAGGCGATCGAGTTCCAGCAGGGTCTCGAAGATAAGTGCTTTGTCCTCTTCGCTGGGCGCCACTGCTTCCGGCACCTGGGCGAGGGCTAGCAGGTAGGCGCGCTCCAGTTCCTGACGGCGGAAGTGGTTGCACAGTACGCGCTTGGCCACGGTGGCGAGGAATGCGCGAGGTTCGACCAGTTGCGGTGTTTCGCGCGACTGGAGCAGGCGCAGGTAAGTGTCCTGCGCCAGGTCGGCAGCACTCTGCGGGCAGCCCAGGCGACGGCGCAACCAGCTGGTGAGCCAGTTGTGATGGGCGTGGTAGAGGCCTTCGACGGTGGAAGAGAGCGCGCTGGGCACCGTGATACTCCGGCGCAATTCAGCGCAACTGGTAGTAAGAATTGTTCGCATTATATGGGCGAGCAAGGTTCTCGGCAATCGCCGGCTGGCGCGGTCATCTGTAGGAGCGGGGGGGGGGGGGGGGGGGGGGGGGGGGGGCGGCCCCGGCGGGG
>NZ_JACVZC010000014.1 GCF_016658545.1 Pseudomonas sp. S37 | reverse complement strand
CGTAGGAGCGGCTTTAGCCGCGAAGCGCCGCGCGGGCGGCGCTCGATCTCACAGCCGCCACACGTCTCGAGCCGATCACCCTGATCTACCCGCCCCTGCCCACCCGTAATTTTCGTAAATGTTCACTTTATTGTCATCTGATCAGTTTTTTCTATAAAGACTGACTGGCGACCGGCTTTCTGTTGCGCTAGTATTTTCGAAAACGAACATCAATGTTCATATTCGATGTGAACAGCCTCAGGAGGCCTTGCCCGTGTCCCAGCCCGTAACGTCCCAGCCCGCACTCGCCGACTGCTATGACCTCGCCGTGATCGGCGGCGGCATCAATGGCGTGGGCATCGCTGCCGACGCCGCCGGGCGCGGCCTGAAAGTGTTCCTCTGCGAAAAGGACGACCTGGCCCAGCACACCTCGTCGGCCAGCAGCAAGCTGATCCACGGCGGCCTGCGCTACCTGGAACACTACGAGTTTCGCCTGGTGCGCGAAGCCCTTGCCGAGCGCGAAGTGCTGCTGGCCAAGGCGCCGCACATCGTCAAGCCGATGCGTTTCGTGCTGCCGCACCGCCCACACCTGCGCCCGGCCTGGATGATCCGCGCCGGCCTGTTCCTGTATGACCACCTGGGTAAGCGCAAGCGCCTGGGCGCCTCGCGCAGCCTGCGTTTCGGCCCGGGCTACCCGCTCAAGCCGGCGATCACCCGCGGTTTCGAATACGCCGACTGCGCCGTGGATGACGCCCGTCTGGTCGTACTCAACGCCATCGCCGCCCGTGAACACGGCGCGCATATCCATACCCGCACCCGCTGCCTGCGCGCCGAACGCGTAGACGGCCTGTGGCAAGTTGAACTGCAGCATGCCGATGGCAGCCTGCAAAGCATTCGCGCTCGCGCCCTGGTCAACGCTGCCGGGCCGTGGGTCGCCAGCTTCATCAAAGATGACCTCAAGCTGGATGCGCCCTATGGCATCCGCCTGATACAGGGCAGCCACCTCATCGTGCCGCGCTTGTACGAGGGCGAGCACGCCTACATCCTGCAGAACGAAGACCAGCGCATTGTCTTCTGCATTCCATACCTGGACCGCTTCACCCTGATCGGCACCACCGACCGCGAATACAGCGGCGATCCGGCCAAGGTTGCGATCACCGAACAGGAAACCGACTACCTGCTGAAGGTGGTCAACGAACACTTCAATCACCAACTGAGCCGCAGCGACATCCTGCACACCTATTCGGGCGTACGCCCGCTGTGCAACGACGAGTCGGACAACCCTTCGGCGGTGACCCGCGACTACACGCTGGCGTTATCGGCCAGCGAAAGCCAGGCTCCCCTGCTGTCGGTGTTTGGCGGGAAGTTGACCACCTACCGCAAGCTGGCCGAATCAGCCATGGCTGAGCTCAAGCCATTTTTCACCCAGATGCGCGGCAGCTGGACGGCCACTGCGCCACTGCCGGGTGGCGAGAACATGACCACTGCCCAAGCGTTGAGCGACGCCATTCTGGCGCGCTGCGGCTGGCTGCCGGTGGACATTGCCAAGCGTTGGGCAGCCACTTACGGCAGCCGCGTGTGGCGGCTGCTCGATGGCGTACACGGGCCTGAAGATCTCGGCCAATCGATGGGTGGGGGCTTGTTCAGCCGTGAAGTGGACTACTTGCGCGATGAGGAATGGGCGCACGCTGCCGACGACATCCTCTGGCGCCGGACCAAGCTGGGCCTGTTCACCAGCGCCAGCGAACAGCAAGCGTTGCGCGACTACCTTGCACAAGCACAACTGAAACAGGCGGCGATCCGCGCGGCCTGACAACAAGCTGCAGAGGGCAGCGCTTGCGGCGCAGCCCTCGATGACCGAACCCTGGCAGGCGCCATTCAGGCCTGGACGCTCAAGCGTTGCTGCAGTTCCGAAGCCAGCGTGCGATACCATTCACGCTCGGCCATTTCGTAGTCATGGCGCAGGGCGACCGCCTTTTCGTGGTATGCCCACTCATTGATGAGCCCCGCCTCCTGGTCGGCCAGGTTCTTTTCCTCTTGAGCCTGGAAGGGCTCCGCCAACTCATCGAATCGTTCTGGATAACGGTCACGCGCATGCGCTTGCCAAAACGAACGATTCGCCAGCGAGTCAATCAGCCGCTGTGGGGTTTCATTCGAGAGTACTTGCCCTTCGACGCCAATCAGATCCCGGGTGGTTACATTGGCGAACATCGGGTAATGCATTTCATCACTCTCGATCGGCAAGCCAAGCGAACGCGCCAGCCGGGTCCGATAAAACATCCGCACCTCAATATCGTCAACCCCAGCCTCTACTCCCCCCGCACGCATACGTTCAATATGCCGTGCAGCAACGCTGTCAACCTCATCCAGACGATAATAGGCGCGCCCCAAACTCCACAGTTCAACTTCAAGCTGCCCGCCACTTACGCCACCAAGAGCGCGTTCAGCCTGGACCGTCAGCTCCAGCTCACTCAAGATGTAAAGCAAGCGGTCATCACACGTAGCTGCTCCGCCAGCTGCCTGGAACAGTCGTACACGCAACGGTTCATGCTGCTCGCAGAACTCCAGGATGCTCCAGATACGCCGACGGTAGTGCTCACGGTGCCGCGCGAAGTCCCGGCCATCGGCGAAATCCGCCAGAAAACGAAACAGGTCACTCGCCCCCTGCTCGGCGCGCAGGGCTTCCCATGTCGCGGTGTAACGCTCCCGCTGCGCCCCCTGCTGCGGCCCCAGCCAGTCTGAAAGCACACGCTCATTGACCTCCTGATGCGTGTAGGCTGCGCTTCCACGCCCCCTCCCTGCAGCCACTTCATCCACCAATCTCCGGCTGGCCGCATCCAGCGGGTTGTCGTGCAACGCAGTTCGTTGCAGCCGATCCCGTAGCAGGCGTATGTCCTGGCGTAACTGGATAATCCGGTTTTCACGAAGGTCAAGGTGGGCGCGTGGGGGTATCTGCATGGGCAACTCAGTCAGCTGCGTGTCACGCAGGTTCACCCGCCGAAGACTACGCATGGCCAGCAGCGACGGCGACTGCACCAATGGGTTGCGGGCAAGATCCAGCGTTTGCAGCCGTTGCAGGGTATCAAGCCGAGCCTGATCCGCCGGGCTGATGGTCAGGCGATTGTCGCTAAGCAACAGTTGCCGCAACTGCGTCAGGCGCTCGAGACCTGGCGGTAAGACTTCAAGGCTGTTACTGCGCAAATCAAGCGACAGCAGATTGGGGAAGCGTGCCAGGAAGTCTTGTGGCAGTTCGCTCAGGGCCATGTCGGTCAAGCGCATTCTGCGCACGTGGCCAAAATCCAGCCCTGGGGGCAAATCAGGCAATCGCCCCACGCGCTGGCCATTGATGTCCAGCACATAGTCGCCGGCATCGTTGGTAATCTTGCGCCGCCAGCTCTTGCGCAACACTTGTGCAACACGATGGCGCCGCCAGACTTCCCTTGGGCCATCAGCCTGTCCACGCCAGCTACGCAATGCACCGCGCAGCTTGTTCAGGTTGGTGTCCAGATCGATGTAGTGCTCCCATAGACCGACGTTGCGCCCGATGACCCCCTCCAGATAGGCATTCAACTGCTCCTCGTTCAGGGTAGGAAAAATTCGATGGATGCCACACCTGATTGCCCGTCGGCTGCTGCCTGCACCGCCACTAAGCGAGTAGCCGAGGCGCCCATCCCCGAAACGTAGGGGCGGGCGCAGCCTTTTATCGGCTACAGCCAAACCTATGAATTCACCCGCAGCCTCTCGATCATCGGCCGCTGCACCTACCAACCGTTCACGCAAGGCCTGTAGGGACAGCGCCTTCTCCGGCTGCAGTATCAACTGCTGATCAGCTTCCAGCGTTAGCTTCAGCGCTTCCAGCAACTCCAGCGACTGATCAGACGAGCCAAACGTGTAATGCTGCTTATGCCTGATGATCGTGCGGACTTCGGCGCCCTCGGTGGCCCCGCTGCGCGCCAGTATCAAGCCGTCCAACGCCCCCTGGCGCAACTCGACAGCTATCGACTCTGACCAGGGTGCGAGCTTTTCAACCAAGCCTATTGCCAAACGTTCAGTGTCTGCATTTGCCATCCGCGCCCATTGCAGGCCGGCGCAGGCTCGATCGAGGCGCTGCTCACGTATGTACCAACGCGCTCGTTGCGCAACGCTCAGCGGCACACGCTGGTGCTTCTGCAAACCGTCGAACTGGAAGTCAGTCAAATCATCGAGAATTTCCTTGATCCCTCGCGCAGACAACTTAGGAAAGCTTTTTCGAACGAGCTGCCCTGACTCTTTCAGTGGTAGTTCCCGTCGTATCAGCTCCTCGTCCAGCGACTCGCCATACAATTGAGGTAGCTGCTCGCCTATCTGATACAACTCCCAGACATCGGCAATTCGTGCAGGCGGGCCCATGCTCTCAAGGTGCAGTTGCCTGATCCTGGCCTGATCGAACCCGGTTACCCGCAACAGCTGCTCCGTGACGTCCTCAGGCATCTCGGTAAAACTGTGCTGCATGCGGCGCAGCAACCCACTGCCTTGCCAACCTTGCCGGTACTCCAGTTCATGAAACTGCCCGCCGGCGGAGTTTTTAAAGACCTCCGGGGCGTAGGCATCTTTGCGCAAAGGGTGTTTCAGGCGAGTAATACCTGAGGCACTGTCTTCAACGGCAAAGTAATCGGCATTGTCGATTCTCAACAGTTCTTGCGCCTGGCCGGCCGCTTCCGGGCCTTGCACGCGATAGGCCGCTAGGTCACTGGCACACAAGCGCGCTTGACCAGAAGGCAAGCACACCGGTGCAAGCTCATCAACGAACGCGTAACGATCAAGCGTCTTGAGCAGCACACTACCGCCCTTCGCTATCAATGCGCCAAGTACGATGTTTTCCGCAACACCAAACAGGTGGTCCAGTGCCCCTTGCCTGTCACCCCGTCGCCAGTCCTGGTAACCCTCATAGACCTCATTGGCGATATCCAGTGCTCCGACCGCCAGCAGCACTTCACCCACTACCGGCAGGAACAAGCCGGCAAGGCCGACGAGCCCCATGCCCACGGACGTGTAAAAGCTCAGACGCTGCCGCCGGTCCTGCTCATCTTCGTCACCGGTAGGTACAGCCAATACGCGCGCGTCATCGAACAGTTTTGCGATATGCAGAGTTGCCAGGTGTTGAAAACACGGCGTATCAATGGGCAAGTGGCGCGCATCGAGTTCAGGTACACCGCTTGCTGGCTTTCCAGCAACTCGTTGCAGCAGTAGCTGATGGAATCCGGCGCGGTCCCGCTCGCTGACAAACCGGAAGAAAAATGTCTGGTACGCAGGCTCTGCAAGCCGCTTGCCCAACTCGTCATACAAGGCCTCCCACGATGGGAAGGTGGTTAACGCGCCATGTGGGTCACCCGGGATCCACATAAGCACTTGCGATGTGGGCAAGGTGGAGATTTCGAAGGTAGCCACGCCCCGAATCTGTTTACCCAGCAGATACAGTTGGCGGGCAATCGTCGTACCCGTCAGGGCCGGCACCACCGGCCGCCTGGACATGACCGGGAGCAGATGCAGGTAGCAGGCTTCATCCACAAGGCCTTGCATGGCGGCCATGCGTACGTCCACTTCAAACCGTGCCCGCACACTGTTTTCGAAAAGCTTGCGCACGCGCAGTGCCGCAGTACCCGATGCTTCGCCTGGTGCATCGCTGGGTTTTAGGTGCTGCTCCAGCAATTCCTGGTATCGCCGCCCAATATCAAGTTCACGGCACATGCCAGCAAACGCGGTAAAGCCGATGGGCAGCTGTTTGCCACGCTCGTCGACCAGTTGACCTTTGCGACCGGTCGCGGACCGCGTGTCGGCGACATGATAGTTATGCAAGGCGGCTGCGAGCAGTAATTGCTTCTCATGGGTTACCACATGCAGGGGGGGCAGAGTCACCGAAACAGTGGGTAACACGGTTTCCTGCCTGATTCGGACCCAGCACGTTCTTGCATCGATCTGCCTGACGCCACGATGGCTCAAGCTCGCGTGCAGCAGCGGCAGTGCAAACTGATCAAGCGGTGGGATGTGCTGCATGACCTGCTGCAAATGGTGCCTGGCATTGTCCTGCTCGCGAAGCGCTGCGTGCAGCGAATGCAAGCGGTCAAGCGATGCCTTGGTCAACCAGTCGGGCAAGCGGCCTTCAATAAATGTATCGACTGAAGCTGCGTGGGAAAGGTTCATGCGACTCTCCATTTCGGAAATCACAAGATCACCACGGGCGTGAGGGCATTCTGCGGTACTTATTGCTGAGCCCATGGAGCAGCGCACCGGCTCGCCATTCGTTCGGATTTCCGCCCGCTAGAAATCTACTCATTCGGAAAGCCGAACGCGAACTACCGCTACAGGAACGTCAAAAAAGCTTAATCCCCTGCTTTTTCGTGGCGTTATGATCAGTGTCAGAGCTTGGCACGACTCATGCTCTACACTTGGTAGCCGAATGCAATCGCTTCTTTCTGTATTCGTTGAACGAAAGAGTCCGCCAACGGCTCCATAAGAAAAACAAACACGTCGAGGAAAATTTGATGCGTATCGTTCGTCAATTGCTGGGCGCCGCCATCGCGGCCGCTGTGATCGCTTCGCCGGCCATGGCCGAAGAACTGACCGGCACCCTGAAGAAGATCAAGGATTCGGGCACCATCACCCTGGGCCACCGCGACTCCTCCATCCCGTTTTCCTACCTGGCCGGCAAGCCCGAGCCCGTGGGTTACTCGCATGACATCCAGCTGGCTGTCGTCGATGCCCTGAAGAAGCAACTGGGTACCGACATCAAGGTCAAGTACAACCTGGTCACCTCCCAGACCCGCATCCCGCTGGTGCAGAACGGCACCGTCGACCTGGAGTGCGGCTCTACCACCAACAACGTCGAACGCCAGCAACAAGTCGGTTTCACCGTGGGCATCTTTGAAGTCGGTACCCGTCTGCTGACCAAGGTCAAGGACGGTCAACCTGCCTACAAGGACTTCCCGGACCTGGCCGGCAAGAACGTCGTGACCACCGCCGGCACCACCTCCGAGCGCCTGCTCAAGGCAATGAACGCCGACAAGCAGATGAAGATGAACGTGATTTCCGCCAAGGACCACGGTGAAGCCTTCAACATGCTCGAAAGCGGCCGCGCCGTGGCCTTCATGATGGACGACGCCCTGCTCGCCGGCGAAATGGCCAAGGCGCGCAAACCGTCGGACTGGGTCATCACTGGCACCCCACAGTCGTACGAAATCTACGGCTGCATGGTGCGCAAGGAAGACGCAGCCTTCAAGAAGGCAGTCGATGACGCCATCGTCGCTTACTACAAGTCGGGCGAAGTGCAGAAGAGCTACGACAAGTGGTTCCAGCAGCCGATCCCGCCAAAGGGCCTGAACCTGCAGTTCAAGATGAGCGACGAGCTGAAGAAACTGATCGCCGAGCCGACCGACAAGGCGGCGGACGAGAAGAAGTCCTGACCCCCAGCCTGTGGCCTGCTGCGCTGCAAAGCGCGAATTAAACCTGCAGGCCACCCGTTAGTGTCTAACCTTTCATCCGAGGGCATAACGCCCTCGGATGTTGGAAGGTGCCCGTGAAACAACCGTCTGAGGGGAAATCCCGATGAATTACAACTGGGACTGGGGCGTGTTCTTCAAGTCCACCGGCGTGGGCAGCGAAACCTATCTGGACTGGTACATCACCGGTCTGGGCTGGACCATCGCCATCGCCATTTCCGCCTGGATCATTGCCTTGCTGCTGGGCTCGGTGCTCGGTGTGATGCGTACCGTACCGAACCGCCTGGTATCGGGCATCGCCACCGCCTACGTGGAGCTGTTCCGCAACGTGCCGCTGCTGGTGCAGCTGTTCATCTGGTACTTCCTGGTGCCGGACCTGCTGCCCGAAGGCCTGCAGGAATGGTTCAAGCAGGACCTCAACCCGACCACCTCGGCACTGATCAGCGTGGTCATCTGCCTGGGCCTGTTCACCGCTGCCCGCGTCTGTGAGCAAGTGCGTACCGGTATCCAGGCGCTGCCGCGTGGCCAGGAAGCCGCCGCCCGTGCCATGGGCTTCAGCCTGCCGCAGATCTACACCAACGTGCTGCTGCCGCAAGCCTACCGGATCATCATTCCGCCGCTCACGTCAGAATTCCTCAACGTGTTCAAGAACTCCTCGGTGGCGTCGCTGATCGGCCTGATGGAGCTGCTGGCACAAACCAAGCAGACCGCCGAATTTTCCGCCAACCTGTTCGAAGCCTTCACCCTGGCCACGCTGATCTACTTCACCCTGAACATGGGCCTGATGCTGCTGATGCGCATGGTCGAGAAGAAGGTTGCCGTGCCTGGCCTGATCTCTGTGGGGGGCAAGTAAATGGAAATGGATTTCAGCGAAATCATCCCTGCCCTGCCTGCCCTGTGGGAAGGCATGGTCATGACCCTGCAACTGATGGTCATGGGCGTGGTCGGCGGCATCGTGCTGGGGACCATCCTGGCCCTGATGCGCCTGTCGTCGAGCAAGCTGCTGTCGCGCGTGGCCGGTGCCTACGTCAACTACTTCCGCTCGATCCCGCTGCTGCTGGTGATCACCTGGTTCTACCTGGCGGTGCCGTTCGTGCTGCGCTGGATCACCGGCGAGGACACCCCGGTGGGTGCCTTCACCTCGTGCGTGGTGGCGTTCATGATGTTCGAAGCCGCGTACTTCTGCGAAATCGTCCGCGCCGGCGTGCAGTCGATCTCCAAGGGCCAGATGGGTGCCGCCCAGGCCCTGGGCATGACCTACGGCCAGACCATGCGCCTGATCATCCTGCCCCAGGCTTTCCGCAAGATGACCCCGCTGCTGCTGCAGCAGAGCATCATCCTGTTCCAGGACACCTCGCTGGTGTACACCGTGGGCCTGGTGGACTTCCTCAACTCGGCACGCTCCAACGGCGACATCATCGGGCGCTCCCATGAGTTCCTGATCTTCGCCGGTGTCGTGTACTTCATCATCAGCTTCTCCGCTTCGTGGCTGGTCAAGCGCCTGCAAAAAAGGATCACCGTATGATTTCCATCAAGAACGTCAACAAGTGGTACGGCGACTTCCAGGTGCTCACCGACTGCACCACCGAAGTGAAAAAGGGTGAAGTGGTGGTGGTCTGCGGCCCGTCGGGTTCGGGCAAGTCCACCCTGATCAAGTGCGTCAACGCGCTGGAGCCGTTCCAGAAAGGCGACATCGTGGTCGATGGCACTTCGATCGCCGACCCGAAGACCAACCTGCCCAAGCTGCGCTCGCGGGTCGGCATGGTGTTCCAGCACTTCGAACTGTTCCCGCACCTGTCGATCACCGAAAACCTGACCATCGCCCAGCGCAAGGTACTCGGCCGCAGCGAAGCCGAAGCGACCAAGAAAGGCCTGGCCCTGCTTGACCGCGTTGGCCTCAGCGCCCACGCCAAGAAGCACCCCGGCCAACTGTCTGGCGGCCAGCAGCAGCGCGTGGCCATTGCCCGCGCCCTGTCGATGGACCCGATCGTCATGCTGTTCGACGAACCGACCTCGGCGCTGGACCCGGAAATGGTCAATGAAGTACTCGACGTAATGGTCGAACTGGCCCACGAAGGCATGACCATGATGTGCGTGACCCACGAAATGGGCTTCGCCCGTAAAGTGGCCAACCGGGTGATCTTCATGGACAAGGGCAACATCATCGAGGACTGCCAGAAGGAAGCCTTCTTCGGCGACCCGAGCGCCCGCCACGAGCGTACCCAGCACTTCCTCAGCAAGATCCTGCAGCACTGATTTTGCTACCCTGAACCGGTCGGCGCCGTTGCCCTTTCGGGCAGCTGGCGCTGGTCGTGACAAGGCCACTGTGATGAAATGCGACCCTTCGCTTCTTCTCCCTGCCAAGCCTGCCGTGAATTCCCGCCTGCTCCGCCAATTGCTGCTGCCGCCCCTGATCATCCTGCTGATGGTCGGCTTGGGGATGGCTGGCTATCTGATCAGCGAGAGCAACGGTATCCGCACCCTTAGCGAAAACGGCGAGCGCCAGCTGGAGCTGCACGCGCGCACGGTCGAAAGCGAGATCAGCAAGTACACCTACCTGCCGAGCCTGCTGGAGCTGGAAGACAGCGTCTCGCACCTGCTCACCGACCCGGATGGCGGTTCGCGCCAGGCAGTCAACGAATACCTCGAGGGCCTGAACCGGCGCAGCCGCAGCCGGGCCATCTTCGTGCTCGACACCAATGGCCGGGTGCAGGCCACCAGCAACTGGCGCGATGCCGACTCGTTCCTGGGTGAAGACCTGTCGTTCCGCGCCTACTTCCAGACCGCCGTGCGCGGTGAGCCCGGGCGCTTCTACGGCATCGGCAGCACCACGGGTGAGGCCGGCTATTACCTGGCCCATGGCTTGGAAGAACACGGCAAGATCATTGGCGTGGCGGTGATCAAAGTGCGCCTTGATACCCTTGAAGAGCGCTGGCAGCGTGCCCGCCTGGAAGCGTTCGTCAGTGACGAGAACGGCATCATCATCCTCTCCAGCGACCCAGCCCGGCGCCTGAAGTCGGTGCGCCCGCTGACCCCGCAAATCAAGGAGCGCCTGGCGCGCAGCCTGCAGTACTACTGGTGGCCGTTGAACGAGTTGCAGCCACTGGCCCGGGAAACCCTGGCCGATGGCGTGGAAAAACTGACGTTCCCGGCCAACAGTGAAACGGCCCAGGGCAAGCCTCACGAAGTGGCCTACTTGGCACAGACGCGGCGCCTGGCCGACACACCGTGGCATTTCACCCTGCTGACGCCGCTGCAGGACCTGCGCCGCGAATCCATGGTGCAAGGCATTCTGGTGGGCGTGGCCTTCGCCTTGCTGGCGATCCTCGGCATCGCCTGGAACGAGCGGCGCAAGGTCATCGCTACCCGGCTGGCCGCCCGCGAGGCCCTGGAAGAAGCCAACAGCCAGCTCGAGCGGCGGATTGCCGAACGCACCGCCGACCTGCGCGCCAGCAACGAACGCCTGAAGGGCCAGATTCGCGAGCGCCGGCATGCCGAGCAAACCCTGCGCCACGCCCAGGATGAGCTGGTGCAGGCCGGCAAGCTGGCGGCCATCGGGCAGATGTCCACCAGTATCGCCCACGAGCTGAACCAGCCCTTGGCCGCGTTGCGCACCTTGTCTGGCAACACCGTACGCTTCCTCGAACGCGGGGCGCTGGAAACCGCCAGCACCAACCTGCGGACCATGAACGACCTGATCGACCGCATGGGCCGCATCACCGCCAGCCTGCGCTCATTCGCTCGGCGTGGCGACGACAGCGGCCAGGCATCGCTGGCCAAGGCGGTGGAAGCCACCTTGCAGGTACTGGCCAACCGCATCAGTGCCTGCCACCTGCAAGTGCATCACCAGTTCGAGGACCAGCAACTGGCCATCGACCAGACGCGCCTGGAGCAGATTCTGGTCAACCTGATTGGCAATGCCCTGGATGCCATGGCCGCGCAACCCCTGCCCGAGCTGTGGCTGGAAGGCGAGTTGCAGGGCGACAAGTACCGTTTGCAAGTGCGCGACAATGGCCACGGTATCGACGCCGAGGCCCGCAAGCACCTGTTCGAACCTTTCTTCACCACCAAACCGGGCGAGCACGGCCTGGGCTTGGGCCTGACCCTGTCGGCGAGCCTTGCTGCCGCCGCCAAGGGCAGCCTCAATGTCGAGCACCCCGCCACTGGCGGCACGGCCTTTGTCCTGGCCCTGCCGCTGGTTTCTCCCCCTAGCGAATCGGCAGACCACCCATGAACCAAGCGCCTCTTACTGTCCTGATCGTCGAAGACGACCCGCATGTGCTGCTCGGCTGCCAGCAAGCCCTTGCCCTGGAAGACATCGCCTGCGAAGGCGTGGGCAGTGCCGAACAGGCGCTGGAGCGCATCGGCGATGACTTCGCCGGTATCGTCGTCAGTGATATTCGCCTGCCGGGCATCGATGGCCTGGAACTGCTCAACCGCCTCAAGGCCCGTGACCGCAGCCTGCCGGTGGTGCTGATTACCGGCCATGGCGATATCGACATGGCCGTCGGCGCCATGCGTAACGGTGCCTACGACTTCATGGAAAAGCCGTTCTCACCCGAGCGCCTGGTCGACGTGGTGCGCCGCGCCCTGGAGCAGCGCGGGCTGGCCCGCGAAGTGGTGGCCCTGCGCCGCCAACTGGCCGAACAGAGCAGCCTGGAGGGGCGCATCATTGGCCGCTCGTCGGCCATGGAGCACCTGCGCGAACTGATCGCCAACGTTGCCGACACCTCGGCCAACGTGCTGATCGAAGGCGAAACCGGTACGGGCAAAGAGCTGGTCGCCCGTTGCCTGCACGATTTCAGCCGCCGCCAGGGCCAGCCATTCGTAGCGCTGAACTGTGGCGGGCTGCCGGAAAACCTGTTCGAAAGCGAGATTTTTGGCCACGAGGCCAATGCCTTCACCGGTGCCGGCAAGCGCCGCATCGGCAAGATCGAGCACGCCAACGGCGGCACGCTGTTCCTCGATGAAGTGGAAAGCATGCCGATCAACCTGCAGATCAAGCTGCTGCGCGTGCTGCAGGAACGCACCCTGGAGCGGCTGGGCTCGAACCAGAGCATCCCGGTGGACTGCCGGGTGATCGCCGCAACCAAGGCCGACCTCGATACCCTGGGCCAGAGTGGCCAGTTCCGCAGCGACCTGTATTACCGGCTGAACGTGGTAACCCTGGAACTGCCGCCACTGCGTGAGCGCCGTGAAGACATCCTGCAGCTGTTCGAACACTTCCTGCAGCAGTCGGCCCTGCGCTTCGATCGGGAAACGCCAACGCTCGACAGCCAGACCCTGTCCCGCCTCATGGCCCACGACTGGCCAGGTAACGTGCGTGAACTGCGCAACGTGGCTGAGCGCTATGCGCTCGGCCTGCCTGCCTTCAAGAAAGGCCCCAGCGGTGGCGCCAGCCAGGGCCTGGGCTTTGCCGAAGCGGTGGAAGCATTCGAGCGCAACTTGCTCAGCGATGCCCTGCAACGCACCGGCGGCAACCTGAGCCAGGCCAGCCAGGAGCTGGGCATGGCCAAGACCACGCTGTTCGACAAAGTAAAAAAGTACGGCCTCGGCTGATTTCAACCCAACCTGGAAAGACAACGTGGACCTGGTATTCAAAGCGGCCCTGGGCGCTGGCGTGGTGCTTTTGCTGGCAGTGCTGTCGAAAACGCGTAACTACTACATTGCCGGCCTGGTGCCGCTGTTCCCCACCTTCGCCCTGATTGCCCACTACATCGTCGGCAAGGGGCGCAGCATTGCCGACCTGAAGACCACCATACTGTTCGGCATGTGGTCGATCATTCCGTACTTCGTGTACCTGGCGACCCTGTATGTGCTGGTCGACCGCTTGCGCCTGGAGGCGTCGCTGGCGCTGGCCACGGTAGCCTGGCTGATGGCCGCGACCGTGCTGGTGACCTTGTGGGTGCGGATGCACTGACCTGGATCCGTGTGGCCCTCTTCGCGGGTAAACCCGCTCCTACATGGGCCAGTGCTGGCCAGCAGAAATCTGCAAGACAGGTGCTCTCACAGGCACCCCGCAATGCCTGAGGCCTGTGCAATACCTGTGGGAGCGGGTTTACCCGCGAAGCAGGCGCAGCCGGTTCAAAGCCCGGCGATATGCGTAACATCTTGCCGATGCGCCTGCAGGTAAGGCAGCACCGCGCCGAGCAAAGGCGCCTTGAACGGCTCCTGAAAGCGGTGCGCCAACCCCGGAATCAAGCGCAGCTGGCTGCCCTGAATATGCGCCGCCAGGTGCACACCATGCATCACCGGCAGCAGCGGGTCGGCCGTGCCGTGTACCACCAGGGTCGGCACCCGCAGCTGGTTGAGTAGCTCGACACGGCTCGGCTCGGCCAGAATCGCCATGATCTGGCGCTTCGCCCCGTCCGGGTTGAACGCCCGGTCATACGCCACCGCCGCCTGATGCAACAACACTGCGCGGTCGTCCCGTACCTCGGGGCTACCCAACGCCGCCAGCAAGTCGGCCTGCTGCTCGATCGCCACTTCACGGTTCGGTGCACTGCGCCGGGCCAGCAACTGCACCAGTGCCGGGTCCGGTGCCGGCAACCCCGCCGCCCCGGAGCTGGACATGACCAGCGTCAGGCTACGCACCCGCTCGGGCGCCATGGCTGCCAGGTGCTGGGCGATCATGCCGCCCATGCTCACGCCCAGCACATGAAACTGGTGCACGCCCAAGGCGTCCATCAGGCGCAAGCCGTCATCCGCCATGTCGGTCAGCGTATAAGGCGCCGACACCGGCAGCCCCAGCTTGTAGCGCAGCAACTCGACCGTGAGGTTGGCCGAAGGCGGCATCTGGTTCCAGCGCGACAGGCCGACATCGCGGTTGTCATAGCGGATCACCCGAAAGCCCTGTCGGCACAACGCTTCGACCACATCGTCCGGCCAATGAATCAGCTGCCCACCCAGGCCCATCACCAGCAGCAAGGCCGGGTCACGTGGCGCGCCGACGCTCTGGTACACCAGGCTGACCGCGCCCAGTTCGGCACGCTGCACCGGTACGTGGGCGTCACAACGCTGTTCGGCGAAACTCGCAGGTACGCTGAAAAACAAGAAAAGAAAAAGCCAAAAAGCCCGCATGAAAGAAACACCAGAATGCAGATCCCCAGTAGAGCGCGAGTCTGATGAATTCAGTTCGGGCGCGCTGCCACAGTTCAGTGACAATTTCATGACCGCCGCCAGACGGTGCGGCCGAACGTCCAGTCGACAGCACCGCCAACATGAGGGAAACTCAACTCAATCCCCCACCCTTCCCATACAAACCCCGGAGTCAGCTGTGCTGGAGATCCGTCACCTGAAAACCCTTCATGCCCTGCGCGAGGCTGACAGCCTGGTGGAGGCTGCTGAGCGCCTGCACCTGACCCAGTCGGCGCTGTCGCACCAGTTCAAGGAGCTGGAAGAGCGCCTGGGCCTGCCGTTGTTCGTGCGCAAGACCAAACCAATCCGCTTCACCAGTGCCGGGCTACGCCTGCTGCAACTGGCCGATGCCACCCTGCCGCTGCTGCGCGGTGCCGAGCGCGACATTGCGCGCCTGGCCGGTGGCACCGCCGGGCGCCTGCACATGGCCATCGAATGCCACAGCTGCTTCCAGTGGCTGATGCCGACCATCGACCAGTTCCGCGATGCCTGGCCGGAAGTGGAGCTGGACCTGGCTTCTGGCTTTGCCTTTGCCCCGCTACCGGCGCTGGCCCGTGGTGACCTCGACCTGGTGGTGACGTCCGACCCGCTGGACCTGGCCGGCATTACTTACGTGCCGCTGTTCACCTACGAAGCCATGCTGGCGGTCGCCAACCAGCATCCGTTGGCCAGTAAGCCCTATATCGTGCCGCAGGATCTGCTCGACCAGACGCTGATCACTTACCCGGTGGAACGCGACCGCCTGGACATCTTCACCCGCTTCCTGGAGCCCGCCGACATCGAACCGGCCGCCGTGCGTACCTCGGAGCTGACAGTGATGATGATGCAGCTGGTGGCCAGCGGCCGGGGCGTGTGCGGCATGCCGCACTGGGCGCTGCACGAATACAGCGCGCGCGGCTATGTGAAAGGCAAGCGCCTGGGCGAAAAAGGCTTGTTTGCCACGCTTTACGCGGCAGTACGCACCGACATGCTCGATGCGCCGTACATGCGTGATTTCCTGCTGACGGCCAAGGACACCTCGTTCGCCACCCTCGACGGCGTCAGCGCGGTACGCTGACTGCCTGGCGGTATAGCGGCAGGATCAGGTCGCGGGTCAGCGGTGCCAGTTGCATGCCTGGCGCCTGGCCTGCGGCCAGCCACACGACCTCTTCGATCTCGGCAGCCGGAACTACCGCAGCGGCACTGTCGACGCGGAACAGCTCGGCTTGCACCACGAAGCCCGGTTCATTGGCAGCCGGGGCGCTGAACTGGCCCAGGTGCACGGCCTGGGCCGGGTCGATCTGCAGGCCGAGTTCCTCGTGCAGTTCGCGCACCAGTGCCTGCAGCGGTGTTTCGCCAGCATCGATCTTGCCGCCGGGCTGCATGAACGCCTCGGTGCCGCGCTTGCGCACCAGCAAGGTGCGGCCCTGGGGGTCGATCAGCAGGGCGGCGGCGATGCGGATGGTGTTGGGCATGGGCTGGGCTCGCTGAAAAATTGGCTGGGGAGGATCCCATGGGGTCTTTGGCCTGACAAGGGCAGTGTTTCCTGTGCCGGCCTCTTCGCGGGTAAACCCGCTCCCACATCGATTGCATTGACCTCGGGCCATGTGCAATACCTGTGGGAGCCTGGCATGCCAGCGATGAGGCCTGAACAGGCAACACAAGACAGTTGCTCCCAGGTACTGCGTAAACCTGTGAGAGAGGGCTTACGCTGTAACTGTGGGAGCGGGTTTACCCGCGAAGAGGCCGGCACAGGTTTATAGCAGGCCTGCCAGACGAACGGCCTCTTGCCAACCCGCTCCACACCCTCCATAACCAAAGCATGAACCTGCCCGCCAAACACCACCCGGTGCTCGAGCTGTTCCACCCCGCCGTGCGCACCTGGTTCCGCCGCCATTTCGCCACGGTCACCGATGCTCAGGCCCAAGCCTGGCCGTTGATCCATGCCGGCCAATCGATGCTGCTGGCCGCCCCGACCGGCTCGGGCAAAACCCTCAGCGCTTTCCTGGCCGTGCTCGACGAACTGTTCCGCCAAGGCCTTGAGCAGCAAGGCGAGCCGCCTGCGCAAACCCAGATCATCTACGTTTCACCGCTCAAAGCGCTGTCCAATGACATTCGCCTGAACCTGCAGGCCCCGCTCGAAGGCATCAGCCAGGCCCTCGCCGAGCAAGGCCTGAACGCCCCACGCATCACCACCGCCGTACGCACGGGCGACACACCCCAAAAGGAACGTGCCGCCATGCGCAAGCTGGCCCCGCACATTCTGGTCACCACGCCCGAATCGCTCTACGTCCTGATGGGCTCGGCGTCAGGCCGCGAAGGCCTGGCCAGCGTGCACACGGTAATCGTTGACGAGATCCATGCCCTGGCCGGTAACAAGCGCGGCTGCCACCTGGCGCTGACGCTGGAGCGCCTGCAGGCCCTGTGTGGTCGGCCACTGCGGCGCATCGGCCTGTCCGCCACGCAACGCCCGGTCGAGCGGGTGGCGCAGTTTCTGGTCGGTGAAGGAAGGCGCTGCGCCATTGTCGATGTCGGCCATGCGCGCCAGCGTGACCTGGCGATCGAGGTGCCGCCCGTACCGTTAGGTGCGGTAATGGCCACCGATGTCTGGGGCCTTGTCTATGACCGGCTTGCTACCTTGGCGCGTGAACACCGCACCACCCTGGTGTTCGTCAACACCCGGCGCCTGGCTGAACGCATTACCCGCCACCTCAGCGACCGCCTGGGCAAGGACGCGGTGGCCGCACACCATGGCAGCCTGGCCAAGGAACTGCGTCTGGATGCCGAGCAACGGCTCAAAGGCGGCCAGCTGCAGGTGCTGGTTGCTACCGCGTCACTGGAGCTGGGCATCGACATCGGCGATATCGACCTGGTGTGCCAGATTGAGTCGCCGGGTTCGATTGCCGCCTTCCTGCAAAGAGTGGGTCGCGCCAGTCACCAGGTCGATGGCGTGCCCAAGGGCCGGCTGTTCCCCACCTCGCGCGACGACCTGATCGAATGCGTGGCGCTGCTCGACTGCGTGCGCCGGGGCGAGCTGGACGAACTGCACATTCCCCGGGCACCGCTGGACGTGCTGGCCCAGCAGATCGTGGCCGAAGCCAGCAACCAGCCATGGCACGAACAGGCGCTGTTCGACACCCTGCGCCAGGCCACCCCTTATGCCGAACTTGACCAGAATCACTACCAGGCCCTGCTGCGCATGCTTGCCGAGGGTTACAACGGCCGCCAGGGCGTGCGCAGTGCCTACCTGCACCGCGATGCAGTCAGCGGCACCTTGCGCGGCCGCCGCGGCAGCCAGCTGACGGCACTGACCAGCGGCGGCACCATCCCCGACAACGCCGACTACAGCGTGTTGCTGGAGCCGCAGGCACTGAACATCGGCAGCGTCAATGAAGACTTTGCGGTGGAGAGCATCGCTGGCGATATCTTCCAGCTGGGCAATGCCTCCTATCGTATCCTGCGCGTCGAGCCGGGTCGGGTCCGGGTGGAAGATGCTCAAGGGCTGCCGCCGACCATTCCGTTCTGGCTGGGTGAGGCGCCGGGGCGCAGCGATGAGCTGTCGGCTGCAGTGGCCCGCTTGCAGGCGCAGATCGACCAGCAACTGACGCAGTCTGGCGGCAACATGGCCGAGGCGCTGCCATGGCTGCAGGCTACCTTCGAATTGGGCGAAGACAGTGCCAGCCAGTTGCTCGACTACCTCGCCCGCACCCGCGATGTGCTGGGTGCACTGCCCTCGCAGGACACCCTGGTAATGGAGCGTTTTTTCGACGAATCCGGCGGTACCCAGCTGATCATCCATTCGCCCTACGGCAGCCGCATCAACCGCGCCTGGGGCCTGGCCTTGCGCAAGCGCTTCTGCCGCACCTTCAACTTCGAATTGCAGGCGGCAGCCAGCGAGGACGCCATCGTGCTGTCGCTGTCCACCAGTCATAGCTTCGAACTTGATGAAGTGTGGCGCTACCTGAACAGCCGCAGCGCCGAGCCGATCCTCATTCAGGCCCTGCTCGATGCGCCGCTGTTCGGCGTGCGCTGGCGCTGGAATGCCGGTGTGGCCATGGCCCTGCCGCGCTTTGTGGGCGGGTGCAAAGTGGCGCCGCAGATCCAGCGCATGAAGAGCGAAGACCTGGTTGCCGCAGTGTTCCCCGACCAGATCGCCTGCCTGGAGAACATCGTCGGCGAGCGGCAGATCCCCGATCACCCGCTGGTCGAGCAAACCCTCGACGACTGCCTGCATGAGGCCATGGACAGCGAAGGTTGGCTGGCCCTGTTGCGCCGCATGGAAAGCGGCGCAGTGCGCCTGCTGTGCCGCGACCTGCCTGCCCCCTCGCCACTGGCTGCGGCGATTCTGAATGCCCGCCCGTACGCCTTCCTCGACGATGCGCCTCTGGAAGAGCGGCGTACGCAGGCAGTGCTGAACCGGCGCTGGAACGAAGTGCAAAGCAGCGACGACCTGGGTGCGCTGGACGTCGATGCCATTGCCGCAGTCGCGGCCGAGGCCTGGCCACAGCCAGGCAATGCCGACGAAATGCACGAAGCGCTGATGAGCCTGGGCGCCATCAGCAAGGCGGAAGTCCAGGCCAACCCCGGCTGGGATCTGCTACTGAGGCAACTGGCCAAGGCAGGGCGAGCCTTGCGCCTGGCCGATCACAATCTGTGGTTGGCCCGCGAACGCCTGAATCTGATGCTGGCGCTCTACCCGGCAGCGCGATTGGAACCAGTGCTGGAATTACTCCCCGGCTTCCACCTGGCCATCGACGCCGATAGCGCACTGAGCGAGCTGCTGCGCGCCCGCCTGAGTGGCCATGGCCCGCAGTCTCAGGCGCAAATCGCTGCGCCACTGGGCAAGCCGGCAAGCGACATCAGGCAGGCGCTGGCCCGCCTGGAAACCGAAGGCTATGTGCTGCGCGGGCATTTCAGCCCCGGTGCAAGCGACCTGCAATGGTGCGAACGCCATCTGCTGGCGCGCATCCACCGCTACACGGTCAAACGCCTGCGCCGCGAGATCGAACCGGTCAGCTTGCAGGACTTCATGCGTTTTCTGTTCGACTGGCAGCATATGGCGCCTGAAGAACGCCTGCGTGGCCCGCAAGCGGTGGCCGAAGTGCTGGGCCAGTTGCAGGGTTTCCCCAGCGCGGCCGGGGCCTGGGAGGCCGAGTTGCTGCCGGCGCGCATCAAGGACTACAGCCCGCACTGGCTTGATGATGCCTGCCGCAACGGGCAGTTCGCCTGGAGCCGGCTGGCCGCGAGCGTGGCGAGCAATACCTTGTCCAGCACACCGCTGGTACTGCTGGCGCGTGAACACCTGAACCTGTGGCGCAGCCTTGCCCCGGTACCTGCCCTGGAAAGCCTTGGGGCGCGGGCGCAACGCGTGCACGAGGTGCTGCAGGCACAGGGCGCGCTGTTCTTTGACGAACTGACACACGATGCACACCTGCTGCCCAGCGAACTGGAAACAGCACTGCAGGAACTGGTAGGCGCCGGCCTTGTGGGCGCCGACAGCTTTACCGGCCTACGCAGCCTGATTACCCCTGCGGCGAAACGCACGTCACGCAACAGCCGACGCGGCCATGCGCCATTGTCCAGCAGCATGGCCCATGCCGGGCGCTGGGCCTTGCTGCGCCGGGGCACAGTGGATGACAGCCAGCGCCTGGAACATATCGCCCGCACGCTGTTACGCCGCTATGGCGTGGTTTGCTGGCGGCTGCTGGAGCGCGAAAGTGATGTGCTGCCGCCCTGGCGTGAACTGCTGCGCTGCTACCACCGGCTGGAGGCACGTGGCGAGATCCGGGGCGGGCGCTTCATTGCCGGGCTCGCCGGCGAACAGTTCGCCTTGCCGGAGGCGGTGGGGTTGCTGCGCCAGGTACGCCGTCGTGAGCCGGACGGCGCGCTGCTGGTGGTGAGTGCCAGCGACCCGCTGAACCTGATCGGCTCGTTGCTGCCGGGGGCCAAGGTACCGGCGGTGGGTGGAAATCGCCTGCTGTATCGCGACGGGGTGCCGGTGGCGGTGCGGGTGGCCGGGCGCTATTCGTATCTGGTCGAGGCGCCGGCGCACGAGCAGGAAAGCTGGCGGCAGAAGCTGCTGCGCGATACGCATTGGGCATAAACGAAAATCCAAAGCGCACTGCTGTGGGAGCGGGTTCACCCGCGAATGCGTCGTTGGCTCCACCATCGCATTCGCGGGTAAACCCGCTCCCACAGCGTATCGCGCAGACAACCTGGCTCGATTCGAGAATGATTTTCGCTACCCCGATTTTAATTTGCAGGGCCTGGCAAGTTGGCTATGGTCGGGGTTTGCCCCCAGGCCGTGAGCCTGACCGCGCCATCGCAAGGACCCCGTATGAGCCTGTCACTTCTCAGCCGCTACGCCTTCTTCGCCGCTTGTGTACTGTTCACGTTGGCGAGCCTGCCCTTCACCCACCACGAATGGTTGTGGCCGTTCACCCTGACCACCGGCATCCTCAGCCTGATCGGCCTGTTCGACCTGTTGCAGAAGCGTCACGCGGTGCGCCGCAACTACCCGATCCTGGGTAACATCCGCTACCTGGTCGAAGCCATTCGCCCGGAAATCCGCCAGTACCTGCTGGAGTCCGACAGCGACGCCCTGCCGTTTTCGCGTGCTCAGCGCTCGCTGGTGTATGCCCGTGCCAAGAACGAAGCCTCGGACAAACCGTTCGGCACCCTGATCGACGTGTACGAGTCCGGCTTCGAGTTCATCGGCCATTCCATGCGCCCGGCGCCCTTGACCGACCCGGCCAGCTTCCGTGTCATTGTCGGCGGGCCACAGTGCAGCCAGCCGTACTCGGCGTCGGTGTTCAATATCTCGGCAATGAGCTTCGGCTCGCTCAGCGCCAACGCCATCCGCGCCCTCAACCAGGGTGCCAAGCTGGGCAATTTCCACCACGACACCGGCGAAGGCAGCATCAGCCCTTACCACCGCGAACACGGTGGTGACCTGGTCTGGGAACTGGGCAGCGGCTACTTCGGGTGCCGCACGCCAGACGGGCGCTTCGACCCCGAGCGCTTCGCCGCCCAGGCGCGCACCCCGCAGGTACGCATGATCGAGATCAAGATGAGCCAGGGTGCCAAGCCCGGCCATGGCGGCATCCTGCCCAAGCACAAGGTCACCCAGGAAATTGCCGAAACCCGCGGCGTGCTGATGGGCGAAGACTGCATCTCGCCGTCGCGCCACAGCGCCTTTTCCACCCCCATCGAGATGATGCAGTTCATCGCCCAGCTGCGTGAACTGTCGGGCGGCAAGCCGGTGGGCTTCAAGTTCTGCCTGGGCCACCCGTGGGAGTTCATGGGCATCGCCAAGGCCATGCTGGAAACCGGCATTCTGCCGGACTTTATCGTCGTCGATGGCAAGGAGGGCGGCACCGGTGCCGCGCCCGTGGAGTTCACCGACCATATCGGCGTGCCGCTGCGTGAAGGCCTGCTGTTCGTGCACAACACCCTGGTCGGCCTGAACCTGCGCGACAAGATCAAGCTGGGCGCCAGCGGCAAGATCGTCAGCGCCTTCGACATCGCCAGCGTGCTGGCCATTGGCGCCGACTGGGCCAACTCGGCACGCGGCTTCATGTTTGCCATCGGCTGTATCCAGTCGCAGAGCTGCCACACCAACAAGTGCCCGACCGGCGTGGCCACGCAAGACCCGCTACGCCAGCGTGCGCTGGTGGTGCCGGACAAAGCCCAGCGGGTGTTGAACTTCCACCACAACACCTTGCGTGCCTTGGCAGAAATGCTTGCTGCGGCGGGGTTGAACCATCCCGAGCAGCTGGAAGCCAAGCACCTGGTACGGCGGGTATCGGCCACCGAGATCAAGCTGTTCTCGCAGATGCATGTGTTCTTGAAGCCGGGGGAGTTGCTGACGGGCGAGGTGAATGGCCAGTTCTATTCACGCATGTGGCAACTGGCGCGGGCGGACAGCTTTGAGCCGCACAGTGAGGTGGCGGCCTGATAAATAGCCGGGGCTGCTTTGCAGCCCATCCGACCGGTCCGGCGCCCCGGCAAGGCCGCTCCTACAGGGTGTACGCGTTCCCTTGTAGGAGCGGCCTTGTGTCGCGATGGGCCGCAAAGCGGCCCCAAGATTTCAGATCAGGACGCAGTACTGGCCACACCCTGCACCTCTTTCGGTGCCAACCGGAACGCGTAATACAGCACCGTCAGCAGCACCAGGAACGCCGGGCCGATATACAGCGCCACACGCGTATCCTCGAAGTACGCCATCAGGCCGACCACCAGCACCAGGAACGCCAGCGCCAGGTACGAGCTCAGCGGCCACAGCCACATGCGGTACTTCAGCCCCTTGCGCTCGGCAGTGGTAAGCCCGGCCCGGAACTTCAGCTGCGCCAGCAGGATCATCACCCAGGTCCAGATCGCGCCAAAGGTGGCGATCGATGTCACCCAGACAAATACCTTCTCAGGCACCAGGTAGTTGGCCAGCACGCCCAGCAGCAGCGCGCCTATCGACAGCAGCAGCGCATTGCGCGGCACGCCGTTTTTCGAGGTACGGGCGAAAGGCGCCGGCGCCTGGCCGTTCTGCGCCAGGCTGTAGAGCATGCGCCCGGTGCTGAAGATGCCACCGTTGCAAGACGACAACGCTGCAGTGATGACCACGAAGTTGATGATGCCGGCGGCGGTCTTGATGCCAAGGCGCTCGAAGGTCATGACGAACGGGCTGCCCTGGCTGCCGATTTCGTTCCACGGGTAGATCGACAGGATCACGAACAGCGCGCCAACGTAGAACAGCAGGATGCGCCAGAACACCGAGCCAATGGCTTGCGGAATGGTCTTTTGCGGGTTGCGTGCTTCGCCGGCAGTGAGGCCGATCATTTCCACGCCCAGGTAGGCGAACATCACCATCTGCAGCGACATCAGCACGCCGGTCACGCCGTTGGGCATGAAGCCGCCATCGCTCCACAGGTTGGAGATACCCACTGCCACACCGTCATTGCCAAAGCCGAAGGCAATGACGCCGATGCCGCCGAGGACCATGGCGATGATGGTAACGATCTTGATCAGGGCGAACCAGAACTCGAATTCACCGAAGGCCTTTACTGCCACCAGGTTGACCGCGCCCATGCTGCCCAGCGCCGCCAGGGCCCAGATCCAGCGTGGTACGTCGGGGAACCAGATGCCCATGTAGATGGCCACTGCGGTGATTTCGGCCACGCAGGTCACCAGCCACAGGAACCAGTAGTTCCAGCCGGTCAGGAAGCCCGCCAACGGGCCGAGGTAGTCCTGGGCATAGCGGCTGAACGAGCCGGCGACAGGGTTGTGCACGGCCATTTCGCCAAGGGCACGCATGATCACCAGGATGGCCAGGCCGCCGATGATGTAGGACAGCATGATGGCCGGGCCGGCCATTTCGATAGCCTTGGCCGAGCCAAGGAAAAGACCGACACCGATACAGGCGCCCAGCGCCATCAGACGGATGTGCCGTTCGCCCAGTTCACGCTTGAGCGGGCCGCCTTCAGTGGCCTGGCCATGGGCAGGGTGGTTGCCGACTGGCATAGCAATACAACCTCATTTTGTTATTGGATTTGACCTTCGTGCAGCACCGGCCATGCCGATAGGCGTGACGTTGGCTTGCCAGGCTGACCTCGTGGGCCGGCCCGTATGCCGGGTTAGAGCACCCGGCAGGGCGAAGGGGGCGAGCAGTATAGGAAGACCGTTGTAGGGATTTTCGCTGTATATACAGGAATAATCAGCGAGTTCTCCGGGGCCGCGGCACCATAGCAACATCGACGCATGAAGAAACCCACACCAAAGCCGCATAGCCCTACGCCTGTTTTCTTCACTTCCTACAAATTTTTCACCCTACCCGCTCAACGTCTAAGCTTCAGACAAGCAAGACGAAAACACCTGGCCGGATAGAAGACTATGGGCGCACTGTGGCAATCGGAACCAAGAAGAACGGAAGCACCCGAGATACCTCCGGCCGAGACGCCACAACCCAAGTCCCCCCGTCAGCGTCGGCTATGGTGGCGGCTGATCATCCTCATCCTGCTGGTGGCACTGATTGCCATCGGCGTTGCCGCGTATGACGAATTCCGCACCTCGGAACTGCAATCGCGCGAATTCAGCAAACTGGCCGGCACGCTGACCTACTCGCTGCAGCCCGGCCCCAGCGATGCCATCGTCTACCCCGGTGACGGGCCGTTCGACAAACGCCTGGGCTACAGCGCCCTGGGTGAGTTCCTGCCGCGCCTGCTCAAGCGCGACTATCTGATCAGCGAGCAGGTCAAATTCTCGCCGGCATTGATGAACTACGTCGATCATGGGCTCTTCGCCCCCTATATCGAGAAGATCCAGGCCGGCCTGTCGATCACCGACTGCCGCGGCGACATGCTGTACCAGTACAACTACCCGCAGCACCTGTACCCGGACTTTGCGGCGATTCCGCCGGTGATGGTCAACAGCCTGCTGTTCATCGAGAACCGCGACCTGCTCGATACCCAGGACCCGCGCAACAACCCGGCCGTGGACTGGCCGCGCTTCGCCAAGGCCGCCTACAGCCAGGTGGCCAAGTACCTGGCCCTGCCCGGCCAGTCGGCTGGCGGCAGCACGTTGGCCACGCAACTGGAAAAGTATCGCCACTCACCGGATGGCCTGACCGTGTCGGGCGCCGAAAAGATCCGCCAGATGGTCTCAGCCAGCGTGCGCGCTTACCAGGGCGGCCCCGACACCACCGAGGCGCGTCAACGCATCGTGCGTGACTACCTCAACAGCGTACCGCTGTCGGCCGTGCCCGGGCATGGCGAAGTGCATGGCATGGCCGAGGGCCTGCGGGTGTGGTATGGCGCCGACTTCGACCAGGTCAACCAGGCGCTGAACTCAACCGCCAGCGACCCGCAAAGCATGGCCGCCCGGGGCCTGGCCCTGCGCCAGGTGCTGTCACTGATGATTGCCCAGCGCCGGCCTTCGCATTATTTGTCCAAAGGCCGGGTCGAGCTGGCCGAACTTACCGATTCGCACATCCGCGTACTCGCCGCCAACCAGGTCATCGAGCAATCTCTGGCCGATGCCGCGCTGGCCAGCAAGGCGGTGTACCGCGACTGGGTAGCACAGCCGACTATCGTGCCGATCGTTACCAACAAGGGCATCAGCCTGGCGCGCAACCGCCTGGCGGCCATGCTCAACCGCCCGCTGTACGACCTCGACCGCCTCGACGTTTCGGCCACCAGTACGTTGCAGGCCGACTTGCAATTGCAGGTCAGCCAATACCTGAAAAACCTGGCCGACCCAGCCTTTGCGGCGCAGATCGGCCTGATTGGCGAACGCCTGCTCACCACCAAGACCACCGACCAGGTGAGCTACAGCTTCACCTTGTTCGAGCGCACCGCTGACGGCTCGCGGGTACGGGTACAGACCGACAGCACCAACCAGCCCTTCGACATCAACGAAGGCAGCAAGCTGGAGCTTGGCTCCACGGCCAAGCTGCGGGTACTGACCACCTACCTGGAAATCATCGCCGAGCTGCACGACAAATACGCGGGCAAGCCGGCCGCCGAGCTGAAGAAGGTGGACGTCGCCGAACTCGACCGCATCACCCAGTGGTCGCTGGAATGGCTGGCGCAGAACAGCAAGAACCAGAGCCTGGACGCCATGCTCGACGCCGCGCTGGAGCGCAAGTACTCGGCCAACACCGGCGAGGCGTTCTTCACCGGCGGCGGCATGCACGTGTTCAACAACTTCCGCAAGGAAGACAACAACCGCAACCCGACGCTCAAGGATGCACTGCGCGAATCGATCAACTTGCCGTTCATCCGCCTGATGCGCGATCTGGTGCGCTATGTGACCTATCAGCAACCGTACAACCGCGTGCCGCTGCTCAAGGACGACTCCGACCCGCGCCGCCAGGAATACCTGGCGCGCTTCGCCGACAAGGAAGGCACCAACTACCTGATGCGCTTCTGGAAGAAGTACCAGCGCAAGACCTCGCAGCAGCGCCTGGATACCTTCCTCGACAGCATGCGCGTGACCCCGCAGCGGCTGGCGGCCGTGCACCGCTACCTGTTCCCTGAGGCCGGCCAGGAAACCTTCAACGCCTTCGTCCGTGCCCACCTCAAGGGTGACAAGATCGCCTTGGGCAAGCTGACCGACGGTCGCCTGTCGGAAATGTACGAAGCCTATGGCCCGGGCAAGTATGACCTGCCCGACCAGGGCTACATCGCCAAGGTTCACCCGCTGGACCTGTGGTTGCTCGGTTACCTGTTGAAGAACCCGGGCTCGACCTTGACCGAAATGGTCAACGCCAGCCGTTTCGAGCGCCAGGAGGTGTACGGCTGGCTGTTCAAGAGCCGCCATCAGGGCGCCCGTGACAGCCGCATCCGCACCATGGTCGAGATCGAGGCGTTCCTCGACATCCACCAGCGCTGGAAGCGCGTGGGCTATCCGTTCGACCACCTGGTGCCGTCGCTGGCTACCGCCATCGGCAGCTCGGGTGACCGCCCTGCCGCCCTTTCCGAACTGGTCGGGATCATCCAGAACGACGGCGTCCGCCTGCCCACACTGCGCATCGATACCCTGCACTTTGCGGCCAATACACCCTACGAGACCAAGCTGGTCACCGACCCGGACCGGGGTGTGCGGATTTTGCCGGTCGAAGTGGCGCGCGCACTCAAAGGCGCCATGTCGCAGGTGGTGGATGCGGGTACAGCGCGGCGCATTTCCGGCAGCTTCAAGCTGCAGGACGGCACACCACTGGTGATGGGCGGCAAGACCGGTACCGGTGACAACCGTATCGAAAGCTTTGGTGCCGGTGGTCGGTTGATCGGCTCGCGTTCGCTTAACCGGACCGCCACCTTCGTGTTCTTCCTCGGCGAGAACCACTTCGGCACCCTGACCGCCTTCGTCCCCGGGCGCTCGGCGGAAGCATTCAAATTTACCTCGGCGCTGCCGGTGCAGGTGCTCAAGGGCATGGCGCCGATCCTGATGCCGTACCTGCAGCCGGGCAATCCGAATGAGTGCAAACCGCCCGAGGTTGCCGTGCATGCACCCGCACAGGAAGGCAATGCATCGATGAACTAGATGATAATCATCTGCAATTAAGGGCTTGTCTTTAGATATATCTTGAGTAATATCTTACGATATATCGCAAAGACGGAGCCCCATGCCCATGCGTGAACATACCCCCCATGACCCCTTCGAGCGGCGCCCCGGCCGTGGCGAGCGTGGCCCCCGCGTGTTCGCCCCCGGTGACCTCAAACTGCTGATGCTGGACCTGCTCGCCGAGCAGCCCGGCCATGGCTACGACCTGATCCGTCAGATTGAAAACCTGTTCGACGGCAGCTACAGCCCCAGCCCTGGGGTGATCTACCCCACCTTGAACTTCCTTGAAGAAGCCGAGCTGATCAGTGGGCAGGTGCAGGGCAGCAAACGCCTCTATGCCATCACCGATGCCGGCCGCAATGCCTTGGCCGAGCAGGCTGTAGCACTGGACGGCGTACGCATGCGCATCGAAGTCAGCAAGCGCGCCCTGCGCGGCCACGACCGCCCGCCAGAAATTCATGAAGCCGTCGGCAACCTGCGCCACGCACTGCACATGCACAGCGGCCGCTGGACAGCAGAAGAAATCGAGCGGGTCCGCGACCTGCTCAACCATACCGCCAAGGCCATTGCCTCCGGGCCGGCCGAACCTGTCAGGGAGACTCCCCATGAGTGACAGCATTCACCGCGTCAACCACGAGATCCGCCAACGCCGCCTGCAAGTGCTGCGGGTGACCGACCTGACCCCGCGCATGCGCCGCATCACCCTGGGTGGTGCCGAGCTTCAGGGCTTCACCAGCGTGGGCAGCGACGACCATATCAAGCTGCTGTTCGGCGAAACGCCAGAGCAGCAACAGGCCATCGAGGCACGCAACCTGGGCAAGGAGGGTGGCGCACGGCCAACCATGCGCGAATACACGCCACGGCGCATCGACCTGGTAGCCAATGAGCTGGACATCGACTTCGTACTGCACGGCGATGGCCCTGCCTCTACCTGGGCTGCGCAGGCCGCACCCGGGCAAACCCTGAACATCGCCGGGCCACGGGCTTCGCTGGTGGTGCCGGATATTTTCGACAGCTACTTGCTGATTGGTGACGAGACTGCCATCCCGGCGATTGGTCGGCGGCTGGAGGAGTTGCCCGCAGGCCGCAAGGTGCTGGCGGTGATCCAGATCGAGGACGAACAGGAACGTCAGCCGCTGCCGAGCAAGGCTCAGGTGGAAGTGATTTGGGTGCGTCGACAGCAGGAAGACTTGCTGGCACTGGTGCAGAACCTGACCTTGCCGCAAGGTCGTTTGTATGGCTGGGTGGCGCTGGAAAAAGCCCTCACCCGCCAGGCCAAGACGCTGTTGCTGGAGAAAGGCGTGCCTGAGGATGCTTTGAAAGCCGCGGCTTACTGGCGGGCCGACGGCACTGCGGACGACGAATAACTGTTTTCAGCCTGCTCGGGCCTCTTCGCGGGTGAACCCGCTCCCACAAGTAAATCACAAGCATTGAAGACTGTGGTATTCCTGTGGGAGCGGGTTCACCCGCGAAGAGGCCCATACAGGTCAAGCAACCCTGTGCATGTTACCCGATCGTCGTAGGAGCGGGTTTACCCGCGAAGAGGCCGGCACAGGCTAAGCAACCCTGTGCATCCCCCGCCACCGATCCACCACCAGCAACACCAGCCCGATCCCCCAGAACCCCGCCAGCACCCCCAGGGCATTGAGCATCACCCGCCCATACCCCAGGCTCGCCACATCGATGAACGGGTAGGCATACACGCCAATCTCGCTCCCCCGCCACAGCGCATAGCCAAAGTAAACCGCCGGGTACAGCGCCCACGCCGCCAAGTGCCATAGCCGCAGGCGGCCCTTGGGTACCTCACACCACCAGTACAGGGTATACAGCACCGGCATCACGTCGTGCAGCAACTCGTCCGCCAGCCACTGCCAGCCCTGCGGCTGCCACAGGTGGCGTAACAACACGCTGTAGGCCAGCGCCACCAACAAGATGCTGGCGGCCACCGCAGAACTCACCGTCGGCGACAGGAAAAAACGCCTGGCACGGCCTTCACGACCGAACGCCGCATAACTGAGCACCGTCGCCACCAGGGTATTGGTCAGCACGGTGAAATAGCCGAACACATTGATCAGGCCGCCAATCAGGCTGGCCTGTTCCTGCCAACGCGCCAGCAGCACCAGGTAAACCTGCACGGCCAGGCCGAACCAACCCAGCACTGCCATGCCGGTCAGCCAGGGGCGGCGCGGCATGTCAGGCCTGACGCTGCAGCTTCACATACAACTGCTCGACCTTTTCCCGCGCCCAGGGCGTTTTACGCAGGAAGGTCAGGCTCGACTTGATGGTCGGGTTGCTCTTGAAGCAGCGCACGTCGATGCGCTCGGCCAGGCCCTGCCATTGGTAGTGCGCCACCAACTCGGTGAGGATCTGTTCGAGGGTCTTGCCGTGCAGCGCGTTGTGTTGGGCCGTGCTCATGCTGTGCTCCGTAGGAAAGATGCGCACCTTACACGAGTGTAGTGGCGGGTGGGATCAGGCAAGGCGACAGAAAAATTGCTGGCCATAGGCAAAACCTCTGTGCTGAAATAGTTATGTTATGTTGTAACACTATAAAAGCATCTGCCAAGGAACGCCCCATTCCCATGCTGTACTCACCGCTTCGCCTCTCCCCCCTTGCCGTCGCGCTCTGGCTGGCCGCCTCACCCAGCCAGGCCGTGGAACTCGAACCCCAGGTCATCACCGCCAACCCATTGGGCAACCGCCAGCTGGCAGCGCCCAGTACCGTGCTCGAAGGCGACAACCTGCTGCAACAGCAGCACGGCAGCCTGGGTGAAACCCTGAACAAGCAACCCGGTGTCGCCTCGACCTGGTTCGGCCCTGGCGCCAGCCGCCCGGTCATTCGTGGCCTGGACGGCGACCGCATCCGCATCCTGCGCAACGGCGTGGGCGCGCTGGATGCCTCGTCGCTGTCCTATGACCACGCCGTACCGCTGGACCCGGTGACCGTCGACCGCGTCGAAATCGTCCGCGGCCCGGCCGCCCTGCTGTATGGCGGCAACGCCATCGGCGGCGTGGTCAACACCTTCGACAACCGCATCCCGGATTCGCCGATCGAGGGCATCCACGGTGCCGGCGAACTGCGTTACGGCGGCGCCGACACCACCCGCAGCAGCGCCGGTAAACTCGAGGCCGGCAACGGCGCCTTCGCCCTGCACCTGGACGCGAACAGCCGCCAGTTCAACGACCTGCGCATCCCTGGCTACGCACGCAGCGCCAAGGTGCGTGATGCCGACGACCCCGGCAGCAAGCACCGCCTGGAAAACAGCGATGGCCGCCAGGACGGCGGCGCCATCGGTGGTGCCTACCACTGGGACCACGGCTACGCCGGCCTGTCGTACAGCCGCTACGACAGCAACTATGGCTCGGTGGCCGAATCCGGCGTGCGCCTGGACATGAAGCAGGACCACTACGCCTTCGCCTCCGAACTGCGCGACCTCGACGGCCCGTTCAGTTCGGTCAAGGTCGATGCCGGCTACACCGACTACGAACACAGCGAAATCGAAGAAGGCGAGGTGCACACCACCTTCAAGAACAAGGGCTACGAAGCACGTATCGAAGCCCGCCATCAGCCGCTTGGGCCTGTAGAAGGGGTGATTGGTGCACAGGTCAGCCGCAACGAATTCTCCGCCCTGGGCGAGGAAGCCTTCGTTCCGCACACCAATACCGACAGCCTGGCGCTGTTCATGCTTGAGCAGTGGCAAGCCACCGAGCGCCTGAACCTGAGCCTGGGTGCACGCATGGAGCACACCCGTGTAGACCCGGACGCCAAGGGCAACGAGAACTTCGTCGACGCCGACAGCACCAGCAGCTTCAACGCCTTCAGCCTGTCTTCAGGCGCGGTTTACCAGCTCGACCCGATCTGGTCGCTGGCGGCCAACCTCGGCTACACCGAGCGTGCCCCGACCTTCTACGAGCTGTATGCCAATGGCGCGCACGTGGCCACCGGTGCCTTTGAAGTCGGCGATGCCAGCCTGAACAAGGAAAAAGCCATTTCCGCCGACCTGGCCCTGCGTTTCGACAATGGCACGCACAAAGGCAGCGTCGGCGTGTTCTACAGCCACTTCCGCAACTACATCGGCCTGATCGGTACCGGCAACCTGCGCGAAGGCGGGCATGACCACGGCCATGACGAAGATGACCACGACCATGATCACGATCACGACGACGGCTTCCCGGAATACCAGTACCAGGGCGTGCGGGCGCGCTTCTACGGCATCGAGGCCCAGGACCGCTGGCAGCTGGCCGAGAACCGTTATGGCAGCTTTGCACTGGAATTGTCCGGTGATTACACCCGGGCCAAGAACCTCGACAGCGGCGAACCACTCCCCCGCATCGCCCCACTGCGGTTGAACAGCGGCCTGGTCTGGGAACTGGACCGCTGGCAGGCCCGGGTAGACGTGCAGCACGCGGCATCGCAGCACCGCAAGCCGGCCAATGAAACCAGCACCGATGGCTACACCACGCTGGGCGCCAGCGTTGGCTACCGCTTCGAAGTTGGCCAGAGCCAGTGGCTGGCATTTGTACGCGGGGAAAACCTGACCGACCAGACCGTGCGCTATGCCAGCTCGATCCTGCGTGATATTGCGCCGGCGCCGGGGCGTAGTGTGGAAGTGGGCTTGCGTACCACCTTCTAGCCCTGACGCGATTCACTGTGGGAGCGGGTTCACCCGCGAATGCGGCGGTAACCCCACCATCGCATTCGCGGGTGAACCCGCTCCCACAGATCCCTCAATTGCCCTCTCGACATACCTACTGTTACCCGATCAGCAACAATCAACTGCGACAATTTGTCTTTTTTTCTTACAACTTCCCCTATATCCTCCCCGCCGCAAGCTGAAACGCTTCACTCACACCATCTTGTCGCCATATCCATTGAAGGGCTGTCCCTTCGATGCGCTTGCCGTTTTTTCAATAATCAGAAGATAGCGCTACCTCATGCTCCAACTGCCCAAAACCTGTTACATCGGCCTTGCCCTCAGTGCCTTGGCCAGCCCCGCCGGCGCCAGCGAAATGTTCGCCAGCGACTCACCCTGGATGCTCGGCGACTGGGGCGGCACCCGCAGCCAGCTGCTGGAACAAGGCTACGACTTTACCCTCGGCTACACCGGCGAGATGGGCAGCAACCTGCACGGCGGCTACGACCACGACCGCACCGCGCGCTACAGCGACCAGTTCACCTTCGGCAGCCACCTGGACCTGGAAAAGATCCTCGGCTGGCATGACACCGAAATGCAGTTGACGGTTACCGAGCGCCATGGCGACAACATCAGCAACGACCGCATCAACGACCCGCGCGTGGGCGGCTTCACCTCGGCCCAGGAAGTCTGGGGCCGTGGCGAAACCTGGCGGCTGACGCAGCTATGGATCAAGCAAAAGTACTTCGATGGCGCGCTGGACGTTAAATTCGGCCGTTTCGGTGAAGGCGAGGACTTCAACAGCTTCCCTTGCGACTTCCAGAACCTGGCCTTCTGCGGCTCGCAGGTCGGTAACTGGGTGGGTGGCATCTGGTACAACTGGCCGGTCAGCCAGTGGGCCCTGCGCGTGCGCTACAACCTCAACCCCGAGCTGTACGCCCAGGTTGGCGTGTTCGAACAGAACCCCTCCAATCTCGAGTCGGGCAACGGCTTCAAGCTCAGCGGCAGCGGCACCCAGGGCGCAGTGATGCCGGTCGAACTGGTATGGAGCCCACGTATCCAAGGCCTGAAAGGGGAATATCGCGCCGGCTACTACTACAGTAATGCCAAGGCACAAGATGTTCTCAAGGACAGCAACGGTCAGCCGGCAGCCCTCAGCGGCGCCGCCTACCGCAGCAGCTCGAGCAAGCATGGCTTGTGGCTCGGCGCCCAGCAGCAAGTGACATCGCTGGCGTCCGACCAGTCGCGCGGCCTGAGCCTGTTCGCCAACGCCACGGTGCACGACAAGAAGACCAATGCCATCGACAACTATGTACAGGCAGGGCTGGTATACAAAGGGCCCTTCGACGCCCGCGCCAAGGACGACATCGGTTTCGCCCTGGCCCGTGTTCACGTCAACCCTGCCTACCGCAAGAACGCCCGCCTGGCCAACCAGGCCGCAGGCCTGGACGACTACGACAACCCCGGTTTCCTGCCCGTGCAGGACACCGAGTACAGCGCCGAGCTGTACTACGGCATCCATCTGGCCGACTGGCTCACGGTACGCCCCAACCTGCAGTACATCCGCCACCCGGGCGGGGTGTCGCAGGTCGATGGCGCCCTGATCGGCGGCCTGAAGATCCAGAGCAGTTTCTAACCCCTTTTTTTGACCTGACGGAGAACCTACGATGAGCACTGAAGGTGCCAACCATGGAAGCCGCTGGCTACCGCGCCTGATCGGCGTACTGCTGTTACTGATGGGGCTGGCCCTGCTGGCCGGCGGTATCAAATTGAGCCAGGTGGGCGGATCGCTGTACTACCTGATCGCCGGTATCGGCTTTGCCCTGTCCGGCGCCCTGCTGCTGGCCCAACGCCGCATCGCCCTGGGCCTGTACGGCCTGGTGCTGCTGGGCAGCACCGTCTGGGCGCTGCTCGAAGTCGGCCTGGACTGGTGGCAACTGGTGCCGCGCCTGGCCCTGTGGTTCGCCATCGGCGTGGTACTGCTGCTGCCATGGGCACGCCGCCCGCTGACCGGCCCGGCCAGCAAGGTCAACACGGCCGTGCTCAGTGTGGCCGTGGTCGCTTCCGGCGCCTGCGCCCTGGGCAGCCAGTTCACCCACCCCGGTGAAGTGTTCGGCGAACTGGGCCGCGACAGCAGCGAAATGGCCAGCGCCGCCCCGGCCATGCCGGATGGCGAATGGCAGGCCTACGGCCGCACCGAGCATGGCGACCGCTACTCGCCACTGCGCCAGATCACCCCGCAGAACGCCTACCGCCTGGAAGAAGCCTGGCGCATCCGCACCGGTGACCTGCCGACCGAAAACGACCCGGTGGAGCTGACCAACCAGAACACCCCGCTGAAGGTCAACGGCATGCTCTACGCCTGCACCGCGCACAGCCGCCTGCTGGCCCTGGACCCGGACACCGGCGCGGAAATCTGGCGCTACGACCCGCAGGTCAAGAGCCCGACCGGCACCTTCAAGGGCTTTGCCCACATGACCTGCCGCGGCGTTTCGTACTATGACGAAAACCGCTATGTCAGCCGCGATGGCAGCCCGGCGCCGAAAATTACCGACGCCGGCCAGGCCGTAGCCCAGGCCTGCCCGCGCCGCCTCTACCTGCCGACCGCAGACGCCCGCCTGATCGCCATCAACGCCGACAACGGCAAGGTGTGCGAAGGTTTCGCCAACCAGGGCGTGATCGACCTCACCACCGGCATTGGCCCGTTCACCGCTGGCGGCTACTACTCCACCTCGCCTGCCGCGGTCACCCGTGACCTGGTGATCATCGGTGGCCACGTCACCGACAACGAGTCGACCAACGAACCGTCGGGCGTGATTCGCGCTTACGATGTGCACGACGGCCATCTGGTGTGGAACTGGGACAGCAACAACCCGGACGACACCAAACCGCTGGCAGCCGGCAAGCTGTACAGCCGCAACTCGGCCAACATGTGGTCGATCGCCAGCGTCGACGAAGACCTTGGCATGATCTACCTGCCACTGGGCAACCAGACCCCGGACCAGTGGGGCGCCGACCGCACCCCGGGTGCCGAGAAGTACAGCGCCGGCGTGGTCGCCCTGGACCTGGCCACCGGCAAGGCCCGCTGGAACTACCAGTTCACCCACCACGACCTGTGGGACATGGACGTCGGCAGCCAGCCGACCCTGGTGCACCTGAAGACCGACGATGGCGTGAAGCCGGCGATCATCGTGCCGACCAAGCAAGGCAGCCTGTATGTGCTTGACCGCCGCGACGGCACGCCGATCGTGCCTATCCGCGAAATCCCCACTCCGCAAGGTGCGGTGAAAGGCGACCACACCTCGCCGACCCAGGCCCGCTCCGACCTCAACCTGCTTGGTCCGGAACTGACCGAACAGGCCATGTGGGGCGCCACGCCGTTCGACCAGATGCTGTGCCGCATCCAGTTCCGCGAGCTGCGCTACGAGGGCCAGTACACCCCGCCGTCCGAGCAGGGCTCGCTGGTGTACCCGGGCAACGTCGGCGTGTTCAACTGGGGCAGCGTGTCGGTCGACCCGGTGCGCCAACTGCTGTTCACCTCGCCCAACTACATGGCCTTCGTGTCCAAGATGGTCCCGCGTGAGCAGGTTGCCGAAGGCAGCAAGCGCGAAAGCGAGACCAGCGGTGTGCAGCCGAACACCGGCGCACCGTATGCAGTCACCATGCACCCGTTCATGTCGCCGCTGGGCGTACCGTGCCAGGCCCCGGCCTGGGGCTATGTCGCCGCCATCGACCTGTTCACCAACAAGGTGGTGTGGAAGCACAAGAACGGTACCACCCGCGACAGCACCCCGGTGCCGATCGGATTGCCGGTTGGCGTGCCAAGCATGGGTGGCTCGATCGTAACCGCAGGTGGCGTCGGCTTCCTCAGCGGCACCCTCGACCAGTACCTGCGCGCCTATGACGTGAACAACGGCAAGGAACTGTGGAAAGCCCGCCTGCCAGCGGGTGGCCAGGCCACGCCGATGAGCTACACCGGCAAGGATGGCAAGCAGTATGTGCTGGTAACGGCCGGCGGGCATGGCTCGCTGGGTACGAAAATGGGCGATTACATCATCGCTTACAAACTGGCTGATTAACCCTCAAGTGCGGCAGTGACTGTGCTGTCGCATTCGCGGCGGTTCGACGCCTCGATAAAACCGCTCCTACAGTTACCGCGCCGTCCTCAAGGCCAGCGCGGTAACTGTAGGAGCGGGTTTACCCGCGAAGAGGCCGGAACAGGCCGCCTCCTCTCTGCTGCCTTCGTCTACCATTGAAACCCATCCCTCCCCGCCCCATCTAAGCACCATAGTCATTCACGCAGGTGCCCCATGAGCGACCAGCAGGATTTCCCGGAACACCCCGACGAACACAGCGAAGTCGAACACACCACCCAGGCCGAACCCGGCCATGCCCTCGCCCTGCCCGGCCAGCAGCTGCCGGACAAGGTCTACGTGATCCCGATCCACAATCGCCCGTTCTTCCCGGCGCAGGTACTGCCGGTCATCGTCAACGAAGAGCCTTGGGCCGAAACCCTCGACCTGGTGGCCAAGTCACCGGATCACTGCCTGGCACTGTTCTTCATGGACACCCCGCCAGAAGACCATCGCCACTTCGACACCGCAGCGCTGCCGCAGTACGGCACGCTGGTCAAGGTGCACCATGCCAGCCGTGAAAACGGCAAGCTGCAGTTCGTCGCCCAGGGCCTTACCCGGGTCCGCATCCGCACCTGGCTCAAGCACCACCGCCCGCCCTATCTGGTCGAAGTCGAGTACCCGCGCCAGCCGGCGGAACCAACCGACGAGGTGAAGGCTTACGGCATGGCCCTGATCAACGCGATCAAGGAGCTGCTGCCGCTCAACCCGCTGTACAGCGAAGAGCTGAAGAACTACCTCAACCGCTTCAGCCCCAACGACCCGTCGCCGCTCACCGACTTCGCCGCCGCACTGACCTCGGCCACCGGCAACCAGTTGCAGGAGGTGCTGGACTGCGTGCCCATGCTCAAGCGCATGGAAAAGGTCCTGCCTATGCTGCGCAAAGAGGTAGAGGTCGCGCGCCTGCAGAACGAGATCTCGGCCGAGGTCAACCGGCAGATCGGCGAACACCAGCGCGAGTTCTTCCTCAAGGAGCAGCTCAAGGTCATCCAGCAGGAGCTGGGCCTGACCAAGGACGATCGCAGTGCCGACCTTGAACAATTCGAACAGCGCCTCGAAGGCAAGACCCTGCCGCCCCAGGCGCAAAAGCGCATCGATGAAGAGATGGGCAAGCTGGCCATCCTCGAAACCGGCTCGCCGGAATACGCCGTCACCCGCAACTACCTCGAATGGGCCACCGCCCTGCCGTGGGGCGTGTACGGCAAGGACAAGCTCGACCTCAAGCATGCGCGCAAGGTGCTCGACCAGTACCACGCAGGCCTCGACGACATCAAGGAACGCATCCTCGAATTCCTCGCCGTAGGCGCCTGGAAGGGCGAAATCAGCGGCTCGATCGTGCTGCTGGTAGGCCCGCCCGGGGTGGGGAAGACCAGTATCGGCAAGTCGATCGCCGAGTCGCTCGGCCGGCCGTTCTACCGTTTCAGCGTCGGCGGCATGCGCGACGAAGCTGAAATCAAAGGCCACCGCCGCACATACATTGGCGCGCAGCCCGGCAAGCTGGTCCAGGCCTTGAAAGACGTCGAAGTGATGAACCCGGTGATCATGCTCGACGAAATCGACAAGATGGGCCAGAGCTATCAAGGCGACCCGGCGTCAGCGTTGCTGGAAACCCTCGACCCGGAACAGAACATCGACTTCCTCGACCATTACCTCGACCTGCGCCTGGACTTGTCCAAAGTACTGTTCGTGTGTACTGCCAACACCCTGGACTCGATCCCCGGGCCGTTGCTCGACCGTATGGAAGTGATTCGCCTGTCCGGCTACATCACCGAAGAAAAACTGGCCATCGCCAAGCGCCACCTGTGGCCCAAACAGCTGGAAAAAGCCGGCGTGGCCAAGACCAGCCTCAGCATCAGCGACAGCGCCCTGCGCCTGGTCATCGAGGGTTACGCCCGCGAGGCCGGTGTGCGGCAACTGGAAAAGCAATTGGGCAAACTGGTGCGCAAGTCGGTGGTCAAGCTGCTGGAGAATCCCGATGCCAAGCTGAAGATCGGCCCCAAGGACCTTGAAGCTGCACTCGGCATGCCCGTGTTCCGCAGCGAGCAGGTACTGGCTGGCAAAGGTGTGATCACCGGCCTGGCCTGGACCAGCATGGGCGGCGCCACGCTGCCGATCGAGGCGACTCGCATACACACCCTCAACCGTGGCTTCAAGCTGACCGGCAAGTTGGGGGATGTGATGAAAGAGTCGGCGGAAATCGCCTACAGCTACGTCAGCTCCAACCTCAAGCAGTTTGGCGGTGACCCGGGCTTCTTCAACGAGGCTTTCATCCACCTGCACGTCCCCGAAGGTGCCACGCCCAAGGACGGCCCGAGTGCCGGTATCACCATGGCCAGCGCCTTGCTGTCACTGGCCCGCGACCAGGCACCGAAAAAAGGCGTGGCCATGACTGGCGAGCTGACCCTCACCGGCCAGGTGCTGCCGATTGGCGGGGTGCGTGAAAAGGTGATTGCGGCACGCCGGCAGAAGATCTTCGAACTGATCCTGCCGGAGCCTAACCGGGGTGACTTCGAAGAACTGCCGGACTACCTGCGTGACGGGCTGACAGTGCATTTTGCCAAGCGCTTTGCCGACGTGGCGAAAGTGCTCTTCTAACCTGTGCGGGCCTCTTCGCGGGTAAACCCGCTCCCACAGGTACTCCATTGGATTTGAAACCAGTGGAGTACCTGTGGGAGCGGGTTTACCCGCGAAGAGGCCCGCACAGGCAACACAAATCTGCTTGATCATCGGTTATCCTCAGGCCATCGCCAGCCTCCGGAGCCAACATGACCGCCCCTCGTCTGCTCGTTCCCCTGAGCTTTGCCCTGCTTTCTGCCTGCGCGCAACAACCCACGCAGCCCGTCGCACTGGACGCCGAAAGCGAATGCCCCATTCGCTTGCAAATAGGCCAGCCACTGACCCTGAGCTTGCCCAGCAACCCGTCCACCGGCTACCGCTGGCATGTCGAAAACCCTGCCGCAACCGTGCTGAACAGCCTCGGCCCCGAGGTATACAGCGCCCCCGAAGAAGAGGAAATGGTTGGTAGCGCCGGTGTTTCCACTTGGCGCTACCAGGCCACTAACGTCGGTACATCGCAGTTGGTGCTGGTTTACCAGCAACCCTGGGCTAAAGACGTTGCCCCGGTACAGACCTTTGAGTGCAAAGTCATCGTCCGTTGAGGGCAATCAGCAGCGGTCGTATGCCATCTGCACCACCTGCAAGTATTCGCAGAGGTCTTGCAGCGCGGCCACGGCATCCGGCAAAGCCATCTTAGGGTTTAGCGGTGCAGCCTGAGCCTGCCACTGCAACTCCAGCTTGCGAAGTTCATTCAGCCACTCATTCTTGAGTGGCTCGACTTCGGCCAGCGCCTTGACGGCATCGCGTTCATCCAAACTGTCTTTCAAGGTTTGCTGAACATTGCGCTGATCACGCAGCGCCTCGTCGATTCTTGTGTCCAGCTTGATGCGGGCGTTACTCAAATCATTGAACGTCTTGACCCCTTCCAGCACATCAGCATTTTTGCGTAGCTTTTGCGTCGCTGCCTTGAGCACACTCGCATCGATTTTCGGGTCCGTGATCAAACCCATGATCTGGTCAATTTCGTCATCGCTCGGTATCAGCCCCTTCAAGGCACTGGCAACGGAGGGTTTTTCCAATACGTCAATCGCCGCGACAATGTCTGATTGTTTTTGGCGCAGTTGCGCCACACGCGCTTCGAACTGTGTAACTTGTTGCCGGTGCATGTCGATGCGGCTGTCCAGTTGTGGCAATACCTCGATCAAGGAAGACAACGGGAAGAGTTCCAAGCGCTGATTTTGCCTGGCCAATACCGAATGAAGCTCGCCAAGACGATTCAGAACTGTTGCAAGTCGTTGGTGGCCATCCGTACCTGACTGGCTTGAAACAAACTGTCGATCCTCCAGCAACACGATAGCGCCGATCAGGCTTTCCTTGAACGAGCGCTCGACCGTCAGTAACAGTGCCCGTAACTCACCGAGTTGCTCACGCGCCCCCGGGAGCACTTTCATGCCCCAGGCATCGGCAAGGCTGAATATCTGATCCTGCACATCCTGCATGCGTGAAAAGTCGGGCACAGCGGCGTTGATATTTACCACGTCCATGTCAGGCATCCTCATACTCTTCAACGAGCTCATCAAACAGTTCCGACAGCGTATGGCAGATACTTCCAATTCTCGCCCACGGTTTTATGACTTCCGAAAAGTCATGAACGAACGCCTCCAGTTGGTTTATATCTTTCAACTCTTTAGCTTCGTTCACCGAGTTGCCGGCGTACGACGCGAGAAATAACCAGACGTCGGCCAGACGGCGACTTGCAGATGTCAGGTCTTTGCACCTGAATTGCAAATCCCTGACCAATGTCGAAACCCGCTCGAAGTCCCTGAGGGCTGGCATCAGCTTGGCCACCGTTTGCGCCAGTTGGTCACGTTGTTCGATCAGCGTATTCTTTTCTGCACGAATGCTTTCGGCTTTGGAGCCGAAGATGCCGCCGGTCACCGCCACGCCTATCGGTCCGAACCAAAGGCCAGTAAATGCATAACCGACGTTGGCAGCGTACTCAGTCGCCAGCTGATCGATCTTTTCATCCCACTCATCGAGTTGCTGGCGTTTTTCCAGAATGGCTTTGCTGGAGGCCTTCTCGTCGAAATGCTTGAGCAAGCGCCCCAAGCGCGGCTTGATCTCGCGCCTTATTTCACTATTGAACCAATTGGCGCGCGCATCGACATCATCAATGCGGCGTCGGGTATTTTCGATTTCCCTGACCAATTCGGTAATTCCAGGTGTCAGCACACTCTTCAGCTGCGCCTGCTCGTCTTCACTCAAGGGCGTAAGGTAAACGTCGTCGCCCTGTTCGGCCTTGCTCCGCTGGATCGCCAGAAACACATCGCAGTTTTCCAGATGGCTCAACAGGGCGCTGCCCCGTTGCACCAGGCTTTCGGCGAACAGTTCAATCTCCGGGCCCAACTGCTTGACGCTACGCTCCAGGGTGTCCCATTCATCGACGTGTCTGTGCAGCGCGCGGTAAAGCTCATACACAAGCGAAGCGTCCAGGTTCAAGGCTGCGTAATCAACTTCCTTTTCGACCTGCGCCAATGTACGTGGCAAAAGGTTCACCACATTGGCATACCGTTTTATTGCTTTCAGGTTTTCCGCAGTCAACAAGCTGCCTGCTTGCTGACCACTGGTCAATCGACTTTCAAGAAACTCGAAATAGCGCTCCGGCAGCAGTTTCACTTTGCTCACCGGGTCCATTTCTTCTACGGTATATTTTTCCGAGTCAGTTGCGACAGTCATCTCTCACCTCAAGATTTTGACCACTGCATGCACAATCATGCACTTGTAGTTTCTTGCTTCGCCGGGCGCCATACTGTCGCTTTGATAATGTATCGATGTGGGAAAGTTCGCCTTATTCCGAGGCTGACCGCTCAGCCCACCTGAAGCATTACCATGGCAAGACGCGTGGCCTTTGGCTAAAATGCGCCTCCGTTTCACCCTGTATCGAGCCCGCCGTGAGCAAACAACCCGACCGCCTCTTCGCCCAGCCCCTGGAGCAGGTACCCGACTTCGTCTTCAACGAGGACGTGGTGCGTGTATTCCCGGACATGATCAAGCGCTCGGTGCCGGGCTACCCGACCATTGTCGAAAACCTTGGCGTGCTGGCTGCGCGCTTCGCCCAGCCAAACACTGCGCTGTACGACCTGGGCGCATCGTTGGGTGCAGTCACCCAGTCGCTGCGCCGGCATGTGCGCAGCGAGGGCTGCCGGGTGATCGCGGTAGACAACTCGGCGGCCATGGTCGAGCGCTGCCGCCAGTACCTCACCGCCCAGGACTCGATGTTCCAGGAGCTGCTGCCGGTGCAAGTGCTGGAAGCCGATATCCTCGCCCTGCCCTTCGAGCCCGCCTCGGTGGTGGCGATGAACTTTACCCTGCAGTTCATCGCCCCCGACCAGCGCCTGGAACTGCTCGGCCGTATCCGCCAGGCGCTGCTGCCGGGCGGCGCGCTGATTCTCTCGGAGAAACTGCGCTTTGCCGATGAGCACGCGCAGGACTTGCTCAATGACCTGCACCTGGACTTCAAGCGGGCCAATGGCTACAGCGAACTGGAAATCGCCCAGAAACGCAGCGCCATTGAAAACGTGATGCGCCCCGATACCCTCGAGGCTCATCGGGAGCGCCTGCGTGCCGCCGGTTTCTCGAACGTGGTGCCCTGGTTCCAATGCCTTAACTTCGCCTCGTTGATAGCCCTGCCATGATCGATCTGTCCCCCCTCGTCCGCCGCTTGGCGGGCACGCCCTTGGCTTCCTGGTCGCAAGGCCTGCAAGCGCAACTGGACGCCAAGCTGGAAAAGGGCCACGGCGATCTCGACCGCTGGCGTGGCGCACTCGATGCGCTGCCCACTCTGCAACCCAGCGAAATCGACCTGGTAAACGGGCTGCGCCTGGACTGCGACTGCGACGACACCACCCGCACGCAGATGCGCCAGGCGCTGATGGGCCTGTCGCCTTGGCGCAAAGGGCCGTTCGAGCTGTTCGGCGTGCACGTGGACACCGAATGGCGTTCGGACTGGAAATGGTCACGGGTCAGCCCGCACCTGGACCTCAAGGGCAAGCGCGTGCTCGATGTGGGCTGTGGCAACGGTTATTACCAGTGGCGCATGCTCGGTGCCGGCGCCGACATGGTGGTGGGCGTCGACCCCAACTGGCTGTTCTTCTGCCAGTTCCAGGCCGTACAGCAGTACCTGCCCGAGCTCCCCGCCTGGCACCTGCCGTTCGCGCTGGAAGAGCTGCCGGCTAACCTGGAAGGCTTCGACACAGTGTTTTCCATGGGCGTGTTCTACCATCGCCGCTCGCCCATCGAGCACTTGTTGGCGCTCAAGGACTGCCTGGTAAAGGGTGGCGAACTGGTACTGGAAACGCTGGTGGTCGAAGGCGACGAAAACCAGGTGCTGGTCCCTGAGGACCGCTATGCGCAAATGCGCAACGTCTGGTTCCTGCCATCGGTACCGGCGCTGGAGCGCTGGTTGCGCCGTGCCGGCTTCAGCGATGTGCGTTGCGTCGATGTGAGCGTGACCAGCGTCGAAGAGCAGCGCAGTACCGAGTGGATGCGCTATCAGTCGCTGGGCGACTTCCTCGACCCGAATGACCACAGCAAGACCATCGAAGGCCTGCCCGCCCCACGCCGCGCCACACTGGTGGCACGCAAATAAAAAAGGCGCCCGTTCGGGCGCCTGAAAACACCTGCGGCTAGGAGCTGTCGCGGCGCAGGTGCTGTTACCTCAATCCTTTGCCAGCTCGCGGGCCTTCTCTTGCGCCTTGCGTTCGCGCTCGACAACGGCCTGCTGCTTGTCGCCGTGCAGGCGCTGCTGGTCTTCGCGGAAGGCTTGCCAGAACTGCTTCGAGCGCTCCGCACCGCCCTCGGCGTAAACGCTGGCGCTGCCCAGGGCAAGGGTGGCCAACAGCAGGTATTTGGTCAGGTGCATCGTGTTTGCCTCGTGATAACCGATCAGACAGGGCCATCCTGGCAGAGGCTGGCTAACGGCAAGGTGAGGCGGGGATTACAGTCCTGCAATGTGGGCTTGTTTCGCCTGTTCTGGCCTCTTCGCGGGCACGCCCGCTCCCACAGGGACTCCACAGTTTTCAGAATCTGTGGAGATCCTGTGGGAGCGGGCGTGCCCGCGAAGAGGCCGGAACAGACACCCACATAACACCAGGATTACAAATCCGTTATCTACGCCGCAGCCCCATTCTCATGCCGTAACATCCTGCCCCTTGACCCTGATGTCACTACAGGGTCAAGAATCGCCCCCTTTCATCACTCCGAGCCCCCCATGCGCCTACTGATCATCGAGGACGAGCTGCGTACTGCCGACTACCTGCAACAAGGCCTGCGCGAAAACGGCTACGTGGTCGACTGCGCCCGCACGGGCACCGACGGCCTGCACCTGGCCCGCCAGCAGCCCTACGACCTGGTCATCCTCGACGTCAACCTGCCCGAACTCGATGGCTGGACCGTGCTGCAGCGCCTGCGTGCCGAGTCGGCCACGCGCGTCATGATGCTCACCGCCCATGGCCGCCTGGCCGACCGGGTCAAAGGCCTGGACCTGGGTGCCGATGACTACCTGCTTAAGCCTTTCGAATTCCCTGAACTGCTGGCACGCATCCGCAGCCTGCTGCGCCGCAACGACCAGCAACTGCAACCCAGCACCCTGCGCGTCGCCGACCTGGAGCTGGACCCCGGCCGCCACCGTGCCTACCGCAGCGGGCAGCGCATCGACCTGACCGCCAAGGAATTCGCCCTGCTGCACCTGCTGATGCGCCAGACCGGCGAAGTGCTGTCTCGCACGCAGATCATCTCGCTGGTATGGGACATGAACTTCGACTGCGACACCAACGTGGTCGAGGTCTCGATCCGACGCCTGCGGGCGAAGATCGACGACCCGTTCGACAGCAAGCTGATCCATACCCTGCGTGGCGTGGGCTATGTCCTGGAGGCCCGTTTTTGAAAAACGCCAGCCTGTCGCTACGCCTGGGCCTGAGCGTGACGCTGATGGGCGCCGCACTGGTGCTGCTGCTGGCCTGCCTGGCGGTGTTCGCCCTTGATCACGAACTGGACAGCCGCGCCCGCAAGGACCTGGCGCGCAAGATGCTGCAGGTCGAGCACAACCTGCGCGTCGACCTGCGCAGTGAGGACCTGGGCAGCCGTGCCCACCCGTTGCTCGACCTGGTGATGGGGCACGACAACCTCAGCCTTAACGTGCTGGCGCTGGACAGCCGCCACCCGCACCTGCTCAGCCTGGGGCCTGGCCTGGAGTCACGGGTGGCTGAACTGCCCACCGCTGCCCGCCTGGCCTTTTACCCCTGGCGCGACAGCAGCGGCAACCAGATCCTTACCGTGACCCGGCTGATGCACCTGCGCGACAACACCCCGGTCAAGGTGATGATGTCGCTCAACCGCGCCGACGATAACGCCTTGCTCCAGGCCTACCTGCACTCCACCTTGCTGGCGTTACCGTTGCTGCTGGTGCTGATTGGTGCGGGCGCCTGGTGGCTGATGCAGCGTGGCCTGAAACCGCTGCGGCGCTTTCGGCGGATCGCCGGGCAGGTTTCGACCCAGGACCTGCAACATCGCCTGCCCACCAACGACCTGCCGCTGGAGCTGGCGGAACTGGCGCGCAGCATCAACGTGATGCTCGACCGCCTCGACCAGGGTGTCAGCCAGCTGTCGCAGTTTTCCGATGACCTGGCCCATGAGCTGCGTACGCCGCTGAGCAACCTGATGGGCAAGGCCCAGGTGACACTGGCCCGTGAGCGAGACAACGCCAACTACCGGGAGGTGCTGGAAGACAGCATCGAAGAGCTGACCCGGCTCAACCGCATCATCAACGACATGCTTTTTCTTGCCCAGGTCAGCCAGCCGCAGACTCAGGTGGCGCTCAAACCCTTGGCACTGGCTGACGAAGCGGCACGAGTGGTCGAGCTGTTTGCCTTCAGTGCCGAGATGAAAGAGGTTGAATTGGTTGTCGAGGGCTGGGGGACGGCAATGGGAGACCGCCTGATGTTTCAGCGGGCATTGTCGAACCTGTTGAGCAATGCCATTCGGCATAGTCCTGAGGGCGTGCCGGTCGAGTTGCAGATCGAACGTGTAGGCAGTGAAGTACGGCTATCAGTAGAGAACCAGGGGCCTGGCATTGCGGCCGAGCACCAGCCTCGCTTGTTCGAGCGGTTTTACCGGGTGGGCTCGGGGCGCTCGCGGCTGGAGGGCGGGACCGGGTTGGGGCTGGCGATCGTGAAGTCGATCATGCAGTTGCATGGGGGGCGGGTTGAAGTGGGCAGCAATCCCTTGGGGCCTACTCGCTTTACCTTGGTGTTTCCTGCCGAGTAATCAGTTGCCTGTGCCGGCCTATTAGCGGGTGAACCCGCTCCTACATCGATCGTTGTAGGAGCGGGTTTACCCGCGAAGAGGCCGGCACAGGCAACCAAAGAGTCAGCGCGAAGCCGCCACGATCAGCGCCTTCATCTCGGCTACAGCCGCCTTGAAACCAACGAACAAGGCATGCGCCACCAGCGCATGGCCAATGTTCAGCTCGTTGATCCCCTTGATCGCCGCCACCGCCTCGACGTTGTGGTAATGCAGGCCATGGCCGGCATTGACGATCAGCCCCTGGCCCACGCCAAACGCTACGCCATCGACAATGCGCTGCAACTCTTCAGCCACTTCGGTCGGGGTTTGGGCGTCGGCATAACGGCCGGTATGCAGCTCGATGGCCGGCGCGCCAACGCGGCGCGAAGCCTCGATCTGCCGCTCGTCGGCATCGATGAACAGCGACACCTCGGCACCGGTACGTGCCAGGCGCTCGACCGCCGCCTTGATCCGTGCCTCTTGCCCCGCCACGTCAAGGCCACCCTCGGTAGTCAGCTCCTGACGGGTTTCCGGTACCAGGCAGATATGCGCCGGGCGAATTTTTTCGGCAAAGGCCATCATCTCTTCGGTGACGCCCATCTCGAAGTTCATGCGCGTCTGCAGCACATCCTTGAGCACCACCACATCACGTTCCTGGATGTGTCGGCGGTCTTCGCGCAGGTGCACGGTGATGCCATCGGCGCCTGCTTCCTCGGCATCCAGGGCCGCCTTGACCGGGTCAGGGTAACGCGTGCCGCGGGCCTGGCGCAGGGTCGCCACGTGGTCGATGTTGACGCCAAGAAGCATGCGGTTGCTGTGAGTCACGAAAGGCTCTCCTGAAGATTGAGGCCCACAGCATACGTCGTGATCAGCGCTTGCGAAACAGTTCCCGGCTGACCAGCGGTTTTGCCCCCAGGTGAACCGCCAGTGCCTGGCGCATCAGGCGCTTGGCAGCGAGCAAGGCGCCGGGCGCATCCCAGTCGGCTTCGGCCAGGGCCAGCAGTTCGGTGCCGCGGAACAGGCCAGGTTGCACCAGTTCGACCCGCTCCAGGCCGGCATCCACACGCAAGCGGTACAGGCCGTCGGCGGCGATGAGCTGGTCATTGACGTCCTGGCTCAGGGAAAACGCATAACCGAGCTCATCCAGCAGCCGCCATTCGAACGAGCGCAGCAAAGGCTCCAGTGGTCGCCCTTCGGCCAGGGCTTGCAAGGTCAGGGTGTAGTGCTCGAACAGTGCCGGGAACGGCGCTTCGGCGGGCAGCAGGCGCATCAGCAGCTCATTGAGGTACAGCCCACTGAACAGCGCATCGCCATGCAGCCAGGCGGCGATGCCAGCGCTGTCCATGCGCCCCACATTCTTCAGCTCCCCGCGCCCGCGCAGCTCTACCTCAAGCGGCACGAACGGCCGCACCAGGCTGCCACCCTTGCCGCGTGCACGGCGCAATACAGCGCGCATGCGGCCCTGCGGGGTGAAAAAGTCCACCAGCGCGCTGGTTTCCTTGTAGGCGCGGCTGTGCAGGACGTAGGCCGGCTGGCCGACAGCTTGATCCATGTGCGATCTCTACTATTCACAAACAACTGTGGGAGCGGGTTTACCCGCAAATGCGGTGGTAAATCCACTGACGCATTCGCGGGTAAACCCGCTCCCACAGAGTAACCTGAGCAGTCAGGTGCAGTTACAGGTCGCCGTAGCCCAGCGAACGCAGGGCGCGCTCGTCGTCGGACCAGCCGCCTTTTACCTTGACCCACAGGTTGAGCATGACCTTGGAGTCGAACAGCACTTCCATGTCCTTGCGCGCCTCGGAGCCGATGCGCTTGATGCGCTCGCCCTTGTCGCCAATGATGATCTTCTTCTGGCCGTCACGTTCAACCAGGATCAACGCGTGGATGTGCAGCACATGGCCCTGCTGCTTGAACTCTTCGATTTCCACGGTGATCTGGTACGGCAGCTCTGCACCCAGCTGGCGCATGATCTTCTCGCGCACCAGTTCAGCGGCCAGGAAGCGGCTGCTGCGGTCGGTGATCTGGTCTTCCGGGAAGAAGTGGTCGTTTTCCGGCAGATGCTTGGCTATCTGTGCTTCCAGCGCTTCGAGGTTGTGCCCCTGTTGCGCGGAAATCGGCATCACCTCGGCGTTAGGCAGCTGTTCCTGCAGCCACTGCAGGTGCGGGATCAACTCGGCCTTCTCTTCCATGCGGTCGGTCTTGTTGACCGCGATGATCAGCGGGCCGGTCACGTACTGCACACGCTCCAGTACCAGTTGGTCCTCGTCGGTCCACTTGGTACGGTCGACCACGAAGATCACCACGTCGACGTCCTTCAGGGCCGCCGAGGCGTTGCGGTTCATGTAGCGGTTCAAGGCCTTGTCGTTGGCCTTGTGCATACCGGGGGTATCGACATAGATCGCCTGCACGTCGCCCTCGGTCTTGATGCCGAGCATGTTGTGGCGGGTGGTCTGCGGCTTGCGCGAAGTAATCGCCAGCTTCTGGCCGAGGATGTGGTTAAGCAGGGTCGACTTGCCGACGTTGGGGCGGCCGACAATGGCTACGTAGCCACAGCGGGTCGGGTTGTTATCAGTCATTGCCATTCTCCACGCCCAGGGCGATCAGTGCAGACGCGGCAGCGACTTGCTCGGCAATACGCCGGCTAACGCCCTGGCCACGACTCTTGTTGTTCAGCAGCACCACTTCGCATTCGACGAAGAAGGTGCGGCAGTGCGGTTCACCCTGGATATCCACTACTTCGTAACGCGGCAGCTCACAGCTGCGCGACTGCAGGAACTCTTGCAGGCGGGTTTTCGGATCCTTGTTGGTGTCGACCAGTGTCAGGCCTTCGAACTCATTGGCCAGCCAGGCCAGCACGCGCTCTCGGGCCGTTTCCATGTCGGCATCCAGATAGATGGCACCAATCAGGGCCTCCAGCGCGTCGGCCAGGATCGACTCACGGCGAAAACCGCCGCTCTTGAGTTCGCCCGAACCCAGGCGCAAGTACTCACCCAGGTCAAAACCACGTGCCAGGCGGGCCAGGGTCTCACCCTTGACCAGGCGTGCGCGCAGGCGCGACAGCTGGCCTTCGCGGGCCTGCGGAAAACGCTCGAACAGCGCTTCACCGGCGACGAAGTTGAGAATGGCGTCACCGAGAAACTCCAGGCGCTCGTTGTTGCGCCCGGCATAGCTGCGATGGGTCAGCGCCAGGAGCATCTGGTCCTGGTTCTTGAAGGTGTAACCGAGCTTTCGCTCCAGACGGGCAAGGGAAGCACTCATGCGGCCACCCGTTGGTTGTTCAACGCGTTGTTCAAATCAACATCCTGAAAGACTGTTTGGCTGTGGTTCGCCACGTGATGTGCGGCGAATCTCCCGATCCCTGAGAACACAGCCTATGTCAGAAATGCATTCGGCGCTGTCTGCTGGACAGCGCCGATGGGTATCAATGGATCAGGCCGACCCGCGACAGGTTGGGCAGGTGGCTGAGTTTCGGCTCTGGCCAGCTCATCCACACTGCAAAGGCCTTGCCGACAATATTCCGGTCCGGAACCATGCCGTGCAGTTCCTTGGGAATGTTCGGGTCATCCCAGAAACGGCTGTCGTTGGAGTTGTCGCGGTTGTCGCCCATCATGAAGTAATGGCCTGCCGGCACGGTCCACTGCTGGTCCGGTGGCATGCGATAACGGCTCATTTCCTTGCGGATCAGGTGTTCGGCCTCGCCGAGCTTTTCCTTGTACAGCTCGGCGCTGCCCAAGGTACCCGGCTCGCTGCCCACCAGCTGTTCGGCAATCGGCTGGCCGTTGACGAACAGCCGCTTGTCGTTGGTGTAGCGCACCACGTCGCCCGGCAGGCCAACCACACGCTTGATGTAGTTGACGTTCGGGTCGCTCGGGTAGCGGAATACCATCACATCCCCGCGCTGCGGGTCACCCACCTCGATGACCTTCTTGTCGATCACCGGCAGGCGAATGCCGTACGAGAACTTGTTCACCAGGATGAAATCGCCCACTTCCAGGGTCGGTTTCATCGACCCCGAAGGGATCTGGAACGGCTCGACCAGAAACGAGCGCAGCACCAGCACGATGAACAGCACCGGGAAGAACGACTTGCCGTACTCGACCAGCAACGGCTCCTTGTTCAGGCGCTCGACCACGGCCAACTCGGGCTGGCTAACGCTGCCCTGGTAGTTGGCAATTGCCGCACGCCGGCGCGGGGCCAGGAACAGCAGGTCGATCAAGCCCAGCAGGCCGCAGACGAATACGGCGATGACCAGCAACAGCGGGAAATTTAGCGACATAGGACCTAGCTATCCAACCTGAGCACGGCGAGGAAGGCTTCTTGTGGAATCTCCACGTTGCCCACCTGTTTCATGCGTTTCTTACCGGCCTTCTGCTTCTCCAGCAGTTTCTTCTTACGGCTGACGTCACCACCGTAGCACTTGGCCAGTACGTTCTTTCTGAGCGCCTTGACGGTTGTCCGCGCAATGATCTGGCCGCCAATGGCTGCCTGGATCGCCACATCGAACATCTGCCGAGGGATCAGTTCCTTCATCTTCTCGGTCAACGCACGGCCTTTGTAGGCCGCGTTGTCGCGGTGCACGATCAATGCCAGGGCATCGACCTTGTCGCCGTTGATCAGCACATCCAGCTTGACCAGGTTGGCCGACTGGTAGCGATCGAAATGATAGTCCAGCGAAGCATAGCCGCGGCTGGTGGACTTGAGGCGGTCGAAGAAGTCCAGCACCACTTCGTTCATCGGCATGTCATAGCGCACCTGCACCTGGCTGCCGAGGAACTGCATGTCACGCTGCACGCCGCGCTTCTCGATGCACAGGGTGATGACGTTGCCCAGGTGCTCCTGCGGCACGAGGATGGTCGCGGTGACGATCGGCTCGCGGAAATCGGTGACCGAAGACACGTCCGGCAGCTTCGACGGGTTGTCAACGATGATGGTTTCGCCAGTCTTGAGCTCAAGCTCATAGATTACGCTGGGCGCCGTGGTGATCAGGTCGAGGTCGTACTCGCGCTCCAGGCGCTCCTGGATGATCTCCATGTGCAGCATGCCGAGGAAGCCGCAACGGAAGCCAAAGCCCAGGGCATCGGAGCTTTCCGGCATGTACTGCAGCGACGAATCGTTCAGCGTCAGCTTCTGCAGCGCGTCGCGGAAGTCTTCGAAGTCATCGGAGCTGACCGGGAACAGGCCAGCGTAGACCTGCGGCTGGATTTTCTTGAAGCCTGCCAGTACTTCCACTTCCGGGGTGGAGGACAAGGTCAGGGTGTCACCAACCGGTGCACCATGGATGTCCTTGATGCTGGCAATGATGAAGCCTACTTCACCGGCTTTCAGATCAGCGGTCTGGGTATGTTTCGGGGTGAACACACCGACGCTGTCGACCAGGTGCACCTTGCCGGTGGACTTGACCAGGATCTTGTCGCCTTTCTTGACGCGGCCCTGGCGCACACGCACCAGCGAGACCACGCCCAGGTAATTGTCGAACCAGGAGTCGATGATCAGCGCTTGCAGCGGTGCATCGATTTCGCCTTCAGGCGCCGGGATGGAGTGCACCAGGCGCTCGAGCACCTCGTCCACGCCCATGCCGCTCTTGGCGCTGCAGGCCACGGCGTCGGTGGCGTCGATACCGATGATTTTCTCGATCTCGTCCTTGACGCGGTCCGGGTCGGCCTGGGGCAGGTCCATCTTGTTCAGGACCGGCATCACCTCCAGGCCCTGCTCGATGGCGGTGTAGCAGTTGGCCACGGACTGGGCTTCGACGCCCTGGCCGGCGTCGACCACCAGCAGTGCGCCTTCACAGGCCGCCAGCGAGCGCGAGACTTCGTAGGTGAAGTCGACGTGGCCGGGGGTGTCGATGAAGTTCAGCTGGTAGGTCTTGCCGTCCTGCGCCTTGTAGTGCAGCGTGACGCTGTGGGCCTTGATAGTGATACCGCGCTCACGTTCCAGGTCCATGGAATCGAGGACCTGGGCTTCCATTTCGCGCGCCGACAGGCCACCGCACATCTGGATGAAACGGTCGGCCAGCGTCGACTTGCCATGGTCGATGTGGGCGATGATGGAGAAATTGCGGATATGACTCAAATCACTCACAGGTCAACACTCGAAAAGGCTGCGAGCCGGACGCCCGCCGAAAAATAGCCGGGAATTGTACCTTAAGCTTCTGGGTTATGGGAGATTCCTCTGTCCGACTGTACACAGCAATTATCCGTACAATTGTGAATATTCATGAAAAAGGGCAGCCGAGGCTGCCCTTTTTCCCTTGCCAGCCCGTTTATTCAGCGAGCTTGAAGGTAATGAAGCTGGCACGGCCCTGACGCAGCACGCGCATCGACACCGAACGGTTCTTCGGCAGCTCCTTGGCGATTTCGGTGAATTCCTTGGCCGAACCGATGGCCTGGTTGTTCAGGTGGCTGATGACATCACCCGGGCGCAGGCCGATCAGCGCTGCCGGGCCATCCTGAACTTCCTTGATGACCACGCCGCCCTTGAGCTCCAGGGATTTCTTCTGCTCGGCGGTCAGGTCGGCCACCGAGACACCCAGGCGGTTGCTGCTGCGCTCGGCGCTGCCTTCGGCACCGGTGCCAATGTCGGCGTCGTCATCCGGCATCGCACCCACGGCTACATCCAGGGTCTGGCGCTTGCCGTTGCGGATGATTTCCAGCTTGGCCTTCTCGCCATCTTTCAGGCTGCCGACCAGGTGCGGCAGGTCGGCCGACATGACGATCGGCTGGCCGTTCATGCTCAGGATCACGTCACCCACCTGCAGGCCGCCCTTGGCTGCCGGGCCGTTTTCCAGCACCTGGGCCACCAGGGCACCGGCCGGCTTGTCGAGGCCGAAGGATTCAGCCAGGTCTTTGTTGACCTCCTGAATCACCACGCCCAGCCAGCCGCGGCTGACCTTGCCGTCTTTCTTCAGCTGGTTGGAAACATCGATCGCCACGTCGATCGGGATGGCGAACGACAGGCCCATGAAGCCGCCGGAACGGGTGAAGATCTGCGAGTTGATACCCACCACCTCACCCTTCATGTTGAACAGCGGGCCACCGGAGTTACCCGGGTTGATGGCCACGTCGGTCTGGATGAACGGCACATAGGTGTCGTTGGGCAAGGTACGCCCCTTGGCACTGACAATACCTTTGGTCACCGAATGGTCGAAGCCGAACGGCGAACCGATGGCCAGTACCCACTCGCCCACCTTGAGCTTTTCGGAATCACCCAGCTTCACGGTGGGCAGGTTCTTGCCTTCGACCTTCAACAGGGCCACATCGGTACGTGGGTCGGTGCCGATCAGCTTGGCCTGCAGTTCGCTGCGGTCTGACAGGCGGACGATGATCTCGTCGGCATCGGCCACCACGTGGTTGTTGGTCAACACATAGCCATCGCTGGAAATGATGAAGCCAGAGCCCAGCGACATGGCTTCACGCTGCCGATCACCGCGCGGAGAGCGCGGCTGCTGCGGCATGTTGCGCTCGAAGAACTCGCGGAACATTGGCGGCAGGCCTTCCAGGTCCGGCATCTGCCCTTGGGCAACGCGGCGGTCCGGCAGCTTCTGCTTGGTACTGATGTTGACCACCGCCGGCGAGGCTTGCTCGACCAGGGTGGTGAAGTCCGGCAGGGCTTCCTCGGCCTGGGCGCTGAGCACCTGGCCGAGCATCAGCACGGCGGCGAACATCGTGAGGTAGGATTTCAAGCGTGGTATTGACATACGGCTCCCGTCAAAACGAGCGGTAGTTTAGAAAGACCCCTGCACAAAGCAGGAAAGGCCAGGCTCCTGAAAGCCTGACCTATAGAAAATTTGCCGATGGATTGCAAATGACAATGCTTTAATTTCATTTCAGCCGTATGTCCGCCCGCCTTGGCATCGCCCGCAAAAGCGCGCCATCACTGGCGTGCCTGGGCATCCTGGGGGCGCATCGACAGCGCGACGCGTTCTGCCGTTCCCAGCGGGATTTCGCCGACCACGGTCACCATCACCTTGCCCTTGGGCGTGTTCAAACGGCGCGAAACCGCCGAAGTCGGGCCCAACTGGGTGCGCATGTCGGTGCCGCCATCGTCTTTCACCGGCTCGAGAAACACCGAGAAGCGCGCCAGGCCATCGTCATACATCAAGCTGCTGACCGAGCTGTTTTGCTTGGGATCGCGGCGCACCGAACTGTTGACCAGTTCGAAGCCAGGCGGCAGCCAGTCCGAGCGCCAGCCTGCGACGGCGTCATTGCTGACGGCGGTGGCAGGCTGCACCGGTTTGCAGGCTGCGCTGGGGCGCAGATCCGCATCACTGGGCAGTTTGTCGGTATCGAGGCGGGTCATCTGGAAGCGTTCCAGCAACTGCCCCTTGTCGTTGAGCATCAACGAGCGCAGCGGCAGGCCAGTGTTTCGATCCAGATGCAATTCAAAGGCGTAGCGGTGCTGATCACGTGGGGCCAGTGTGACAATCACTGCGTCGCGCCCGGCGACCCGCGACTTGCCCACCACGCTCAAGTCGTACCAGCCCATCAGCTTCAGTGGATCAAGCACGCGCTGTGCAGCGTCTGGCGGCGCCGTGACACTGCTGGCCAAGGCCCCGCTGACACACTCCACCTTGCCATCCACGCGCACGATTTCCTGGGCGGCGCCATCGAGCTGCAACAGCCGCTCGCTGACCTTGCCGTCCTGGACCTTGTGCCAGATATCGTGGGAAGAGAAGCTGCCGTTGCGTTCGTAAACGAAAGAGCCTTGGTAGCTCTGCTTTTGCTCGGCCTGTGCCAGCTTGTTCAGCCACTCACTCGCCTCAGGCGAAGAGTTGGCTGCCAACGCTGGCACCGTCATGCAGCTGCCAATCAGCAGCGACAGGAGAGGTAGCGCGCGCATGATCCTCCTTACTTAACGGTTTTCCAGGCTGGCAGCGCGGGCATATGGCAATGCGGTTTCAGTGCCCTTGAGCGCAGATTCCTGGGCATGCTGGCGCAGGTAACCTGGCAGACGCTGATCCCAGCCGGCCTGGTTCTGCAGCACGCCGTTGGCCATTGGCCCGGTCGGTTGCTCACTGCTCTCACTATAGCCTGCCAAAACAGCCGGGCCTTGTGCTTGTGGCACGCTCAGGCCTTGCTGGACCGGCTGCTGGGCAGCCAGCTCGGCGCCAGTGATCTCATCCTGGTTGTACATGCGTACACCCGCCAGCACGGCCACGGTGACCGAAGCCGCGACCGCCAGGCGGCCAATGCTGCGCCAAGGGCCTTTCTTGACCTTGGCCGGCACGGCTTCGTCAGCCAGCGCCGCAGACACCGCCGAGGCGATATCCAGGTTGGGCAGCAGCAGCTCCTTGTGCATGGCTGCACGGGCAACCTGGTAGCGCGACCAGGTGGCACGGGTTTCGGCATCGTCGACGGCGCTCAGCACCCGACGCAATTCCAGTTCGTCCGCTTCGTTATCCATTACCGCGGACAGCGATTCCTGCAAAGCTTCACGACTCATGGCGGTTCCTCTCTTGGCTGTCGCCGCTGTCTCAGGTTTCCTGCAACAACGGCTGCAGGGCTTTGTCTATGGCCTCCCGAGCGCGGAAGATTCGAGAGCGCACGGTACCCACCGGACATTGCATGACACTGGCAATGTCTTCGTAACTCAGTCCGTCGAACTCACGCAGGGTCAATGCCGTGCGCAAATCTTCGGGCAGTTGCTGGATGGTGCGATGGACGGTGCCTTCGATTTCATCCCGCAACAACGAGCGCTCTGGGGACTCGAGATCCTTGAGACCATGATCGCCGTCGTAAAACTCCGCATCCTCGGAGCTGACATCGCTGTCTGGTGGCCGTCTTCCACGGGACACCAGGTAGTTCTTCGCCGTGTTGATGGCGATGCGGTACAGCCACGTATAGAACGCACTGTCGCCGCGGAAATTGCCAAGCGCACGGTAGGCCTTGATGAAGGCTTCCTGTGCTACGTCCTGGGCCTCGTGGGTGTCGTGAACGAACCGCACGATCAACCCGAGAATCTTGTGCTGATACTTCAGCACCAACAGATCGAACGCTCGCCTGTCGCCGCGCTGAACGCGCTCGACAAGCTGCTGATCCTCTTCCTGGGTTAGCATGAACACTCCTCAGTGAACTCGAAGGAGCGTTGCAGCAGCCATCGTTCAGGCTTGCAACCATAGACTCGGGCTTTGCGCAAAAGTTCTCCCCTCCAAGCAAGTTTCCTGCAGCCCTTGGTCGGCTTGCACGGAAGACGCGGCGCGGACACGGCCGGCTACGTCGATAATCAGGTTTCGAATACGCAGAGGTCAGCCCGGAAAGGCCTGCCACCCTGCGTCGCCGCGGCAATTTGTGGCGTGCGGGCAGCCTTCATAGGATTTCCGGCCATGTCGGAAAGTTCCCACAAAGGTTGACGCGCGCCTCGGTAAGTGGCCAAGCGGCATGGAAATTGGCCACCTCGGGCTGCTATAAAGGCAACCCGGCCAAGTTTAACGATAGTTTCACAATGCCACCTGCGCGTGACTATTGTGCCGCGCCCCCTCCAAAGATTACTAGTGTCCCGACATGAGCCAACAATTCCAACATGATGTCCTGGTGATCGGCAGCGGTGCCGCCGGTCTCAGCCTGGCACTTAACCTCCCCCGCCACCTGCGCGTTGCCGTGCTGAGCAAGGGCGACCTGGCCAATGGCTCGACCTTCTGGGCCCAAGGCGGTGTCGCAGCGGTGCTGGACAATACCGATACCGTGCAGTCGCATGTCGAGGACACCCTCAATGCTGGCGGCGGCCTGTGCCATGAAGACGCGGTGCGGTTTACCGTCGAGCACAGCCGCGAAGCAATTCAGTGGTTGATCGAGCAAGGCGTGCCCTTTACCCGCGATGAGCACTACAGCGTCGACGACGGCGGCTTCGAGTTCCACCTTACCCGCGAAGGCGGCCATAGCCACCGGCGCATCATCCACGCCGCCGACGCCACTGGCGCAGCCATTTTCACCACGCTGCTGGAGCAGGCCCGCCGGCGCCCGAACATCCAGCTGCTGGAGCAGCGCGTGGCCGTCGACCTGATCACCGAGCGTCGCCTGGGGCTGCCAGGTGAGCGCTGCCTGGGCGCGTACGTGCTCAACCGCAACACGGGCGAGGTGGACACCTTTGGCGCACGCTTCACCGTGCTGGCCACTGGCGGTGCGGCCAAGGTCTACCTCTACACCAGCAACCCCGACGGCGCCTGTGGCGACGGCATCGCCATGGCCTGGCGGGCCGGTTGCCGGGTGGCGAACCTGGAATTCAACCAGTTCCATCCGACCTGCCTGTACCACCCGCAGGCCAAGAGCTTCCTGGTCACCGAAGCCCTGCGCGGCGAGGGCGCCTTGTTGCGCCTGCCCAATGGCGAGCGCTTCATGCCGCGCTTCGACCCGCGCGAGGAACTGGCCCCACGCGACATCGTCGCCCGTGCCATCGACCACGAGATGAAGCGCCTGGGTGTGGACTGCGTGTACCTGGACATTACCCACAAGCCGGCCGAGTTCATCAAGAGCCACTTCCCCACCGTGTACGAGCGCTGCCTGGCGTTTGGCATCGACATTACCCGCCAGCCGATCCCGGTGGTGCCCGCGGCGCATTACACCTGCGGCGGGGTGATGGTCGACGACCGTGGCCACACCGATGTGCCTGGCTTGTATGCCATTGGCGAAACCAGCTTCACCGGCCTGCACGGCGCCAACCGCATGGCCAGCAACTCGCTGCTGGAATGCTTCGTCTATGGCCGCGCCGCGGCGGCCGACATCGAGGCGCACCTGGAGCAGGTGGCCATGCCCGAGGCCCTGCCGGGTTGGGATGCCAGCCAGGTTACCGATTCGGACGAAGATGTGATCATTGCACACAACTGGGATGAGTTGCGGCGATTCATGTGGGACTACGTCGGTATCGTGCGCACCAGCAAGCGGTTGCAGCGGGCGCAGCACCGTATTCGTCTGCTGCTGGATGAAATCGATGAGTTCTACAGCAACTACAAGGTCAGCCGTGACCTGATCGAACTGCGTAACCTTGCGCAGGTGGCCGAGTTGATGATCCTGTCGGCGATGCAGCGCAAGGAAAGCCGTGGCTTGCATTACACGCTGGATTACCCGGGGATGCTGGACGAGGCCAAGGACACGATTCTGAGCCCGCTCTGAAAACAGCGTCACGGCCTTCGCGGGTAAACCCGCTCCCACAGGTACTGCACAGGCTCCAGAATCTGTGCAGCACCTGTGGGAGCGGGTTCACCCGCGAAGGAGCCAGCAGGGTATGACGCTATGCACGGCGTACCGCTGCCCACCTGCGCCGGCTGAACTTCAACCTCACCCGCAAACGCCGATGCTCATCCGCCCCCAGCGCATCCCGAGGCACACACTGGCTTTGCCCCAACCAGTGCCCTGCGCGCTGAAAACGCAACACCACCAACCCCGGCAACGCCACGCTGTCCCGACACAAGCGCACCGGCTGCCAGCCACCGCCACGGCTGAACACCTGCCAGCCGCGCACATCACGGCGCAGGCCGACAACGGCATGCTCATGGGTCAGCAGAATACGTCGGGGAATGGCCCAGGCAGCGTGGGCAAGACAGGCGGCGGCGACAGTAAGGGCCAACCACCCAGGCAGCGGGCTCGCCCACACGGCAAGCCACGCCAGTACCTGGCACGCCAGGTAGGCCGCTAGCAGCAGGCGCGAGCCTTGCCAGCGGCACTCGAAGCACTCACTTGGGCTGGACACGGTCCAATATGATGCGAACCATGCGCTGCAACTCCGGGTCTTCAGACTCGGTGCGCTCCATGAACCAGCCGAACATGTCCTGGTCCTCGCAGCTCAACAGCCGCACGTACAGGTCGCGGTCGGTCTCGTTGAGGGTGGAGTAGACTTCCTGGGTGAAAGGCACCAGCAGTACGTCCAGTTCCAGCATGCCGCGGCGGCTGTGCCAGAAAAGCCGGTTGAGTTCAGTTTGTTCGACCATGGGGCCCTCCTCGAATGGCCCGCCAGTATACAGCCAGGCGAGCGAAGCGACACCGGGCGTTGGTCTAGTCACCTACCTATTTTGTTACCGGCGTTCTATGATGGCCGCCAGTCTTTAGCCACCGCGATGACCCATGGCCGATTCCGCTTTCTTTTGCCCCCTGTCCCACGAGGGCATCCTCGCCGTCCGCGGCTCCGATGCAGGCAAGTTCCTGCAAGGCCAGCTGACCTGCAACATCAACTACCTCAGCCAGGAACATGCCAGCCTTGGCGCCCGCTGCATGGTCAAAGGGCGCATGCAGTCCAGCTTCCGCATCCTGCCCGAAGGCAATGGCTACTTGCTGGCCATGGCCAGCGAACTGCTCGATGCGCAACTGGCCGACCTGAAGAAATACGCCGTGTTCTCCAAGGCCACACTGACCGATGAAAGTGCCGCCTGGGCACGCTTCGGCCTGCAAGGTGGCGAAGCGGCACTGCAGGCGCTGGGGCTCGAAGTGCCGGCAGCAGCTGGCAGCACCGTGCGCCATGACGGGCTGATTGCCATTGCCGTGTCCGCTGGCCGGATAGAGCTTTGGGTGCCGACGGACAACGCCGAGCCTGTGAGTCAGGCCCTCGCCGCTACCCTGCCGGAAGGCTCGGTCAACGACTGGCTGCTGGGGCAGATTCGCGCCGGCATCGGCCAAGTCATGGGCCCGACGCGCGAGCTGTTCATCCCGCAGATGATCAACCTGCAGGCTGTCGATGGCGTCAGCTTCAAGAAAGGTTGCTACACGGGCCAGGAAATCGTCGCGCGCATGCAGTACCTGGGCAAGCTCAAGCGCCGCCAGTACCGCCTGGCACTCGACCAGCAAGCCATTCCAGCCCCGGGCGCCGAAATTTTCTCGCCCACCCATGGCTCGTCGGTCGGTGAAGTGGTGATTGCAGCCAGCAGCGGCGCGGGCTGCGAGCTGCTCGCGGTACTCAGCGCCGATGCGGTTGAAGACAACAACCTGCACCTGGGCAGCCTGGAAGGCCCGCGCCTGCAGGTGCTGACCCTGCCTTACGAACTGGACCGCGACCGGGAAATCCAACGCTGACCAGCCTGCCCCGCCCGCGAGGCGGGGCCGCACCACCACTGCGGTAGACACGCCCATGAACAAGCTGGCCGAGATGGTTCAAGCACAGTTGCTCGATGCCATCGAAAAGGATGACCTGGTCCTGCCAACCCTGCCCGAGGTTGCCCTGAGCATCCGCGAAGCCGCGGAAGACAGCGAGATCAGCGTAGCGGCCCTGAGCAAGGTAATCGGTCGCGATGCGGCCCTTTCAGCGCGCCTGATCAAGGTCGTCAACAGCCCACTGCTGCGCGCGGCGGTCGAGGTCACCGACCTGCACACCGCCATCACGCGGCTGGGCATCAACTACAGCTGTAACCTGGCCATTGGCCTGGTGATCGAACAGATATTCCATGCCCGCTCATCGGCAGTTGAGCAAAAACTGCGCGATATCTGGGCCAACAGCCTGGAAGTAGCGGGCATCAGCTACGAAATCTGCCGCCGCTACACCCAGCTCAAGCCTGAGCAGGCGACCTTGGGCGGCCTGGTGAACCAGATTGGCGCCCTGCCGGTGCTGATCTATGCCGAAGAGCACAACGAACTGTTGTCAGACCCGGTCTGCCTGCATTACGTGATCGAGCAGATCCAGCCGGCGCTGGGCGACAAGATTCTCAAGGCGTGGGAGTTTCCGGAGCAACTGGTCAACCTGCCAAGCCAGGTTCAGGACCTGGACCGGCAGACTGACAAGGTCGATTACATCGACATCGTGCAGATCGCCCGCTGCATCAGCCAGCGTGGGCGCCAACGGCCATTGGCGGCACTGCCGGCGTACCGCCACCTGGGGTTGCCGTTTGGTACCGAGCTTGAGGTGGATGAGCTGCTTGAGGCGCGGAGCATGTTGCGCTGAATGGTGTAAGCCTGTGCCGGCCTCTTCGCGGGTAAACCCGCTCCCACAGAGATAGACCGCACTGCACCTGTGGGAGCGGGTTTACCCGCGAAAGGGCCAGCACAGGCGACACATCAATCAGCAATAAAACTCACCCGCACCCGCAACCCGCCATTGGCGCCATCATGCAGGCTCACCTGCGCCAGGTGCGCCCGGCAGATCTCGCCCACAATCGCCAGCCCCAACCCGCTGCCCTGCGCACTACGCCGGTAAAAACGCTCGAACACCCGCTCGCGCTCGGCCTCGGGAATCCCCGGCCCGTCATCCTCCACTTCCAGCACCGCCGGCGCCAGCACCCGCAAAATCACGTTGCCACCCTCCGGTGTATGTGCCAGGGCATTGTCCACCAGGTTGCTCAACAGCTCGTTGAGCAACGTCGGCTCGCCTTTCAGCCACACCGGCGCCTCGGCCTCCAGCGCCAGCGCCACCCCGCGCTTGTGCGCCAGCGGCGCCATGGCCATGCCCAGTTCACGGGCCAGTTGGCTCAGGTCCAGGCGCTGCGCACCACCCTCGGCAATCGCCCGCGCGCCGTTCTCGACCCGCGCCAGCGACAGCAGCTGGTTGGCCAGGTGAGTCAGCCTGTCGGTACCCTGGGCCGCCGACTCCAAAGTCTGCCGCCACGCCTGCGGTTCGGACGAGCGCAAGCCCAGCTCGACCCGCGCCTTCAGCGCTGCCAACGGTGTACGCAGCTCGTGAGCGGCGTCGGCAATGAACTGCGCCTGACGCTCGAATTGCCCACGCAAGCGTTCGGTAAAGTGGTTCAAGGCCCGCACCAACGGACCCAGCTCACGCTGCACCTGCACCACCGGCAAGGCCCGCAGGTCGTCCGGCTGGCGCTCCTCCACCGCTGTGCGCAGGCGCTCCAGCGGCCGCAAGGCGGCACTGACGGCAAACCACACCATCACCAGTGCGCCCAGTGCCAGCATCCCCAGGCGCAGCAAGGTATCGGCCATCAACCCGCGGGCCATGGTCACGCGTGCTTCTTCGGTCTCGGCCACACGGATTTCCGCCATGCCGTTCATGTTCGGCTCGCTCACCGGTTTCAGCAGGCTGACCACGCGTACGTCCTGGCCCAGGTAGGTGGCGTTATAGAACCGCGCCAGCGCCGGGTAGTCGTCGGTGCGCGGGGTACCAGGCGGTGGTGGTGGCAGGTTCTCGTAGCCGGAAATCAGCCGCTGCTTGATATCCAGCACCGTGTAGTAGATGCGCCCGGCGCTGTCGTAGGCGAAGGTATCCAGCGCCACGTAGGGCACGTCCGCGCTCAGCGAGCCGTCGCGCTGCGACAGGCCGGCGGCGATGGTCCGCGCCGAGGCGAGCAAGGTGCGGTCGTAGGCGGTGTCGGCAGCCTCGCGACCATTCCAGTAGGCGCTCAGGCCGCTGGCCAGCATCAGCACCACCAGCAACAGCGCCAGGTTGCCCAGCAAACGCCCGCGCAGGCTGCCGTTGTCACGCATCGCGGTGCTCGAGCAGATAGCCCAGGCCACGGAAGGTGACGATAGCCACCGGGTGGCCGTCGAGCTTCTTGCGCAGGCGGTGGATGTAGATCTCGATGGCGTCAGGGCTGGCTTCTTCGTCCAGGCCGAATACCTGGGCGGCCAACTGCTCCTTGCTCATCACCCGGCCAGGGCGGGCGATCAGCGCTTCCAGCACGCTCTGCTCACGCGAGGTCAGGGTCAGGTTATCGTCGCCCAGAGAAAACCGCCGGGTGTCCAGGTCATACACCAGCGGCCCACAGCGTTGCTGGCGTTCGCCGCCGAGCACGCTGCGCCGCAGCAGGGCCTTGACCCGGGCTTCCAGCTCGGTCAGCTCGAACGGCTTGGCCAGGTAATCGTCAGCGCCCAGGTTCAGCCCATGGACACGGTCCTTGACGTCGCTGCGCGCCGTCAGCATCAAGACCGGCAAGGTCTTGCCACGGCCGCGCAGGCGCGCCAGTACCTCGAAGCCGTCCATGCGCGGCAGGCCGACATCCAGTACGGCCACGGCGTATTCCTCGCTGGCCAGGGCCAGGTCGGCAGCCACGCCGTCATGCAGCACATCCACGGTCAGGCCGTGGCTTTTCAAGGCCAGGGCCACGCTTTCGGCCAGTTGCAGGTGGTCTTCGACCAGCAGCACACGCATCGGATTCTCCCTCTCGAGTGGGGCAACGGCGCGGAGTGTACCGCTGTCGTCAAGCCTGTGAAGCCCCTTGTAACAAACCTTTCAGGTTGAAAGGTTAGCGAAAGGTTCGTTGCCTAGCATCGCACCACGGTCGCGCTTCGCGCCGAAAAAAGCACCAGCAAGGTGCAACGAATAAGAACAATAAACGGAGTCATCGACGATGCTGTCATCGCAGCCGCAGGCGTTCGCGCCTACCCGTTCCTTTGCCGCACGCCCCTCCGCCATCGCCAGCGCCCTTGCGCTTGCCGGTGTCGCCCCGATGAGCCAGGCCGCCTTCTTCGAAGACAGCACGGCCACCTTCGAAACCCGCAACATGTACTTCAACCGCGACTTCCGCGACGGCACCAGCGCGCAACAATCCAAGCGCGACGAATGGGCCCAGGGCTTCATGCTCAATTTCGAGTCCGGCTATACCGAAGGCACCGTAGGCTTCGGCCTGGACGCACTGGGCATGCTCGGCATCAAGCTCGACTCCAGCCCCGACCGTACCGACACCGGCCTGCTGCCGACCCACGATGACGGCAAGGCGGCCGACGAATATTCCAAGCTCGGCCTGACCGGCAAGGTAAAGATCTCGCAGACCGAACTGAAGATCGGCACGCTCATCCCGGAACTGCCCACCCTGCAGCCCAACGACGGGCGCATCTTGCCGCAAACCTTCGAAGGCGGCCTGCTGACCTCGAAGGAGATCAAGGGCCTGACCTTCACCGGCGGGCGTCTGGACAAGGCCAAAGACCGCAACGACACCAACTGGGAAGACCTGGCCCTGAACAACAAGAACGGCCGCTTCGGTGGTTCGTTCAGCGCCGACAACCTGACCCTGGGCGGCCTCGACTACCAGTTCACCGACCGCATCACCGGCAGCTACCACTTCGCCCAGCTCGACGATATCTACCGCCAGCACTTCATCGGCATGGTCGCCACCCAGCCATGGGGCCCGGGCACCTTCGGCGCCGACCTGCGCTTGGCGGTCAGTGACGATGCCGGTGCCGCCAAGGCCGGCAACATCGACAACACCACGGTCAACGGCATGCTCAGCTACGCCCTGGGCGGGCACAAGGTCAGCGCCGCCTGGCAGCAGCTGTCGGGCGACAGCGCCTTCCCGTATGTGGATGGTGCCGACCCGTACCTGGTCAACTTCGTCCAGATCAACGACTTCGCCGGTAAAGACGAGCGCTCCTGGCAAGCACGCTACGACTACAACTTTGCCGCCCTTGGTGTACCCGGCCTGACCTTCATGACCCGCTACATCAGCGGCGACAACGTCAGCCGCGCTGCCGACGGCGAAGGCAAGGAATGGGAACGCAACACCGAGCTGAAGTACGTGGTACAAAGCGGCCCGTTGAAGAACGTCGCCGTGCGTTTGCGCAACGCCACCTTCCGCTCCAACTTCGCCCGCGATGCCGACGAAGTGCGGCTGCTGGTGAGCTACAGCCTGGCCATTTGGTAAGCCAATAGCAGTAACCGATAACAACAACACTCACGGAGATCGACGATGACCTTTTCACTGCGCCGCCTCGTCCTCGCTACCGGCTGCCTGCTGTTGGCCGGTAACGCCCTCGCTGCCGAACCGAAACGCCCCGAATGCATCGCCCCCGCCTCGCCCGGCGGTGGTTTCGACCTGACCTGCAAGCTGGTGCAAAGCGCCCTGGTGCAGGAAAAGATCCTCAGCAAACCGATGCGCGTCACCTACATGCCCGGCGGTGTCGGCGCAGTGGCCTACAACGCCGTGGTCGCCCAGCGCCCGGCCGACGCCGGCACCCTGGTGGCCTGGTCCAGCGGTTCGCTGCTGAACCTGGCCCAGGGCAAGTTCGGCCGCTTTGACGAGAACGCGGTGAAATGGCTGGCCGCGGTCGGCACCAGCTATGGCGCCATCGCGGTGAAAAGCGACTCGCCCTACAAGACCCTCGATGACCTGGTCGCGGCGCTGAAGAAAGACCCGAGCAAGGTGGTGATCGGCTCCGGTGGCACCGTCGGCAGCCAGGACTGGATGCAGACCGCGCTGATCGCCAAGGCTGCCGGCATCAACCCGCGCGACCTGCGCTACGTGGCCCTGGAAGGCGGCGGTGAAATCGCCACGGCACTGCTGGGTGGCCACATCCAGGTCGGCTCCACCGACATTTCCGACTCCATGCCGCACATCCAGAGCGGCAACATGCGCATCCTCGCGGTGTTCTCGGAAAACCGCCTGGACGAGCCAGAGATGAAGAACATTCCTACCGCCAAGGAACAGGGCTACGACATCGTCTGGCCCGTGGTGCGCGGCTTCTACCTGGGGCCAAAGGTGAGCGACGAGGACTACGCCTGGTGGAAACAGTCGTTCGACAAGATGCTGGCCTCGGAAGACTTCGCCCAGCTGCGTGACCAGCGCGAACTGTTCCCGTTCGCCATGACCGGCGAAGAGCTGGACGGTTATGTGAAGAAGCAAGTGGCTGACTACAAGGCACTGGCCAAGGAATTTGGCCTGATCCAGTAAGCATTCACCCACTTTCACCGATCCCTGTGGGAGCGGGTTTACCCGCTCCCACAGGGTCCGCGTTCAACGAGGACTCTCGGATGATCCTGCAACGCATCTTCGCCCTGGCCCTGCTGGCGGTATGTGCCGCCCTGGCCGTGATGGCCTGGCCCTACCAGGCCGCATTCTCCTACGAGCCGGTGGGCCCGCGCGCCTACCCGCTGCTGATGCTCGGCCTGATGGGCCTGGGCCTGCTGTACCTGGCTATCCGCCCCACGCCGATCGTGCGCAAGGACGACGAACCGGAGCTGGACCGCGAAACCCTGATCAAGATCGCCGCCTGCGTCGGCCTGCTGATCGTCTTCGCTGCCACCTTCGAATCGCTGGGCTTCATTCTCAGCGCCATCCTCGTCGGCCTGCCCATGGCCCGCCTGTACGGCGGCCGCTGGCTGCACAGTGCCATCGTGGTGGTGGGCATGAGCATTTTCCTCTACTGGCTGTTCGACCGCGTGATGGACGTGCCCCTGCCCCTTGGCCTGCTGAGCGTACTGGAGAACTGACACATGGATACCTTGAGCTACCTGGGCCAGGGCTTCGGCGTTGCCCTGTCCCCCTACAACCTGGTCACCGCCCTTTCCGGCACCCTGATCGGCACCGTGGTCGGCCTGCTGCCGGGCCTGGGCCCGATCAACGGCGTGGCCCTGCTGATCCCCATCGCCTTCGCCCTCGGCCTGCCGCCGGAGTCGGCGCTGATTCTGCTGGCAGCGGTATACCTGGGCTGCGAATACGGCGGCCGTATCAGTTCGATCCTGCTGAACATCCCGGGTGAGGCCTCGACCGTGATGACCACCCTCGACGGTTACCCGATGGCCCGCCAGGGCCTGGCTGGCGTGGCGCTGTCGCTGTCGGCCTGGAGTTCGTTCATCGGCGCCTTCATCGCCACCTGTGGCATGGTGCTGTTCGCCCCGCTGCTGGCGAAATGGGCGATTGCCTTCGGCCCGGCCGAGTACTTCGTGCTGATGGTGTTCGCCATTGTCTGCCTGGGCGGCATGGCCGGTGACAAACCGCTGAAAACCTTCATTGCCGCCCTGATCGGGCTGTTCCTGTCAGCGGTCGGCATCGACGCCAACAGCGGCGTCTACCGCTTTACCGGTGACAGCGTGCACCTGGCCGATGGTATCCAGTTCGTGGTGCTGGTGCTGGGCCTGTTCTCCATCAGCGAAATCCTCCTGCTGCTGGAAAAGACTCACCATGGCCACCAGGCAGTGAAGGCCACCGGGCGCATGCTGTTCAACTTCAAGGAAGCGGCCTCGGTGTTCGTGGTCAACATCCGCTGCGGCCTGCTGGGCTTCATCATGGGCGTGCTCCCGGGTGCCGGCGCTACCTTGGCCAGCGCCGTGGCCTACATGACCGAAAAACGCATTGCCGGCACCAGCGGCAAGTTCGGCAAGGGCGACGCCCGTGGCCTGGCCGCACCGGAAACCGCCATTGGTGCCTCCTGCTGTGGCGCTCTGGTACCGATGCTGACCCTCGGCGTACCGGGCTCCGGCACCACCGCAGTGATGATCGGCGCACTGACCCTGTACAACATCACCCCCGGCCCACTGCTGTTCGAACAGCAGCCAGACATCGTCTGGGGCCTGATCGCCTCGCTGTTCATTGCCAACATCATGCTGGTGATCCTCAACATCCCGATGATCCGCATCTTCACCCGCATCCTCGCCGTGCCGAACTGGGCACTGGTGCCGGTGATCGCCATCATCACCGCGATCGGCGTGTACGCCGTGCATGCCACCACCTTCGACCTGTTCCTGATGGTCGGCATCGGCATCATGGGCTACATCCTGCGCAAGCTGGACTTCCCGTTGTCGCCGATCCTGCTGGGCTTCATCCTAGGCGGGCTGATGGAACAGAACCTGCGCCGGGCACTGTCGATCTCCAACGGTGAACTGGGCATCCTCTGGTCAAGCCCGATCAGCATGTCGGTGTGGGTACTGACCATTTGCATGCTGACCCTGCCGCTGCTGCGCATCTGGCGTAAGCGCGCCCAACAGCGCCGGGCCATGGCCGATGCCTGACCGGTCATTCCCGCTGTTTGTTGCGACCGGGCTGGTCGGCCTTGCTGGCGGTTTTGCCGCCAGCAAGGTCGGCTGGCCTTTGCCGTGGATGGTCGGCTCGTTGCTGGCGATCATCCTGGTGCGCTGCCTGACGCCCTGGCAGCTGTCGGAAATACCCAATGGCCGCAAATGCGGGCAGTGGATCATCGGCATCGGCATCGGCCTGCACTTCACCCCGGCGGTGATCGAGCAGGTGGCCAGCCATTTCGCGCTGATCTTCTTCGGCGCGCTGTTCACCACCCTGTCCAGCGTGATCAGCGTATGGTTGTTGCGGCGTACCGGAGAAGATCGCGCCACAGCGTTCTTCGCCAGCATGCCCGGTGGCTCGGGTGAGATGGTCAACCTCGGCGCGCGTAATGGCGCTGTGCTTAGCCAGGTAGCGGCGGCACAGAGCCTGCGGGTGCTGGCGGTAGTGCTGTGCGTACCGGCGCTGTTCAAGTTCCTGCTGGGTGACGGCGTACCGCTCAATCACGCAGGCAGCGTGAGCTGGGGCTGGCTGGCACTGATTGCCCCGCTGGGTGTTGCCGTGGCCTTGCTGTGGCAACGCTTGCGCCAGCCCAACCCGTGGCTGTTCGGGCCATTGCTGGTAGCAGCCACGGTGAGCCTGGCGGGCAACCTGCAAATTGCGCTGCCCAATGGCGCCAGCCAGATCGGCCAGTGGTTGATTGGCAGTGGCCTGGCCTGCCACTTCAACCGGGCGTTCTTCCGCCGCGCGCCATCGTTCCTCGGGCGTACGCTGGTGGCCACGGCGTTGTGCATGGCGATTGCCGCCAGTGCCGCCTGGGTATTGAGCGTGATGACCTCGCTGGATTTGCGCTCGTTGACCTTGGGGATGATGCCGGGCGGGATTGCCGAGATGAGCCTGACGGCGGAGACCTTGCAGTTGTCTGTGCCGCTGGTGACGGCGCTGCAGGTGATGCGGCTGTTGTTTGTGTTGTTTCTGGCGGAGCCGTTGTTCCGGGTGTGGAATGCGCGTGTTGAGGAATGACTGATAAACCGCGTCGCCTTCTTCGCGGGTGAACCCGCTCCCACAGGGATCGCGCCAGGCCTGAGGGCAGCGCAGTCCCTGTGGGAGCGGGCAAGCCCGCGAATCAGGCGACACGGTCTGTCAGGTGATCACAACGGCGGCAATGCCCAGTTGATCGGCGCCATCCCGCGCTGCTCAAGGAAGCTGTTGGTCCGGCTGAAATGCCCGCAGCCCAAGAAGCCACGGTAAGCCGACAACGGCGACGGGTGCACCGACTTCAACACCAGGTGCTTGGTGCCGTCGATCAGTTTCTGCTTGCTCTGCGCATGCGCGCCCCACAACAGGAACACCACGTTCGGGCACTGCTCGCTGACCACCTGGATCACTCGGTCCGTAAAGAACTCCCACCCCTTCTTGGCATGCGATGCCGCATTCGCACGTTCCACCGTCATGGTGGTGTTGAGCAGCAATACGCCCTGCTCGGCCCAGCTCTGCAGGTAGCCATGGCTGGCGATCGGGATGTTCAAGTCGCGCTGCAGCTCTTTGTAGATGTTGACCAGCGACGGTGGCGTGGCCACGCCTGGCTGCACCGAGAAGCACAGGCCATGGGCCTGGCCTGGCCCGTGGTACGGGTCCTGGCCGAGGATCACCACCTTGACCTGCTCCAGCGGTGTGGAGTTGAGCGCGTTGAAGATCAGCGGCCCAGGCGGGTAGATTTCCTTGCCGGCAGCGTACTCGCCACGCAGGAACTCGCGCAGCTGGTGCATGTAGGGCTGGTCGAATTCGCCGCGCAATGCGGCTTTCCAGCTGGGTTCAAGCTTGATGCGATCGTCGTCAGTCATGGGGCCTTCCATAAACAATGGCGCGACACTAGGTAAGCCCTCCCCGCTTGTCAAACGATCCGACCGACAACCGGCACGATCGGCCAGGCCAGCCATACTTGTGCGATGACTTGCGCGAGGTAGTCCATGGCCATTCATTGCGAGGTACTCACCGGCGCCGACGGCGCCCGCATCGGCATCGCCACCCTGGATGCGCCCAAGGCGCTCAACGCCCTGACCCTGCCGATGATCGAGGTGCTGGGCGAACAATTGCACAGCTGGGCCCGCGACCCGGGCATCGTCTGCGTGCTGCTGCGCGGCAACGGCGCCAAAGCCTTCTGCGCCGGCGGCGATGTACGCGCCCTGGTGCAAGCCTGCCGCGAACACCCCGGCAGCGTGCCGCCACTGGCAGCCTCCTTCTTCGCCGCCGAATACCGCCTGGACTTTGCCCTGCACACCTACCCAAAGCCCCTACTGTGCTGGGGCCACGGGCATGTGCTGGGTGGCGGCATGGGGCTGCTGCAAGGCGCCAATGTGCGCATCGTCACGCCCAGCAGTCGGTTGGCCATGCCGGAAATCAGCATCGGCCTGTACCCGGACGTGGGTGCCAGTTGGTTCCTGGCACGCCTACCGGGCAAGCTGGGCTTGTTCCTTGGCCTGACCGGCGCACCGATCAATGCCCGTGACGCGCTTGACCTGGGCCTGGCCGACCGTTTTCTTGGCGAGCATCAGCAAGAGGCCTTGATCGAGGAACTGCTGCAACTCAACTGGCAGGAACAGACCGCGCTGCAACTGAACAGCCTGCTCAAGGCCGAGCAGCACCGCGCTTGCGCCGAGCTACCGGCAGCCCAATGGTTGCCGCGCCGGCAAGTGATCGACGCGTTGCTCGATGTGGCCGATGCGGCGGCTGCGTGGCGTGCGCTGGAGGGGCTCAAGCAGCATGACGACCCCTTGCTGGCCGAGGCCGGCCAACGGCTGCATGAAGGTTGCCCGCTGACGGCACATCTGGTGTGGGAACAGATCCGCCGGGCGCGGCACCTGTCATTGGCGCAGGTGTTCCAGATGGAATACTGCATGAGCCTGAACTGTTGCCGTCACCCGGAGTTCAGCGAAGGTGTTCGTGCCCGCTTGCTGGACAAGGACAACCGGCCGCGCTGGCACTGGCCGGATGTGGGGCAGGTGCCCGCTGCGGTGGTGGAAGCGCATTTTGCCAAGGTGTGGGAGGGGCGGCACCCGTTGGCGGACCTGGGTTAGTTTGGAGAACCCGGGGCTGCTTCGCAGCCCATCGCGACACAAGGCCGCTCCCACAGGGGATCTGGTTGTAGGAGCGGCCTTGTGTCGCGATCGGGGCGCGAAGCGCCCCCGCTTTAGATCAATCAACGCTGCCAGTTGCCCCCTCGCCCCTGCCCACGCCGGCCATCCCAACGCCCATCGCCATTGCGCTGCCCATTGGAGTGCCAGTCACCACGCTGGTACCGCTGGCTGCCATCACGATAGTCATGCCGGTCGCGATCCCCCCGATAGTCATTGCGCTGGCGGTTGCCATAGTCATAGCGCGGGTTACCGTGCCACTGGTTCACCCCCGGCTGCGGATGCGAGCGGTAATAAGGCGCCGGAGCGGAACGGTAATAGCGCGGTGCCGGCTGGTAGTAGTAACGCGGCTGTGGGGCCACATAGTAGCGGTCATAACGGTAATAACCCGGCGCCACATAGCGGTCGGTGGAGTAATAGTCCGAGCGGTAATAGCCCCCGCTGCCGTAGTACGGCGCACAGGCGGATGTCATCAGCCCCAGCAGGGCGATCAACAGGATTCGATAGGACATGGCGGCCTCCTGGACCGCTGGAGTGCCCGAACAGCGGCGCTGGCGAGCGTCGGCGCGAAATGCGTTCATCGACACTGAATCAGACAGCGAGGCCGAGGTGCAGTGCCATTTCTGCAACAAATTGATACAGCTGCTATAACCCTGAAAAACTTGCAGTCATTTTCCGGTCATCTCACTAGAATGAGCGCCTCGGCACACATCACGGGAAGATCATGCCATTACGTTCCGCCCTGTTCTCGCAGCGTTCGCTGATCTTGACCCTGCTGATACTGCTGGCCTGCGGCTTCCTCGCCACTTCACTGCTCAGCTACTTCGCCTCGCGCAGCGCCATACGCGACGGCATCATAAACACCGAACTGCCACTGACCTCCGACACGGTCTACTCGGAAATCCAGAAAGACCTGATCCGCCCGGTGCTGATCGCCTCGATGATGGCCCAGGACACCTTCCTGCGCGACTGGGTGCTGTCCGGCGAGCAGGATACGGCGCGCATGACCCGCTACCTGGGCGAGGTCATGGGCAAGCAGGATACCTTCACTTCGTTCTTCGTCTCCGACCGCACACTGACCTATTACCAGGCCAAGGGTGTGCTCAAGCATGTCGAACCGGGTACCTGGCGCGACGCCTGGTATTTCCGCCTGCGCGAGCTCAAGGCCCCCTACGAGATCAACGTTGACCTGGACATGGCCAACCAGGACAGCCTTACCGTGTTCATCAACTATCAGGTGCATGACTACCAGCAGCGCTTCATTGGCGCCGCAGGTGTCGGTCTGAGCGTTTCGTCGGTGGTCAAGCTGATCGACCAGTATCAACGCCGTTACCAACGCGCGGTGCTGTTCACCGATGCCAAGGGCAAGGTCCTGCTGACCGGCTCCGACGGAGGCCCACATGGCTTGCTGGTCGGGCAACAACTCAATGCCAACCGCGAGTTGAATGACGTGCTGGCCGAGCAACCGGTACCCGGCGAAGGCAGCCACGAGTACCGTGACAGCGACAACCACAGCCACTTCATCAACGTGCGCCACCTGCCCGAACTGGACTGGTACCTGCTGGTGGACAAGCGTGAAACCGGTGCCCTCGACCGCATTCGCCATTCCCTTTACCTGAACCTGGCGATCTGCGCGATGATCACCCTGGTGGTACTGGCGCTGGTGCATGCCATGGTCCGCCGCCACCAGGCCAGCACCGAAGCCCTGGCCACCCTCGACAGCCTCACCGGCCTGCCCAACCGGCGCAGCTTCGACCTGCTCGCCGCCCAGGCCCTGCACGAAGCCCAGCGCGACAGCGGCCCTCTGGTGGCCTTGCTGATCGACCTTGACCACTTCAAGGCGCTGAACGACACCCACGGGCACTTGGCAGGCGACGAAGTGCTGCGCCAATTCGCCAATGTGCTGCAGGGCAGCCTGCGCCAGTCAGATATACTGTGCCGCTGGGGCGGTGAGGAGTTCATCGTGCTGCTGCGTGAAGCCGAAGGCCGGCAGGCTACCGAGGTGGCAGAAAAGATCCGTCGGCGCACCGAACAGCTGACCTTCAGCTACGACGACCAGCCGCTGCGCCTGACTACCAGCATCGGCCTGAGCAGCCTGCAACCAGGCGATACCCTGCACGCCCTGCTGACCCGCGCCGACCGTGCGCTTTATCGTGCCAAGCAGGCTGGCCGCAACCGAGTCTGTAGTGAAGCCCCATGACTGATCAGCAACACTGCCCCGCTTGCGGTGCCCTCAACCAGTGCAGCCTGGCCGACCCGCGCCGCGCCACCCAGGCCTGCTGGTGCTACGGCGTCAGTATCGACCCGGCCGTGCTTCAGGCCCTGCCTGCCGAGCTGCGCAACAAGGCTTGCCTGTGCCCGCGCTGTGCTGCCGTTGAAGAGCAACTGCGCTCGTCCACCACCCCCTGACTGTTTGCCATGCGCCTCGACCGTTTTCTTGCCAACCTGCCCAGCCACAACCGCCAGCAAGCACGCCTGATGCTGGCCCAGCGCCGCGTGCGGGTGGATGGCCAGGTGGTCAGTGACCCGCTGGCCGAAGTGCGCGAATTCAGCCGTGTGGAGCTGGACGACCAGCTCTTGCAGGCCGGTCGCCCGGCCCGCTACCTGATGCTGCACAAGCCAACCGGCTGTGTCAGCGCCACCCAGGACCCGCAACACCGTACCGTGCTCGACCTGCTGCCCGCGACGTTGCGTGATGACCTGCATATTGCCGGGCGTCTGGACTTCAACACCACCGGGCTGATGATCCTGACCAACGATGGCCAGTGGTCGCGGCGCCTGACCCAGCCGACTACCAAGCTGCCCAAGCATTACCTGGTGGAAACCGAGGACGAAATTGGCGAGCACTATGTGGCCAAGTTCCGTGAAGGGTTCTACTTTGCCTTTGAAGACCTCACTACCCAGCCTGCACAGCTGGATATTCTCGGCCCACGCCAGGCGCGGCTGGCGATCGTTGAAGGGCGGTATCACCAGGTCAAGCGCATGTTCGGGCATTTCGACAACAAGGTGGTGGGGTTGCATCGCGAGCGCATGGGGGCGATCCGGCTCGACCCGGGGTTGGCACCTGGGGCGTTTCGTGAGCTGACTGCCGAAGAAATAGCTACCGTCTAGGTCGCCTGCTCGGGCCTATTCGCGGGTGAACCCGCTCCCACAGGTACTCCATAGCCCGTGCAAGCGGCGCTGACCCTGTGGGAGCGGGTTCATCGGGGCGCCGAACCGCCGCGAAGAGGCCGGAACAGACAGCACAGAGTCGTCATACGACCGCTCAGCGACAAAAGTCACATTTCCCCCCGAACGGCACTTGCGGGATCCCCGACCCACTGCTTGAATCCAATTCGTCAGTCTGCATGTGACTACCAAGTCACGACCGCAGACCAAGACACCTTTTTGCCGGCCACCCAGGGCCTCGATGCCTTGGGGCACGGCAAATTGCCCGCCAAAAACAATACCGTCGACGCAAGTGCCAAGGATCGACACAGGGCCCCCCGGTTACTCTTCAGGCGAATGCCTACCTGTCATAAAGAACGTGCACCCTAGGTGACGCGAATACCCTTTTTGCGCCAGGAGTCGATGACATGAGGCCAGAAATCGCTGTACTTGATATCCAAGGTCAGTATCGGGTTTACACGGAGTTCTATCGCGCGGATGCGGCCGAGAACACGATCATTCTGATCAATGGCTCGCTGGCCACCACGGCCTCGTTCGCCCAAACGGTACGTAACCTGCACCCGCAGTTCAACGTAGTACTGTTCGACCAGCCCTATGCGGGCAAATCCAAGCCACACAACCGCCAGGAACGGTTGATCAGCAAGGAGACCGAGGCGCATATCCTCCTTGAGCTGATCGAGCACTTCCAGGCCGACCACGTGATGTCGTTCTCGTGGGGTGGTGCAAGCACACTGCTGGCGCTGGCGCACCAGCCGCGGTGCGTGAAAAAAGCCGTGGTGAGCTCGTTCTCGCCGGTGATCAACGAACCGATGCGCGATTACCTGGACCGCGGTTGCCAGTACCTGGCCGCCTGTGACCGCTATCAGGTCGGCAACCTGGTCAACGACACCATCGGCAAGCACCTGCCGTCACTGTTCAAGCGCTTCAACTACCGGCACGTCAGCAGCCTGGACAGGCACGAATACGAGCAGATGCACTTCCACATCAACCAGGTGCTGCAACACGATCTGGAGCGGGCGCTGGATGGCGCGCGCAATATCGATATCCCGGTGCTGTTCATCAACGGCGACCGCGATGAGTACACCACGGTCGAAGATGCCCGGCAGTTCGGCAAACATGTGGGCCGTAGCCAGTTCAGCGTGATCCGCGATGCGGGCCACTTCCTGGATATGGAGAACAAGGCCGCCTGTGAGGACACCCGTAACGTCATGCTGGGGTTCCTCAAGCCGACCGTGCGTGAAGCCCGTCAACGTTACCAGCCGCTGCTACAGGGGCAGCAGGGGCAGCATGCATTGGCCATCTGAGCAGTTCGGCGTCCTGTTACTGATACCCGCAGGCCACGGGGCGCCGACAAGCTTTTTTATAACTTGGGCTTCTAATTCGTGGAGGGTTCTGGTAAAAAGTGCTGCGCAGACGCGGGTATAGTTTAGTGGCAAAACGAAAGCTTCCCAAGCTTTAGTTGAGGGTTCGATTCCCTCTACCCGCTCCACATTTGCAATCCCGCATGGCGTTCCAGCAACGTCATCGCTGTCAAAAGGAGCCTAGGCTCCTTTTTTCGTTTCGACCCCCTTCCCTTCGATGTGCTGCTTTCGCTGATCAGCAGCATGGCCATTTGCCTGGCGATCCGCTTCAATGCGTAGATGGTTTCGTGAAGCATTTCGAAAGGACGACGCATGTTTCTCTCCCGCTGGCTACCGGGCCTTGCCAACCTGCTGCACTACCGCCGTGAATGGTTCCACGCCGACCTGCAGGCCGGGCTCTCGGTAGCGGCAATCCAGATCCCGATTGCCATTGCCTACGCGCAGATCGTCGGCCTGCCGCCGCAGTACGGTCTGTATGCCTGCGTGCTGCCAATGATGGTGTACGCGTTGATCGGCAGCTCGCGCCAGTTGATGGTCGGCCCCGACGCTGCCACCTGCGCGATGATTGCCGGTGCCGTGGCGCCGCTGGCCATGGGCGACCCACAGCGCATCGCGGAGTTGTCAGTGATCGTCACCGTGCTGGTCGGGGTCATGCTGATTGCTGCGGGCCTCGCGCGGGCCGGGTTCATCGCCAGCTTCTTCTCCCGGCCGATTCTGATCGGCTACCTCAATGGCATTGGTCTGAGCCTGATTGCCGGGCAATTGTCCAAGGTGGTGGGGTTCAAGATCGAGGGCGACGGTTTCATCCTCAGCCTGATCAACTTCCTCCAGCGCCTGGGCGAAATCCACTGGGTAACCTTGCTCATTGGCCTGGCCGCGCTGGGCCTGCTGATCTGGCTGCCACGGCGCTACCCACGGTTGCCTGCAGCGCTCATCGTGGTAGCGCTGTTCATGCTGCTGGTGGGGCTGTTGGGTCTCGACCGCTTTGGCGTTGCCATCCTCGGCCCGGTGCCTGCCGGCATTCCGCAGCTGGCCTGGCCACACAGCAACCTGGCCGAAATGAAGAGCCTGTTGCGCGACGCCCTGGGTATCGCCACGGTCAGTTTCTGCAGTGCCATGCTGACTGCACGCAGCTTTGCTGCCCGGCATGGCTACGCAATCAACGCCAACCACGAGTTCGTCGCCCTGGGTGTGAGCAACCTGGCAGCCGGGGCTTCCCAAGGCTTTGCCATCAGCGGTGCAGACTCGCGAACCGCCGTCAACGACATGGTCGGTGGCAAAAGCCAGCTGGTGGGCATTATCGCTGCACTGGTGATCGCCCTGATCCTGCTGTTCTTCACCGCACCGATGGCGTGGATCCCGCAGGCAGCACTGGGCGCGGTGCTGCTGATGGCCGGTTGGGGGCTGATCGACATCAAGTCGCTGGCGAGCATCCGCCGCCTGAGCCGCTTTGAATTCTGGCTGTGCCTGCTGACCACCGTGCACGTATTGGGCCTGGGCGTGCTGCCCGGCATCGTATTTGCCGTGACCCTGGCGATCCTGCGCCTGCTGTACAGCATCTACCAGCCAACCGACGCCGTGCTCGGCTGGCTGCCGGGCACCGAAGGCCAGGTCGACATTCGCAAGTTCAAGGATGCCCGCACCGTGCCCGGCCTGGTGGTGTACCGCTTCGACGACGCGATCCTGTTCTTCAACGCCGACTACTTCAAGATGCGCCTGCTCGAAGCGGTGCAGAGCCAGGCCGAGCCGAAAGCGGTGCTGTTCGATGCCGAGGCTGTGACCAGCATCGACGTCAGCGGCATGGCCGCCCTGCGTGAAGTGCGCGACACCCTGGCAGCCCAGGGCATCTTCTTCGCCATCGCCCGCGCCCGCGGCACCTTCCTGCGCATGCTGGTGCGCTCGGGGATGGCGCGGGAGATGGAAGACAAACTGCTGTTCGGCTCGGTGCGGGCGGGGATTCGGGCGTACCGGGTGTGGCGTAATCGCAACCGCAGTGTGCCGGTTGCCGAGCAGCGTCAAGCGGACCACCCTGGCTAGCAGTCAGCATACTGTACAGAAAAGGACTACATGGTACTCGGAAAGGGATGATCGGCTAGCGACGACCAGGTTCGCTAGCCTCGCTATCCCGCTCTGAAGTACAGCCGGGCACTCCTTTCTCTGTAGCGCTGGACAACCGGCGGCTACGCCAATGGCGTACAACCTGCTATGCTTTTCACCGAAACAGCTTTGTTCACCAAGCGAGTCAGAGAACTGCTCGACGACGATACCTATCGCCTGCTGCAAGTGAGGCTGATGGTTTCACCCGAGACAGGCGACTTGATTGAGGGAACAGGCGGTCTGCGCAAATTGCGTGTGGCTGCGAACGGCCACGGAAAGCGCGGTGGCGCCAGGGTTATCTACTATCACTTCATATCCAGATCACAGATAGCCATGCTCTACATCTACGGCAAAAACGAGCAGCCCGACCTGTCCAGCGAACAACGCAAGGCGCTGAGGTCGATCATTGAACACTGGAGGCATGCATGAACCGCTTTTTTGACGAACTGATGGAAAGCGTTCAACAAATGGACGACATCGTCCAGGGCAAGCGTGCGCCCTCTCGTGAGTTCGAAATCGATGCGCTGCAGGTCCGTAACATCCGCAAGGCAACCGGGCTTACCCAAGCACGCTTTGCCGAGATCATCGATGTACAGGTTGCAACCCTGAGAAACTGGGAACAAGGGCGGCGAGAACCTACCGGGCCTGCCAAAGCGTTGCTGCGTGCGATACGTAATGATCCTGACCATGTGCTGAAGGCCCTTGCCCACTGAAAAAAGGCCTGCCAGCGTTCAGTATCCCAACTTTTCCAACGCAGCCACCTCAGGCTCCGCTGGACGCTGGTAGAACCGCAGCAACGCCCCTGCGCGGTTGGTGAATATCCCGTCTACTCCCGCTTTCATCGCCTTGTCGAAATCCACCGGCTCGTCGAGGGTATACACATGCACCAGCAGATCTCGCGCGTGGCTAGCCTGGTTCATCCATGGCTGGATCAGGTCGGCGTAACTCTGCTCGCCCAGGCCCGTACGCCTGGCAGAGGGCCCGGTCCCCACAGCACCGCCTTGCCTGGCGTAGTCAAGCCAGCGCAGGAACTCTGCCTGGTCTCGCGGCTGCTGGCGGGCGTAGAACGCTGCCTTGTCGGTTTCACCTGAGTCGACGAAGTCCTGCCCCGAGGCGGGCTTGATGGTTTTCGTGCCTACCCATAGCAGCAGTATCTTCGGTACTTGCGGCATGGCCTGGTGCAGCAGCGCCAGGCTGTTGCGGTCGAAGGTCTGCAGGACCACACGACCCGGTCGGTCGAGCCAGCCACGGACTTCAAGCCGTGCCTTCAGGTCCTGCTCGATGCCGGGGAACTGCTGGGGAACCTTGGTCTCGATGTACAACCCGGGTTGCCGCTCGGGGTTGCCTTCGGCGATGTCGATGACTTCATCCAGGGTAAGTATCGGCAGTTTGCGGAAGCTTGGCCTGGCGCGTTCCGGGTAGGCCTGGTTGAACCAGCTGCCAGCGTCCAAGGACTTGAGTTCGGCGAGAGTGAAGGCGCTGACCAGGCTGGCTTTGCGCTCCGGGAAGCGCTCGGCGACATCGCTGGTGCGCAACAGCACATCGTCATGCACCACTACCAGCACGCCATCACGGGTACGTTGCAGGTCAAGTTCCAGGTAGTCGGCGCCCTGCTCACGCGCCAGCAGGTAAGCCGGGGTGGTGGACTCCGGGGCGTCGTACGAGGCGCCACGGTGGGCAATTACTGCTGGGTGCGGGATGCCGTGGGCGGTGGCCAGGGCCTGGCCATTGTTGGCGGAGGCTGTGAGTACCGTGAATAAAGCGGCCAACGCCAAAAGACTGAACAAGAGGTTGCGCATCAGAAAGTCCTTTATCGTCCTGTGAACCTTGCTCTGCCTGCTCCGGCCCTTTCGCGGGCGCGCCCGCGAAGAGGCCAGCATAGGCAACTCAAGACTGCTGCCTGGACAGCAACCCTCGCACACCTTGCATGACATGCTAAAGTCGCCCCCGTTCCCCGCACCACCCAACGGACCCAGCATGCCCGCACTCGACGCCAC
>NZ_JACVZC010000149.1 GCF_016658545.1 Pseudomonas sp. S37 | reverse complement strand
TGTTCCGGGGCCACATTTCAGTTTCTTGGGATTTCAGACAGAGCCTAGCACAGACTCCCAGGATTGAAAGCCAGCCACTGGAGCAAGGGCCGCGCCGCGGCCCTATCCCATCAGCTCATTCTGCTGGACATTCCTAGCTCCATATCATCAATCAACGCTTTCGCCATCTCACTGAGAATGCGCGCAGCACTACCTGCAATCCGGTCATTCTCCATCTCTGCCTCTGTCGTGAGGTGACGAATACAGCCAAGCAGTACAGACAACTGCGTGAAGGCGTGACTGAATGGCACGTTTGGCTGCAAACGGAACAGGTCGAAGGTTTCCATACCCGCTGTCGAGGAGTCTCTTGGATCATCGCTCATATCATTGCTCCTTGATACCGGTGCTGGTGTGGTCCGTCAGAGCCTGAATTGCTCGACACAGCAGGCGAATGTTCATGCCCATGGCGTCTTGTATAAGGCCGGGGCCGCTGTCGATCAGTACGGTAGTGGTGTGATCCACGGTATGAATCAGGGCACTGAGCAGCTGATTACACTCTTCGATGCTCGGAGGGTCTTGAAATGAGAGATTGGGCGGGTCGAGTTGCAGAAGTTCTGAGGCGGGTGGATCGGGTACGAGCTTTTTCATGATGGGGCTCCCTTGAACGAAACAGGAACTGCCGCCCTCTTCGTCTCAAGGATTTGGGTGGCAGTCGTGCACGGTTTGAGACCCGGGACACATGAATACCGGCCAGGCCGAAGCCTGCCCGCGCACGACCGCCATGAAGCGGTGCCAACACATGTAGTCCGGGTGTCTCAAGCCCGGTCACCTGGAAAGGCGACGCAAGGACGTTATCCCAGGGTGAGTTCCCCGACTATGTGGCGGCTTCTGACAGGCGTGTAGGATAATTCGCCGCGTGAGGTGAACTGAAGCAATTGGCTTCAGGTTCGGAAATTTCTTACAGGCAGATGGCACTGGCGAGGGCTGCGCCCTCGATCGCAGGCAAGCCAGCTCCCACAGGTACAGCGTAATCTCGAAGCCAGCACAGTACCTGTGGGAGCGGGCGTGCCCGCGAACACCGGCGCAGCCGGTGCCATATACCGAGTTGCCTTCTTCGCGGGTGAACCCGCTCCTACACCGACCGCGCTAGCCCAGGGGTAACACAAATCCTGTGGGAGTGGGCGTGCCCGCGAACACCGGCGAAGCCGGTGCCGTATACCGAGTTGCCTTCTTCGCGGGTAAACCCGCTCCTACATCGACCGCGCTAGCCCAGGGGTAACACAAATCCTGTGGGAGCGGGTTTACCCGCGAACACCGGCGTAGCCGGTGCCAGGCCTGTGGGGCAATGGATCAGTAGGACGCGACCACGATGGACACCCGACGGTTCTCGGTACGCCCGGCGCTGGTGCGGTTGTCCGCTACTGGCTGGGTGCTGCCCAGGCCACGGGACTGGATATTCTGCGCCGGCATGCCCACCCCTACCAATGCCTTGGTCACGCTCTGCGCGCGGCGCTCTGACAGCTGCTGGTTATACGCCGCCTTACCCGACGAGTCGGCATGTCCGTCCACTCGCACGCCCTGGATACCAACGCCAAGCAGCGCCTTGCCGATGCGCTCGACAATCGCCTGGCTCTGGCCGTTGAGGCTGTCCAGGTCGCTGCCGAACAGCACCTTGCCAGACAGGTCGTATGCCCAGCCTTCATCGGTGGGGGTGAAACCTTCGCGTTTGAGCACGGCAATCTGTTCGGGGGTAAGGCCCTTGGGCGGTGTGCTCTGGCAGCCGGTCAGCGCCAGCACGGCGAGCAACAAGGCCCACAGCGGGAAACGTATAGCCTGTATCACGGGTTCAACTCCTGTTCTTGATATCGGTGGCGGACCGTTCCGTCTGCGCCACTTGCCAATGGCCACGGCGTTTGCGCTTGGCCTGGTACATCGCCGCATCGGCGGCATTCAGAAGACTGGCGGGGTCAGCGCCGTCTTCCGGGTAATAGGCGATACCGACACTCAGTGACGTGGCGATACTGCGGCCGCTGTCCAGCTGCACCGGCAGCTTCATGCTGGCTACGATCTTCTCGGCAATGTGTTCTGCGTCGCGGCGCGTATGCAAAGGCGTCAGCAGCACGGCGAACTCGTCGCCGCCCAGGCGTGCTACCAGGTCGTGCTCGCGCAGCTGGGCGCGCACGCGGTCGGCTACGCTGATCAGCACTTCGTCACCCACGGCGTGGCCAAGGGTGTCATTGATCTGCTTGAAGTGGTCGCTGTCGAGGAACAACAGCGCCAGGTGCTCCTGCTGGCGCGCCGCATTGCGCATGCTGCGGCTCAAGCGCCCTTCGAAGAAGGCACGGTTGGGCAGGCCGGTGAGGCTGTCATGGCTGGCCTGGTGGGCCAAGGTCTGGTTTTCGTTCTGCAGGTGGCTTTGCCACACCTCCAGTTCGTCCAGCAGCGCGTTGAAGTCGTTGCCCAGCTCGTTGAGCTCGGCAATCGCCGCTTCCGGCACGCGTCGGTCAAAACTGCGCTCGCGGCGGGCGGCGTGGGCGACACTGGCCAGGCCGCGCAGCGGGCGGGTGATGTCACTGAGCATGCGCCGCGACAGGTACTGGGCCGCCAAGGCACTGAGGACCGTGCAGAACAGGATGCCGGCCACGCCGCTCAGCAGGAACAGCAGCAGGCTACGCCCCTGACCGACCAGTTCGATGTGCCCGACCTGTTGTTGCTGATGCATGATCGGCAGGTTGACCGGCTCGTCCAGCAAGGCGGTGGCGACCTGCACTTCCAGCTGGGCGAGCATGCCGGTTTCACCACGCTGCCAGTGCGCCAGCTGCTCGCCTTCGTTGTTGAACACCTTGGCTTCGGCCACTTCCTCGCGACTGGCGATCAGCGCCAGCGACTCATTGGCCGCAACACTGTCATCGAACACCACCGCCGCTTCCACGGTGTAGTTGATCGAGCGGGCGATCAGTTGCAGGTTGTGGTTGGCGTACACACTCAGGGCCAGCACGCCGAGCAGGGTCAGGGAAATACCGGCCAGGCCCACGGCGAGCAAGGCGACACTGAGGTGGCCACGACCGAGCACCGAGCGCAGGGTCGGGCGCACGCTGCGCTTGCGGGTCGGTTTCATGGCTGCACCGCCCGGCGCCGCGACAGTTGCAGCACGCTGGGGTGAATACGCACGCCGGAGCGCGCCACCGAATCAAGGTTGACCTCGAAGGCCACCTGCTGATCGCTGACCCGCAGGCAGAACAGGCTGCCAACCGTGCACGGGTCGTTTGCTTCGCTGATGCTCAGCACCGGGTGGCCGCTGACGCGTTCGAACAGTTTGTCGCGCTGGCCCTGGTCGAGCTTACCGATATAGATGGCGTCGCAGGCCTGGGCGACCTGGGTGTCGTCTGCCAGCAGGCGCTTTACCTGCAACGGGCGGCCGGACTCCTGCACATGGCCCTTGATCAGGTCATCGGCGTATTCGGTGGGGCCGACCAGGCACAGGCGCAAGGGTGAGGGTTCGACGGGCCAGCGGGCGTAGCTGAAAATGCCTAGCACCACCTGGGTCACGGCCTTGGCGCGTTGCTGCGCCTGGGCGGCGGTTGTGGCGGTTTCTGCCCGGGCGGGGCCTGCAGAAAGGTACAGGACGGCCAGCAATAGCGAAAGCGCACAGCGTGTCACTCGCCTTGCGGCCACGTGCATGTGGGGAATCTCTCAGGTCCTTTGCGGTATCGGCGCAACGATAGCACATGGCCGCATCAATGTAGGAATGAGCCGCTGATCTCGCGGGTGTATACGGTCCCTGTAGGAGCGGCCTTGTGTCGCGATCGGGCTGCACAGCAGCCCCTCGATATCTGCTGCACTGCTGATATCCGGGGGCCGCTTTGCGGCCCGATCGCGACACAAGGCCGCTCCTACAAGGGATCGCGTGGGCTATCAGACCTGTTCGAGCATCAATCCCGAAATGCGCCGCACCTTGCGCGCCACCGCTTCTTCGAAAATACCCAGGCGCGGCTCGACCAGGCTGAAGCAATGCTTGGCGCGGGTGATGCCGGTGTACACCAGTTCCTTGGTCAGCACCGGGTTGAGCGCGTCCGGCAGCACCAGTGCGGTGTGGCTGAACTCCGAGCCCTGGGACTTGTGCACGGTCATGGCGAACACCGTTTCTACTTCGTTGAGCCGACTGGGCAGAACAAAACGCACCCCGCCGCTGCCGTCGTTACGCGGGAAGGCCACGCGCAGCAGCGGCTCGCCACGCTCGTCGGGCAGGCGCAGGGCAATGCCGATGTCACCGTTCATCAGGCCCAGGCCGTAGTCGTTGCGGGTTACCAACACCGGGCGACCTTCGTACCAGGGCTGCTGGCTGTCGATCAGCCCGGCATTGTGCAGCACCCGCGCCACCCGCTCGTTGAGGCCTTCGACACCCCAGGCACCACGGCGCACCGCGCACAGCAACTGGAAGTCTTCAAAGCTGAGCAACACCTTGCCCGCCCATTGCTCCCAGGCGGGGTCGTCAAACGCGGTATCGAGCGACGGGCGGTAGCGGCCAAGGGTGCGCAGGTAGCTGCGGTAACCTTGCGGGCCTTCACTGCCGCGGTTGAGGCCGTCGAGCAGCAGGCGGTCGAAGGCGCGGTCCTGCTCGTGCTTGAGGGCCAGGCTGTGCACGTCAGGCAGCGGGGCAGCCAGCAGGTTGCGCGCCGCGTGGGAGTCCTGGCGGTTGACCCATCGGGCCAGTTGGCCAATGCCGCTGCCTTCGCCAAAACGCCGTGAAAAGCGCAGCATCACCACTTGCTGGGCCAGCGGATGGCGCTGTTCATCACCCGTCTTGAGGCCGCTGCCGGCCAGTGACTCGCCACTGATCTGCTCGAGCCACGCTGCGGTCGCCGGCGAGTAGTAGCCCTCCTCGGCGTCCCGACACAGGTCGCCCAGCACCGCACCCGCTTCGACCGAGGCCAGCTGGTCCTTGTCGCCCAGCAGCACGAGACGTGCCCGTGGCGGCAGGGCATCGAGCAGGTTGGCCATCATTTCCAGGTCGATCATCGAAGCTTCATCGACCACCAGTACATCCAACGGCAGTGGGTTGCCGGCATGGTGACGAAAGTGCCGCGAGCCCGGGCGGCTACCGAGCAGGCGGTGCACGGTGCTGACTTCGGTCGGGATCTGCCCGCGCACGTCGGCGCTGACCTGCAGGCGCTCGACTTGCTGACCAATCGATTCGGTCAGGCGCGCAGCGGCCTTGCCGGTCGGTGCCGCCAGGCGGATGCGCAGCGGCCTGCCCTGCTCCACTGCCGGTGCCTGCAGCAAGGCGAGCAAGCGCACCACAGTGGTGGTCTTGCCGGTGCCGGGGCCACCGGTGATGATGCTGAAGCCAGCCCGCGTGGCCAGCGCACAGGCAAGCTTCTGCCAGTCCACCTGGCCGGCTGGAGCCCCACCTTCGAACAGTTGGGCCAGGCGCTTCGCCAGGTCCGCTGGCGGTGCTTCGGCCTGCGTCAAGCGCTGGCGCAGGGTATGGTCGATGCGCCGCTCGTAGCTCCAGTAGCGGCGCAGGTACAGGCGCTCGCCACTGAGTACCAGCGGCCGCGCTTGCTGGCCCGGGGTATCGCCAGCGGCCACCAGTGGGCTGGCAGCGATACGCTGGCGCCAGGCATTCAAATCGAGGTTGGCCAGCAGTTGCGATGGCAGCAGCAGCGGGCCGGCCAGGGCATCGCCTTCTGGCGGCAACGACAGGGCAAAGTCGGGCTCGGCCAGGGTTTGCTGCAGGTCGAGGCAGACGTGGCCATGGCCCAGCTGGTGGCTGGCCAATGCCGCCGCCAGCAACAGCAAGGGGTCGCTGCCGGGTGCGCGCTCTTCGAGGAACGACACGAATGCACGGTCCAGCGCGCGCAGCCAGCCGCGCTCTACCCAGCGATCGAGCAACTGCAGCAGGTCACCGCTGTCATGCTGTGGCGCCAGCGCCAGCAGGTGCTCGGCGTGCAACGGGGTGGGCAACAGGTCGACAAGGCTGCGGCTCATAACTCGGCTCCGGCAAACAGGTCCTGCTGTACCGGCGGGTGCTCGCCACGGAACAGTGCATCGAGGCTTTCGATCAGCTCGCGCGGTGGCTTGACGTGGTACACGCCATGGCCACTGCTGCTGGCACCGCGCAGGAAGATGAACAGGGCACCGCCAACATCACGGTCGTAATCGTAGTCCGGCAGACGCGCGCGCAACTGGCGATGCAGGGCCAGCAGGTACAGCACGTACTGCAGATCGTAACGGTGTTCAAGAATGGCCTTTTCCATGGCCAGGGCGTCGTAGGCCTGGATGTCCGGGCCCAGCCAGTTGGACTTGTAGTCGGTCACGTAGTAACGCCCATCCAGCTCGAACGCCAGGTCGATGAAGCCCTTGAACATGCCGTTGAGCACGGTGGGCTGCGCCGCCGGGCGCGCCAGCCCCAGGTGGGTATGGCGTGCCACCAGGCGGTCAAGTTGTTCGGCGTCGACCCGGTGGCTGGCGAACCAGAATTCCATTTCGATCTGGTAATGACGCAGTTGCCCGAGTGTCACGCCCTGCTCGCTGCCCGGCAGTGGCAGCGCCTCGCCCAGCAAGCGCTGCATCCACTGGCTGAGGGTGGGAATCCAGCCGGTCCAGTCGCGGCGGTTGCAACGCTGGCCAACGGTTCGCTCGATAAGCTGCGGATTATCGCTGACCTGGCTGAAACCTTCGCGGCCCGCCCATTCCAGCAAACCATGCAGGAAGGTGCCGGGATTCGGCCCACGCGGAAAGCGGTGGATATCGCCGCTGTCGGCGGGGACTTCGCGCAGTAACTGCGCATCGACCACCTCGTCATCCAGCAGTTGCTGGGCCTGTGAGCTGTCGGCCCCGAGGGTTTGATCACCCACGCGCAGGGCACTGTACGACGCGATCCACCAGTGTTCGGCGGCAGCCCGGCGCGGCTTGCGAGCCGGCAGCAGCTCACGTTCAGCGTGCGGCATGCGATACACCTGCTCATCCGCCTGCGGCAGGCCTGGGCAGGAGATGTGCGGGCAGGTCGCCGCCAGGGCCTGCAACCAGTCGGAAAGCTGCACCGAAGCGGCCAGGGCAAGGCCACCCCCCAGCAGATAGCCGAAGGCCGAACGGTGCAGCTGCGAGCTCTTCTGGTTGCCACGCTTGAGGTCGGCGACACCCAGCCAGCAGGCATGCTGGGCGCGGGTCAGGGCCACGTAGAGCAGGCGCAAGTCTTCGGCCAGGCGCTCGTCGTCGGCGCGTTCGATCTGCTCCGGGTTGGGCGTCAGGGTAAGGTGCGCATTGCCCTCACTGTCATGCCAGGCCAACGGCAGGCGGCTGCCGTCGACCGGCTTGCTGGTGCAGATGAATGGCAGGTAGACCAAGGGATACTCCAAGCCCTTGGATTTGTGGATGGTCACCACCTTGACCAACTGTTCATCGCTTTCCAGCCGCAGGATCTGTTCTTCACCCGCCTGGCCGGAACTGGCCAGGTGCTCGGCCAGGTGGCGGATCAGCGCCTGTTCGCCATCCAGTTCGCCAGCGGCCTGCTGCAGCAGTTCGGCAAGGTGCAGCAGGTTGGTCAGCACCCGTTCGCCATCGGTGCGACGGATCAGTGTGCGCGGTAGCTGAAAGTCATGCAGCAGGTGGCGCAGCATCGGCAGCACACCCTGGCGCTGCCAGGTGTCGCGATAGTGGCGAAAACGCATGACCCAGCCTTCCCAGACCCGTTCGTCCTGGTTCAGCCGGTCCAGTGCGGCCAGTGACAGGCCAAGGGTAAGGCTGGCCAAGGCGGCCTTGAGCAGGCGCTCCGAGTCGGGCTCGGCGCAGGCCTTGAGCCAGGCCAGCAGGTCGTGGGCTTCTTGCGCGGCGAACACCGAGTCCTTGTCGGAAAGGTACACACTGCGTACGTCACGCGCGGTCAGCTCGGCGCGGACCATTTGTGCTTCATGGCCATCGCGCACCAGGATGGCGATGTCTGAAGGCAGGCACGGGCGCAGTTCGCCGTCGGCATTCCGGAAGCCAGCCGTGCCTTGCTGGCCGCCATTGAGCAAGGCGACGATATGACTGGCGCAACTGGCTGCCAGCCGCTGGCGGTAGACGGTGCTGGAAACCGGTTCTTCGCTTTCCAGCTGCCAGCATTGCAGGGCTGCGCTGGTTTCACCGTCGATCATCAGCTGCTCGCTACGGCCTTTGGCGCGGACTTCGATGAACGGCAGCGGGTTGTCATCGGCCTCGCGGAACAGGAATGCCCCGCGCCCCGTTTCCCGCGCCTCGGCCTGCAGGAATACCTGGTTGACCGCCGCGACCATGGCTTTGCTGGAGCGGTAGTTGGTGTCCAGGCTGTGCAGCCGACCACGGGTGGCACGCCGTGCGGCGAGGTAGGTGTAGATGTCGGCGCCACGGAAGGCGTAGATCGCCTGCTTGGGGTCGCCGATCATGAACAGGCCGGTTTCCGGGCGGTTTTCGCTGATCTGGTAGATGCGCTCGAAAATGCCGTACTGCACCGGGTCGGTGTCCTGGAATTCGTCGATCAGCGCTACCGGGAACTGCTCGCGGATCAGCCCGGCAAGGCGCTCGCCGGCCTCGCTGGCCAGGGCGTGCTGCAGGCGCACGAGCATGTCGTCAAAGCCCATTTCCGCGCGCCGGCGCTTCTCCACTTCGAAGCGTGCCGACACCCAGTTGGCTGCGTGCTCAAGCAAGGGCGCATCCGGGCTGTCCAGCGCTTGCAGTTGTTGCTGCAAGGTCTGCATGGCATTCAGGGCCGGGTGCTCGGGTGGTTCCCCCTTCCAGGCTTCGGCCATACCGCCCGGTGTCAGCCGGGTGAAGCCGGTTCCCAGGTCAAGCTCCACCAGTTGTTCATCACCCGCCCAGGCGCAAAGCTTGTCGAACCACGGCTCAAAATACCGCGCCTGCATCTTGCGGCCGTCGACCTGCTTGGCCGCCAGCGCATCGCGACAGATTTGTCGCAACTCTTCGGCCCACTGCGCCCAGGGTGCCTTGAGCCGGGCCAGCTGTTCGCCGCGATGCTGCAACGATGCCTGGATCAGTGCCGCCGGTTCTTGCCCGTCCTGCTGGGCACGCACGCGGCCGAACAGCGGGCGAATACGCGGCAGCAAGGCGTCGGGGCTACCCCAGTGGCCGCGCACCCAGGCCAGCGCGTCACCTTGCATGCTGTAGCAGAAGCGCCGCCAGTAATCGCGCATGACCTGGCCCAGCAATTCGCTATGGTCGGTTTCCAGGGTCTGGGTAAACAGGCTGCCGCTGTCGAAAGCGTGCTCGCGCAGCATGCGCTGGCACCAGCCGTGAATGGTCGATACCGCCGCTTCGTCCATCCACTGCACGGCGATTTCCAGGCGCCCGGCACAACGCGGCCAGGCCTCTTCCGGGTAATCGTCGCGTAGCTGATGCAGCAGCGGGTCAGCGCCTTCCAGTTCACCCCGGAAGAACCGTGCGGCTTCCGCCAGGCGGGCGCGAATACGTTCGCGCAGCTCCTTGGTGGCGGCGTCGGTGAAGGTCACCACCAGAATCTGAGGGGGCAGCAACTCGCGCTCGAAGCCCTGCTCGCCACCGTGGCCGAGGATCAGGCGCAGGTACAGCGCCGAAATGGTGAAGGTCTTGCCGGTGCCGGCACTGGCCTCGATCAACTGGCTGCCATGCAGGGGGAAACTCAGTGCCAGGGGACGGACCTGGGTCATGCGCCTTTCTCCGGGTTGCCCAGGGTTTGCCAGGGGGCGGTGAACAATGGGCGGTACAAGGTTTCGCACCAGCCTTCAAAGGTTTCGTCAGCGCTGAGCGCGGCGAAATCGCGGAACTGCCGGGCCAGGGCAATGCTTTCGCTGCGCTCGCCGAAGCTGGTGCGTTCATCGCCCTCGTAGGCACGGGCGGCGGCGGCCAAGGCTTTGTCGGCATCGTCCTGGGCCAGCCAGGCAAATGCGGTCTTGGCTGCGACCGACAGTGGCGCGTTCATGGCGGCCTGGCGGGCCACCAGCAGGTCGCCCAGCAGTTGCGCAGCCGTTTCTTGCGGCAACGGCGCAAGCAACAGGGTCAGGTCGCTGGCTACCAGTGCACTGTTGTAGGGGTAACCCGCCGCGCAGGCCGCCAGGTGCGTGACCCAGGGCGCGATCAGCCGGTGCCATTTGAGGTTGTTGCGCCCGGCGCTGATGGTGTTGGGTACCGTGGTGATGCTGAGCAGGCTCTGGTCATCGGCCTGGAATACCCGGCCCAGCCAGCCTTCCAGGCGGTGGCGGCCGTGTTCGAAATGAATCGGCAAGGCACCCTCGACCAGCTGTGGCCAGCGCTGCAACAGTTGCTGATGGCGCTGTAGCAGGTCGGGGAGCGGTTCGATCAACTCGCTTTGCAGTAGCTCGCCGAACCCGGCCAGTGGCAGCAACCCGCAGGCTTGCAGGCGCCGGGCCTGGGCCTGCAAGGCCTGTTCGGCATTGTCGGGTTCGGCCAGGGCGGCGCCGAGCAGGCTTTCGCTGGCGCCGTAGCGTTGCAGGGTGTCGAGGACGAAGGGTTCTTCGTCCGGGGTCGGCGCTTCCAGCGCTTCGAAGTACACCTTCAGGCGCTGGCTGAAGAAGTGCCGCACCGGGTGACGCAGGAAGTCATTCAACTGCGTCAGGCTCAGGGCTTCATCGTCTTCATAAGGTGGCAGGCCGGGGTCTTTGTGCTCCTCGTCCTCACCTTGCTGGTGCAGCACCTGCCATTCGTGGGCAAAGCTGAACAGCGGGCTGCCCTTCTGAAAATAGCGTGGGCTGAACGGTTGCAGCGGATGCTCCTGGGTCAGGGTGTGCAACAGTTGCTCGCCCGGTTGCTCTGGCTGCCCTTGCTCCGCGCCATCCAACTGCCAGCCAGCGGCGATGTGATCGCGCAACTGGCCAATCAACACCGAGGCCGGGCGTTCGCTGTTATCGCGAATACTGCGCCCGACCCAGCTGACATACAGCTGGTCACGTGCCGACAGCAGCGCTTCGAGCAGCAGGTAGCGGTCGTCTTCGCGACGTGAGCGGTCCCCGGGGCGGTAGTCGCTGGCCATCAAGTCGAAGTCCAGCGGTTGCTGCGCACGCGGGTAGTCGCCATCGTTCATGCCCAGCAGGCAGACCACCCGGAACGGGATGGCGCGCATGGGCATGAGGGTGCAGAAATTCACCGAGCCGGCGAGGAAGCGTTGCGATAGCTTGCCTTGGTCCAGGCCCGACAGCCAGGCCTCGCGTACCACGGTCAGCGGCAACGGATCTTGCAGGCCGACGGCCTCGCACACCTCAAGCCAGCTGTCGCGCAGGTCCTGCAACTGCATCAGCAGGAACTCGTCATGCTCACCCTCGGCGAGGAAGAACACTTGTAACAGGGCATGCAGGCGCTCGCCCCACTGGCTGACGGTGGCAGGTTCGGACAAGGCCTGGCAGGCGACGTCGAGCGCATCGAGCAGGGCGACCAATGGGCCGATCAGGGCGGCATCGAGACCACCGATTTCATCGTAGGGTTCGATGCCATCACAGGCTTCACCTACACCCACTGCATAGCCGAGCAGCATGCGCCGCAGGCCGAAGCGCCAACTGTTCTGCTCAAGCCCGGCGGGCAAGCCCAGGCTGGCCCGCTGCTCGGCGTTGAGGCCCCAGCGAATGCCTGCGCCCTCGATCCAGCGGTGCAGGGTGGGCAAGTCGTTTTCACGAATACCGAAGCGGGCGCGCACTGCCGGTACGTCCAGCAGGTCGAGCACTTCACTGACCGCGAAACGGCTGTCTGGCAGTTTGAGCAGGTGTTCGAGAGCGATCAGCAAGGGCTCGCGGCCACGCTGGCCCTGGTCTGTCAGAGTGAACGGGATGTAGCGCGGGTCGTTGCGTTGCAACTGGCCAAACACAGCACGGATATGGGGCGCGTAGGTGTCGATGGCCGGCAGCATGACGATCACGTCACGCGGGCGCAAAGTGGGGTCGGCGCTGAAACGGGCCAACAGCTGGTCGTGGAGGATTTCCACTTCGCGTTGCGGGCTGTGGGCCACGTGGAACCGGATCGAACGGTCCTTTGCCGTGTCGACTGGCGACCAAAGCTCGCGGGTTTCGGCAAGCGGGCGCAGTTCCAGGATATCGTCCTGGAGTTGGTTGAGTAGTGTGGTGGGTGAGCCATCACTGAACAGGTCGATACGGCCGTCGCTGAACACGCCTTGATAGCTGCCCGGGTCGTCGTAGCTGTCGAGCAGGTTGATGTAGTCGCGGCCCTGCTTGCCCCAGGCGGCCAGCAACGGATGGGCATGCTGGTGCAGCGACTGGTCGTCCAGTTGCAGGGGCATGCCCTGCTTGCGTTGCTGGCGTTTGTACTGGTGGCGCAGCAGGTCCTTGTCGGCAACGATGTCTGCCCAGTGGTGACGGCAGGGGTTGTGCACGCACAGCAGCACCTGGCTGAACCGCGCCAAGCCTGCCAGCGCCTCCAGGGCCTGAGCGGGTAGCGAGGAAATACCGAACACGATTACGCGCGGTGGCAGCCCAGGAGGGGCTTGTTCCAGGCTGTTTATACGTTCGATGAAGCGTTGGTGCACACCGGCTCGGCTCTGGGCCATGCCTTGTTCACCGACATCTTCCAGCAGGGCCCGCCATAGCTCGGCCTGCCAGCGGTTACCCGGCGGCAGCGCTTTACGCTCACCACGGGCAGTGTTGAGGATGTGCTCGCCGGCAGCCCAGTCCTTGAGCCAATCGGCGCGGTAGACCTGGTATTGGTCGAACAGGTCGGCCAGGCGCTCGGAAAGCTGGTAGCGCTTGCGCAGGTCGCTGTCGTCGGTGAGGAAGCGGCGCAGCGGCTCGAAATGCGGGCGTTCGATCAGGGCCGGCAGCAGGCGCATCAGGCGCCAGGTGAGCGGGGCCTTGTCGAGCAAGGACACCTCGGGAATTTCGTCACGACCCAGCACACTGCGGTACAGCTGCCACATGAAGCTGCCGGGCAGTTGCACGTCGATTGCAGCGGCGATGCCACAGCCGCCCAGGTCATCTTCCAGCGGGTCTTCGGCCAGAGCCAGCTTGAGCCATTGGGCGATACCGTTGCTTTGCACCAGGGCGATTTCGTTTTCCAGCGGCGCCAGGGGGTAGCGACGCATCCAGCTCACTACCAGGCTGCGCAGGTCGTCGAGGCGGTTGCCATGGACGATCATGAAGCCGGGGTGGAGATGGGTGGTGGTGAGCATCGGGAGGTCTCTGGCAGGCGCTGGGGGCTGAGGAGGAACGATATCACGCGGGCATGAAAGGGCCGAATGCCCACGGGCTCCTCACCTGTTCACGCGGCCCCTGTGGGAGCGGCTTTAGCCGCGAATACCGGCGAAGCCGGTGCCATATACCGCGTTGCCTGCTTCGCGGGTGAACCCGCTCCCACAGGGGATCTCTACAAGACCGGGAGATTGTGCAGGGCCCGGCTTTTTGGCGCCACAAAGACAAAACCCCTACCTGCATGCGCAGATAGGGGTTTTGCGAAA
>NZ_JACVZC010000148.1 GCF_016658545.1 Pseudomonas sp. S37 | reverse complement strand
GGGAGCGGGTTTACCCGCGAACACCGGCGCAGCCGGTGCCATCCACCGCGTCGTCAGGGGCGGACAGATTGGCCTCCCACGACCAATGCGAGTAAAGTGCCGCTCCCGTTTCGCCTGAGGCAGCCCGCAGCATGAACCCTACATTCGATATCGCCGTCGTCGGCGCCACCGGCAGCGTCGGTGAAACCCTGGTACAGGTGCTCGAAGAACTGGCGTTCCCGGTCGCCACCCTGCACCTGCTGGCCAGCATGGAATCGGCTGGCAGCAGCGTGATGTTCGCCGGCAAGAAGCTCAAGGTGCGTGAGGTCGACAGCTTCGACTTCGCCCAGGTCAAGCTGGCCTTCTTCGCCACCGGCGCTGCCGTCAGCCGCAGCTTTGCCGGCAAGGCGCTGCAGGCCGGCTGCACGGTCATCGACCTGTCCGGCGGCCTGGACGATGCCCTGGCCCTGGTGCCGGAAGCCAACGCCGAACGCCTGGCCGGCCTGGCACTGCCTGCGCGCATTGTCAGCCCCTGCTCGGCCGCGGTCGCCCTGGCCGTTGCGCTGGCGCCCCTCAAGGGCCTGCTGGACATCGAGCGGGTGCAGGTGATGGCCGCACTGGCGGTGTCTGCGCAAGGCCGCGAAGCGGTCAGCGAACTGGCCCGGCAAACCGCCGAGCTGCTCAATGCCCGGCCGCTGGAGCCGCGCTTCTTCGACCGCCAGGTGGCGTTCAACCTGCTGGCCCAGGTCGGTGCTGCCGACGAGCAGGGCCATACGGCGCTGGAGCGCCGCCTGGTCAGCGAACTGCGCGTGCTGCTGGGCCTGCCTGAGCTGAAGATTTCCGTGAGCTGCATTCAAGTCCCGGTGTTTTTCGGCGATAGCTTCAGTGTGGCTGTGCAAAGCCGCCGCCCGGTGGACCTGGTCGCGGTCAACCAGGCCCTGGAAGCCGCCGAAAGCGTCGAATGGGTGGAAAACGATGATTATCCGACCCCGGTAGGTGACGCAGTCGGCCAAGACGTGGTCTATGTTGGTCGTGTACGTCACGGTGTTGATGAAGACCAGCAGCTCAACCTCTGGCTGACCACCGACAACGTGCGTAAAGGCGCCGCGCTCAATGCCGTGCAAGTGGCGCAATTGTTGATTAAACACATGCCGTAAAAGATACTGGCGAGCACTTTTGTCCTGCTCTGCTTGCAGGTTCCGGGACGATTCATACAAGGGAAGAGGTCATGCTTCGAATTCGCAAACTGGTTCTGGCCATGGCTGCAGCATCAGCGCTGTCGTCTGGCATGGCGAATGCGCTGGGCCTGGGGGAGCTGACCCTGAAGTCGGCACAGAATCAGCCGCTGGACGCCGAGATCGAATTGCTCGACGTGCGCGACCTCAAGGCCGCTGAAGTGGCGCCAAGCCTGGCGCCGCCGGAAGAGTTCAGCAAGGCCGGGGTGGCGTTTCCGACCTACCTCGAAGACCTGACCTTCACACCGGTGATCAACCCCAACGGCAAGAGTGTGCTGCGGGTTACCTCCAGCCAGCCGCTGCCAGGGCCAGTGGTCAAGTTCCTGGTCCAGGTGATGTGGCCGCAGGGCCGCCTGTTGCGTGACTACAGCGTGCTGCTCGACCAGGCCAAGGCCCAGGGCGACAAGCCGGCGGCAGGCAATGTCACGCCGGCCACCACCGGTGCCAGCAGCTACACCACCCAGCGCCGTGACACCTTGTGGCAGATTGCCGCGCGCAACACCCAGGGCGGTGGTTCGATCCAGCAGACCATGATCGCCATCCAGGCGTTGAACCCTGACGCCTTCATCGGCAACAACATCAACCAGCTGAAGGTTGGCCAGGTATTGCGCCTGCCCGACCAGCAGCAGGTGCAGAGCATCCCGCAGGGCGAGGCCAACAGCGAAGTGGCCGAGCAGTATGCTGCCTGGCGTGAAGGCCGTCGCCTGGGGCCGCGTGCCCGCCAGCTCGACGCCACCCGCCGTGGTGCCGCCGACGCGGCGCCGGCGCGTGTCACCCAGGGCGACAACCTGCGCCTGGTCAGCCCGGGCAGCCAGGCCGGTGCTGGCCAGGCCAAGGCGCTCAACGACAAGCTGGCAGTGGCCCAGGAAAGCCTGGACACCAGCCGCCGTGACAATGACGAACTCAAGAGCCGCATGAGCGACCTGCAGAGCCAGCTGGACAAGCTGCAGCGTCTGATCGACCTGAAAAACGACCAGTTGGCGCGCCTTCAGGCGCAGGGCGCAGCCGCGCCGACCGCAGCTGGCGTCACGCCTGCTGAGGCTCCTGTGGCAGATGCCCAGCCGTCGGCCGAGCCGGCACCTGCTGAAGTGGCCGTCGCAGCCAAGCCAGCAGAGGATGCCAAGCCGGCCCCGGCCAGCCAGGCGGATGGCGCACTCAATCAGATTCTTGGTAACCCGTGGCTGCTGTGGCTGATTGCCGGCTCCAGCATCCTGGTGCTGGCGCTGCTGCTCTGGCTGCTGGCGCGCAAGCGCAAGGCCCAGCAGGAGGCAGAAAAGCACCTGCGCATGGCGCGGGCGCTGGAAGAAGAGCAGGGCACAGGTTTCGACAGCGACACCGAGAGCCTCGACGGCGTCGAAGTCTCGGAGCCGAGCGTTACCCTGTCGCCTGCGGTGGTCGCCGCTTCGGCCGCGGCTGCCGTTGCTGCGGAAAAAGTGGCTGAGCCGGTTGCCGAGGCAGAGCCCGAGCTGGAGTCGCAGGTCGACCCGCACGCTGCACTGCTGGCGGAAGTCGACCAGTGCCTGGCCGAAGGCCGCCTGAACCGCGCGAGTGAACTGTTGGAACCTGCCGTGGCCGCCGCCCCGGCGCGTGATGACCTGCGCCTGAAACTGATGGACGTGTACGCCCGCCAGGGTGACCAGAGCGCGTTCGTCGACCAGGAGCGCCAGTTGCCGGCCAGCGAGTACAACAGCGCTGCAGTCGCGGGGTTGAAAGAACGTTACCCGGCCATGCTTGGCCTGGCCGCGGCCGGCCTGGGTGCGGCAGCGCTGGCTGCCGAGATGGATGAGCAGTACGTGCAGGAATTGCTGCACGATGAGCCCGAAGCGCCGGTGGTTGCAGACGTGGTGCCTGAAGAAGCGCCTGAGTTCGAGCCGCAGGTTGAGGCTGAGCCAGAGGTTGCCTTTGAGCCTGAGGCTGAACTGGATGTATTCGATGAAGTGCCGATCCTCGACGTTGCGGGCCTGGAGGACCAGGGCCTGGGTGAGCCGGAGCTGGACAGCGCCTTCGACCTGAGCCTGGGTGAAGAGCTGCCCGAGGAAGACCCGCTGGCCGCGCCAATGCTGGACGAGGCTGTGGTGAACGAGCCTGCGGTGAGCGAGGCCGCGCATGAAGCTGTGCCCGACGAGCTGGTGATCGCCGAGCCTGTGCTGGACGAGCCGGAACAGGAAGAAGCACAGCCAGAAGAAGCGCCGTTCGCCGTGGATGCCGAGCTGCAAGCCGACGCCGATTTCGAAGCCATGCTGGCCCAGGCCGAGCCACAGCCAGCGGTGGACCTGTCCGATTTCGACCTTGATGTCAGCGAGCCCGTTGCCCCGGCTGCGCCGCAAGCAGTAGCTGAAACCCCGGTTGATGTCGCCGCCGAGCTGGCCGCTTTCGACAGCGTGCCGGAGTTCGACCCGGTTTCCGAGTTCGACCTGCCGTCGGACTTCGACCTGTCGCTGTCGCTGGAAGACGACTCGCCCGCAGCCAAGAGCTTTGCCTCGGAGCTGGACGACGTCAACGCCGAGCTCGACAAGCTGTCGCAGAGCCTTGAGTCGCCGTCGCTGGAGCCGCACTTCACCAGTGAAGACGCCGCTGCACAGCCAGAGCCCGAGCCGCTGGACGACCTCGACTTCGACTTCTTCTCCGGCAGTGACGAAGTGGCCACCAAGCTCGACCTGGCCCGTGCCTACATCGACATGGGCGACAGCCAGGGCGCCCGCGACATCCTTGACGAAGTGGTCAAGGACGGCGATGACAGCCAGCGCCAGGAAGCCGAGGACATGCTGTCGCGGCTGGTCTGATGTAAGCAGGGCCGGCTTTTTCGCGGGTGAACCCGCTCCCACAGGATACTCACAGGGCCCGAAATCTGTGAGTAACCTGTGGGAGCGGGTTCACCCGCGAAGAGGCCCTCAAACACGACGCACATCCACCGGCAGCCCTACAAGGCTGCCGTTGTCGTTATAATCCCCGCCATTCCGTACACCCCACAGGTTTCATGCTCTTGGACATCATCGACACCGCCGCCGCCGAATCCGCGGCCGAAGGCTACTCCCGCATCGCCCTGGGCGTGGAATACAAAGGCGCGCGCTACCGCGGCTGGCAGCGCCAGGCCAGTGGTGTGCCGAGTGTCCAGCAGGCCCTGGAAAAAGCCCTGTCCACGGTCGCCAACGAGCCGATTTCGGTCATCTGTGCCGGCCGCACCGATGCCGGCGTGCACGGCTGTGGGCAGATCGTGCACTTCGACACCCGCGCCGTGCGCGACGAGCGGGCCTGGACCATGGGCACCAACTTCAACCTGCCGCATGACATCAGCGTGGTCTGGTCGCGGCCGATGCCGGCCGACTTCCATGCCCGCTTCAAGGCGTGTGCCCGGCGTTACCGCTACGTCATCTACAACGACCCGATCCGCCCGGCACACCTGGCCGAGGAAGTGACCTGGAACCACCGCCCGCTGGACGTCGAACGCATGGCCGAAGCCGCGCAGTTCCTGCTCGGTACCCACGACTTCAGCGCCTTCCGCGCCAGCCAGTGCCAGGCCAAGTCGCCCATCAAGCATATCTACCACCTGCGCGTTACCCGCCATGGCCAGATGATCGTGCTGGACATACGCGCCACCGCCTTCCTGCACCACATGGTGCGCAACATTGCCGGCGTGTTGATGGCCATCGGTGCCGGCGAGCGCCCGGTCACCTGGGCGCGCGAAGTGCTGGAAGGGCGCAACCGCAGCGAAGGCGGGGTTACCGCACATCCCTACGGGCTGTACCTGGTGCAGGTGGAGTACCCTGAGCAGTTCGCCCTGCCCAAGCGTTACATCGGCCCACACTTTTTGAGCGGTTACGAAGCGTTGGCTGACTGACGGGCGAATAGTCATTTGCTAACATCCGGCCTTTGACCGTAATCACCAGGGTTCGCGTTCCATGAGCAATGTTCGCAGCAAGATCTGCGGGATTACCCGTATCGAAGACGCACTGGCCGCTGCCGAAGCGGGTGCCGATGCCATCGGCTTCGTCTTCTATGCCAAGAGCCCGCGGGCCGTGGACGTGCGCCAGGCGCGGGCCATCATCGCCGAGCTGCCACCGTTCGTGACCACGGTCGGGTTGTTCGTCAATGCCTCGCGCTGCGAGCTGAACGAGATCCTCGAAGTGGTTCCGCTGGACCTGCTACAGTTCCACGGCGACGAAGCCCCGCAGGACTGCGAAGGCTACCACCGCCCCTGGATCAAGGCCCTGCGGGTGCGCCCGGGTGATGACCTGGAGGCCGCCTGCCAGCTTTATGCCGGCGCCCGCGGCATCTTGCTGGACACGTACGTGGCCGGCGTGCCCGGCGGAACCGGCGAGGCATTCGACTGGTCTCTGGTACCGGCGCGCCTGAGCAAGCCGATCATTCTCGCAGGTGGGCTGTCGGCCGATAACGTCGGCCAGGCCATTGCCCAGGTACGGCCTTATGCGGTGGATGTCAGCGGCGGCGTCGAACAGGCCAAAGGCATCAAGGACGCGGCGAAAATCGAAGCCTTCATGCATGCGGTGAAACAGGCGTGATAGCAGATGTGACGGCTGGCTGCGCGCCATCGTCCATAGCTTTCGCAGCCCTGCGGGGCAGCCGCCTGTGCCTGTGGCGGCAACACAACACATTAACGGTGGAGTGGCACGCTGGAAGCCCCGGCGGCCGGTCCATCATCGTTTCATAAAAGATTTTGAGCTCAAGGGCAGGGCAGGGCCGGCGATAACGGCCCCCGCCTGCCAATACTGGAGAAAGAAAGCATGAGCAACTGGTTAGTCGACAAACTGATCCCTTCGATCATGCGTTCCGAGGTGAAGAAGAGCTCGGTGCCTGAAGGCCTGTGGCACAAGTGCCCGTCCTGCGAGGCCGTGCTGTATCGTCCGGAGCTGGAAAAAACCCTGGATGTCTGCCCCAAGTGCAACCACCACATGCGCATCGGCGCACGTGCGCGCATCGATATCTTCCTCGACGCCGAAGGCCGCGCCGAGCTGGGTGCCGACCTCGAGCCGGTCGACCGCCTGAAGTTCCGTGACGGCAAGAAGTACAAGGACCGCCTGACCGGCGCGCAGAAGCAGACCGGCGAAAAGGACGCGCTGATCTCCATGAGCGGCACCCTGATGGGCATGCCGATCGTGGTCAGCGCCTTCGAGTTCTCGTTCATGGGCGGCTCCATGGGCGCCATCGTCGGCGAGCGCTTCGTGCGCGCGGCCAACTATGCCCTGGAGCACCGTTGCCCGATGGTCTGCTTCTCTGCCTCGGGCGGTGCGCGCATGCAGGAAGCGCTGATCTCGCTGATGCAGATGGCCAAGACCTCGGCCGTGCTGGCGCGCCTGCGCGAAGAAGGCATCCCGTTCATTTCGGTCCTGACCGACCCGGTGTACGGTGGTGTTTCCGCCAGCCTGGCCATGCTCGGTGACGTCATCGTCGGTGAGCCCAAGGCGCTGATCGGCTTCGCCGGCCCACGCGTGATCGAGCAGACCGTACGCGAGAAGCTGCCAGAAGGCTTCCAGCGCAGCGAGTTCCTGCTGGAGCACGGCGCCATCGACCTGATCATCTCCCGTGGCGAACTGCGCCCGCGCCTGGCCCGCCTGCTGGCGCAGATGACTGGCCAGGACACCCCGGAGCAAGCGCGTGAGGCGGCTGCCGTCGCGTGATGACACAACGATCCCTGGGCGAATGGCTCGCCTACCTCGAGCAGTTGCACCCCTCGGCCATCGACATGGGCCTGGAGCGGTCGCAGAAGGTGCTTGCCCGCCTGGCGCTGGGCAAGCTGGCGCCACGCGTGGTAACCGTAACCGGCACTAACGGCAAGGGTTCAACCTGCGCCTTCGTGGCCTCGTTGCTGCGTGCCCAGGGGCTCAAGGTCGGCGTGTACAGCTCGCCGCACCTGTTGCGTTACAACGAGCGGGTGCTGATCGATGGCCAAGAGGCCAGCGATGAGCGCCTGTGCGAAGCCTTCGCTGCCGTCGAGGCGGCGCGGGGCGATATTTCCCTGACCTACTTCGAGATGGGCACGTTGGCCGCGTTCTGGTTGTTCTACCAGTCGCAGCTGGATGCCGTGGTGCTGGAAGTGGGCCTTGGTGGCCGCCTGGACACCGTCAATGTGGTGGATGCCGACCTGGCCCTGGTGACCAGTATCGGTGTCGACCATGTCGATTACTTGGGCGACACCCGTGAGTTGGTGGCCTTCGAGAAGGCCGGTATCTTCCGCCCGGGCAAGCCGGCCTTGTGTGGCGACCTCGACCCGCCGCAACCGTTGCTGGACAAAGCTGCCGAACTGGCAGCGCCGTTGTTCCTGCGCGGGCGCGACTTCGACCTGGCCAGCGCCGAAGGCAGCTGGAACTGGCGCGGTACGGCGGCGGATGGCGCTCTGGTAGAGCTGCGTGACCTGCCGTTGCTCGACCTGCCGATGGAAAACGCCACGCTGGCCTTGCAGGCTTACCTGCTGATGGGGCTGCCGTGGGAGGCTGCGCAGGTTCGCCAGGCGCTGCTGGATACCCGCATTACCGGGCGTCTCGACCGCCGCCAGCTGAGCTGGCAGGGCAAGCCCGTGGAGCTGCTGCTGGATGTCGGGCACAACCCGCATGCCGCCGAGTACCTGGCCCGGCGCCTGGCGGCCCGGCCGCTGAAGGGGCGCCGCCTGGCGGTATTCGGCCTGCTCGCCGACAAGGACCTGAACGGTGTTGTTACGCCGCTGCAGGGGCTGGTCGATGACTGGGCAGTGGCACCGCTGCACACCCCGCGCAGCCGCCCGGCTGCGGAGCTGGCCGAAGCCTTGACGAACCTTGGTGCGGCGGTGAAGTCTTATGCCAGTGTCGACGCCGCCCTTGAAGGGCAATGCGCGCAGGCAACGGCGGATGACCAGGTCTTGCTGTTCGGTTCGTTTTTCTGTGTCGCCCAGGCGCTGGAGTGGCTGGAGCGGCACACCCAGGAGGGTGGAGTAGATGGCAGTGCTGGATAAAGGGATGAAACAGCGCATGGTCGGTGCGCTGGTGCTGGTGGCGCTGGCGGTGATCTTCCTGCCGATGCTGTTCACCCGCGAGGACGAGATGCGCCAGGTGCACGTCGAAGCCCCGCAGGCGCCAGCCATGCCCAGCCTGCCGGAAGTGAAGGTGGAACCGGTCGCCGTGCCGGAGCCGCAGGTCATTGCCGACGAGCCGCAGCAGGCGCCAGTGGTGGTCAACGAATCGACTGCGCCGGCCAGCACCCCCAGCCAGCCGATTAGCCCGTCGCCGCAGACCCAGGCTCAGGTTCAGACCCAGCCGGCCAAGCCACAGGCGCCTGCACCCAAGGTTGAGGCGAAAACTGCCGCAACACCGGCGCCGACCGCGCCATCGAAGATCGACGTCAATGGCCTGCCGGTCAGCTGGTCGATCCAGTTGGCCAGCCTGTCCAACCGCGCCGGTGCCGAGAAACTGCAGCAAACCTTGCGTAGCCAGGGTTACAACGCCTATATCCGTTCGGCCGGAGGCATGAACCGGGTGTATGTGGGGCCATTGATCGAGCGCGCCGAGGCCGAGCGCGTGCGCGATGCGGTCAACCGCCAGAACAGCCTCAAGGGCTTTTTGGTGCGCTTCCAGCCTGAGCGCGGCTAGGCCTGGCTGACTCGATCCCCTGTAGGAGCGGCCTTGTGTCGCGATCGGGCCGCGCAGCGGCCCCAGCAATTCCCGCTGTGGCCGAGATCGTGGGGCCGCTTTGCGGCCCGATCGCGACACAAGGCCGCTTCTACAGGTGTTGGGCGTCGCCCATGCAGTAACGCGGTCCCTGTGGGAGCGGGTTTACCCGCGAAGGGCCCATCACCAATCCAACTGACATTCCGCTTACTCCCAGCCCGCCGCTCTGGTAAAATGCGCCGCCTCAAACGTCTGCAGGCAGCATCGTGGCATTTACCCTGGTTGATTGGGCGATCATCGCGATCATCGCCGTCTCCACACTGATCAGTCTCAAGCGCGGCTTCGTCAAGGAAGCCTTGTCCTTGCTCATCTGGATCATTGCCGGTGCGGTTGCCTGGATGTTCGGCGGTTCGCTCTCGGTGTATCTTGAGAGCTATATCCAGACGCCATCGATGCGCGTCATCGCCGGCTGCGCCATTCTTTTCGTCGCCACCTTGCTGGTGGGGGCCATGGTCAACTTCCTTGTCGGCGAGCTGATCCGCGTGACCGGGTTGTCCGGTACCGATCGTTTCCTGGGCATGGCCTTCGGCGCCGCGCGCGGGGCCTTGCTGGTAGTGGTGGCCATCGGCCTGATCAGCCTGGGGCCGGTTCAACAAGACACCTGGTGGCAGGAATCACGCCTGATACCACAATTTCTCCTGGTCGCCGACTGGTCGAAAAACCTGATCCTGGGTTTCACCGGCCAGTGGTCGCCCGGTGGGCTGATCAGCGCTCCGGCTGATCTGCCGTTCAAGGAACAGTTGCTCGGGCCGGCAAAGCCCTGAGCGCTATTCACTCAAGTTTCGTCAAAGTAGGGGTTGCGTCGCATGTGTGGCATCGTCGGTATCGTCGGTAAGTCGAACGTCAATCAGGCGCTGTATGACGCGCTTACGGTCCTCCAGCACCGCGGCCAGGACGCTGCCGGTATCGTGACCAGCCATGACGGCCGGTTGTTCCTGCGCAAGGATAATGGCCTGGTGCGCGACGTGTTCCAGCAGCGCCACATGCAGCGTCTGGTGGGCAGCATCGGTATCGGCCACGTGCGCTACCCGACTGCGGGCAGCTCGACATCGGCCGAGGCCCAGCCGTTCTACGTCAACTCGCCTTATGGCATCACCCTGGCGCATAACGGCAACCTGACCAACGTCGAGCAGTTGGCCAAGGAGATCTACGAGTCCGACCTGCGCCACGTCAACACCAATTCCGACTCGGAAGTGCTGCTGAACGTGTTCGCCCATGAGCTGGCGGTACGTGGCAAGCTGCAGCCGACCGAAGAAGACGTGTTCGCTGCGGTTTCCCACGTGCACAGCCGTTGCGTTGGCGGTTATGCGGTGGTGGCCATGATCACCGGCTACGGCATCGTCGGCTTCCGCGACCCCCATGGCATTCGCCCGGTGGTGTTCGGCCAGCGTCACACCGACGAAGGCGTGGAATACATGATCGCCTCGGAAAGCGTGGCCCTGGACGTGCTCGGCTTCACCCTGATCCGCGACCTGGCGCCGGGCGAAGCGGTGTACATCACCGAAGAAGGCCAGCTGTTCACCAAGCAGTGCGCCGAAGCGCCGAACCTGCAGCCGTGCATCTTCGAGCACGTCTACCTGGCCCGCCCGGACTCGATCATCGACGGTATCTCGGTGTACAAGGCCCGCCTGCGCATGGGTGAAAAACTCGCCGACAAGATCATGCGCGAGCGCCCTGAGCATGATATCGACGTGGTCATCCCGATCCCGGACACCAGCCGCACTGCCGCGCTGGAACTGGCCAACCGCCTGGGCGTGAAGTTCCGCGAAGGCTTTGTCAAAAACCGTTACATCGGCCGTACCTTCATCATGCCCGGCCAGGCCGCGCGCAAGAAGTCGGTGCGCCAGAAGCTCAACGCCATCGAACTGGAGTTCCGTGGCAAGAACGTGATGCTGGTGGACGACTCGATCGTGCGCGGCACCACCTGCAAGCAGATCATCCAGATGGCCCGCGAAGCCGGTGCCAAGAACGTCTACTTCTGCTCCGCAGCCCCGGCTGTACGCTACCCCAACGTCTACGGCATCGACATGCCGAGTGTTCACGAACTGATCGCCCACAACCGTACCACCGAACAGGTGGCCGAGTTGATCGGTGCCGACTGGCTGATCTATCAGGACCTGCCAGACCTGATCGACTCGGTCGGTGGCGGCAAGATCAAGATCGATCACTTCGATTGCGCGGTGTTCAACGGTGAGTACGTCACCGGCGACATCGACGAAGCCTACCTCGAGCGTATCGAGCAGGCCCGTAATGACCTGGCCAAGGTCAAGAACCAGGCCGTCAGCGCGATCATCGACCTCTACAACAACTGATTCAGGGAGCGACGGCATGACGGATCAATGGGATGCCGGGCGACTGGACAGCGACCTCGAGGGTGTCGGTTTCGACACCCTGGCGGTGCGCGCCGGTCAAAACCGTACACCAGAGGGCGAGCACAGCGAAGCGCTGTTCCTGACCTCCAGCTATGTGTTCCGCACGGCGGCCGATGCCGCTGCGCGCTTTGCCGGTGAAACACCGGGCAACGTCTATTCGCGTTACACCAACCCGTCGGTGCGTGCCTTTGAAGAGCGCCTGGCGGCAATGGAAGGTGCCGAGCAGGCCGTGGGTACCTCCACCGGCATGGCGGCGATCCTTGCCGTGGTCATGTCGCTGTGCAGCGCCGGTGACCACGTGCTGGTGTCGCAGAGCGTATTCGGCTCGACCATCAGCCTGTTCGAGAAGTACTTCAAGCGCTTTGGCGTACAGGTGGACTACGTGCCACTGGTCGACCTTGCTGGCTGGGAAAAGGCCATCAAGGCCAACACCAAACTGCTGATCGTCGAATCGCCATCCAACCCGCTGGCCGAACTGGTCGATATCACCGCCCTAAGCGAAATCGCCCATGCCCATGGCGCGATGCTGGTGGTGGACAACTGCTTCAGCACCCCGGCGTTGCAGCAACCGCTGAAGCTGGGCGCCGACATCGTGTTCCACTCGGCCACCAAGTTCATCGATGGCCAGGGCCGTTGCATGGGCGGCGTGGTTGCCGGCCGTGCCGAACAGATGAAAGAAGTGGTGGGTTTCCTGCGTACCGCAGGCCCGACCCTCAGCCCGTTCAACGCCTGGATCTTCACCAAGGGCCTGGAAACCCTGCGCCTGCGCATGCGTGCGCACTGCGAAAGCGCCCAGGCCCTGGCCGAGTGGCTGGAGCAGCAGGACGGTATCGAGAAGGTGCATTACGCCGGCCTGCCGAGCCACCCGCAGCACGAACTGGCCAAGCGCCAGATGAGTGGCTTTGGTGCGGTGGTCAGCTTCGAGGTCAAGGGCGGCAAAGAGGGCGCCTGGCGCTTCATCGATGCCACTCGGGTGATTTCCATCACCACCAACCTGGGTGACAGCAAGACCACCATCGCCCACCCGGCCACCACCTCCCACGGCCGCCTGTCGCCGCAGGAGCGTGAAGCTGCGGGTATCCGCGACAGCCTGATCCGCGTAGCCGTGGGCCTGGAAGACGTGGCTGACCTGCAAGCCGACCTGGCGCGTGGGTTGGCCGCACTGTGATGCAGATTGGCGGCAGTACCCCGGGCCACAATGGCCGGGTAGCCCTGGTAACCGGTGCCGCGCGCGGCATCGGCCTGGGCATTGCCGCCTGGTTGATCTGCGAGGGCTGGCAAGTGGTGCTCAGCGACCTTGACCGCCCGCGTGGCGCCAAGGTGGCCAAGGCCTTGGGTGACAACGCGTGGTTCATCACCATGGACGTTGCCGACGAGGCTCAGGTCAGTGCCGGGGTGTCCGAGGTACTCGGGCAGTTTGGCCGGCTGGATGCGCTGGTGTGCAATGCCGCCATCGCCAACCCGCACAACCAGACACTGGAAAGCCTGAGCCTTTCGCAATGGAACCGGGTACTGGCGGTGAACCTCAACGGCCCCATGTTGCTGGCCAAGCATTGTGCGCCGTACCTGCGTGCGCACAACGGGGCGATCGTCAACCTGACCTCGACCCGGGCACGGCAATCCGAACCGGACACCGAGGCGTACGCCGCGAGCAAGGGTGGCCTGGTGGCCTTGACCCATGCCCTGGCCATGAGCCTGGGCCCGGAGATCCGCGTCAATGCGGTGAGCCCGGGCTGGATCGATGCCCGTGACCCGGCGCAACGCCGTGCCGAGCCATTGACCGATGCCGACCATGCCCAGCACCCGACGGGCAGGGTAGGGACGGTGGAGGATGTGGCGGCCATGGTGGCCTGGCTGCTGTCGCGCCAGGCTGCGTTCGTGACCGGCCAGGAGTTTGTGGTCGATGGTGGCATGACCCGCAAGATGATCTACACCTGAGCACCTTGTTTACCTTGTACGGGCCTATTCGCGGGTAAACCCGCTCCTACAACGAACGCATACCCTTTGTAGGAGCGGGTTCACCCGCGAATAGGCCGGCAAAGGCAACCACAAAAATTTTGCCCTTTTGAAAAAAAATTCAATGGGGCTATTGACTTAGCTTCGCCACCTGCGTAAATTTCGCGGCCTCAGCGAAGCAAACGCAACAAGCAACATCGCGAGGGTGATTAGCTCAGCCGGGAGAGCATCTGCCTTACAAGCAGAGGGTCGG
>NZ_JACVZC010000147.1 GCF_016658545.1 Pseudomonas sp. S37 | reverse complement strand
ACAGGCGCTGAATGTATCGAGGCGAACACTTCGGCGCTCGATCTCACAGGCACCGACCAACCCAAGCCATACACTACAAAGGAAGCCCCAATGCGCGCCCTGTTGTTCAGCAGCCAGCACTACGACCAGGAAAGCTTCACCCGGGCCGCCAGCGGCACCGGCCTGGATCTGCATTTCCAGGCCGCCCGCCTGACAGTCGACACCGCCGCCCTGGCCGATGGCTTCGAGGTGGTGTGTGCCTTCATCAATGACGAGCTCGACGCCGCCGTGCTGCAACGCCTGGCCGCCGGTGGCACGCGCCTGATTGCCCTGCGCTCGGCCGGCTACAACCACGTCGACCTGGCTGCTGCCCAGCGCCTGGGCCTGGCCGTGGTACGCGTGCCGGCCTACTCGCCGCACGCCGTGGCCGAGCATGCCGTGGCGCTAATCCTGGCCCTCAACCGGCGCCTGCACCGCGCCTACAACCGCACCCGCGAAGGCGACTTCACCCTGCACGGGCTGACCGGCTTTGACTTGCACGGCAAAACCGTCGGGGTGGTCGGCACCGGCCAGATCGGCGCAGCCTTCGCCCGGATCATGGCCGGCTTCGGCTGCCAGCTGCTGGCCTACGACCCCTACCCCAACCCCGAGCTGCTGGCACTGGGCGCACGCTACCTGCCGCTGCCCGAGCTGCTGCGCGAGGCCCGCATCATCAGCCTGCACTGCCCGTTGACCGAGCACACCCGGCACCTGATCAATGAACAGAGCCTGGCCCGGTTGCAGCCCGGTGCCATGCTGATCAACACCGGCCGCGGCGCACTGGTCGACACCCCGGCGCTGATCGACGCGCTGAAAAGCGGCCAGCTCGGCTACCTGGGCCTGGACGTCTACGAAGAAGAAGCCCAGCTGTTCTTCGAGGACCGCTCCGACCTGCCCCTGCAGGACGATGTGCTGGCCCGCCTGCTGACCTTCCCCAACGTGATCATCACCGCGCACCAGGCCTTCCTTACCCGTGAGGCGCTGGATGCCATTGCCGCGACCACGCTGGACAACATCAACCGCTGGGCGGCAGGCAATCCACAGAATCTGGTGATGGGTTAGTGCTAGGATACGCGGCATTTCTGGAGGACCCATGGTCGAGCACGATTTCCGCTACACCCTTTTCAACCCGCAACACACCCTGATCGAGTGCCGCGCCCTGGTGCCGGGCCGTTACCAGGTCACTGGCAATGGCGGCTCGATGCACAAAGGCGACACCCTGCTGGTTACCCTCAAGGGCAGCAAGGACTTGTCCATGCGCCTGACCGTAGAGAGCGTGCGCCACCTGATCAACCCGCGCGGTCAGTGGGTTGCCGTGGCCAGCGGCCCGGCGTTCAACGAGCTGGAAATCCTCACCTGGCAGGTCGAATGCGACAGCTGCGACGCCGTGCTGGACTTCGAGTTTGCGGTAGACGCCAAGCTGGGCAAGCAAGCCCGCCAGCCTGCTGCCAGCGCGCGTATCGCCGAGCTGGGCTGGGCCAGCCGTGGCGACAAGCACCTGTGCCCGCGTTGCCAGGAGAGCGCCGAGTGAAAAATCTGCTGACCGGCGCGCTGATTGCCACCGGCCTGCTCGGCTGTGCCGCTGAACCTTCCAAGCTGCAGCAAGAGCGCAGCTATGTACTGGAGTGGATTGGCGAACGCCCGTTGATCGACTACAGCCACCTGACCCTGACCCTGGCCAGCGACGGTCGCGCCTATGGCAATGGCGGCTGCAACCACTGGTTTGCGCCGTACACACTGGACGGCGAACACCTGAGCTTCGGCAAGGTCGGCAAGACCCGCAAGCTGTGCGCGCCAGCATTGATGGAGCAGGAAAAACGCTTCCTGCAGGCGCTGGAAACGGTGCAGCGCTGGGATGTCTCGCCGGTGGAGCAGATGCGCTTCTGGCCGGCCGAGGGCAAGCCGCTGCGTTTCTGGCCTGAGGAAGGCTGACCGATCCGGCGGCCTCTTCGCGGGTAAACCCGCTCCCACAGGTACAGCGCCGCATTTGAAGGCTGCATCGAACCTGTGGGAGCGGGTTTACCCGCGAAGCTTTTTGCTTCAGGCGCCTTTCAGGGCCTTGATCTTGGCCTGCAGCCCTTCCAGGGTCTGCTCACCCAGCAACTGCTCGCGCACCTTGCCCTTGTCATCGATGATGTAGGTCACCGGCAACGCCTCGCTGCGCGGCAGGTCATAGCGCTCGGCCGGGTCCTGGGCCAGTACGGTAAAACCGATGCCCAGGGTTTCGGAGGCCTGCTTCAGGTCCTGGCCCTGCAAGCCATCGAAGTTTACCCCCACCACCTTGATGCCCTCGGCCGCCCACTGCTTGGCCGCTGTGTTCAGCTCCGGGATTTCGGTACGGCACGGCCCGCACCATTCGGCCCAGTAATTGAGCACCAGCCAGTGCCCGTCGATCTGTTCGGCCTTCACCGTATTACCGTGCTGGTCCACGCCATAATCGGCACCGCAACCACCGAGCAACAGGCTCGCGGTGATGGCCAGTACTGCTGCCAGACGCCTTGCCATGGGTCAATCCTTCTCGAGTTTTAAAGCAAATTGGTCAGTCGCTGCGGTTAGAATAGCCGCCACACCCAGCTGGATGCGACCCGACATGACCGACCTCACGCTCTATCATAACCCGCGCTGCTCAAAATCCCGCGGCGCGCTGGAACTGCTCGAAGCCCGCGGCCTGGCACCGACCATCGTGCGCTACCTGGAAACCCCGCCCGACGCCGCCACCCTCAAGGCCCTGCTCGGCAAGCTGGGCATCAGCGCACGGCAGCTGCTGCGCACAGGCGAGGACGAATACAAAGCACTGAACCTGGCCGACCTGGCCTTGACCGATGCACAACTGATCGATGCCATGGCCCAGCACCCCAAGCTGATCGAGCGGCCGATTCTGGTGGCCGGTGACAAGGCCGTGATCGGTCGCCCGCCAGAAACCGTGCTGGAGATCCTGCCGTGAGCCAGCCCTACATTCTGGTGCTGTATTACAGCCGCCATGGTTCGACCAGCGAAATGGCCCGGCACATCGCCCGCGGTATCGAGCTGGCCGGCATGGAGGCGCGCTTGCGCACGGTGCCGGCGATCTCCACCGAATGCGAGGCAGTAGCCCCGGACATCCCGGCCAGCGGCGCGCTGTACGCCACCCTCGACGACTTGCGCCACTGCGCCGGCCTGGTGCTGGGCAGCCCGACCCGCTTCGGCAACATGGCAGCGCCGCTGAAGTACTTCCTCGATGGCACCAGCAGCCTGTGGCTGGGCGGTGAACTGGTCGGCAAACCGGCCGGCGTGTTCACCTCCACCGCCAGCCTGCACGGCGGCCAGGAAACCACCCTGCTGTCGATGATGCTGCCGCTGATGCACCACGGCATGCTGGTGATGGGCCTGCCCTACAGCGAGTCGGCATTGCTCGAGACCCGCGGCGGCGGCACCCCGTATGGCGCCAGCCACCACGCCGGTGCCGACGGCAAGCGTGAGCTCGACCAGCATGAAATCGCCCTTTGTCGCGCCCTTGGCCAACGCCTGGCGACCACGGCCAAGGCCCTGGAGGCCGCGCGTGGCTAAAAAGCCCAAGGTGTTGCCGCCGCTGGCTTGGCTGGCACCGCGCTTGCGCCTGACGCGGGCGCTGAGCCTGGCGTTTTTCTTTGGCCTGATTGCCCTGCTGGTGGTGAACAACCTGTGGTTCGCCAACCTGCATGGGGCAAGGGTCGAGGTGATCCTGGCGATCGAACTGGTGCCGCTGCTGTTGCTGCTGCCGGGCATGCTGCTGGGCAGCGCCCGGGCGCATGCCTGGACCTGCTTTGTGGTGAATATCTATTTCATCAAGGGTGTGCTGGCAGCGTTCGACCCGGCGCGGGCGGTGTTTGGCTGGGTTGAAGTGCTGGTCAGCCTGGGGCTGTTCATTGCCGGGCTGCTGTATGTGCGCTGGAAGTTCCAGCATGAGCGGCGCATGGCGGGCGAAGGCAGTTGAATTCTTCGCGGGTAAACCCGCTCCCACAGGTACAGTGCAGGCCTCAAGTGCGGCGCGATCCCTGTGGGAGCGGGTTCACCCGCGAAGAGGCCAGCTCAGGACTCAATGGTTGACGGTATGCGCCAGCATCACCGACAACTGGCACAGCGGCCGCCCACTCTCGGCATGCCACTGGTTGAACGCCTGCTGCACCAGCGCCAGGTCACGCTGGCTGGTCGGCTGTTTATCGATCACCTTCTGGGCAATCAGCGCCGCCGCCATGTCATCGGTCGGGATAAACGTGTCCTTGCCAACCATGCGCAAAAACCGTGGCGCCGACAACCCGCCGAGCTGGTTGCCATGCTTGGCCAGGTACTTCCACAACCCGACAATGTCGGTCACCGGCCAGTCGGCAATGAACGCACCAAAGCTGCCATGCGCTTTCGCGATATCCAGCACCATCTGCGCATTGCGCGGCACGCTCTTGAGCTTGCCCAGGTGGCGGATGATGCGCTCATCCTGCATCAGCCGCTCAAGGTGCTCGGCGCCCATCAGCACCACCTTCTCCGGGTCGAAGCCGAAGAACACCTGCTCGAACGCCGGCCACTTGGCATCCACCAGGCTGTGCTTGAGCCCGGCGCGGAACACGCGCAGGGCCAGGGTCGACAGGTAACGGTCGTCGCTGATGTCGCGCAACTGCGCCGGCGTGCGCGGCTGCGGCAGAAAGGCCTCCAGGGCCTGGGCCGAGCCAAAGCGGTTCAGGCAGTACTCATGCAGCCACTGGTAATCGCGCATGGGCTCAGATGTTCACCACGTCGAGGAAGCGTGGGGTAGCGCTTTCGTCGATCTTCAGGCTGGTGAAGTCGAACAGGTTGCGGTCGGCCAGTTGCGACGGCGCCACGTTCTGCATGGCGCGGAAAATGCTCTCGGTACGGCCCGGGTGCTTGCGCTCCCACTCCACCAGCATGTCCTTGACCACCTGGCGCTGCAGGTTTTCCTGCGAGCCGCACAGGTTGCACGGGATGATCGGGAACTGCTTCATGTCCGAGTAGGCCTGGATGTCCTTCTCGTGGCAGTAGGCCAACGGGCGGATCACCACGTTGCGGCCGTCATCGGCGCGCAGCTTCGGCGGCATGCCCTTGAGCGCGCCGTTGAAGAACATGTTGAGGAAGAAGGTTTCGACGATGTCGTCGCGGTGGTGCCCCAGCGCCATCTTGGTCGCGCCGATCTCGTCGGCGAAGGTGTACAGGGTGCCACGGCGCAGGCGCGAGCACAGCGAGCAAGTGGTCTTGCCCTCCGGTACCAGCTCCTTGACCACCGAATAGGTGTCCTTCTCGACGATGTGGTACTCGACGCCCAGCTCCTTGAGGTAGGCCGGCAGCACGTGCTCGGGGAAGCCCGGCTGCTTCTGGTCCATGTTCACCGCAACGATCTCGAACTTGATCGGCGCTACCTTCTGCAGGTGCAACAGAACGTCGAGCATGGTGTAGCTGTCCTTGCCGCCGGACAGGCAGACCATGACCTTGTCGCCATCCTCGATCATGTTGTAGTCGGTGATGGCTTCGCCGGCGAGACGACGCAGGCGTTTTTGCAGTTTGTTCTGGTTGACCGAGAGGGTGCCCATAGCGCTTGGATCCGCGAGGTGTGACAAAAGGCGGCTATTTTACGCACAAACGCGCCGCTGCTGTAGGCATTCCGATAAAGACTTCAATGTAATCAGCAGTGCGGCCGACAGCGCAATTTGCTCTAAAAAGCATGGTTTATGCCGGTAACGGCTTCCTATACTGCGACATAAGGCCACATTACCGCTTGCTTCGGTGTTCGGGCCTCGGGCCGCTTGCGCTCCATCTGGGGGGCGTTTGGCAACATTGAGAGGAGTGACGGCATGATTCATCACGTTGTGGGGCTGTTTACCCATCCCGACCAGGAATGGCGGGAGATCCGTGGCGAAGAAGAAACCATCAGCCACATGTACCTGACACACACCCTGATCCTGGCGGCGATCCCTGCCATTTCCGCGTTTATCGGCACCACCCAGGTGGGCTGGGTGATCGGCGACCGGCCAGCGGTGATGCTGACCATGGAAAGCGCCATCTGGATGAGCATCATGTCGTACCTGGCCATGCTTGCCGGGGTGGCTGTAATGGGGGCGTTCATCCACTGGATGGCCCGCACCTACGATGCCAACCCGTCCATGGCGCAGTGCATCGCCTTTGCCACCTATACCGCCACCCCGTTGTTCATCGGCGGCCTGGCGGCGCTGTACCCGCACCTGTGGCTGGGCATGCTGATCGGCACTGCCGCCATCTGCTACACGGTGTACCTGTTGTATGTCGGCTTGCCGACCTTCATGAACATACCGTCCGACGAAGGCTTCCTGTTCTCAAGCTCCGTGCTGGCAGTGGGCCTTGTGGTACTGGTGGCGATCATGGCCGCCACGGTGATTATCTGGGGACTGGGCGTGGGGCCCGTCTACACCAACTAGAACAGACTCAACCAACACTGGGGCATCAACCAGGGGCCGCCGCAAGGCGGCCTCTGGCTGTGCGCTGACCGGTGGCTCGGCAGGCTGCCTGTGGTTGCGGCATAATGCCCGGTCAGGAGAACCACCCCGCCATGCCCGAGCTGCTCAGACAACGCGTCGAAACCTGTTACCAGCAAGCCGAAACCTTTTTCAAACGCCCCTTCCCGCGCCCGGAAGTCAGCTTCAAGCTGCGCGGGCAAAAAGCCGGGGTCGCCCACCTGCACGACAACCTGCTGCGCTTCAACTTGCAGCTGTACCGCGAAAACCAGGAAGACTTCCTGCGCCAGACCGTGGCCCATGAAGTGGCGCACCTGGTGGCCCATCAGCTGTTTGGCGACCGCATCCAGGCCCATGGCGAGGAATGGCAGCTGATCATGCGCGGGGTGTACGAACTGCCGCCGAATCGCTGCCATAACTATGAAGTGCAGCGGCGTGTGGTGACCCGCTACATCTACCGCTGCCCTTGCCCGCAAGGCGACTTCCCGTTTACTGCGCAGCGGCACAAGCTGGTGCGCCAGGGGCGGCGTTACCTGTGCAAGCGGTGCCGCGAGATATTGGTGTACAGCGGTGAGACGCGGGTTGAATAGATTTGCCTGCACCGGCCTATTCGCGGGTAAACCCGCTCCCACAGAGATATCACTGCCTCAGGCCCTGTGGTGTCCCTGTGGTGTCCCTGTGGGAGCGGGTTTACCCGCGAAAGGGCCAGAACAGGCAGTGCATAAATCCCAGGCATAAGAAAGGCGACCCTATGGTCGCCTTCTTCATACCAACCTGCGCTTACTTCTCGACGAAGGCACGCTCGATCAGGTAGTCACCCGGCTCGCGCATGCGGGCGGAGACTTTAAGGCCGAAACTGTCCAGCACTTCGCTGGTCTCGTCGAGCATGCTCGGGCTGCCGCAGATCATCGCACGGTCATCCTGCGGGTTGATCGGTGGCAGGCCGATGTCGCTGAACAGCTTGCCGCTGCGCATCAGGTCGGTCAGGCGGCCCTGGTTCTCGAACGGCTCGCGGGTCACGGTCGGGTAGTAGATCAGCTTGTCGCGCACCGACTCACCGAAGAACTCGTTCTGCGGCAGGTGCTCGGTGATGAACTCGCGGTAGGCCACTTCGTTCACGTAGCGCACACCGTGTACCAGGATCACTTTTTCGAAGCGCTCGTAGGTTTCCGGGTCCTGGATGACGCTCATGAACGGCGCCAGGCCAGTGCCGGTGCTCAGCAGGTACAGGTGCTTGCCGGGGTTCAGGTCGTCCAGTACCAGGGTGCCGGTAGGCTTCTTGCTGATGATGATCTCATCGCCTTCCTTCAGGTGCTGCAGCTGCGAGGTCAGCGGGCCGTCCGGCACCTTGATGCTGAAGAACTCCAGGTGCTCTTCCCAGTTCGGCGAAGCGATGGAGTAGGCACGCATGAGCGGGCGGCCGCTTTCCTGCTGCAGGCCGATCATCACGAACTGACCGTTCTCGAAGCGCAGGCCCGGGTCGCGGGTGCACTTGAAGCTGAACAGGGTGTCGTTCCAGTGGTGCACACTGAGGACACGTTCGTGGTTCATGTTGCTCATCGATGGGGCTCCTGAAGAAAAACGCAGCGCGTGCAACACGCACAGTTGCGCGATAGTTTAGGGGCAGCGACAATATCTGTTAACTGGATTATCAAGATATGTGTTATCGGTTATATCGATATGCGATTTACACTTCGTCAGCTGCAAGTCTTCGTCGCCGTAGCCCAGCACCAGAGTGTGTCTCGGGCCGCTAGCCTGCTGGCATTGTCGCAGTCGGCCGCCAGCACCTCCATCACCGAACTGGAGCGGCAATCGAGCTGCCAACTGTTCGACCGTGCCGGCAAGCGCCTGGCGCTCAATGCCCTGGGCCATCAACTGTTGCCGCAAGCAGTGGCCCTGCTCGACCAGGCCAAGGAAATCGAAGACCTGCTCAACGGCAAGTCCGGTTTCGGCTCGCTGGCGGTCGGCGCCACGCTGACCATCGGCAACTACCTGGCCACCCTGCTGATCGGCAGCTTCATGCAGACCCACCCGGAAAGCCAGGTAAAGCTGCATGTACAGAACACTGCGCATATCGTGCAACAGGTCGCCCATTACGAAATTGATCTGGGTCTAATCGAAGGTGACTGCAACCACCCCGACCTGGAAGTGCAGCCGTGGGTCGAGGACGAACTGGTGGTGTTCTGCGCGCCACAGCACCCGCTGGCCAAGCTGGGCCGCGCCGATATCGAAAGCCTGTCGCAAGAGGCGTGGATTTTGCGTGAACAAGGCTCGGGCACACGCCTGACCTTCGACCAGGCCATGCGCCATCACCGTGCCAACCTGAACATCCGCCTGGAGCTGGAACACACTGAAGCGATCAAGCGCGCGGTAGAGTCGGGCCTGGGTATTGGCTGCATTTCACGCCTGGCCCTGCGCGACGCGTTCCGCCGTGGCAGCCTGGTACCGGTGGAAACCCCGGAGCTGGACCTGATGCGCCAGTTCTACTTCATCTGGCACAAGCAGAAGTACCAGACCTCGGCCATGCGCGAGTTTCTGGAGCTGTGCCGCAACTTCACTGCAGGCTTTACCCGCAGTGACGAAATCGTGCTGCCGCCGATCGCTTAAAGCAGGATCACGCCCCACACCAGCGCCACCATGGTCAGTGCCACCAGTTGCGCGGCGCTACCCATGTCCTTGGCGTTTTTCGACAACGGGTGGCGCTCCAGCGAAATGCGGTCGATAGCCGCCTCCACTGCCGAATTGAACAGCTCCACAATCAGCCCCAGCAGGCACACGGCGATCATGATCGCCCGCTCTGCGCGGCTGACCGGCAGCCAGAAGGCAATCGGGATCAACAGCACGTTGAGCAGTACCAGTTGGCGGAATGCAGCCTCGCCCTTGAAGGCGGCGCGCAGGCCATCCAGCGAGTAGCCAGCGGCGTTGAAGATACGTTTGAGGCCGGTCTGGCCCTTGAATGGCGATGTCATGTGAGTCACTTCACAACAGAAAGGCCAGCAGACTAGACCGGCACGGGTCAAAAAAGCGTGAAGCCATGCGCAGTCAGTTGCCGGCAACCGATTCAAGTTGTTGCAGCAGCAGCGCAGCCTGGGTGCGGGTACGCACGCCCAGCTTGCGGAAAATGGCGGTCACGTGGGCCTTGATGGTCGCTTCCGACACGCTCAGTTCATAGGCAATCTGTTTGTTCAGCAGGCCTTCGCAGACCATGGTCAGCACCCGGAACTGCTGTGGCGTCAGGCTGGCCAGCCCTTCGCTGGCGGCCTTGGCCTCGGCCGAGACATCAACCTTTTCAAACGCCTGCGGCGGCCACCAGACCTCACCGTCGAGCACCTTGCGCACGGCATCCTGGATCACTTCCAGGGGGCTGGACTTGGGAATGAAGCCACTGGCGCCAAATTCGCGGGACTTGACCACCACAGCGGCCTCTTCCTGCGCCGAAACCATCACCACGGGGATCTGCGGGTATTGCCCGCGCAGCAGCACCAGCCCGGAAAAACCGTAGGCACCCGGCATGTTCAAGTCCAGCAACACCAGGTCCCAGTCGGCTTTTTCGCTCAACCGGACTTCCAGCTCGGCAATGCTTGCGACTTCGACCAGGCGTACATCCGGCCCCAGGCCGAGGGTAACGGCCTGGCGCAGGGCGCCACGGAACAGCGGGTGGTCATCGGCAATCAGGATTTCGTAAGTGGCCATCGATCTAAGGATCCTGTTCTATGCCAGGCACTCGGGGGTAAGGGAAGCGCCCGGCGGGGAATCGGCGCCAAGGATGCCGAGCACGGTCAAGGGTGGTCAAGCCAAACGCCCTGCCGTCTCGCCCACCCTGGCTGCCAGCCCCGTCATTATGAACCAAAGCTGGGCTCGTGCCCCTTGGACTATAGGAAGGTATGCAAACGTTGGTGGGTGTCGTCCTGCTCGTCCAGCGGCAGGCGCCGCTTGCCGCTCAGGTAATGCAGGCTGAACACATCCAGGTAGGCATCCAGCGCCTGCGAAGCCTGGCTGTCGCCAGCAAGCTCCAGGCACATGGCCGCGACTTCCGCCGTACAGAAGTGATCGTCGCGCTTGGAGCGGCGCAGGCGGTAGCGCGACATCTGCTCGGCTTGCAGGCTCAATACCGGGAAGCGGTCCAGGTACGGGCTTTTGCGGAACATCTTGCGCGCTTCGGTCCAGGTCGCATCCAGCAGGATGAACAGCGGGCGCTTGCCCGGCTCACGCACCACCTCGCTGACTACCCGTTCCTGGGCAACGAACTCGCCCGGGAAGACAATGTAGGGCTGCCAGTGCGGGTCGTCGAGCAGCGCCAGCAGGCGCTCGTCAACCGAGGTGCGCAGCCAGCCGAAGGCAAAGGTGTCCTCGATAAGGTCGGCAATCAGCCAGCCGGTGTTGGTCGGCTTTAGTGGCTCAGTGTCGTGCATCAGCAGGCACACGCCCGAATCTGCCTGTACCCGGGGTTTCCAGGCACACAGGCAGTGGGTGGCGATGACCCGACAATCGGCGCAGCGCTCGGCACGCGAGCCGCGGGCGATGAAAGGCTTGATGCTGCGGGCCAGCCGTTCGGCGCGCAGGCGCGCTACCGCATGGCTCATGCCGGCAGGCCTCTGGACAGGTTGGAAATGGGCACAAGGATGACTCTGGGAAAACAAGGGCGCCAGTCTACCAGAACAGGGGGCGATTGCTGTGCAGGCGGCGGGCAGGTCCTTATAATCGGGTATTGCCGTGCCCGGTTCACTCGCCCGCACGATTTTCACGGAACGCCGTCGACCCGCGCATGTCAAAGCGCCAGTCATCGAACCAGGAGAGATTCATGCTGCGCCTTATCGCCCCCGCCCTGAGCCTGCTGCTCGCCCTGCCGCTGGCAGCCCAGGCGGCTTCCAAGCAGGATTACGACCTGAGCAAGATGCTCGACAAAGTCGCCAAAGAAAGCAGCGTCGGTACCCCGCGCGCGATCAACGAGGACATCCTCGACCAGGGCTATACCGTGGAAGGCAAGGCACTGATCAACCACTTGAGCGTGCGCCAGAGCCATGCCGAGCGCATGCAAGCCAACCCCGCCCAGGTGCGTAGCCAACTGGGTGACAGCGTGTGCCGCAACAATGGCTTCCGCAACCTGATGTCCAAGGGTGCAGTGATGGTCTACCGGTTCACCGTTTACAAGACCAACCAGCCGATCATGGATCAGGCGTTCGACAATGCCAGTTGTGTGGCCGGCAACAAGAAGAAGTAAACACAGCGTCTCACCCCTAGGCTTTCTCGTCTTCACAGGCGCGCCAATGCCCTTCAGCGGCCTCGGCGCGCATCTCGGCCAGTAGCGCCTGCAAGTAGCGCGACTGACACTCCAGTCCCGCCAGCCTGCGTTGGCACTCGGCTTCCAGGCTCAGGTGGTGCACCTGGGCCGCATTTTCCAGCTGCTGGTAGAGCTGCCAGTCCACTTCGATGATCAAGCGATGCATACCGCCACCTCCTGCACCGACACGTTTCGCTTTACCAGTTAACCAAACCCGCATCGCCAGTGGCCGCATGCCGACGGGCGGCGCTGGCAAACAGCCCGGCACAATCGGCCGCGAGGGTCTAGATTGAGGTCAGAGGTATTGGTGCAGAAGGAGACGTTGCATGCCTTACCCATCGAACGAACTGCTGTTCAGCCACTTCCGCGACAACAACATCGACCTCAGCCACATCGACGCACAATTGCAACTGGTGGCGCCAGGCAGCCCCAACCTGCCGCTGTACCGCGACATGATGCTGACCATCCTGCGCATGGCCCACGACGACAGTGACCGCTGGAGCGCCAAGATCACCCTGCAGGCTCTGCGTGAACTGGACCATTCGTTCCGCACCCTGCAGCGCTACAAGGGCCGACGCAAAGTGACCGTATTCGGCTCGGCGCGCACCCCGCTTGAACACCCGATGTACGCGTTGGCCCGCGAATTGGGCGCCACCCTGGCGCGGTCCGACCTGATGGTCATCACTGGCGCGGGTGGTGGCATCATGGCCGCAGCCCACGAAGGCGCCGGTAGCGCCCACAGCCTGGGCTTCAACATCACCCTGCCTTTCGAACAGCATGCCAACCCCACTGTGGACGGCACCGACAAGCTGTTGCCGTTCCATTTCTTCTTTATCCGCAAGCTGTTTTTCGTCAAGGAAGCCGACGCCCTGGTGCTGTGCCCGGGTGGCTTCGGCACCCTCGATGAAGCGCTGGAAGTGCTGACCCTGATCCAGACCGGCAAGAGCCCACTGGTACCCGTGGTACTGCTGGACTCACCTGGCGGTAGCTTCTGGCGTGACTGCCTGGACTTCATCAGCCGCCAGCTGGAAGAGAATCGCTACATCCTGCCCAGCGACCTGAAGCTGGTGCGCCTGGTGCACAGCGCCGACGAGGCGGTGGAGGAAATCAACCAGTTCTACAGCAACTACCATTCCAGCCGCTGGCTGAAGAGCCAGTTCGTGATCCGCATGCACCATGCCCTGAGCGAGGCGGCGTTGTATGACATTCAGGAAGGCTTTGCCGATTTGCGCTTGAGCGGCAAATATCACCAGCAACCCGACAGCAGTGCCGAACATGAGGTGGGTAACTACAGCCACCTGACTCGTTTGTCATTCGCCTTCAATGGCCGAGACCAAGGGCGCCTGCGTGAGTTGGTAGATTTTATAAACCTGCCAGAGAACTGGGCCAAGCCGCAGCCCATGCATACCACCCAGCGGGCCAGGGAAGCGTTGAAGGCCAGTTGACGGTGCTCGCCCAAGCCGCTCCTACAGGGATGGTGTGACCCTGAAGCCAGTGCAATACCTGTAGGAGCGGGTTCACCCGCGAAAAAGCCAGCGCGGTGGATGGCACCGGCTTTGCCGGTGTTCGCGGCTGAAGCCGCTCCTACAGGGATCGTGTGAGCCTGAAGCCCGCGCGGTACTTGTAGGAGCGGGTTCACCCGCGAAAAAGCCAGCGCGGTGGATGGCACCGGCTTTGCCGGTGTTCGCGGCTGAAGCCGCT